>JAPPOG010000031.1 GCA_028818225.1 Gammaproteobacteria bacterium | reverse complement strand
TAACGACACTTTTTACCGCGCTTGGCGCGCTGCAATTCGCAACCACTGCTCTTGCTCAAGGCGACTTCGAGTTCTGGCCTAACCCAGACTACGATCCGGCTATTCCCACGGTTGCGGATGTGCTTGGCTATGAGCCGGGGGAACGCATTACCTGGCATGGTGATGCAATTCGCTATTTCGAAGCTTTGGCTGCCGCCGCCCCGGATCGAATGACAATCACAGAATACGCACGCAGCTGGCAAAACCGCGAACTCATCTACGCGGTACTTTCCTCGCCAGAAAACATCAGCAATTTGGATGCAATTAAAGCAGGTATGCAGCGATTGGCAGACCCGAATGAAACGGATGAGGCCGCAGCAGCAGTTATTATCGACGACCAGCCCGCCATTACCTGGTTATCTTATGGCGTTCACGGTAATGAAATTTCATCTACCGATGCAGCCATGCTAACTGCATACCATTTACTGGCGTCGCGGGGAGACAGCCGCGTGGCAGAAATCATGCAGGACACGGTAGTTGTAATCGATCCTATGCAAAATCCTGATGGGCGTGACCGATTCATTCATCATTTTGAAACCGCGGAAGGACTGATTCCCGATTCTGATCGCATTTCTGCTGAGCATGATGAGCCCTGGCCTGGAGGTCGCACCAATCACTATCTATTCGATATGAATCGAGATTGGTTTATTCAAACCCAACCGGAAACCATTGGTCGCACCGCAGCAATGCTGGAGTTTTATCCTGTTGCTTATATCGATGCTCATGAGATGGGGTCAGATGGCACTTATTTTTTTGCGCCAGAAGCTATTCCCTATAATCCTCATCTGGCAGAAGATCAAAGAGCAAGCCTGCAACTTTTTGGCAGAACTAATGCCCGCTGGTTTGATGAATTTGGTATCGACTACTTTACACGTGAAGTTTACGATGCTTTCTATCCCGGTTATGGCGCGAGCTGGCCTTCCTATTTTGGCAGTATCGCCATGACCTATGAACAGGCTTCAACTCGAGGCCTGGTATTTCGTCAGTATGACGGCAATGTTGTCACTTACGCTTACACTGTGAGAAATCATTTCGTGACTTCATTGGGCACAGCAGAAACTGTGCAGGAAAATCGAGAGAAATTCCTGACTGATTTTTATAACTACAGGGTAAGTGCCATTGAAGAAGGTCAGGAAGAAGATATTCGCGCCTATATCATTCCGACTCAGAATGATCAGGCGGCGGCGAACAAGCTGGCAGGCTTATTAAGTCGTCAGGATGTTCAGGTTAACAGGGCATTAAATGCTTTTGAGGCCTGCGGTGAAGACTATGAAGCGGGTTCCTATGTGATTCGTACGGATCAACCCGCCAAGCGATTTATCCGTACTTTGCTTGATGTGGACGTACCTCTGGAAGAAAGCTTTCTCGCGGAACAGGAACGTCGTCGCTCAGAGAACTTGCCTGATGAAATTTATGATGTGACTGCCTGGTCATTGCCACTTATGTTTAACATCGAAGCAAATACCTGTAATCGGCCACCAGCTGGCGATTTCGAACTTGTGGGAACAGAGCTTGTACAACCGGGTGTTGTTAGCGGTGGGCGTGCCAGCGTCGCTTACATCGTTCCCTGGGGTGAGGCTACGGCGGTCAGGTTTTTAAGCCATGCCCTGCGCAGAGGCCTCAATGTCAAGAGTAACGATATGGCCTTTACCAATGTGGGAAATGAATATCCAGCGGGCACCTTAATCCTGGATGTTGCAGATAACCCCGATGATCTGTTTGAGGTTGTGACTGAGCTCGCTGCAAATACCGGGGCCAATGTGGTTGCGGTTAATGATAGCTGGGTGACGGATGGTCCCAGTTTTGGCAGCGCCAATGTGGTTCGCTTTAATATGCCCAGAGTTGCTATGGCCTGGGACGAGCCAACTGCTTCCTATAGCGCTGGAAACACAAAGTTCGTTATCGAGCGACAGTTTGACTTTCCGGTAACACCTATTCGAGTCGATCGCTTGCGCAGTGCCAATCTTAATCGCTACCAGGTATTAATTCTTCCACTATCTCAGGGAAGTTATGAGTCTGCTCTGGGCAATGGGGGAATTGAGAATATCCGTAACTGGGTAAACCAGGGGGGTGTGTTAATCGCTCTGGGCAATGCCACCAGGTTTCTTACCGACCCGGATGTAGACCTGCTTTCCGTGCGGCGTGAGCGTGCCGTAGTAGAAGTCGATGAACCGGAAGAAGATGATGAAGAGACTACGGTGGAAGGCCGTTACCTCACTGAATTAGGGGAATGGCAAGATTCCATTACCGCATTGGACGATGATCCAGATAATGTTGCTGGTGTTATTGTGCGCGCGGATGTTCACCCGGAACACTGGCTAAGCGCTGGCGTGGCACCGGTACTCAATGTGCTCATTCGAGGCACCGACGTGTATTCGCCAATTCGCATCAACGATGGTGTTAACGTAGTCCGTTTCCAGGGGCCGGATGAATTGCTGGCAAGTGGTTATATCTGGGATGAAAATCGCAGGCAGCTAGCTTACAAACCTTTTGTGATTCAGGAATCTCATGGAGCAGGGGAGGTCATTGCCTTCACCCAGGATCCAACCGTACGAGCTTACCTCGACGGGCTAAATGTCATCATGATGAATGCAATCTTCAGAGGATCTGCTCATGCGAGGCCGGTGCGTTAGCTCCCGAAAGAATTTGCTTCAGGAGAGTGGACTCTTCCTTCTTGCTATCTCTCGATAGTGAAGAGTCCATTCACGTTATTGAATTGGTCCAGTTGGTCGATCAGATCGAAACCACCAACAAAGGCTTCAGCTCCGGGTCCGGTAAACACACCTCCCAGGTTGGCATCGATTTGATTGCTGATTACGCCAGTGACATCAATTAATTGTCCACCAATAGCATTCAGGTCGACTGTACCGCTATTGATGGCGCCATCGAAAGCCACTGACCAGGCCTGATCTGCCACCCCTACCTGTAAGCTACCATTACTGATGCCACCGGTATCGAAGTTCACATCCATGCCAGCTAGCAGAGTATGAACATCACCTGCTGAGCCTCCGCCGATAAAAGAAGATGCAAGTCCGGTACGATAGCTGTGGTTACCTCGCATGTTGGCGATATCAGTTGGATTGACGTCGGCGAAGTAATCACTCGTAGAAACCCTGACTAGCTCGTCTTCGATTTCCTGAACAACAACCCAGTTGTGATCGACTGGCTTGTCCCAGGCGCCCCAGCTAATGTTGTGGGAATCAACAGATTTAGACAGTGCGCTCAGGTTGTTAGCCTGACCGCTGTTTCCGCTAGTGCCGTTGCCGCCACCGTTACCAGAATTGCCAGGAGAGTTATCGTCCGATTCTTCGGAATCATCTTCTTCGCTTTCCTCTTCTTCAGAGCTATTACCCTGGCCTTGACCCTGATTATTATTACCGCCACCGCCGTTGCCGTTTCCAGAGTTGCCTGGTGAGTCGTCAGTTCCGTCTGTACCATCGCCGCCGTCGTCACCTCCATCATCACCGTCATCGCCTTCATCATCGTCATCGCTGTTGTCAGCTAATGGTTCAGGAGTGACACCTAGTTCGGCAGGTTGTTCTAATAGACCTTCAGGAGGCGTATCGGCATCTTCAACACGGGCGAAATCGAAATCTGCCCCGACACCAAGATCAAGTGAACCGGCATTATTTTCTATCGTGGTACCACCGTCATAGACACCAGTAACAACTTCCCCAACGGGAGTAATTACGACTTCATAATCAGTTCCCCTGATACCTATTGTAGCAAACTGGGAAACGTCTACTTCATAGTTATCGCGATTTTGTTCTCCTATAGCGCCTGTGATGGTTCTGAATCCACCGGAAATTAATTCCATGCGTGATTCGTCAGTTGCAGGTGCTTCTTCATACTCAAAGGCGACAATTGCGAATTCGGTAGATTCCTTCAGGGCGATTATTGCGGAGTCAACCATGCGAATCTGGGTAGTCGCATTCGCTGCTGTGATAATTCTGTCACCAACAAAAACCTGGTCGCGCCTGCTAAGTGGCCGCGACTGACCATCAGGGCCGACGGCGCCAACATCACCGGTGGTGATGATTACGCGACCAGCGATTTCTCCCTGCTCTTGCGCAAATGCGGTCGTAAATCCATAGGGCATGGAAAACGCCAGCGTGAAACAGGCGAATTATGCCGTAAATATCTTTAGGAACTCTCCAATGGAATCGTTAGTTTTTACAGATAGTGCCCACATGCTTTAAACCCTAAAGGATCGACTTTCGATTATTATTTTGAGTTCTTCTATTTGCTCCGCTTTGCCTGGATAGAGCGAAGTAACTCAGCTCATAGGATTTGTACTCTAAGGTCTCCCTGCAACTATACTGTGATGCAGTTCCCATGAGGTCCCATTATGCAAGGAATTATGTGAGCGAGCTAACAAAAATCAGTAAATTTGTGGCGATTCTTGGGTTATCGCTGACATAGCGGGCTTTATATGGTCAGTAAACTTGCCACGAGTGCAAGTAGTAGGGGACAGAGATTTAATTATTAATGAATGTAACCTGGAGCCCAACCACAACATTATGTGCTGTAAATGAACTAAATACACAATATATAATCCCACCCCCAATTATCGGCAGAAGGTAACGGTGCATTTTTAGTAGCTCGGGAGATTCGGCCAATACCAGAATTTCTCACGATTACTCTGCGCTATTTTTTATCTGCATCACTTCATTTGGGTCGCCGCGAAAAATGATATAGCTGATGGCATCAGTGGTAATCTCATGCCAGCCATGGGGCATGCCCTTGGGGATGATTGCGATGTCGCCGACTTCAACTTTCTGCAGCACTCCCTCTCTTATTTCTCCTCTCAGCATGGGGCCAAGCAGGTTGCTGTTAGTCTCCGTCGGATCGACAAATTTACCTCCGGTAACCATAGTGCCTTCACCGGCCATGATGTAATAAATCTCGTCGAGATCAACATGAGCGATTCCTGTTTCAATAGCTCTCGGCTCAACCTTGCTGCGCTGGACCACGGATACACCCATATATTCTTCGCCGACGTCTATATGACGAACAACAATGTCACTTACTGTCCTGCCTTCCGCAAGATTTGCCAGTCCCTGCAATAAAGTCTCTTCTACTTCTGCCTTAGGAATGATGAAAGATCCACCTGCAACCTCATCATGATGATCGGCGAAGTTTGCAGAACCGATGATTCCTGCTGTTGCTAAACTTAATAGTGTCTTAATGTTACTTTTCATTTTAGGCCTCAGCTTGAATTTCTGCCGCAATTCTCTGTACGTCATCTAGAACTC
This sequence comes from Gammaproteobacteria bacterium, assembly GCA_028818225.1. Classification (GTDB taxonomy): domain Bacteria; phylum Pseudomonadota; class Gammaproteobacteria; order Pseudomonadales; family Pseudohongiellaceae; genus UBA9145. The sequence continues at coordinate 50,076 of JAPPOG010000031.1, read as the reverse complement.
TTAACAAGTTGCCACTCCAGAGTTGGGCTATTTCTTCTTCCGAATATCCTCGCCTTACCAGTTCCAGGGTGACGTTGAAAGTTTCCGAAGCGTCGTTCCAGCCTTCGATACCACCGCCTCCGTCGAAGTCAGAACTGATACCTACATGATCGAGCCCAATTAGTTCGCCCATATAATCGATATGGTCAATGAAGTCAGACACTGTTGCAGCCGGCGCCATGGCGTTTACTTCGGAGCGTAAGCGTGGAAATAACTGTGCATCAAGTTCTGCCAGATTAGTTTCGTATGTGGCGCGATCAACAACGGATAATTGTTCAATTTCTGCGGCTGACAGGATTTCAAAATCCAGTGATTCCGCAATCTCCGCTTCGAGTCGCTGCCGACCTTCGGCAAGAAAGCTTCTTCGTGCTTCGTTTACGTAGCTGTGAAACGCCGTTGCTTGCGCAACCCCGTTGTTATCCCTGATTGCAATTAGCATCTCATCATCTAGATTGCGGGTATGGTTCGTTAATGCTCGAGCAGAAGAATGAGAGGCAATTACCGGCGCCCTGCTCAGTTCAATACTTTGCAAAATGGAATCTTTGGAAGGGTGTGAAACATCCACCATAATTCCGAGACGATTCATTTCCGCGATTGCCTGTCTACCCATCTCACTCAGGCCACCATGTAAATAGTCATTGGTTGGCTCGCCTGTTTGTGAATCGGAAAACTGGCTATGGCCATTATGGGCCAGCGACATATAGCGTCCACCGCGGTTATAGAATTCTTCGATGCGAGCAAGATCCAGTCCTACGGGATAGGCATTCTCGATTCCGATCATCGCAACTTTCTTTCCAGCGGCAGCAATCCGGCGAACATCATCGGAAGTGTAAGCCAGTTCGATTTGATCGGGTGCAATCTCTTCAGCCAGGCGATGAATGGCATCAAATTTGTCAATGGCATTGGCGTAGGCCGCAGCATAGCCTTCATCATCCAGAGATCCCTGTCCTGTGTAGACAATAAACCAGGCAACATCAAGGCCTCCGGCTTCCATTTTGGGAAGATTGACCTGAGTATCGATATCCTGCGTGTAATTCACGGTCGCCGTAAAGTTGGACGTACTTATGTCAGCGTGAGTGTCCAGGGTAATGACGCGATCATGTATTCCCCGTGCTCTTTCAATTAGTTCGTCTTCGCTTTCAACGACACCGGATGCAGTATCGGCAGGTATGGAATTCTCATTCTCGCCACAGGCGGTGAGCAGGCCGAGGAAGGCAAGCCCAGTAAATAGCTTGGAAACTTGGTTGAGCTTAATCATTGGTAAATCTGCCAGGATGCAATAATCATTATTTTACGGATAGATAATCCGCACTCGTAAGACAGTGAACTTAGCATTTCATCCCTGTTAAAAACAGCATAGTGTTCAGGGTTGGTGGCAGATTCTATCGATTTGTCACAGTCTCACAGATTGTGAAATGTTTTATTGCTGGCGCTAATTCTGCTGAAAGTCGCTGAAATAGGGGTTTTCGCGATTTGCTAAGCTAGTACTGGCTGGAATAACATTCAGGTACGCAGGGTAATACTTGTCAGTGTTGCCTGGTAATTGATGTTGAGTTCATTAATTGCACCAGTGGAATGGGCTGTTTGTGAGTTCACCTAACCCAATTTAAAGCAGTGAGTTTTATGATGAGTCGTAGCAAAGTTGTCAGCCGGTTGTTACTTAAATCAACACAAGCCCTGGTTCTGGTTCTTGGTTTTGCCTTGATCTCGACTTCCTTCTCGGAAGGTGGGCGCACACCAACCCGTGCTAAAAATGGCATGGTAAGCAGTGCGTCCCGACTTGCTTCAGAGGCAGGAGTCGAAGTTTTGAAGCAAGGTGGTAATGCGGTAGACGCGGCCGTTGCCACAGCCTTTGCCCTTGCAGTCACCTGGCCTTCAGCAGGCAACATTGGTGGTGGTGGATTCATGGTTTATCACGGCGATGATGGGCACGCTACTACCTTTGATTTTCGTGAGAAGGCGCCACTGGCGGCTGCTGAGAGGATGTATCTCGGCCTGGATGGCCAGGTGGTGAATAATTCCAACCATATTGGAATGTTGGCTATCGGTGTTCCCGGAACTGTCGCCGGACTCTATAAGGCCCACCAGGAACTGGGTTCGCTTCCCTGGGAGGAGCTGGTCGCCCCTGCGGTAGCATTAGCTCGAGACGGCATTCCAATTACCTATGCCCTGCAAACGGGTTTCGCCAGAAGTGCAAATCGATTCCGCCAGTATCCCTCTTCGGCAAGGAAATTTTTCCGCGCCGACGGTTCTTTATATGAGTTGGATGACATCTGGGTGCAACCAGACCTGGCCAAGACCCTAGAACTAATTCAGAACAATGGAAAAGATGGATTTTATAAAGGCGAAAACGCGAGGCGCCTGGCGGACTTTATGGCTGCTAATGGCGGCCTGATTACCGCTGAGGATTTAGAGCGCTATGAGGCGGTAGAGAGAGAACCAATTCGAGGCACTTATCGCGGTTACGAAATTATCAGCATGCCGCCACCCAGCTCCGGCGGTGTCGCCTTGGTCCAGATGTTAAACATTCTGGAAGGCTACGACCTTGCTGGGCTCGGTCATAATTCCGCAGACTACCTTCATGTGCTTACCGAAGCGATGCGTCGGGCTTATGCTGACCGTGCCGAACATCTAGGGGATCCTGACTTCAATGAGTCCATGCCTCTGGATCGGTTAATGGATAAGGACTATGCCTCTGGCCTTAGAACTTCGATCGACATGGATAAGAAATCTGAGAGTTCTCCCTCTGAGTTTGCCCAGGCTTATGAAAGTGAAGAAACCACCCATTTCTCTGTAGTCGATAAAGATGGCAACATGGTGAGCGTGACCTATACTCTCGAATTTGGCTATGGCTCAGCCATTGTTGCTGAGGGCGGTGGTTATCTTCTGAATAATGAATTGGGAGATTTTAATGCCGTGCCAGGTCTCACAGATATAAGCGGGAATATTGGCACGGCACCTAACCTGGTTGCTGCAGAGAAGCGCCCTTTATCTTCCATGACTCCAACAATTGTTGCTCAGAATGGCAGGCCACTTTTTGCGACTGGTAGTCCTGGCGGTAAAACAATTATCAACACCACCATGCAGACCATTCTGAATATTATCGATCATGGTTTTAATATCGCTGAAGCCATCGAAGCAGGGCGAATCCACCATCAATGGTTACCGGATTTCACCAGTTTTGAATCTGAAGCATTTTCACCGGATACGATTCGTCTGTATGAATCTAAAGGACATACTATCCGCGAGCGAGGCACTCAGGGTGCGGCCATGGGTGTTTATTTCAATAGGGAAGAGGGACTATTCGAGGGGGCATCTGATTCTCGCCGTGGCGATGGTGCGGCTGTTGGTTATTAATTAATGATTCTAATAAAAGGCAGAATATGAAAATAAAAACGCATTGCCTATCGCTTCTTTTCTTCGCGTCAGCGGCCTTCGGGGCTGCTGATGTCGAAGCCGTCAAACAAAAATTTATTGGCGACTGGGAATTAGCCAGCTATTACACATTTCCCGTAAACGGCGATGCCAGGGAAATGGGCTATATCGGTCGTCTCAGTTATGACCGCTTTGGCAATATGGCCGGTCTCGGAATGCCCAAGGATTTACCCGAACGACAAAGGGAATCCAGCGAGCGTTTAATGCAGGGTTTCGCCTATTGGGGTCCCGTTAGCTGGGACCTCGATCGCGGCGTGGTAATACACCATGTACAGGGTTCACCCATGGTTCCGCAATGGGTCGGTGGGGATAATGTTCGCTACTTCGAATTTGAAGGCGATGACATCCTCAAGTTGTCCTTGCGTGATAATGATGGTCGAACTACCGGAACACTAACCTGGCACAGGTTAAAGTAGCTAAAAACCTGCTTCGACAGCTCTAGCCCCTTTCAATATGTTGCCAATAGCATAGTTGCCGGCATGGCAGGCATATTCATAAAGTTTGTCGTCGGTTCTGGTCATGGGCATGATACCGACAATTCTGTCGGTAAATGTGATTGAGTCTTCGATTGTCCATTCATAGTCCATTGTGGTTGCACTGGTTGGAATAAATTTTTCAATTAGCAGCCTCGCTTCGGCATTTCCATAAGCCGCACCCCGTAAACTAAGACTCCCGACTTTCGCAGTAAAGTTTCGCGTTTCTACTACCAACGTGTTGCCATTGAAGTAACCGCTGGAATCACCTGACCAGAGAGTAATTTCGTTATCAAGTTGAAATTTCTGTTGCAGCGGTACGATACGTGCATCGAAGCCCATCTCCGTTAAGAGTACAACGTGGTCACGATTCTGGATGATCTGCAGGTTATTGTTATAAGGTTCACTAAAGAGAGGAGGTCCGGAATTAAAAACCAGGCAACGCTCTGATAATCCCCTGTCCTCCGGGCCGTTACTGCTGATTCCACCATGGGTGAACTTTACCGGGCGCTCGCCCGGAAGCTCGCGCACGCCATTCGGATCACTGCGCTGAATAATAACTCCATCTCTAACTGGGGGAATGCGACCATTACTCGGGTGAATGATGACCGAGGTTCGCTTATTTTCCGTAAGTCCGTCCATCTCCATCCAGAAAAAATTTACTGACGCCACTGAGGTAGAAGTGGATTCCAATGCACGTCGTGCCGCCTCGGTTTCTCTCTGCTCGCGGTCCTCGGCAGAAGCGGCTCGACGTTGCGCAGCAGCCTGCAGTTCTTCTCGACTAAAAAACTCCTGCTCTCCCAAGCGTTCGGGTCGCTCGAAGGGCGCATAGGTAGAAAAATTCCAGACACCCTGAATATCCGGTATGCCAAATTCTGTCAGACGAGGTTTATAGTTTTGCCCATGGCCAGCTGAGACAAAACATGCAAGGCCAAAACCAACAATTAAGTTACTGCGCATAATTCTTGCTTTTTAATTTGTTAATCAAATAAGTCGGCAAAGTCAGTCCAGGCTGTTGGTTGACCATGAATTGGCACAATAGTTTCAACATCCAGTCCCAGCCGTTGCACATGGTTGTAAAGAGTTCGATTCCCGGGGCTGGGTTCTGCAGGTAAGTCGTTTGAAATAGCATCGAAAAGATCTGCCTCAACCAAGATTTTTTCTGCAGGCAAGTAAGCAACCAGCATCCCCTCAACATGAGGAGAAGGATGAACATAGGACATTTGCATAATCCGGTCTCCATCGGTTAACACGTAGTTCTCGCGAACAGTTTCATATTGATAGCCCTCGGCCAGTTCAGTTGGCGGCCACAGACTTACCATGTCAGGGTCGAGAGTTCGTTGCGCATAATTCAGCACATCATTGGTGTAGAAATCATAATTTTTCCAGTGAGTGATAATAGTGGCGCCAATATGCATATAGGTCCTAAGGCCGCCCACATGATCATGATGCTGATGGGTGTTTACGACAAATCGAATTGGCTTGTCAGGAATTCGCTCTGCGATTTCATCGATTACTGCAAGATTGCGTGATTCATATAAAGGGGCTTCTACCACGGCGATATAGTCATCGAATTCCACTACCACACTGTTGTGCGATCCTCCACCGAATAAATAGATGCCATCCGCCAGGGCTTCAACAACAACGTTTTCGGAAAAATCTGCGGCACGCACACTGTTTGGAATTGGCACTTCGCCAGGACATTCATTGGCAATAATATCTGCCTGACGACCCCCGAAGGCATTATGACCGGCATTAATACTCTGAGCCTGGTAGTTGTCATCCCATCCGGTGTGATGATGCCAAACTGTTGGAAATCGAATGCCATCACCGAGATCAATGTAATCGGCATTGGAAAATTCATGTTCGTAATTGGTATCACCAATCACTGAGTCCGGAACCCAGGTATGAATGCGCTGCAACAGGTTTTCGGAATTGATGGTGGCATCGACTCGATACTTACCCATTATCGTAATGGAGACGATGCTGACTCTTTCCGGATCGACTGTCGCACCATCACGACCCATTTCTCCGAGTTCCCAACGCCAGGTTGCTACAGGATTTGCGCCAGGTAAGCGCGCTGCCTTGAGAAAACCATGGGGAGTAAGCCACATATCCAATTGCCAGCGTTCCGCGTCCAGCGGGCGGGCGGCAACAGGGATTCCATTGGCGCCGTCCTGATGCCAGGCATACTGACCATTAAGGGAAAAGATCTGACGTTCTTCCTGTTGGATTGGAGTGCCCCCATACCAGCCCAGGCCATACTTCCAGGAGGCAGGATTATTGCCGGGTTCACGATCAAAGGTTTCGAGCATGCGCACGTTATCGAAATCGATTACCCGGGTATAGTTTCTCAATGGCTCGCCGCGGGGCCAGTCGACTTCATAGGCATTAATGTATTGTTGCCCCACCATGCCGGTATAGGCACTGCCGGCAATAGAAATACAGGAGAGCCTTTCTTCGCCTATGGCAGCGGAAGCGGCCGCCAGTATTGGCGCAGGATCGATATAGCCATGATCGAATTCTTGTGCGGCGATTAAGCCTGGTAACAAGAGTGTGAGTAGAGCCAGCCGTGCTTTAGATTGAAATGGGGACACGGGACCTCCTGATTTTATTATTGTTAGAGGGCAGATTAGAGTAATAGAGCTCTACCTCTAATTCAATTGCCCTTAGTATGATATAAATCCCTCCCCAATCATTTATTTATTGAGCAATGAGCGACAAGAATAACAACAGCACATTAGTCCGCCGACTCCGCCAGGAAATACAGGGCGAGGTTCTATTCGATGATTTTAACCGTGGCCGTTACAGCACTGACGCGTCCATTTATCAATTAATGCCGATCGGCGTAGTCGTGCCCAGAAGCGACGAAGACGTAGAGGCTGCGGTAAAAATTGCAAAAGAAGAAGGAGTGCCGGTACTGCCACGGGGTAGCGGCACATCCCAGAACGGCCAGGCTATTGGTGAAGCCTTATTGCTGGATACCACTCGTCATCTAAATAAAGTGCTGGAAGTGGATGCTGAAAATAAGACTGCCTGTGTTCAACCAGGCCTGGTTCTGGATAATCTGAACAGACATCTAAAGCCATCGGGATTGTTTTATCCGGTGGATGTTTCCACCGCAAATCGAGCCACCCTTGGTGGTATGACAGGCAATAACAGTTGCGGTGCCCGTTCCATCCGTTATGGCAACATGGTTCACAATGTTTTATCTGTCGAAGCTTTGCTCGCTGATGGCAGCAAGGCACATTTTAAAAAATTAAACGGTGATGCCACAAATGGGAACGTTTCTGATGAGCTGTTACAGCAATTGCTTTCTCTGGGCAAAAGAGAGGCGGAGGAGATTGTTGCGCGCTTTCCCAAGCTGTTACGACGGGTTGGTGGTTACAATATTGACGAATTAATTAAAGACCAACCCAACCTGGGACGTCTCCTGGTGGGCTCTGAAGGAACCCTTGGTTTCTTTCAAAAAATTCATCTTCAATTACAGCCGATTCCTCCAAACAAGGTACTGGGCGTCTGTCATTTCCCGACTTTCTATGCGGCCATGGAGAGCACCCAGCATATCGTTGAGCTTGATCCCGCTGCCGTTGAATTAGTGGATCGCACCATGATCGACCTGGCGCGCGCCATACCCATGTTTGCGCCCACAGTTAATCGCTTTGTGCAGGGAGAGCCTGATGCACTGCTGCTGGTTGAATTCGCGGGAGAGGACAGGGAAGAGCAATTGGCAAGCCTGGCTAAACTCGTTGAGTTAATGGGGGACCTGGGCTTTCCAAACGCAGTCGTAGAAGCGACCGATAATGAGTTTCAACCGGCAATCTGGGAAGTTCGCAAGCAAGGTCTGAATATCATGATGTCTATGAAGGGTGATGGAAAACCTGTTTCCTTTATAGAAGACTGCGCGGTCGACCTAAAAGATCTGGCGGAATACACTCGGCGGCTCACCGAAATATTTGAAAAAAACGGGACAACAGGCACCTTTTACGCCCATGCTTCGGTGGGAACTTTGCATGTGCGGCCAGTATTGAATATGAAGGAAGCGTCAGGCGCGACCAAGATGCGCGCGATCGTTGAAGAATGTCTGGAGATGGTGAGGGAATATAAAGGCTCACATTCCGGCGAACATGGTGATGGCATTTCCCGTTCTGAATTTCATGAGCCGATGTTTGGCAAACGTATGGTGAAAAACTTCGAAGAAGTCAAACAGGCATTCGATCCATCCAATCTATTTAATCCCGGCAAGATTGTTAATCCACATAAGATGGATGATCGCAACATCATGCGTTTTGCGCCGGGCTATGAACCTATCAAGCTGGATACCAAACTGGACTGGTCGGAGTGGGATGGTTTTAACCGTGCCATTGAGATGTGCAATAACAATGGTGCCTGCAGAAAAGCCCATGTGGGAACTATGTGCCCTTCCTATCGTATTAGTAATAATGAAACCCATTCAACTCGGGGTCGGGCAAATACTCTGCGATTGGCCATCACTGGTCAGTTGGGTCAGGACGCATTTGGTTCAGATGCAATGTATAACACCATGGATCTCTGTATAAGTTGCAAGGGTTGTAAGCGGGAGTGTCCAACGGGAATCGATATGGCCCGAATGAAGATCGAATTCCTGGATCATTACCATCGGCGCAATGGAATTCGCATAAGAGAAAAGCTCTTTGCCTATTTGCCCCGTTATGCGTCGAAGCTAAAAGCCATAGCTTTTGTTCTCAATCTTCGAGATCAGATGCCCGGCCTGGCTAAACTGTCAGAGTGGATGTTTGGTTTATCCAGTGAGCGTCGCTTACCAAAATGGCGCAGCGATCATTTCAAACACTATGTTGAAGACGCAGTAGTAGCCGAGAGCGAAAAGGAAGTAGTGCTCCTGGTAGATACTTTCAATGGCTGCTTTGAAACTGAAAATGCCAATGCAGCACTGGATGTGTTGCGCGCTGCCGGATATCACGTGCATTGCCCTCGCCCCATTGATGGTGGCAGGTCGCTCTGCTGTGGCCGAACATTCCTCAGTAACGGTTTGGTGGATGAAGCGAAAAAGGAGGTGCGCCGCACAATGGAGGCACTCAGGCCTTTTGTGGAAAGAGGTGTGCCGGTCGTTGGTTTGGAACCTTCCTGTCTGCTTACTTTGCGGGATGAATATCTTGTCTTGTTTCCTGGTGAGGAAAGTAAAGCATTGGCAGCAAATAGCTTTATGCTGGAGGAATTTCTGGTCAATGAAATGGATGCAGGTCGTTTAGATCTTAAATTACAGGCGCTACCAAATAAGCGGGCTTTGCTCCATGGCCATTGCCACCAGAAAGCCTTTGCCATTTTGTCTCCGGTAGAGAGGATTCTTGGCCTGATTCCTGGGCTGGAAGTTAAAACCATCGATTCCAGTTGCTGTGGTATGGCAGGTTCATTCGGATACGAAAAAGAACATTATGCTGCGTCGATGGAAATGGGTTCCCTCACTCTGTTCCCGGCAATCGATGAGGCAGAAGATGATGCCTTAGTAGTGGCCGACGGCACCAGTTGTCGCGGTCAGATCGAGCACGGAACGGGTCGAAAAGCCCTGCATGTCGCGCGGGTTTTGCAGATGGCCTTGCTTGCCTGAATCCTGCCAGGAGATGGCCTTTGACTCTAGTCTGCCTGTTACAAAAACTCACACGAAAAACAAAGAGATAGCTGCTCGGAAAGCCCCGTTTTTCTTGCTAAAAAAGGCCTCTCCCGGTATCGTTTACTAGAGCAAAAAGTATAAGAAAATCCTGAAGAAACTGGATTTAGGCGAGGTGAAGATGCCCACCATGCTTTGGAGAAAGCGAGTATCAAACCGAGTGCTGCTGTCCGCCGCATTGGTGGTTGCCGGTTTTGTGTCTGTAAACGCTAACGCGCAGTCTGACGCCGAATATTTCTCCCATGAAATCCGCCCCATCATGGAGCGCACCTGCTGGAATTGCCATGGCGAAGCGATCCAGAGTTCCGGGCTCGATTTAAGTACCCGAGATGCTGCATTGGCAGGTGGTAATCGTGGGCCAGCAATTGTCCCTGGTGATGCCGAGGCCAGTCAGCTATTCCGCCAGCTGGCCGGTATGGAAGGCCCCCAAATGCCCCTCGGTGTGCCTTTGACAGAAGTCGAAATCGAGAAATTTCGTACCTGGATTAATAATGGTGCCGTCTGGGATGCTGCTCCAGTAACCACAGTGGCTGGCAATAATTTCTCTGCCTTTGCCACCGATGTGCCCGCTTCCGCTCGGGATTACTGGGCATTCCAGTTACCGGAAAAAGCTGCGGTTCCGCAACTTGCTGCATTTGATCATCCCATCGATGCTTTTCTCGAACAGCGAAGACAGGAAGAGGGGGTTAGTGTTGCACCCCGAGCTGACCAATTAACCCTTTTGCGTCGTGCTTATCTCGACATCATCGGATTGCCGCCGACAGTTGCAGAAACGGAGGAATTTTTAAATGACTCTGCACCGGACGCTTGGGAAAAACTTATTGACAAGTTATTAGCTTCTCCCCATTACGGAGAGCGCTGGGGGCGTCACTGGCTGGATGTGGCACGGTATGCTGATTCCGATGGCTATGAGCAGGATGTTGATAGAGAAAATGCCTGGCGCTACCGGGACTATGTGGTTAACGCCTTCAATTCAGACAAGCCCTATGACCAGTTTATTACCGAGCAACTGGCCGGTGATGAACTCGATGAAACAACCCACGAGTCTCGCATCGCAACAGGATTCTTGAGGGCCGGGCCAAGGGTAAACTTTAGGGAAAAAGATAACCCGGAGCGGCGTTGGGATTACCTCGATGATGTAATCGCCACGGTGGGTCGCGGTGTATTGGGAATGACAATTCAATGTGCACGCTGCCACGACCATAAGTTCGATCCTATTCTACAAAAAGATTATTACAGCTTTACGGCTTCCATATTTGGTTATGTAGAAACCGATTGGCCCATGTTGCCGGACGAACAGGCATTGGAATATTTGGCCACTACTGCTGAGCTGGATGATCGCGTCTCTTTATTTCGTGAACAGATTCGCGCAATTGAACAACCCTATCTAACTGAATTAAAGATTGAACGCATTCGCAATGAGTTTCCAGCTGACATTCTTGAGGCAGTTCTGGTCCCGGAAGAGGAGCGCAGCGATGGTCAAAAATTACTGGCCGCGCAGGTGCTTACTCTGGGTGTGCCACGGGACCAGGTGGATGCCGCTATGTCTGATGAAGCCAAAGCCCAGCGAGAAGCTTTGCGCAGGCTGATCGAAGAAGTGGAAGCACAGCGACCGGAACAGCCACCAATGATCGAAGTGGTAACTGACGGTGATTATCGTTATACGCCGGACCGGGCTGGTGATAATGTTTTGGGTTGTCCCGAATGTCGAATACAGATGGATGTGCCAGGCAGTTTTCTCCATGATGGCGAGGGCTCATATGAAGTGCCACCTGCTCCCTTTTTGATCAGGGGTGATCCGTTTAGTGAAGGGCCAGAGATGACGCCGGACTTCCTTACAGTTGCCAAGTTTGGTAATCCGCCTACAGTCCTTCCCCGTGACAACGGACGAACTTCCGGTCGCCGTTTGGCACTGGCAAATTGGATTACATCGGAAGAAAACCCGCTTACTGCCCGAGTTTGGGTAAACAGAGTCTGGCATCACCATTTTGGGCGCGGCATTGTTGCCAGTCTGGATAATTTTGGAGTTGTGGGAGAACGTCCTACTAACCAGCAGTTGCTCGACTGGTTAGCGGTTGAATTCATGGAGCAGGGTTGGAGCACGAAAGAACTTCATCGTCTCATTATGACCTCAGAGGCTTATAAAATGGCCTCTGCTTACGAGAGTGATGAGAATTCACTAGTGGATCTGGAGAATCATTTACTGTGGAAATATCGCCCGCAGCGACTGGAAGCCGAAGCAATTCGCGATGTGATGATGGCAACCAGTGGTGGCATCGATTTAACGGTTGGTGGCCAGCCAATATTCCCCTACATCCCTCAGGAGATTTTAGACACTGCGGTGTTGTTTGGACGCTGGGATAACCAGGTGGACGGTCCGGAAGTGTGGCGACGCAGTCTCTATGTTTATCGTCGTCGCACATTGAGTTTCCCTTTCTTTGAAACCTTTGATTTGCCCGATCAGAACCAGACCATCAATACTCGCAACACTTCGACGGTTGCACCGCAGGCATTAACCCTGATGAATAATCCGTTCGTTATCGGCCAGGCAGAACTTTTTGCCGATCGTGTTGCAGAAACTGTACCTTATGATATTGATCAGCAGGTGGAAACGGTCTATCGCACCGCGCTGACCCGACCACCTACAACAGAAGAAGCAGAAGTCGGACGCCAACTCGTTGAACTTGGCTCACTGGATGATCTTACTCATGTCGTATTCAATCTGAGTGAATTCCTATATAGGAGATAACAAAGATGACTGACAAGCCGAAGAAAAAAATATGGTCTCGTCGTGATTTTCTTATGCAGTCCGGTGGTGGTATTGCCGGCCTGGCTCTTGCTTCCTTGCTCAATGACGATAAGGCGTTTGCCCAGAATGCAGCACTGGGCGTTGAACAATGCTCCGCAACTTTCCCTGGTGCATTCGAACCCAAGCCTCCCCATTTCGCACCCCGAGCCAAACATGTTATTTCTTTGTTTATGAGTGGTGGCCCAAGTCAGGTCGATACTTTTGATTACAAGCCAGCATTAACAAAATATGCCGGTGTTCCCCTGGAAGATTTAATTGGTGAAAAGTTTGCTGTGAGGCAGGGGATGCCGGGACCGCTCATGCCCAGCCCGTTTGAATTTAAACAGCATGGTGAGAGCGGCATGTGGGTTTCGGAATTGTTTCCACACCTGGCGAAACAAGTCGATGACATTGCTTTCATTAAATCGCTATATGGAAGGTCTAATGATCACATTCAGTCTACTTACGAAATGCAAACTGGTCAGATTCGTGTAGGCTTTCCCAGCGTGGGTTGCTGGGTGACTTATGGCCTGGGTTCAGAGAGCTCCAGCTTGCCAGCATTTGTCGTGATGACCGATTACCGCGGCGGTCCTTTAGGTGGCCCTGCGGATTGGGGTTCCGGTTTTATGCCGGCAACCTATCAGGGTACTTTATTCCGATCATCTGGTGATCCAATCGTGGACCTGGAAGCGCCGGAAGGATTAACGATTGAACAACAACAGTCCCGTCTTGAAGTACTAGCCAAACTAAACCAGATGGACATGGAAAAATACCCTGGCAATTCTGAGCTTGCTGCGCGTATTTCTTCCTACGAACTTGCTTATCGCATGCAAGGCTGTGCACCGGAAGCTATAGATATTCGTTCAGAGTCGGATGCGACGAAGAAACTATACGGTATCGATGAGGCGATTACCGAGCCTTTTGGCAAGCAGTGTTTAATGGCTCGCCGTTTGGTAGAACGCGGTGTTCGCTTTGTGCAGTTATTCATGGGAGGCGTCGGCGTTCAAAACACTGACACCTGGGACGCTCACTCCAACCTGGTGGAGAATCATACGCTCCATGCTAAAGAATCCGACAAGCCAATTGCAGGATTGATTCAGGACTTGAAAGCCCGGGGATTACTGGAAGACACCCTGATCATATGGCATGGTGAGTTCGGGCGCATGCCAATTTCTCAGCGCGGTATTGGGCGTGACCATAATCCAGGCACACAGACGATGTTGATGGTTGGTGCCGGTATTCAGGGCGGTCAGCAGATTGGCGCCTCCGATGAATGGGGTTATAAAGCTCTGGAGCAACCAATTTCAGCCCACGATATGCATGCAACTGTTTTGCATTTATTGGGACTCGATCACGAAAAGTTGACATACCGATACAGTGGTCGAGATTATCGGTTGTCAGATATCAGCGGGAAGCCTATTCCTCAAATCATTGCTTAACCGAAAAGTAATCCAATCTTTTCGCATAGTGGTGGGGTAGAAATTGGTTGCAATCTCTACCCCGTTATATTTTGTGATTAAAAAAAACAGTCAACAGTTATGAGTAAAACCAATAGCAAATTAGCGAAAACAATTATTGCTGGTGCCGGTACAGTGCTTGTTCATGCGACGCTGCTTGCGCAAGAAAATGTTTCCTACACCGAAGCCCAGGCGGAAGCAGGGCAGCAAACCTATGAGCAGCGCTGTGCATCCTGTCATGGCTATAACCTTGAGGGCTTCGAATTAGCGCCAAGTCTAAGCGGGAATTTATTCAGTCGGAGATTCGGCGATAGTAGCGCAGATAATTTGGCCCTCAATGTATTGCGCATGCCGCCTAATGAAATCGGATTGTCGGAAGAAGAAACAGCAAATGTTCTTGCTTATTTATTCAGTCGTAACGGAATCGAGGTTGGTGCGACCCCGGTCTCTGCTGATCTTGCGACGCTCGCTAATTTTGTAATTCCGGCGCAGGAATTGGTAGATCAGCGCTTCGCGCCACGTTTGCCCAGTTACAGTACTAATGGTCCGGTATTTCCATTGAGCCGCCTTGATGAGTTAACGCCTGTTTCCAACGATATGTTGATGAATCCACCTGCCGATGATTGGCTAGTGTGGCGCCGCACTCATTCCAACCTGGGGCATAGTCCGTTAAGCGATATCAACAAAGCCAACGTTGATAACCTGAGAGTCGAGTGGACCTGGTCCCTTCCGCCTGGCGCCAACATGATGACGCCAATCGTTCATGACGGTGTCATGTTCACCCTGAGTACCGGCGATGTGGTGCAGGCACTCGATGCCACCACCGGTGATTTACTCTGGGCCTATCAACATCAACTTCCAGAAGATGTTAATTCTGAATCAAAAAAGGGAGTAGCCATCTGGGAAGACCAGATCATAGTTGCAACTTCTGATCTCAAGCTAATAGCCATTGATGCAAAAAGTGGAAGACTGGTCTGGGAACATGCCATCGAAACCTATGGCGAAGTTGATCATCGCTTCAAATCTGCACCAATGATCGTCAATGACAAGGCGATATTCGGCCTGGTGGGACAAATGGCGGTGGCGGGTGGCAATTTTATCGTAGCTATCGATTTGAACGAGCGGCGAGAGGCCTGGCGTTTCTACACTATTGCACGACCCGATGAACCCTATGGTAATAGCTGGAATGGATTGAGTCTGGAAGAACGGACTGGAGGTTCGGTATGGACGCCGGGTAGCTATGATCCTGAAACGAACCTAGTGTACTTTGGGCCTGCCCCAACTTATGACACTGTCACCATGCGTGAATTCAGGAATGTGCCCGGTACCACGTCCGATGCCCTGTATACCAATTCCACCATTGCACTGGATGCCGATACCGGCGAACTGGTCTGGCATTTCCAGCATGTTCGAAACGATCTACTGGATCTGGACTGGGCTTTCGAGCGACAGATTATGGAACTGCCGGTTAACGGGGTAATGCGCAAGGCTGTTGTTACCGGTGGCAAGGCAGCCATCTTCGAAGCTATGGATGCAGCAACCGGGGAGTATCTGTTTTCAATTGATATGGATATGCAGAACGTATTTAGTGAAATTGATCCCCGTAACGGCGACAAAACCATGTTTCCTGAAGCAGTATTGCAACCGGGAGAACCAACGCCGGGGCTGGCCAAGAACGGAGTGTGCCCTGACGCACTGGGCGCACGCAACATGCAGACAACTTCTTATAATCCTGCAACTAATATGCTTTACATACCAATGCAAGACACCTGCATCAATAACCTGACCGGGAGGCGCTGGCAGAAGTACCCGGATGCTGAGCAGGAAGGTCTTTGGGGATTGGTTAAAGCGGTGGACCTGAGCACCAGGGAAGTTATGTGGACTACCCGACAGTTTGGCCCACCTGCAAGTGGCCACCTTACAACAGACACAGGGTTGTTATTCCGTGGCACCATTGATCGTCTGTTCCAGGCGGTGGATCAGGACAACGGCGATGTTCTGTGGGAACAGCGCCTTGATAATTCACCAACTTCTTATCCCATTACCTATCGTGTAGATGGAAAACAATACGTGGCTGTTGCAACTAACGCCGGGAGCTATTTTGCTAATGGCATGGAACGCACTACCGGGATAATAAATCCTCCCAGTGGAGCTTCATTGTGGGTGTTTGGTTTGCCTGACTAATTTTGCAGAATTTCTTTGTATTCGTTTTTTTGTATCCAGTTGAAATTTTAAAAAATAGTCAGTGATTGGCTGATCAATAGTTAATTCTCCCGCAAGACATCCTTCCTGCACTTATGCAGGGATAGGCTGTTATTCATTAGCAAGAGTAGAAGCCTGAGAATTATTATTGATAGCGCACGGGAGCTGTTGTTATTCGCACTCTTGATTCCATATAAGTAATGGAATCGCCGTCGATGCTACTGAACCAATGGGGGGTGCCGGGCTGCAGAACCAGGATGTCACCTTCTTTTACTTCCCGGGCCAGGCCACCTTCCACGCCATTTAATGTGCGCATGAGATCATCATTGCCGGTGGGTTCTGCCAATGGAGGAATTAATAGTCCTCCGGTCACCAGGGTACCGCTGCCTTCCAGTATTCGATAAATCTCCACACTGTAAGGGTGCAGTACCGCGTATTGCGCCACACCACTCAAGCGTCGTCGAACGGTAATGCCTGGTGAGATTGTTACCGATACACCAGCGGCAGAAGAAGAGTTGCGTGCCGCTTCATCCAGCTCCGCAATTATTTCAGGGCCAGGTTTATAGATTGCAGCAGGCGCACCTGCTTGCTGCCCGACAGAGGAGGCTGTTACTAGAAGTACTATGATTGTAATTAAGTTTTTCAATTGTGATTAAGCCCGCGCGTTAACCATCAGAAAAACTAGTAATCCGGTTTCGATAGTGTCTGAAAAACCTGGAATAAAAAGAATGCCAATGACAGTTATTACTGCAAGAGCTAAACAAAGTATTAAGTATTTTTTGTTATTCATGATTCACTAATAATCAGGCGCGGGCATTTGCTGCCAGGAATTGTAAAAGGCTTTGCTCGATTGATTCAGCAAGGCCAGGGACAAAAATAATTATTGCTGCAGTAACTGCTGCGACAGTGATACATAAGATTGAATAATTTTTGGCAGTCATTACGAACTCCTGTTTACAGCTCGCGCGGAACCAATTCGAATACCCATGAATTTCCTGATTCGATACCAGCTCGCGTTCCAGCGATCATCTCAGGGGTGGGTTGTGGGGCGCCACCATATTTCATAATTAAGTTGGCTGAGACTCCGTCCAGTATGTCACCTTCCTCGATCCTGACCAGTGTACGCGGATATCGCACTCCGTTTACCCGCAGTACACCCTGATTGTTGCCGCGATCAGCTTCGAAAGCCCACTCTTTCCAGAGTCTGCCAAGAAAAGTAGTCATATAGCCGGAAATAATAAACAAACGACCTTCAGCCTGCAGTACGTAAATCAGGCGGGATGCCATGGGATCGTTTAGTTGCAGCTCAACGGTTTCGATATCGTCGAGAAAGCGCCAGTCAGGTTCTGGCCCGGTATACAACTCACCACTGGTCATTTCCCCACCAGGAAAAAGTATTGAAGGTCCATCAGCATTGCGATTTTCAAAACGTAGTGTAGCCATGGCAACCGACGGGATTAAGACAAGAATGCCGATTACCTGTAGAACTATTTTTCCAATTTTCATTTTTAATACTTCTTTCCGTATTGTTTAAATTAGTTTTCCGATGTTGTACCTTCAGCTGCCCTGGCTTCTTCTGCCCGCGCTCCCCTGAGAATATAAGTCATGGCATAGTTGCCTTCATGACAGGCGTATTCATATTGTTTGTAATCGGGTAAACGTGGCAGAGGCCTTACCGCGGTCCAGGCTTGTGTATAGACATCAGGATCTTCTATTGTGAAAGAATAATCAATCATGTCTTCGCTCACACGACGGAATCTTTCGATAGCAACAGTGTTTCGAGAAGACGGAAATCGGTGTTGAGTCTTGTCACTAAAGTTTGCTGTGCGAACGACTAATGTATCGCCTTCCCAGTGTCCTCTGGAGTCGCCATTCCATTGACGAATATTGTCATGTAGTTGAGGGCGCCCATCGATTGGAATAATGCGCACATCATGTATCATTTCTACGTGAATGGCGACAAAGTTTTCATTCTGGGTTATATGGTAAGAATTGTTATAGCCGGAAGAAACCGGTGGTACGCCATGGTAGGTAATACAGCGATCCCAATTGGTTCTGTCTAGCCAGGAATCCGCTGGATGTTCCTGGCGATATTCAGCCTGATCACGTTGCCTGGCGATTGCCGCCTCGGTCATGGGCAAGCGACCATTAGGTGGATCGACTATCAGCGAGGTTCTGAAGTCCGCCGACACTTCACCGCGATCGAACCATTGATAGTTGTAGCTGCCTACATCTCCAGGACGGTCTTCGACTTCCCTCTGGGTATTGGCATAAATCTCTGCCGCTTCCTCAGGAGTATAGAATTCCTTGTCTCCAAGGCGCTGAGGGCGCTGCAGTGGAGTGAGGCTGGCATAAGACCACATGCCGGAAATATCGGGATCACCCCAGGGGGTGCGTTTGTCATAGCTGCCTTCTAATTGTGCAAATACGCTGCCCCAAACAACAAGTCCAGTCAGACTGCACAGTACTGCGACGAATTTGATTCTCATTAGTATTCTCCGTCACGTCAGAGGAACAACTAGAATAACACAGCAACTTGGGACCCAGAAGATTGCCCGGAAGATAGGTAAGGCAGCTAACCAAACACTGTTATTGCAAATTTAAGCGGACTCTCCCAATCCCGGGCAGCTTGATCAATTGACCCTGAGAAACCTGAAGGCGACAGGTCTATTGTGTTTACTTAAGCGGCACGCCATGCATACTTACTCGCTGTCTCGGCGCCCGCATTCCTCTGGGAGTCGGTCACGTCCCAAAACACACAATTTATGCCAATAAAATATACCAGGTTGAAGTGAATATTCGATGCCCAACAAGGCCGCATAGTATTGCTGGATACTAAGGGTGTCAGGGCAGAAAATTAAAGCGAACCGATATTTACTCTGTAACCTCGAAGGTCAGATAGCCATTGGTCCAACAGCAGTAGAACTCGAACCCATAGGTGGGCTCTCTTTGCCGCTCAGTGTCATTAATTACCTGAATCCGTAGCACATAGGTTCCGGGTTCGGTAAAGGTAGCGGTGGTTTCGAAAACTCCTTCTGCGGTATCGAGGCGGGCCTCGGGCGTCGCAAATTCGACTGCATCAGGCCCTTGATGAAGCGTCCAGTTTATCCAGGTGCCAGGATCGCTGTGACGGAGCCTGGCGATAAGATTAGCAGGTTCACCAACTCGAGCCTGACGAGGCCCTTCGAATAAACCGCGACGACCACGAAAGTTTGGAGGATTATCGTTAAGACTTAGATAGGGAGCGGAAGTCTCGCGACCCGAAGTCGCTGCTTCATCCAATACATAGGAAGGGATGAGAGTGCCCGGTACCGACAACATTTGCCCCTGGGTTTCGATATTCCAGGTCACATCCTGCATACCAAAGTCGGCGGGCACGATTACCGAGAACACGCACCAGTAGCGGCGAAATTCACGGGTTAATTCCGGGTCAGGAGGCACATCAAAGTGGGTCGGTTGACCGCCATCATATACGGCAGGGGTAATGAAGTTTTTCTCACCCAAAGGCACATCGATGATCTCTTGGGTATTTAAATTGTAGTAACCGAAACACAGTGTGAAGCTGCCATCTTCATTCGGAAACCAGCCATCAAACAGTGGAATAACATTTTGGCCTTGCGGGCGCAACGGGGCTTCGATTAAGGGTCCGGAAATAAAAGGCGATTGCGCATTAACATTCAAAGCGCATATCGCCAGGAAGGAGAACAGTGAAATAGCAACCGTTCTGCGCATTTTAAGACTACCTTCTGCTATTCGCCGCTGGCTGCCGTAAGCCTGGTGTTACGTTCTGCTTTTAAGCGTTCGAACTGGTCGTCGTTTAAGTAGGTAATGCCTAACCAGAGGTGAGACATTTCATCCACACCGCGCTGTCCAAACACGACCCATTGCCGATGATCCGGGTTATGGGGATTGTCGGCAGTGTTATCCCAGGTTGAAGTAATCATCAGCATGGTGCCCGCAGGTAATAAAGGTGCCGCATCATCAGCGAATTCGTAATTAATCTGCCAAGAGTGATCGTACTTATCGACTCTCGCCAACATTTCCCGCCGACCATCGGGATAGACTGCCTCCAAAGATTGCGCCTTGCCCCGCATATGCATATGCGGACGGAAGCTGGTAATCAATGCAGGTCGTCTTAATACTCTTACTCCTTGCAGAGACTTGATTGAATCGGGAGGCAGGATCAAATCATTTGCCCATAATCCACCCGGGCCTGAATCCGCTGCAAAGAATTGTTCACCACGGGTTTGAAATTCCGGTTCGTAATCTTCCGGGTACAACCAGACGGCAGCTTCTGCCTGCTCATTATGCACAACTTCGTTGATCGGAAAATAATGTAGATTCCAGTTTATGCTCCCGTTTGGATAGATCAGCATACCGGTGCCATCAGGGAACATATCGCCACCTTTACCAACTCCCTGTCTACCGACTGGGCCAGAGGCACGATTGCCATCTTCGTCGAATGACGTTAACTGGGCGTGGCCATGATGCAGAACCTTTACGCCAAGTGGATAGGAGCCTTTCAATTCTGTCGCGCGAACATAGCGCGGCTTGTCGATCAGACCTTCGAATGTTGTATTGCGCACCCACCACTGGTCCTGGGCATTTGCTGTAACAGTGTAGGGCGGAGATTTAACAACAAAGTCCGGTTCACCCAACAGTGAAGACAGTTGCCATTCGCCAGCATTTGGTAAATCCGGTTGCGGTGGCATTAAAGCAGGATCGCCCTGAGGTGCGCCATTAGCGACCCAGCTAACTACCTTGGTAATTTGCTCATCGCTGAGAGAAACATCATTCTTGTAATCCTGGATACCGACAGTCAGATCCAAATGCCAGGGGGGCATTTCCCGTTGTTCAACTTTGTAACTGATCAGTGGTGCCCAGGGCCTGACTTGTTCATAGCTCAAAAGTGACATCGGCCCAATGCCATCAGGGTTATGACAGCTTGAGCACTTATCGAAGAGGATTGCAGCAATATCTTCTGTATAAGTTATCGCTCTCTCATTAGCACTTGCCGACGAGATAAATGCAGCGCCAAGGGTTAATAAAGAAAATAAAGAGAAGAATTTTCCGGGGATTAGGATTTTCATTATTATCTGCTCTCCGCTGGGTTTGCGCACAGCCTGTTATCGAAAAACTACGGAATTTGATGGCTAAGCATAAGTATCCATCCCTTAAATGTCTACGCCTAAGACCGCAAATTTAAGCACAAGTCACTGATATATCAGCTTCCTGGCCCAATTTCTGTACCATTACGGCAACAAGTGGTAGCATCCCTGGCAATGAGAATAATAATTCCAAAAGCCTTTATATTCCTGTGCCTCTTACTCTGTTCCAGCCTGGGTGTCGCTGCTGAGCGGGAAGCCATCGTGGTTGCCGAACTTGGCCCGCAGGTCGGTGAGCAGGTTCCGGATTTTGAGCTTTCAGACCAATTCGGGAATACCCATACATTGGACTCCATAATGGGGCCTAATGGAGCCATGTTATTGTTCCACCGCTCGGCGGACTGGTGACCCTACTGTAAAGCGCAGCTCGTGGAGTTGCAGGACCAACTCGAGGAACTGGAAGCCCAGGGCATCGGTATTGCTGCCATTAGCTACGATTCGGAAGCAGTGCTTGCAGATTTCGCCGAACGCCGTGGCATAACTTATCCATTGCTGGCCGACGAAGATTCTGCCGCCATCACTGATTTTGGTATTTTGAATACCGTAGCTGAGGAAGGCATCGGTGAGAATGCTGATGACCCTTCGGTACAAGCTGATGTAGCCAAATACGTTTCAGTATGGGGGGCCAATCCTATGATTGTGGGTACGCCTTATCCTGGAACTTTTATGATAAACAGTCAGGGTGTGGTGACATCCAGATTTTTCGAAGAGTTTTACAGGGAACGCAATACCACCACTAATGTGATGCTGAAACTTGGTGTTGGCCTCTCACCCATAGCTGCAGTGGAAGGTGAAACAGCACATCTGAAATTTACTGCCTATCCTTCAAACACGTCGGTTACAGTTGGCACCCGTTTCTCGCTTGCCCTGGATGTGGTGCCGGGTCCAAACATGCACGTCTATGCGCCGGGTGCTGAGGAAAAAGGATATCGGGTAATCGGTTTCAACCTGGATAAGCCGGACATAGCGCGAATCGAGCCCGTGGAGTATCCCGATTCAGAAATTTATTACTTCGAGCCGTTAGATGAGCATGTTCCCGTTTACCAGGAACCTTTCACGCTGCTGCAGGAAATCGTCATGGATGGCGAAGCGGAAACTGAAGAAATAATGCGCAATCTTGATGCGCTAACCCTGACAGGGACTCTCGAGTACCAGGCCTGCGATGATGCAATTTGTTTCCTACCGCAAAGCATTCCGGTTTCATTTACCGTAGATCTGGAAATGCCAGACCGTCAACGGGCTGATCGTTAGTCTCGAATTAAACCAAATATCTCCTCCTGATTATCCATGTGATGCTGATTATTACTATCCCTTGCGTTGCGCAAATAGCCATTAGAATTAAAGTCATAATGCGAACTGTTGTCAGCAAGTTAGCAGTATGCAGAGAATTTAATCTTCTGTTGGAATAGGAAACTACCGGCATTTCCCCGACTTAGCCAAACAATTACTGTTCCAATTCAAATCCAGCTGTTTGATACTCTTGCAGCATTGATTCTTTAAGGAGGATTGCTGATGCGCATTCGAATACTTGCTTTGATCATTTGCCTGTCAGGTTCAACTTTCTCATTGCTCGCACAGGAAGCTTACGATCAGAATTTTGCACCTGATGTGCCGGTGCCGGAAGGTTTCAGAACTAATCGCACTTCCTACTCGGCAGTCATGGATATTTTGGAGCCTTCCCGCACTGAAGTAAGCGCTGCACAACTGGACAGGCTAAAAGATGTTCCCCTTGAAGTAATATTCAGTGCCCTTGGTGACTACCGATTGAATTATGCTACCGGCTTTGAAAACACCCAGCCAGGCCAGCGCCTCGTTGGCCGCGCACTGACAATGCGCTTTCTCCCGCCACGGCCTGATTTAACAGAGGCGGCGCTGGCGCTGGCAGCGGAAGGGAACTGGGATCGTCGTTACTATGCCCGGGCAGCTGAAGAGGCAAAACCGGGTGATGTGGTGGTAGCAGAATTAGGTGGCAGCGACGGTCATAACCTTTTTGGGGATATGGGTGCGACGGGAATACAACTGCGTGGAGCTGCTGGTGTTATCGTCGATGGTGGCATGCGGGACTATACGGGTCTCAGAGATGAACGCTTTAGCAATTTCCCGATACTGCATAAATTTACTGATCCCCACACCACTTCCTGGTTAGGTGTCGAGTACAATGCACCGGTAAGAATTGGTGGGGTTACCGTACTGCCAGGAGACGTAGTAGTCGGTGATGATGGTGGTGTTTTCTTCTTTCCACCATCGATGGTTGAGACGGTCCTCGAATATGCAGACCTGGTAGCTGATCGCGAAGAATTCCAACTCCAACTGCTGGAGGACAGGGAGTACCGCTTTCGCGATATCTATCCCCTGTCTCCAGAGTTACAGCGGGAGTTTGAGAATTTGAGAAACTAAAGTGCTTCTCGATTTCCGCCCATTACAAAAATTTTAATCAGTGGGGTTGCCGTCTGCGTCCAGTATCTCGATGTCGGCGATTCCCAGTTCTTTTATTTCTGCTTCGACGCGACTGCGATCACCCACCACTAACCAGACCATGTTCTCAGGTCTGACAACGCCGCGAGCGGCTTCAGCCACATCTTCGATATTTAAAGAACGAACTCGATCAGCATAGCGATCAAAATAGTCATCTTCATAGCCGAAGCGAACAATCTCTCGCAAGGATCCAGATACCGAGTTATTAGTTTCCCAGCGACCAGCCAGGCGCAATGATTGTGAATCCTGGGCCTTCTGTACTTCTTCTCTGGTAGGAGGACTATCGTCAATAAATCCCCGCAGTTCATTAATCACTTCCTGCATTGAATCGGCGGTGCGATCAGTTTGCACCGGCGCCTGTACGAAAAAAGGACGCTGGCTGTTGGTTGGGATCATTATGGTCCGTGACCCATAAGACCAGCCTTTATCTTCCCTGAGGTTCATATTAATGCGCGAAGTAAAGGAACCGCCGAGAATGTTATTCATCGTGCCGATGGCAATTTCGCTTTCGTCCTCGACGGCTGGTGCAATATGACCAGCATAGATCACCGATTGCAGCGAATCAGGACGATCAATGAGAAAGATTTTCGATTCCTGTTGGTGGGCTACATCAGAAACATTTTTTTCTGGCACATCACCCGGGGACCAATCTGCAAATTGTTCTTCCAGCATCGGTACCAGGGTATCGAGATCAGTATTTCCCACCACGATAAGCGTGGCATTATTGGGTTTAAACCAGGCGCGCACAAAATCCATAAGATCGCTGCGTTCCAGGTTACGCACTGAGTCCAGAGTGCCGCTGCCAGTTAAGCCCTGGCCATAGGCATGATCAGCACCATAGATTAGCTTCGGAAAAACTCGTTGCGCCATTTGTATAGGCGTAGTTTGCTCCCTTTGAATGCGAGCCAGTTGTTCCTGTTTTAACCTCTCTAACTCAACTTGCGGAAACGAAGGGTTGAGAATGACATCGGCGAAAAGCGCCAGCGATGGCTCGAGATTTTCTGTCAATGCATTAAGGGTTACAGTGGAAGTATCGAGATTAGAGCCAGTGGTTAGCACTGCACCCAGCGTTTCCAGTGCCTCACTGATTTCGAGAGAGGAGAGGGATTCAGTCCCTTCATCCAGCATATTCATGGCCAGCGATGCGGTACCTGGTGATGCCAGCTGGTCAGCTGCGTAGCCGGCATTGACCATTAACTGAATGCCAACAGTAGGAATGGCATTACGCTCGGCCAGAACTATGTTGAGCCCATTCGATAAGCGGGCTCGCTGAATTTCCGGAAAAGACACATCGGGTGGCGTTTCAAGGTCCGGTAGTCGTGAGCGATCCACACCTTCACCGGTAGCCGCGTATCGGGGAAATGGTTCCACCTCTAGCACATAAACCCCGTCAGTTAACCACCGGTTCGCAGCTTCGCGGATACCTTCAACACTGGCATTTTGTTGATCCGCCAGGGATTTTCTGTAAGCGTCAGGACTGCCACCATAGACTTCACTTCGTGCCAGGGCATCAGATTTACCACCAAATCCGCCGATGCGCTCAATACCACGAATAAATCGCGCACGCACCTGGGTCTGAACTCTGTCTAATTCTTCTTGTGCCGGACCCTGAGTCAGCAGCTGTTGCATCTCTTCATCGATAGCTGCCTCTACTGCTTCAAGATTATCTGCTGGATTAGCGGTTGCCTGGATGATGAACATGCTGGCAATTTCACCGGCCTGGATAAACGCAGCAACATCGGTTGCAATCTGGTCCCGGTAAACAAGACGGTTGTAGAGTCGAGAATTTTTGCCGTCGGCAAGAATACTTGCGAACAGATCGAGCAAGTTTGTATCCGTCGCTAGTGAATGGGGAATATTCCAGACTTTATAGATACGTGCCTGGGGAACGCGATCCTGCATGATCTGTCTTTGTTCGCCGGTGCGTTTTGCAATCCACTCAGCATGTTTGGCGATAGGCGGAGATGGGGGAATATCACCAAAGTATTGTTCAGTTTTTGCCAGGGCTTCTTCTGATGTGATGTCGCCCGCAATTACCACCACCGCATTATTCGGCCCATAATAGGTTTGAAACCATTCCTGTACGTCCTCCAATGACGCGGCATTCAGATCTTCCATTGAGCCAATCACAGAATGGGCATAAGGGTGACCATAAGGGAATACAGATTCAAGTATTGCCGTAAATACTTTACCGTAAGGCTGATTTTCGCCCTGGCGCTTTTCGTTTTGCACTACTCCGCGCTGCTCATCCAGTTTTGCCTGGTCGACTGCGCCCAGCAAATGCCCCATTCGATCCGATTCCATCCATAACACTTGATCCAGTGCATTCCTGGGTACGTTTTGGAAATAATTGGTGCGATCCAGGTTAGTTGTTCCATTGAGGTCAGTTGCGCCTACTCTCTCCAGAACCTGGAAGTAATCATCATTGAAGTTTTCTGAGCCATTAAACATTAAATGCTCGAATAAATGGGCGAAACCAGATTTGCCTGCAGGCTCATTCTTCGAGCCAACGTGATACCAGATGTTTACAGAAACAATGGGTGCCTTACGATCCTCATGAACAATCAAGGTCAGTCCGTTGTCCAGGACAAATTTTTCAAATGGAATATCTGGGAAGTCTGTACTTTGTGCCAGGATAGATGGAGTTGTAGAAAAGCTGAATAAAACTAAAAGTGCGATAGCTAAACGCTGCATGAGAAAACCTCTTTACTGATCTCAATGTTAGCGAGAGCAGGGACTCTCTTTAAAAATTAAACTTTGCGTGAAAACCTTAATCCGGCAGGGCAAACACGTACAGGTTGGTTCCACGACTGGGCCGCAATTCAGGTGTCAGGTTCGGTTGTCCGCCACCAGTATTTACTGCGACGTATTGCTTGCCATTTACCGAGAAAGTAATTGGATAACCGCTCACGGAAGAACCCAGGTTAATTTCCCACAACACTTCCCCGGTTTCATGGTCAAAGGCGCGGAAGCGGCCATTGGCATCACCTCCAAAAATCAATCCGCCACCAGTTGCAACCAGAGACATAGTGCCTGCCCTGGTTTCGAATAACCATTCAGTTCGACCTGTTTCTGCAGAAACAGCTCGCACTGTGCCCAGATTGCTTGTGCCAGGTGTCAACTGATGTCGCGCTGCCAGTTGGTATATTTCCAAACCGCCCTGTCCGCCTTCAGTCAGGGCGCGGGCCGTTTCGCTTTCAAAATTTCCTGTGGCCAGCATGTTTGCGCAGGTATTACGCAAGGGGTAATACATGGTGTTGGTCAAAGGACTGTAAGCACCCGCTTCCCAATCTTTTCCTCCTAACCAGGTTGGGCAAACAAAGACTATTTGTTCAGCTTCGCGAAAAATGATTTCAGGATTCTCAGTCACCTCTCCAGTTGCACCATCGATATCGATCACAACATTTTGCTCGATTGTGGGAGTCGCCCACAAGAATTCTCCGGTTGCGCGATCGAGGGTATAAACAATTCCCGTCTTGCCGGGAATACCGGTAATTACTTTTCGTGTTTCACCTGGTTGCAGGTTGGGATTAATCCAGGTTACTTCATCGGGATCAGGCGTTACCTCTGTTTCAACCAGTAAGCGTTCAAAGGGGTGATCCAGATCCCAGTGATCGTTCATGTGCTGGTAGTACCAGCGTATGTTGCCCGTCTCAACTTCCAGGGCTAAAGTGGAATTATGATAGAGGTGAGCAAGGTTGGTCCCACCAAGATAAAACTTTGGTGCCGGAGAAGTCACCGAGGTACCCAAGATGATTAATCCCAGTTCAGGATCATAGCTGGGTACCATCCAGGAACCGACGTGGTGACGATCTTCAAAGGCAACATCGCCCCAGGTTTCGTCACCCGGCTCGCCGGGAGCGGGAATCAGTCGCCGACGCCATACTTCCTCACCGGTGCTGGCGTTATGAGCGGCGATAATGCAGGCATCGGGGCCGCCCCAAGGTCGACAGCTGCGTCCGGAGATTGCCAGTCCATCAGCGATAATTGGACCGGAACTGTGAGTTGCCGAGTTAACCTGGTAATCCAGTATTTCTGTTTCCCAGACTTCTTCACCCGTTAAAGCGTTTAAGGCAAAGATATAATTATCATCGGAGGTATTAATAATCTTGTCTTCGTAGATGGCGATGTTGCGGTTATTACGGGCATTGCCTCCAACCATTTCATACAAATCTTCTGGAATGTCACGCCTGTATTCCCAAATAAAATCGCCGCTTTCTGCATCAAGCGCTTCGATAACATCGTTAGCCTGGGGAACAAACAACATGCCATTGTAGGCCAGAGGTGTGATTTCGCCAGTGCCTGTCGCCAAATCCCGCGTCCACACCAGGCGCAAGTCGCCAACATTGTCCCGATCAATTTCATCAAGCGGACTATAGCCCCAGCTATCCAGGGTGCGACGCCACATTAGCCAATCGCCATCGGCAGGATTCTGCAGCATTGCATCAGTAACAGGAGGGAATTCTGATGACTGCGCGAGTAAACCGGGGCTTAGCAGGCTGAGTATCAGCAGGACGCATGCTGAAAATCGGCCGAAAATAGGACTGTCGATCCAGTGAGAATTCATTGTGAACTCCTGTTTTTATTGGTTTTTTGTGAGATTAACCCGATTTTCCATACTGGGCTAGAGGTGAACAGTTTCTAACGGAAAACTTGCATCGCTGTTAATTGATCTTTGTCAAAAACATTTAAGCGTTGTCCACCTAGACTGACTGGAAGAACACTATGATTGTGGAGGACACGGATTAATGCCATCTCTAAATAAGCTATTTGTCGTTATAGACCCAACTACCGATCGCCAGAATGCGCTGCTCAATGCAGAATGGATCGCCAGTCAGGATTCTTCCATTTCCTTACATGTATATGAGGCGATATTCAGTGTCAGTGATAACAATGATGAGGAGGCTCTTGAACGTGTCGAAACCAAACGTCACCGGGATTGGTTGGAGCAGCTGGTAGAACCAATTCGAGCCGCTGGAAATGATGTAACAGTTGAGGTGGAGTGGAATGGACAGTGGCGGGATGCAATTGCTCCGGCTGCAGCAAGGAGTGATGCCGATTTAATTATCAAAACAGCAACAACTCATAGTGGAACCGGTCGTCGCATGCTGAAAACTTCCGATTGGATTTTATTACGCAATGCTCATTGTCCTGTTTATTTAATCAAGAAAGACAGTATTCAGATCGATACCAAAATATTGGTTGCCCTCGATATCAAGCGCGATGATGAATTACATAATCAGCTTAATGAGAAGGTAATCGAGTTTGGCAAGTCACTAGCTAAGACAACTTCCGGGTGTAGTCTGCATGCTGTAAACGCCTATGCTAGCTCAGACAGTTTTGTGTACCCTGACGACGTTGCGAACAAAATAGGCATAGCATCACAGGAAGCGCACACTATTGAGGGTATGCCGGAAGAAGTAATTCCTGAAATTGCTGGAGCAATCGATGCGGGCATCCTGGTGATCGGGACAGCTGCGCGAGATGGCATCAAGGCTGCAGTAATAGGAAATACAGTTGAAAAGATACTGGATGCAGTCGACTCCAATGTAATGACCGTAAACGCGGCATAATTTCAGGATTGGATCTCAGCTAAGCGCGTTTCTTCGGCTTCAGCTCGTTGCGACATGATTCCGACGCCATCACATTGCAGATGGCACCGGCGAATTATGCTTTCCGCTTGCTAGAATTTTTTATCTCAAAACCCAGCCCATCGAGATAAAACTTAAGTGTACTGACGATAATGGCCCCAGAAAAAGGCAGCATGACAACGTCAACAGTCATGCCCGTTTTTCATATTGGACAAGCTTCGACTTAGATTGAAAGGCGGCCGGTTGAATCGCCGAGCGACTCAATTGGTGTCCCTAACTTATCCAGCAAGCTTAAGTGCAGGTTAGTCAGTGGTGTGCCTTCTGGATACTGTAAGTGGTATCCGCGATGAGCAACATTTCCGGCGAGTAGTATTGGCAGATCTCTGGAATAGTGAGAATTGCTATCTGCCATGCCCGCACCATAAACAATCATCGAAGAATCCAGTAATGATCCGTTTGCATCTTCTGATGAACGCAGACGTTCCAAAAATTCCGCGAAGAAAGTCAGATGGTACTGATTAATCTTCAGGAGTTTTTCCAGTTTCACCGGATCGCGCTGGTGATGAGAGATTGGATGGTGGGCATCGGGTACACCGATTTCCGCGTAGGTTCGTCCAGTAATCTCGCGACCCATCATAAATGTCGCGACGCGGGTCATATCGGTTTCCCAGGCCAGTGCCATCATGTCAAACATGAGACGCGCGTGTTCACCGAAGGTATCGGGAATACCAGCGGGTTGATCCACCAGCGGTAGTTCGCGATCACTTTGCGCCTCTGCCATCTGGATGCGTCTTTCCACATCTCTTACGGCTTCCAGGTATTGGGCCAATTTCGTCTGATCGCTGGCGCCGAGTTTGTTCGACATATCCAGGGCTCGCTCTGTCACTGAATCCAGCAAGCTGGCGTCTTTGTTTAGCCTGGCTCTGCGAACTTCAGGATCGGTGCTGCCGCTATCGCCGAACAGTCTTTCGAAAATCACTCTCGGATTGTTCTCCATAGGAAGCGGAGTGGTTTCGTTCGCCCAGGTAATCGTATTGGTGTAGGCGCAACTAAATCCTTCATCACAAGAGCCAGCAAAATCGCGGCCATCGATGGCAAGTTCCAGTGTTGCTAATTGGGTTTCGTTACCCAGAATTCTTCCGGCTATCTGGTCCATGGAAATGCCGGCTCGTAAATTCGAGCCATTATCGCGGGTGGATGCTACGCCGGTAAGGAAGCGCGTAGAAGCCCGGGCATGGGGCCCTTCGCCGTCTACCCCCTCTAATCCGGATAAAATTTGAAGCTCATTCCGGAATGGCTCCATAGGTGCCAGAATCGATGGAAAATCGAAGCCACTACCTACGGTAGATGGAGTCCAGTGATCCATGCGCATGCCATTGGGTACATAGACAATACCGAGGCGGCGAACAGGTTTGGGTGCAGTGTTTGCCATTGCCGGTATCATGGCGTCTAGCATGGGTAATGCCACTGCGGCGCCGAGGCCGCGCAGTACTGCACGTCGGGGAATTGCCTTCTTGGTAATGATCATGACTCTGACCTCCGCGTACGGAAAGGGGCACTCTTCACTATGCCCGTAATAATAGACGACCAGCTATAATTATCCAATGCTGCAGAGCGGGTAATCTCCCGCACTGTAGGCTTATCAAAATATTCGGGCGGCCGGCCAATAGCATAAGCAAATAGTTTCTCAGTCACGGTACCCGCGAATTCACCGCTGCGACTCAGCAGGATCTCTCTTAGACCGTTCAATCCATAAAAAGACTGGCCATTGGGTAATTGCCCAGACGCATCAATCGCCAATCCGGCTTTGCCAGTATCTCGCCAGCGACCAATGGCGTCATAGTTTTCCAGGGCCAGGCCGAGCGGATCCATTGGTAAGTGGCATACGGCACAGGTTGGATTGGCGCGATGTTGAATCATGCGTTCCCGAATTGTCGCCGGTTGTCCATCGGCTCCGGTTTCCGGGAGGTCTGGAACATCTGCGGGCGGCGGTGGCGGCGGTGTGCCCAGGATATTGGTCAAGACCCATTTGCCTCTTAATACCGGTGATGTTCGATTTGCATAGGAAGTTGCTGTGAGCAAACTGCCCTGGCCCAGGATGCCACCTCGTTGTTCGGCCATATCATCATCCAGTTCAACGCGACGAAAGTGGCTGCCGTAGATTCCATCGATACCGTAATGCCTGGCTAGGCGTTCATTGACATAGGTATAGCCAGCGCCGAGTAAATCCAGCACCGAACTGTTTTCTCTCAACAGGCTTTCGAAATATAACTCTGACTCCTGTCGAAACGCTGCTCTCAGGTTTTCATCGAATTCAGGAAACTCGACGGCGTCGGGAACGAGTAATCGTAAATTACGTAAATAGAGCCACTGACCAGCAAAGTTTTTTACCAGCGCACTCGAACGGGGATCCTGCAACATGCGCATAGTTTGCGCTTCTAGCATGGCAGGATTCTGCAGCTCGCCACGCTCGGCAATAGCTAATAGCTCGGCATCCGGTAGACTACTCCAAAGGAAGAAGGAAAGCCGAGAGGCTAGTTCAAGATCACTTAAGTTATAATCGGTGCCGGGTGGTACATTTAATGGATCCTGTTCAACCCTGAAAATAAAATCCGGTGAAATTAATATTCGCTCAATTGCTAATTGAATGCCGGCATCGAATCCTTGTTGACCATCACCGCGACCGACACGATAAAAATCCATTAAGGTATCAACGTCAGCCTGCATTAACGGTCGGCGATAAGCGAGATTCGCCAGGCGAGAAAGAATCTCTGACGCACAGGCTTCTTCCGCTCTCTGGTTTCCTTCCTCCGGTGTGCAAATGAAGACGGATTGGCGGCTGGGAGTATTGCCCGGTCCAGCTGGTTCGAATGGGCCTGTTATCTGGGCTTGCTCGATGGCTGCTTCACCATCGCGCATTTCATTCACGGCTGCCGCAAAAACAGATTGTGGTGGTTGCAAAACCCCTTCCGGTTCGGTGAATTTTCGAACAAATGAAACCCCAACGACATGGGGCCCGGCTTCGGCATCGAACTGCAGGCGCAAGTTGGAATCGGCAAACAGCATATACTCTTCCCATTCCCTGTCACCAAACTGATTGCCACCGTAGCTGGCCGGTGCCTGAAGAACGTCCGGTTCTTCGCCACCTATTTGAAAAGTCTGGATGAGCTTGCCGTCAAACCGAACCTGGATTTCATGTTGAGATCCCATGCCGCGAATATAATTCACGTAATTTCGGTGCAGGCGCAGTGACAGATCATATTTACCGGCAACCGGAAAGTAATGATTAATGGCGATCCCGCCCCTGGAGCCGAAGGGCAAGTCATCGCTCATACGATTCTGTTGATTGAGCAGAATTGGTACTTCGTAGGTAGTGGCAGCTGGGCCAGCCGGAGTTTCGCCGAGCGACAAGCGGGCAATTTTCCGTGCCGCAGAGAGATAGCGCTCCATTAATGCAGGTGAGACCGTGAGTACGTCCGCCATGTTATCAAAGCCGTAAGCATCGATATCATCCGCTGGCAGTAATTCTTCAACGTCGACTTCGATGTTGAGAAGATCACGAACCGCATTGGCGTATTCGGCACGATTGAGGCGATGGAATGTATCGGTGCGTCCTGGATTAGGTGCGGCAGCGGCAAGGGCATCTATTTCAGTTTCTAACCACTCAACTATTTCCTGGTAGACGCCATCATCAGGTCTTGGCATTTCCATGGGCGGCATGCGTCGGTTACGCAATTGTGACAGGACTCTCTCAGGTAGTCCGCCATGAGACTCAATATCGGAAAGATCGATATTCTGGAATGAGACATCTGCATTACTCAGGGCATCGTTATGGCAAGCAAGGCAATACTGATTAATAGTGGTATTAAGCAGATCTGCGGTGGATTGCGCAAAAGAAATACCTGGTAAAAGAAAAAGGAGCGCTATCAATAGGAAAGCGCTTTTGGGGTGGCTTCCTGGAATGGACTTGTGCAGCGTAATAGACATTTTATTTATTATTTGCCAGTTACGAATCCTTTGGTACCGATTCTAAGTTATTCTTTTAATTCGCAAATTTTTCAGCTGAATCATATTGCTCGTTCCCCAAGCATATCCTATTCAGTGACGCCGATCCCCCGCAGTCCAACTTGCCATGGGCCTATCTGGCTGTCAATCAGGACCTCACTGGGGGCTATAAATTGGGCGATGAATGGCTTAGGATTTGCTGTTATGCAAAATAATAAGAAACTGCGAATTCTCGCCTTTTATCTGGCCTTCTCACTGGGGCTTGGCTTTTATAGTCAAAGCAGTATCGCCCAAACCGATCTATCCTTAATCGCCGCAGCTCGTGCGGAAGATTTGAGCCAGGTTCGAACGATTCTGAATTCTGGCGCCGATGTGAATCAGACTCAGGGTGATGGAGCCTCGGCGCTGCATTGGGCTGCGCATCGTAATAACCTGGAGCTGGCAAGTCTTTTAATTGAAGCCGGGGCAAACATTAATGCGGCAAATGAATTAGGAGCTACGGCGCTATGGCTGGCGGCGATTAATGGCAGCCCTGGCATGTTGCAACTTTTATTGGAGGCGGGTGCCGATGCGGATGTTTCGCTGACCATGGGTGAGACGCCTTTAATGAGCGCGGCTCGAACCGGGAACATGGAGTCGGTAGCGCTTTTACTGCAACACGGCGCTGAGATAAATGCGGCAGAAGAAGAAAGAGGTCAAACAGCACTTATGTGGGCCGTGGCACAAAGTCATGCAGATGTTGTGCAGCTCTTAATTGCCAATGGAGCTGACTTAAACTTGCGGACAAAAGTCTGGTATCAGTTAGAGAATACGGCCGGTAATACCAATCCAACTGGTAATTTCAGGATGGCTCATGGCGGTTCCTCCGCCATTATGTTCGCTGCTCGAATAGGCGATATTGCAACAGCGAGGGGTTTAATAGAGGCAGGAGCAGATGTCAATGAAACTGCTGCATCGGGAGTAAGCGCATTGACCCAGGCGGCTCATAGTGGCCATGAAGAACTTGCCTTGTTCTTGTTGGAACAGGGTGCTGATCCCAATGCGATGGAAGCTGGCTATACTGCCTTGCATGCCGCTGTTCTTCGTAGTCAGGTAAGACTTGTGAGGGCATTGCTGGAAGCAGGTGCCGAGTACGATACACCGGTTGCACATGGCACACCTGGTCGCCGTTTTAGTGCGGATTATTCGATTCGTTCCCAGTTAATTGGACGAGATGCCTTTTGGATGGCAGCCAAATATGGCGAAGTAGAAATTCTGAGAATCCTGTTAGGAGAAGGTGCTGATCCGTTTGCAACAGATGACAATAGCGTGACCACTTTGCAAGTCGCCATGGGCAACTCAGGTTCTTCACTGGACTGGCGCAGAGATCGCATTGGCAATGAAGAGCGGGATCTGGAAGATGAAGAGCGGCGCACATTGGAACTGGCGCAAATACTGATCGATGAAGGTGTTGATGTGAATGCAGTAGACACCCGCGGCCGCGCCGCAATCCATCATGCCGTGCTAAAAGATTTTCCAACGGTGGTTGAATACCTGGCTATGCGTGGAGCAGACATTCACCTGCAATCCGGTCGCGGCCTCACCCCCTTGCAATTAGCCGAGACCACGCAGGGCATTCCTGGCACTAATGGCCTGCGGGGTACTCGCCCGGAAGTGGCGGCAGTGCTCAGGCGACTGGGTGCCTCTGATTAATAGTTATACCAAGCCTACTGACCACATCACGCACACCGTTAGAAAGGAAACGATTCCTCCCACCAATGTTGCGCCGCCATAACTGAACACCGCATCCGGCACACTGAGTTTTGACAGGGAAGTACACACCCAGAAATAACTGCTGTTCACGTACTTGATAATGACAGAGCCACTGGCGCCAGCGAGCATGGCTGCTTCCGGAGATAAAGCCAGCGAACCCAGCATTGGCTGCACCAATGCTGCTGCGGTAATAACGCCGACTGTAGTAGAGCCTGTGATCATGTTGCCAATAATGCCAATGACAAATGGCAGTAAAATTGCCGGTAAGCCATAGTCCGAAAAAATCATGGCAATGGCATCGACTGCCGGCGTGCCGCGCAAGATAGCACTGAGAGAGCCGCCCAAACCTGTAACGACCAGTATCATCGCAGAAGTTTTTAGTGCCGATTCCACCCAGGCATCCTTGGCTTTCTCTTTATCATCTTTGCTTTTGATATTGCGATAGGCAAGCCATACACCAACCGAGAGGGCGATAACTGGCCAACCCAGATAGCCAAAAATTATGCGCAAAATATGTCCTTCCGGAGCAACCAGCGCAATTACGCTTTGCGTGCCGATTAGCACAATGGGAATGACAATCGGCATATAGGAGCTGAGTGTGCTTGGTAATTCTTCTGGCCCGTCTTCGTCGAGATCGTCAATTGAGACGCCTTCGAATTCGTCGCTGGCCATGGTCTTAATCCGGGGTCCGGCGAAATAAACACCCCAGGCCCAGCAGGCCAGAGACCCAAACAAACAGGCGATGCCGCCGAAGATAATGGTCTGACCTATGTCGGCACCAACTATGGCTGCGGCGGCTAATGGTCCTGGTGTTGGTGGCACGATGGCGTGAGTTAATTGCAAGGCACCAACTAAACCAGTGGACATCACGGCGATGCCAACTTGCATAGTCTTTGCTGCGGAATGGACCAGAGGATTTAGAATGACGTAAGCCACATCAGAAAAGATGGCGACGCCGATAATGAATCCTGTCAGGGTTAATGCCAGGGGCATGCGCTGAGAACCAACCAGGTTTACCATGGATTTGGTAATGACCTGAATAGCTCCGGTATGTTTAAGCGCCTCGGCAATTATTGATCCCAAAACAATGACAACACCAATTGATCCAAGCGTGTTGCCAAATCCCGTTTCAAAGGCATCGATAAAATTATTTTGTTGAATGCCTGGCAAAACTCCGAAGAGCAAGATAGGAATAAGCAAGGCGAAGAATACGTGCCACTTCCATTTAGCTATAAGGAATAAAAGAAGAAATATGACGACAGCAAAACCAATTAGTGAGATTGCTGCGCTGGTATTTACTGCAGTAGAAGGATCCATTCTTATATCCTTATTTTTACTTTTGTGACTGAGCCAGGTAATTCATCGCGGCATTTATTCCGCCTTTACTAAATGGCACCCCGGCGATGTCTAATCCCATTTCGACCCCGCCCAAGGTGCCGGTAAGCATAAGTTCATTAAAGTCGCCCAAGTGACCGATACGAAAAATCTTTCCTTTCACTTTGCCAAGTCCTGTGCCAAGAGACATATCAAAGTTTTCGAGAATAGTTTTACGCAGGGCGTCGGCATCATGGCCTTCTGGCATGAGTACGGCCGTCAGAGAATTGCTGAACTCTTCCGGTATTACACAGAGATTTTCCAGACCCCAGGCTTCGACAGCGATACGTGTTGCTTCGGCGAGGCGAGCATGTCGCGCGTAAACATTTTCCAAGCCTTCGGCATGGAGTAAACGTAATGCTTCTTTCAATCCATAAAGCATGTTGGTGGCAGGTGTGTAAGGAAAGACACCGTTCTTGTTGTTATCGATCATGTCTTGCCAGGACCAATACGAAACGTTGGAAGTAGCAGTCTTGGATGCTTCCAGTGCTTTTTCACTAACTGCATTAAAGCCCAATCCTGGCGGCAGCATGAGTCCTTTCTGTGAACCGCTTACGGTAACGTCAACTTTCCATTCATCATGGCGGTAATCGACACAAGCGAGTGACGAAATCGTATCTACTAAATAGAGAGCAGGGTGGTTCGCTGCATCGATTGCCTGACGAATTTCACCAATGCGGCTGGTGGCGCCGGTGGAGGTTTCGTTGTGGACAACGCACACAGCTTTGATTGAGTGAGACCCATCCGACTGCAGTGCATCTTCTACAATCGCCGGATCAACTCCTCGCCGCCAGTCTCCCTTTACCCACTCCACTTCTAATCCAAGTTTTTCCGCCATCCCTTTCCACAGTGTGGCAAACCATCCGGTTTCAAAGGCAAGTACTTTGTCTCCAGGTGAAAGACAGTTAACCAGGGCTGCTTCCCAGGCGCCGGTACCGGAAGATGGATAAATTATGATTGAAGATTGGGTATTAAAGACAGGCTTGAGTTGCTCCAGAATTCCCAAAGTTAACTCAGGAAAGTCAGGGCCTCGATGGTCGACCACGGCTTGCGACATCGCGCGCAAGATGCTGTCCGGTACATTTGAAGGTCCTGGAATCTGCAGGAAATGCCGTCCGGCACGGTGCTTAGAACTGCTCATGTTGCTCTTCTTATTATTTCTTTTTATTGGTTCTTCAAATCAGCTAACGAAATAAACCGAAACTTGTCTACATAAATTTCTAAAGTCCGGGATTATATGCTCTCTCCAGGTTAGCTTCGACATCTTCCCGGTAGAATAAAACGTCTCTGAATTCTCCGTTGGCATACATTTCCGCCTGATCATCGAAGTGAGGGGAAGCAGGATCGCTTTGTAGTCCGCCGACTGTAATAGCTTTGGCAGTAAGTGGTTGACCAAATTCAACGACTGCGACAAAACTATTGCCGCTGGTACCGTACATTCGATTTGTGCCTGGATAGGTACGCGCACCGAATGAGGCGAGAGAGCCCCAGCGGCCAGAGGCAAATCCTACGGGGAGACTCGGTTGATCATCATTAAAGTCCTGCACCAGATCGCCATTGAGCCGCTGGTATCTGTTTATTTCTCCCCAGGGTACACGCCAATCGCCAAAATCGTTGGTCAGCTCCTGAGCCGCCCCTCGCAATGCGGTGAGTTTTTGAGCTAGCGTCGATCGCTCTGCCATGTATTGATAGATATTTGCGCTTTCCGCGGCCGCACCCTCTCTGACTGCTTCCATCAGATTCTGGGCATAGTAGACCGCCAAAGAGGTTTCTGTCGAATCAACAGATGAAGTGAAATCCCAGGTACGAAACAAATCGATATATTCCAATAAATCGGATTGGATGGAGACTTGATCACCTCCTCCTTGAAGTGGGAAATTTTCATTTTCAGTTACCGCTGGAATCTGGTCCACCGCAGTAATCATAAACAAATCGGGAATCAATTCTTCAAAGGCTGGCAGTAATGGGCTATACGCTGCTGCGATTAAAGAATCCAGGGTAAAGTCAGTAATACCGTCTAATACCCGGACTGCATGGATGCCGCGATAGTTCTCTGGATTATTTGCCATGTATATCGGATAGTCTTCACGAGTTGGACTGGCGGTTCCTGATGCGTTAAAGGGTGTGTTATTAGTGTTTTGAATCCAGCCTGTATCTGGATTAACTACCGTGATGGTTTCATGTTGCCCATGCAGGCCTTGATAGTCAGTGTCGGGATTACTGCCGTCTAGAGGTTGATTCCAGTCGAAGCTTTCATCACGGCGGGGGATATAATTGCCATGCCAATAGGCAATGTTCCCTTTACTGTCGGCATAGACTGTATTGTTGGAAGAGTTGGTGCGTAATTCCATGGTAGCTGCAAACTCTTCATAGTTATTTGCTTTAGTGCGGCCATAGGATTGGCTCAATGCCTTGATGGGTTCTTCCATGATACTAAAGGCAACCCATTTATCATCTTCACCGCGCACTATGGGTCCATGATGGCTGCGATAAGTCGTGAACTGCCGGCTGCGCATTTCATCGCCATCCCTGTACGGAACAGTAATGACTTTTTCTTCCAGCTTCCTCTCTTCATCGCCATGAAGGTAATACACACCGTCATCTCGTTGAACCACGGTTTCCAGGTACTCATCGATAGCGTCCGCTCGGGAGGAGGTATGCATCCAGCCGGTATTTTCATTGAAACCCTGGTAGACAAAAAACTGACCCCAGGTAACCGCGCCATAGGCATTCAGCCCTTCTGCGCTAACCATTTGCAATTCTGAACGAAAAAAGAATGAAGTGTGTGGATTTATCAGGAAGAGGGCATTGCCATTCGCGGTATTTTTTGGAGCGATGGCAAACCCATTCGACCCTCTTGGTTCGTTATCACTTAGATAGCTAATTTGAGCTGTCTGATCTCCAGCTCCATAAAAATTCTGTAATTCCCTGATACTAACTCGTTCGATATCGCCGCCAATACTTCCTTCGGTAAAAGAAAGCGCCATCCAGGGTTCAAATCTATCGATAACTCGAGGCTCCACTTCTGGATGGGTATGCAAATAGTAATTGAGTCCATCTGCGAAAGCGTTCATTAACTCTTGCAGCCAGGCTGGGCTCGCTTCATACATTGACTCCATTTCCACCGGGTCAATGAATAACTTCATGCGCAGGTCGCGGTAAATTTGTCCCGCTCCCTCCGCCTCTGCCAGGCGCCCCATAGCATTGATGTAATTGGTTTCTACCCGATTGAAGTCATCTTCCGCCTGGGCATACAGGGTCCCAAATACAGTATCCGCATCGGTCATCCCGTAAATATGGGCAATCCCCCAACGATCGCGCAGAATTTCCACATTAGCAGCTCGTTGCTCCCACCGGGCAATTTCTTCAGTGCTAAAATTACTGGCAACTTGAGCAGAAGATACATCCTGATTATCGGTACTTTCTTCTGCGCTGCAGGCAGTGAGTAATGAGAGGAAGATTATCAGTGAATAAGATCGAAATAGGTTCATAACAAGCTCTTTATGTAATAGTCATGCTTAGTTGGTAACTCTTACTCCATTTACCCAGGTTTCTGTGGCTTGTATCTGCCAGAGTTCAGACTCTGGAATCGTAAAGATGTCGCGATCCAGAAATACGAAATCGGCTTTCTTGCCGGGTTCCAAAGACCCAAGAATCTCTTCTTGGTGCCCTGCATAGGCTGCATCAAGCGTAAAACTGGCGAATGCTTCTCTCAGACTCATGCGCTCTTCTGGATACCAACCTCCCGGAGGTTGGCTCGATTGGTTTTGCCTGGTAACCGACGCATGCAAACCCCAATATGGATTAGGTGACTCAACTGGAAAATCAGAGCCGTTGGCAATTATGACTCCAGTGTCCAATAATTTGCGCCAGGCATAGGCGCCCTGAATCCGAACCGGCCCAACGCGATCTTCAGCCATGTTCATGTCGCTAGTAGCATGGGTCGCCTGCATGGAAGGAATGACGCCTAATTCTCCAAAACGCAGAATGTCTTCATAACGAAGAATTTGAGCATGTTCAATACGATGACGCCTGTCACGTGTATTGGTTTCATTTATGAGGCGTTCATAGTTATCCATTACTTTGAAATTAGCATTATCACCGATGGCATGGGTGTTAACCTGGAAGCCCGCATTCATTGCCACGCGCATTAAAAATTCCAGGCGTTCATCATCATAGCGTAGCAATCCGCGATTGCCTGGCTCGTCAGCGTAATCCTCAATTAATGCCGCTCCACGACTCCCCAGCGCACCATCACCTACAACTTTCACGCTGTGAATGACAAAAGTATCGTCATCACTGCGGAAAAAACCTTCATTAAGTCGGTCCTGATAGAGAGAATCAGATGCGGATATCATTGCATTTACCCGGATTGGTAAAGGACCGTCTGCAAGTAAGTCTTTGAATGCGGCAACAGTCTGACTGCCGATTCCTGCGTCATGAACACTGGTTATGCCATAAGTGGCAAGACTTTCCATTGCCGTTTGCAATGCAAACTTTTGTTCCGCAAAAGTTGGGTTGGGAATCTGTGAGCTGACATAACGCATCGCCGTATCGATGAGCACACCAGTAGCGTCACCATTTTCATCACGAATGATCTGGCCGCCGGTTGGGTCTTCGGTGTTGCGATCTATTCCAGCTAGTTCCATTGCGGCGGTATTAGCCCAACCTGCATGTCCATCGACACGCGTTAGCCATACAGGTTTATTTCCAACTACTGCGTCGATACTGGAGGCATTGGGAAACTCATTGCTTTCCCAAAGGACCTGATTCCAACCACGACCTTGGATCCACTCAAGCTCAGAATTTTCTCCCGCGAAAGCCAGTACTCGTTGAGCTGCTTCTTCTTCAGAACTTGCTCCAACTAAATCTACCCGCAACAAACTAAATCCATAGCTGCCAACATGGCCATGGGCGTCGATTAATCCTGGAATCAAAGTTCTACCTTCACCGTCGATAAGGTTATCAACATCAGTGGGTAATTCGTCGCTATCGCTATAAATGCGATCGACTTTGTCATCGGTAAATTGCAAGGCAGTGAACTGGATGAGCTCGCGATCGCTGTTTAAGGTGTAGCCATTTACATTGGTAATTAGCGTAGACTCAGCAAGGCTCATATTTGTCAGACACGAAAGAATGAGTGTCAGTACGGATTTCTTCATACTCAGGACGTCTCGGTATTTTGAACAGTCCCCGAGCATAGCATATAAGAGGCGCTAGTTAATTTAGCTTTGATCTGGGTCGCCAGAGCATAGAGTCTATTTCTGGTCACTCAAGTGGATCATCCATGTCCCTCCGGTGCTCATTCATGAGCCTAGGCGTTCGCAAAAAACACCTTATCCACGGACGGGCGTTGCCAATTTCTGCGTTTTCGGTGTCGCAAAGAGTTGAGCGAGAGAGGGTGAGACAAGCGTAGGGCGTGTCTAGCATGTCGCACTGCCGAACGACTGCAAGCTTCGATTATTGGCTGGGGGAAAAGCCGACAATCAATGCAGGCGAAGAGGTAAGCCACCAGAAAAAACCATACTTTTGGGGCAACGTCTTGCCGCTAGCCAAGTGAAAATCAAGGCAAGAACTTTCGCCTGCTAACGCGTAAAAAAAAGCCCGACCACTTTTCAGTGATCGGGCTGTGAACAAACTATCTGGTAGAGCTTATTCTCCGCCTTCCGCTTCAACATAGCGGAAAAAGCCAAAGAACATTTCTTGCCAGGTTTGTTCCCCCCAGGTTAGTGTCTGAGAAGGATCTGGATTGAATGGATTCATATCGGAATTATCAAAAGTTCCACGGAATACTAATTCAGTGCCAGCTGGCAAAAATAGTGGCTCTTTAAAGTCGTAAGTCTTCTGCCAGTTAAACTGGTAGTTAGGAACATTCAATACCTCTTCAACGCGTCCATCTGGATACTTCAGTTTAAAATTCGCATCGAAACCACGGTAATGCATATGTGGCCCTAGCATTGTTAAGTATGAATCCGTGCGGAACTTCTTGGTGGCTACCATTTCATGATCGCCTGCAAAGGGTGGAATATTAATATCCATTTCTGCAGCAGAGCCACCAAGAATTAAGCGCTCAGGTTCTTCGTCCCAAAGGTAGAGGCCAATCTCAGAGGCATCGGTAGTTTCCTTACCAGATGTGGTGTAATGCATCTGTAATAGCAATCCACCGCCAGCTTTTAGTGGGTAACCAGAACCTTCCGGATAGAGATTTAATTCGTTGCCTGGCGCGTAGGCACCGAGACCGATACCCTGGTTAAGGATTTCGAATTGATTAATGCCATCAGGTCCGTAAGAGAAGGCAATGATGTGGTGAAGCACGGTTGGATCGCCGGCTTCGAATTCAACGGCCTTAACCCAGATATCTTCTTCAAGATCCAATGGTAAAGTCAGATTACGGTAGTCCTGAACACCGGTAGCCGGAATCTGTTGCTCTGGAATCTGGATGACGATATCAGGTTCGCCATTTAGCCATTTGGCCGGTTGCAGGTTTAAATCAGCCAGAGGATCTGTGCTGTCATTGTTGACGGAACCATTGTCAATCCAGCTAATAAGTTTCTGCGTCTCTTCGATTGTAATGTGATTTACGCCATGAAAGCTTTCTACATACTGATTATCGATCTGACCAGGGGGCATGCGTTTGGTGATCAATGTTTCACGAATCATTGGAGACCAACCCTGAACCATCTGGTGATTGCTCATGGCGAATGGAGCAATGCCGCCTTCCTGGTGACAAGTCACGCAACGTTGCTCAAGAATAGGAGCGACATCGTCAGCGTAGGAAAGCGCGTCAATCTGAGTGTAGGCAATTTCATCGCCGCGGCTCGCCAGTGA
Organism: Gammaproteobacteria bacterium; assembly: GCA_028818225.1. Lineage (GTDB taxonomy): Bacteria > Pseudomonadota > Gammaproteobacteria > Pseudomonadales > Pseudohongiellaceae > UBA9145. The sequence goes on along the minus strand of JAPPOG010000031.1, from coordinate 6,827 downwards.
CTCCGCTAAAATCTCTTGCCCCGCCAATAAGGCAGTAAGCGCTTCCGCTACATAGGAGCCAGAGTTGCGCTCAGAGCGGGAACCATCGGCGGTGCGACGGGAAAGGGCCCCGCGATAAACAACTTCTCTCGCCTTGGGATCAATAATTACGGCCTCTGCTGCTCGAGAAATTCCAAGTTCACCAGCAACTATTTGCGTGTCATCCATCAGAATGCGGAAAGCGATATCTTCGTCTTCTGCTTCCTCTCTCATTGCTGCTCTGTCAGTTGAAGCAGAAACGTCTATTACCGCAATTTCAACGGCTTGCTCAGAGAATTGCTCGGCGAGCTCATCAAGGTCAGACACGGCTCGTCGTGCATCCCTGCTGGCAGGGTCATAAGCGAAAATCACAATCGCATCCTGGTTGGTGTGGCGACTTAGCTGGAAAAACCTGCCATCGGCGTCAACCAGCGAAAAGTCACTAATGCGATCAGCCGCGATTGTGGCAGATCCCGCCATCGCAATTAGAAGGCTGATTACAGTGACTCTGGCTGTTGTAGAAATTTTAAGCATCTTGCTCTCCTCATCTACTTCTTACGCAGGGTAGGGCTACCCTATCTAGCGGAGCATACTAGTTAACGTTACTGATTAATGCTTCCTGAAAATTGAAATAATGACTGAATTTCAATAATTGGGTAGCTGTTTATCGCAAAACTAGTTGAGCTGACCCGCCAGCGCCCGGGAATTGGACATTTCTGACTGCAAGCCTCAGACGAATCAGAGCTATAAATGTTTACAAGCATGGGTCAATTTTTGAGCCTGGTCGGCCAATGCAGGAATCTGGAAATGACTGTGGGACGACTCCTGCCATTCCATACCATGCAATCCATGCAGGACCGGATTAAAGAAAGCATGCCGCGCCCACTCACATAAGGCCAATTTTCACTAAATTTGGCGCTTTAGAGGCACAAGTGCAGCAAAACCCCATAAATTGCTTGAGGTTATTTGGGATTCAAGTTGGTAAAGCGGTACACTGCTGCGCCTTTCAGAAATTTGCAAAATTGAACAGCGGATGATGGAAAATTGAGTACGAGAATCCTGCAAATAGTATTTCTGTCCTGCAGCCTGCTGGGAGCAGCGTCAGTTCACGCCCAGAATTACAAAATAGCTCACTGTATAGGTGGTTGCCCTCTCGGCGGCAGTGCGGATAACCACCTGATCATCCGCCCTATCTACGCACTTTCCTATAATACTGAAACCAAGTCTGCGGATTGGGTTGCTTACAAAGTATCAACTGAATCAATTGGCATCGCATCGAGCTTATCCAGAACACCACTAGCTGATGATTATGTGGCAAACACGCTAAGGCCTACCGATTTCCTGGAAGCTGAAAGTCTTGGATTAACTCGAGCACACTACGTACCGCTGGTGGACTTCGCCGGCTCACCTTATTGGAACGAAGTAAATTACCTGACGAACGCAGTTGCTCGCACTTCGAGCTTGAGCCAGGGCGCCTGGTATGGTCTGGATTGGTCTATCCGCAACCTGGTAAACAGAATCGGCGCGGTTTATGTCATCACTGGCCCTGTTTTCAATGCGGCAGGTGATGCCAAAAGACTTCTTACCAACACACCACATCGAGTACCAGACAGTTTCTTTAAGATTGTCATCACAGGGGAAGGAAATGCGGCTGCGTTCTTGATGGCTCAGGATTCCCCTGTCCATTTGCATCACTGCGAAATGCAGTCATCCATCGCAGAAGTAGAGGCGCTTTCCAGTCTGGATTTATTTCCCGCCCTTAGCCAGTCGCCTGAAGAAAACATTTTTGCGCAACTGGGTTGTCGCTAGCTGGCGCTACTGAATTTCAATCAGAAAATAATCGTCGTTAACCAGCTCCCGAATCATCCTGTCCAAAGCGGCGTAAATAGCGGTGGTAATGCCGTCATCCACCGGCACCGTGCCCCGGCCAAACAAGGTGGTTTCCCAGATCATGCGGCCGTTACCTTGCAAGGCAACATTCGTTCTAATGGTCAGTTGTAATGATTCAACCCCGCCGCGATCGACAGTTTGCAGTTGCGAGCTGATGATGCGTCCGGCAATTTGCATTTCTGCGTCACCATCAGCTAGCTCAGCGCCACCGTGTTCAAATCCTTGAATGAGTGCATCCTGAATAATTTCAGTCAAGGGCACATTAGCAGTATAGTCTTCTGCAATATGGTTTGCCTCACTACCCCTATCGTCAGTCACCTCAGCTACTGCCAGCGATACTCTTAAATTGCTGAAATCAGTGTTGTGATTGCCAGCATAGTTGTAATCAACATTAATCTCTGCAGCAAATGCAGGGGAAACAATGAAGATTAGAGCTGTAAAGATAGATTTACGAATATTCATGCCAGCGCATCTCCTTCAATAATTACTATGATTGAGAATAATTGACGGTACCGGAGGAAACAAGGCGCAGTGTTGTGGAGCTTGTAGCAATTTGTTTCACGAATCCAGTGCATTAACAAGGCCAGCAAGCTGGCCTTGTTAATCATACAACCAAATCAGTGAAGTTCTGATGCTGGCCAGGGGGCCCCAGTGCGGTGATCGCTCAACGGTCTTAATCCCTGGAACAGAAATTTTTGAGCTCGCTTGCCTTCATAGGTTTCCGTTGTATAAATGTTACCTGCAGAGTCCGTGACAATACTGTGAGTACCAAAAAACAATCCTGGCTGCCTGCCGCCGTCACCAAATTCAGCTAATACTTCCAGTGATTCCCGGTCGAGAATATGAACTTTAAAATTGGCGCCATCTGCAACATAGATAAATTCCTGATCTTCATCGTGTGAAAAAGAAAGATCCCAAGTAGTACCGGCCAAAGTTAGAGGAGCCACTTGTCCTTCTTTAACAAAGGTCCCGTCCGGGCGAAATACCTGAATACGATCTGCGCCACGGTCACAAACGTAAATCAATCCATCATTAGAAGGCTCTGCACAATGCACTGGCCCTACGAATTGATCCGGTAATGGTTCAAAAGGATCATAGACGACACGCTGGTCCGCAGGTTCGTTACCGTATGCTCCCCAAAATCGTTTGAATGCACCGGTGGCAACGTCCACTACGGCAACCCGTTTATTACCATATCCATCAGCGAAATAGGCCTCATTAGCGGAGCGATCAATGGCGATCTCTGCCACCCGGCCAAATGAAGTTGTACTCAGGCTATCAATCGGTTCGCCAGGGATGCCTATTTCCCGGACAAACTGACCATCCCGGGTAAAAACCAGTACATGGGAATCGCCACTACCGTTACCCCCGATCCAGACGTTTCCATCAGGGCCTACTTCAATGCCATGATTGGATTCAGGCCAGGTATAGCCGTCACCTGGCCCGCCCCAGGCATTTATCAAATTTCCGGCCGCATCGAATTCGAGAATTGGAGGTGCAGCAGTGCAACATTCGGCACGTCCTAAATCCAGGCCAAGCTCCTGACTCATGAACATGGAGTCCTGGTCGCGGTGGACGACGAATAAATGATCTCTTTCATCGATCGCAATGCCGATGGTTCTACCCATAATCCACTTGTTTGGCAGTGGTTGTGGCCAGTATGGATCGACCACAAACTGGGGTACCAGACGATCATTATTCACTGCCTTGGCAGATTGCTGGAGAGCGTTTTGTCCCAGATTTAATAATGTAAATACGGTAAGTGCGAGTGCACTAAATAGGACGGCTTTTCTTTTTTTACTCATTGCGGTTTACCTCTCGTCTGAGACTACCGATCGACCGACAGTACCACCATCCAAGTTAGGGGAACAAGAATAAATCTGATTATCGAGCATAAAAAAACCCGGCCATTTTCATGACCGGGTTTTCGATTTTTGCTCTTGAAAAGTTCTTACAGCTCGTCAGCTGGCCATGTCGGTGCACGATCACGCACAGTTACTGGCTGCATGCCTTGGTAGAGGAACTTCTGAATGCGCTTACCTTCATATGTCTCAGTCGTATAGATGTTACCCTGAGAATCAGTCGCGATACTGTGAGGTGCGAAGAACAAGCCAGGCTGTCTGCCACCATCACCAAATGTGTAGAGGACTTCTAAAGACTCACGGTCGATGATGTAAATCTTGAAGTTCTGACCATCAGCCAGATAGATGAACTCCTGTTCGTCATCAGGCGAGAAGTCGATGTCCCAGGTTGAACCCTGTGCAAGAGTAGCAGGAGAAATAATAACTTCCCTTACATAGGTTCCGTCAGTGCGGAAAACCTGGATTCGGTCAGCACCGCGGTCGCAAACATAGACCAGGCCATCATTAGAAGGCTCAGCGCAGTGTACCGGTCCACGGAATTGCTGAGGACCAGGCTCGCCCGGAGTATAGGTTACATCAGCATCGTCATCTGGACGATTACCGTATGCGCCCCAGTAACGCTTGAAGGCGCCAGTTGCAAGATCAACGACTGCGACTCGCTTATTCACATACCCGTCTGCAAAGTAAACTTCGTTGTTGGCTGCATCGATGGCAATTTCAGCTACACGCCCATAAGCAGTTGTGCTGTTGCTGTCCATTTCCTCACCAGGCATACCCACCGTGCGGATGTATTCACCATCTCTGCTGAATACCAGAACGTGTGAGTCGGGTCCGCCGTTACCACCGATCCATACGTCACCATTAGGCGCAACGTCGATACCGTGGTTAGACTCTGGCCATACATAAGGTGCGCCTTCTACCGGGCCACCCCATGCATTAATCAGGTTGCCTTCAAGATCGAACTCCAGGATGGGAGGTGCTGGAGTACAGCATTCTGCGACACCGGCATATAAACCGATTTCCTGAATACGCATGAATTGAGATTCTGTATTTCTGTGGACTGCAAAGATGTGGTCTCTGTCATCTACGTCCACGCCGATTGTGTTGCCTTGAACCCAATGATTAGGAAGGGGTTTAGGCCACAAAGGATCCACCAAGAAGTGGGGGGCCATGACGTCATTGTTAGCAGCCTCTACTGGCTCTTGTAATTGCTCCTGCCCGATATAGAGAGCAAACATCGCAACTACTAGTGTGGCTCCTACCAATAGTTTAATTTTTGTCATTTTTATTCTCCTCTAAATTCCCGCAAAGGCGCGGGCTGACTAACTTCCAGAGCAAGCACACAGTATACTGCCTAAATGTGAGACAGTATACTCACAAGCAATTTTTTGAGATGGGCACTTGTAAGAATTTGTAACAGCTTGTCCCGCCCCGTCTGACGTAGCATAGCCATGGTCGTTTTGGTTACCGGGCACTATGTGCTAACCTGCTGTTTTTCCGAAGAATTAATAAGAACATGAAGTATTTAAACGCGCTTAAAACTACCCTTTTAACACTGCTTTCGGCTCGAATAATTGCCGCGATGCTTATCGCAGCGCTGCCAAGCCTGGCGCATTCCCATGACATACCTTCCCGTGTCACTGTATATGCATTCGTCAAACCGGAAGGAAATGAATTAACTGCCCTTTTGCGGGTACCGATGGAGGCCTTGGGAGAAATTAGTTTTCCTTTGCGTGGGCCAGGCTTTATTCAATTTTCGGAATCCGAATTTGCCTCCTATGATGCGGCGCGTGTCTACATCACCGAATCACTTCACTTTTATGAAAATGGTGTTGAGCTTACCGACAAGGATTTGCAGCTAACGCGTATATCACTTCCTTCAAACCGCTCGTTTGTTGATTTCGAAACAGCACTGGCCAACATTCAAAGCCCCCCACTTGACGATTCCACCGATCTGTTCTGGCGGCAGGGTGTGCTGGATGTGCTGGTAACCTATCCGATTGAATCCGAAGATTCTGATTTTTCGGTCAACCCAGAACTCGGCACCTTGTCCGATGAAACTACTACAGTGCTCAGATTCCTGGTCCCCAATGGTGCCGAAAGGGTTTTCAATTATCTGGGCAACCCCGGATTAGTGGAACTGGATCCGCGCTGGCATCAGGCAGCGCTGCGCTTCATAACCATGGGTTTTGAGCATATTCTGGAAGGCATTGATCATTTGCTTTTCTTATTCTGTCTGGTTATCCCGCTGCGATCTATCAGGGCTCTAATTCCGGTAGTGACTTCTTTTACCATTGCTCACTCGATAACCTTAATTGGGTCAGCTTTCGGTGTTGCTCCGAGTGCATTATGGTTTCCTCCCTTAATTGAAACCTTGATCGCACTTTCTATTGTTTACATGGCCTTTGAAAACATTGTCGGGGCTAAACTGGAGCACAGGTGGGTCGTTACCTTCGGATTCGGGCTCGTGCATGGCTTTGGTTTCTCTTTTCTTTTTAGTGAGACACTGCAGTTCGCGGGCGGTCATTTATTTTCTTCGCTGCTCGCCTTCAACATCGGGGTTGAATTGGGGCAGTTATTCATTCTTATCCTGGTAATCCCAATTCTGAATCTTTTATTTAAGTATGTGGTGCAGGAAAGAATTGGTGCAATTCTTTTATCGGCCTTGCTTGCTCACAGTGCCTGGCACTGGATGGTAGACAGGGGCACTACACTAAGTCTCTATCAATTTCAGATGCCAGTGTTCGATGCCCTATTCTGGGCGGCCGTCATGCGCTGGGGAATGATGCTAATCGTTATCATTGCGGTTCTTTGGGCCATGTACGAAGTCTTTAGAAAGTTTGCACTTATCGAGTCATTTTCTACCTACAACTTTGGACAAAAAATCGAAGCAGAAAACTAGTTTGGTTTCTGAATTTTCACTTAATTCTAAAAAAGTGCCAGCTGGCACATTTTTAGATTCCACGGCAAAGAAATTTCATTATCAGTTATTTTTGAGCTATCCCTCTAGAGACATAATTCGTTCCAAGCGGATTGCCTATTGCATCGAGTGGGTAC
>JAPPOG010000044.1 GCA_028818225.1 Gammaproteobacteria bacterium | reverse complement strand
CTTTCTTAACTGACTGTTTTTATTATGTTTTTACTACTGGCATGGTTTTCGCTTGGCAGGGGGGGAGGGTAAAGAAATTAAGGATGGGAAAGTAATTGGTTATAGTTGGTAACCGAATTGAATTTTTATCGTCTTATTAACTACTGGGGAATGCCGCCAACAAGCGCCTGAATATCAATAAATCGAATTCGAGGATATTAGCAGTGATCAAATTACAGAATTTAAGCAAGGTTTACCGTACTGCCTATATGGAAACCACAGCGCTCAATCAGATTAATTTAACGATCAATAAAGGTGAATTTGTTGCTGTCATGGGGCCATCAGGCTGTGGCAAGTCTACCCTGCTTAACGTCGTGGGCATGATCGATGAGCCCAGCAGTGGTGAGTATTTCTTCGACGGTGAAGAAGTGGGCCACCGTTCGGAAAATGATCTGGTGGATCTGCGCAAAGCCAATATTGGCTTTATCTTTCAGAACTTTAACCTCATCGACGATCTCACCGTCGAAGAAAATGTCGACCTTCCCCTGCTCTATCTCGGCATTCCAAAAAAGGAACGCCGCAAAAAAGTAGCCGATGCGCTCGAACTGGTTGGATTGACAAATCGGGCAAAGCACAAGCCCCAGGAATTATCCGGTGGTCAGCAACAGAGAGTCGCAGTGGCTCGTTCTGTGGTTGGCGATCCGAAATTAATTCTTGCTGACGAGCCAACTGGTAACCTCGATACCAAGAACGGCGATGAAGTAATGAGCATGTTAAACAAACTCAAAGAGCGAGGAGCAACCATCCTGATGGTGACTCACTCGCCTGAGCACGGAGCCAGGGCTGACCGAATTATTGAGATGCTGGATGGCGAGGTAATCGGTGGTGATGCCGGCGCCAAACTTTCCGTTGTGTCTGACAATTCTCAACAAGAAGCTGCGCAATCACAAGCGTAAACAAAGGTTACCTAACATGCTTGCCCACTATACCAAAATGGCACTTAAAGCCCTGCTACGCTTTAAGATGCATTCCGTTATAAGCCTTACCAGTTTAACTATTGGCTTTAGTTGCTTTTTGTCAGCGATTCTTGTGTCTAACTATGCCGATGGTTTTGATCGTGGCTTTGAAAATTCAGATCGAATTTTCAATCTCATGATTCGCGCAGTTGGTGACAGCCCCCTGCCCGATCGGTTTCCCATTGTAAACGAGCCTGCCGCACGCTACTTGCGCACGGCCTTTCCCGATGTACCCAATATCGTTCGAGCCAGCAGTGGCTTCCCACAGGCAATTAACTATAACGGCCAGTCCACCACACTGGATACCAAGTATGTGGAGCCAAGATTCTTTGACATATTTCCCCTTGAAACAGTTTATGGTTTAGCGCCCGGCGAAGATTTACCGCCAAACTCCGCTATGTTAACGGAAGAAGGCGCAATGCTTATCTTCGGCCGTACTGACGTTGTCGGTGAGCGCTTTATCGTTGAGAACGAACATGATGTCGTGGTGGCGGGCGTCGCCAGGCAACCAGATTTTCCCTCACACTTAGCTTCAGGTGTTGCGTTTTTTAATACCGACCTTTACCTCCCGATTGAAATGCCTGACGAGTTAATTCGCCAGAGCATTGCGGAGAACGGTGGCGATCCCAATCAGGATCGCTGGGGAAATCAATCTGATTTTGTTTATATTGAGTTTCCAGAAGACTATCCCCTGGATGTTGCTCAATTCAATACACAACTCGATGAATTTGTGCAGAACACCCTGCCGCCGGAACGCGCCGCGATCCAGAGTTTTGATCTGCTGCCAATTAACCAGCTGGTACCAACCCAGTTGGCATTCGTAACCGGCGGCTTTGATCTGCCTGATATTCTCATTGTAGCTGGCGCACTGGTATTGCTCATCGGTTGCCTGAATTATTCAAACCTGGTGGTTGCCCAGCTAGCACTGCGCAGTCAGGAAGTAGGTGTTCAAAAAATTCTGGGGGCGAAACGACTCGCTATTTTTACTCAATACTGTTTTGAAACCTTCCTGTTTTTGTTGTTGGCACTGTTTGTCACCCTGACTATCTTGGGATTGGCATTGATGCAGCTCCAATCATCAAACATGGTTGGCATAAGCACTCTACTCCTGTTCTCGCCATCTCTCTGGGGAGCGATAGTGGTAATAATTGCCGTAATCGTCGCGATTGCAGGAGGATACCCAGCACTGCGAACCGCCCTGGTGCCCCTGGTAAACATGATGCGCCCCAAGGGTTCCAGCGGTTACTCGAAGCGAATGCGTAACCTGATGGTGGGCATCCAGTTCTTCATTTCCGGCACACTGATGATCCTGGCCACGGTAATGTTCATGCAGAACCAGGCCATGACTCGGCAGCTTGATGGCAATCTGCTAGACCCTAAAATTGCACTCAATGTTCCGGCCGATACTTTCGAAGTCGACCCGGATTTGCTGGCGACAGAGCTGAAACGGGACCCGTCAGTAATCTCTGTAACCCAGGTAGATATACTCCCCTGGTCAATCAGCAATTCTTCTTCGACCTTTACGCGTGATCGCGACCTTAATGGCCTTGAGGCCGAACTCTCACGCCATTCCGTAGGATACGAATATGTTGAGACGATGTCGCAACCATTGCTTGCCGGCAGAGACTTTTCCAGAGAGCGCAGTAGCGACCTGTTGCCAAACTCTGGCGAACTATCTTCAGCCAGCGGTCCATTCAACGTTATTATCGACAATATGGCCGCCCAGTCGCTAGGTTGGGAGAATGCTACTGAGGCTGTTGGTCAATCATTCTATCGCCGCTATCCAGCGAACAATAATCGGGAAGAAATTACTGTTGAAATGGTCGTTATCGGTGCGATGAGCGATCGAAAGTATGAGTTCCTTGATTTCTCAAGTTTCGGGGTAGAAGGCCACATCTATATGCTGCAGCCACAAGTTGCCCAGTACCTGATTGTAAAAGTTGATCGCACACAATTGAATACAGGACTGCAACATATAGATGACACCTGGAATCAACTCATGCCAGAGGTTCCGCTTAAACGTGAGTTTGTGGACGATATTTTCCATCAGACCTATAGCATGTTCCTCGGAATCAGCACGTCGATTGGTGTGCTCTCTCTGTTCGGCTTCTTTGTTGCCAGTATTGGTTTACTCGGCAACGCTACTTTCATAACCAATATCCGACAACGTGAAGTTGGCATCAGGAAAGTAATGGGAGCGAGCAGTAAACGCCTGTTAAGAATGCTGCTGCTGGACTTTGCCAAGCCGATTCTTATTGCTAACGCCCTGGCCTGGCCCCTCGGATTTATTCTGGGGCAGGTTTACACATCATTCTTTGCAGCACAGGTAAATATTAACTTCTTGCCATTTCTGGTGAGTCTTGGGCTGTCGGTGGCTATTGCCTTCTCTGCAGTCTTTTCCCAGAGTATTAAGAGTGCCCGGGTGCGACCAGCAATGGTTTTGCGCTACGAATAGTGCCCCCATGAGCATTTATATGCCCTAATAGAGGTGTCTTCGGCAAAGAATTCACCTCTTTTTTTTAGAGGGCTTTTTCCATTTTGATAATGGTATTTTCTTGTCCATTCGCAGCTACTTTGGTATCGCGGGCAACTTCAACATATCCTCGAGCCAGATAGAGAGGATAACCGGGTACCGTCGAACCCAGCTCAATCGTTTTGAAGCCCGCGTCTCTTGCCGCATTTTCTCCCAGATCGAGTAGCAGGGTTCCAATTCCTTGCCGGGTCCATTCTGGATGGGTATACATGGCTCGAATACGGGCAGGTTCCGTTGCAGGGTCGCTCAGTGAATCATCTCTGCCGGTGGTGTGATTGCCGCCGTAAAGCGTTCTGCGCTTACCCCAACCACCGCAACCCACCATGATGGCTTCGCCTCCATTGTCAGCTTCGATAACAAAGTAAGTACCATCATCGATCAGGGTTTGATCGACACCCATCGATTCCTTGTTTGCTTCAATTTCTGCCGCAGTGAGAAACTCCTTCATGTTCTCTTCAATCGACAGCTGCATAAGCCTGGTGATAGCGGGCAAATCCGCTTCTGTCGCGATGCGGTGAGTGAAATTAAATGGGCTATTCATTGATTACTTCTGTATGCGGTCAGTAACTTGTTGAACCAGACATTAGCTGTTTGCTCGTCTTCGCCACGACAGCGAATGACATAAGGTTTGTCAGTCATTGCACTGGTACTGGCAAGCTTTGAAATAAAATCTTCGGTACTGTTTATGAGGTGAGCATTACGTCTAAACTTGGAACGCAGATGCGCGCGGGCCTCTCTCCCCCGATAACGCCGATCGTTACGGACAAAAGAACAACCGTCTCGCCCTACCCTATCAATTAAGTAGTTTATTTCTTCTTCATTGGGTTGAGCATTGGCTGACAACAGAAATGGAAATCCTGAAAGGAATGAAAACGAAGCTATTAGCAAACCATTTTTCAGCAACCTAAGCATGCTATTTTTTTCGCTTAAATAGATTGAACCAGAACATCATTTCGAAAAGAGCGCCGGCGCCGACAAAGAAGATAAGGCCGAAAGCGCTACCAACGATATAACTGAACAAGGCTGCAAGCGCCAGCCCAAAAATGACAAGGCCACGAACCTTTAGCGCCATCGATCTTCTCCAGCTACCTTAATTAGTGACTTTCTACCCCGATTAAGCTAACAGATCAACCGTAAGACATGGAGCCGTCGGAATTTCGAGTGAGACCAACCATACGGCTGAGTATTGTTTGAAATTCCCGCTCGTCAATATCAATGTGCTCAACCACGCGGCCGTAGAGCGTAATGGTAGGCACTCCCCGTTGGCCAAATTCCTCCTGTGCCTGCTTCAAGCAATAAAGGATTATGCGTTCCTTCTTGTTCAGCCCATCCCGCGCGTCTGGAATATTTTCGTAGGGGTCTTTAGTTGGCATTACTGGAATTAATCACTAGTTTCTGAGGATTCAAGGGTATTACGGTGGCACTAATCAATGGCGCAGCTACCCACTTTTTGCGCGCAGTGGCGCGCTCCCTCTGAATTCTTTGTTATGTTCCGCCTGTAAATACAGCTTACTAATCGTTACTGCTTTTCTCTGATCATTGGATGAATAACTGGACTATCTCCAATTTGAATCTCCCCCATTGTTACAAACCCACATCTTTCATACAGTGACATGTTTCTAGGGTTAGATGATTCCAGATATGCGGGAAGATTGTCTGAATCTACCTTTTCAAGTGCCTTTTTCATGAGTTGAGATCCCAAACCTAATCCCTGATACGAAGGATCTACGGCGATAATGGGTAAATACCATGCGCCTTCAGGATGATACTTTTCCATTTCCTCCAACACAGCAAACATTGTTTCGTGTTTTTCTTTCGGAACAAATTTTTCGACTTCCTCAACGAATCGCTCCTCGTCTGCTTCTGCTCCGGGAGGCATCCAAAAAGCAACTCCCTCGAAATCATTTGCTACGAAAGCAGATCCATTGTCGATGGCTTTTCCGCCAAATGCATCAAAGGCGGCACAGGCATTCATGTAATTTCCAGCACTGGGGTACATCCACCTGAGAAATGGATCTGTCGAGAAGCCCAGTAAAATTGTATAGAGGGCTTTCTCTCTGTCTGGTTCGGTTACAACGCTTATTGTTGGTATTTGCATAGTTACTATCCAGTATCAATTTTTGTATTGCGATTAATCAGGAACACAACGCCACTTTTAAGGCTGGGGCTCGCGGAAGCCAGCATTCGGGTAGAGTAGCTTAGCCACTGGAACACCATTTGCAGAGTGACTCTCCCATTGAAAAGTTTATTATATGTCGCTCGCAGCAGAATATTTTGCCAATGATTCTCTAATAGTTTGGAATAATCTGCCATTTGAGTGGGCGCTATAAGTATCTACCAGTTCTTTTAGTAACGGTCTAGCTCCAGGGTGATCATCAATAAACCATGTAACATCATTGAAAATAACTTCATAGGTTTCTCTGGAGGTCATGCCATTTTCATAGGCAGTCTCAATGGAGAGCCACATGTTTACGCCCTGCCTGATGAATGCTCGAAACTTTATCTGCTCAATGTCATCAAATTCAGAATCTTTTTTCTGAGCCAAAGCCATCAGACGCGCAATCTCAGTGTCGCCAAACTGGGCTTCATTTAGCGTCGCGAAGCCGTTTCGAATCGCAATTTCATTTGAGGCGATTGCAAAGCGATTAGATTGTCGAATTTGCTGAGCTAAATACAGAAGCGTGGCTAGTACGGCTATTGCCCCAATTATTTCTCCAATAGCTCCAATTGCTTCCCAATTCATCTCTCAGGTTCCACGATATCCACTCGTACACATAACGCCCATGTTTAGGGGTAAGGTGAGCTGCGCTGCAAATGCGGATACGATGGCCGCAGGCCATCCGCATTTGTTGTGTGGCGAGGCCGACCCATTGCACAGTTTGTTATGTGTCGACATCTCTTTACTTACGCTCCATACCGTCAAGTATTTCAGCATAATCTGGGTCTGATTTTGCCAACGTCTCATTCACGATCTCAATAAATGGGTTGGTAAATAGGCTTGGGGCATATTCTTTCCACCAGTTTCTTCCCCATTCCGTACCGAGACATACTTGGATTATCTTTTCTGAAGCTTCCCATATCTCTTGGTCAATTAGGCCGTGCTTATACTGAAAGAACTCATTCTGTCGTGCGGTTAGTGGTGCAGTCATCCACTCCAATACTTGCCATGATTCGTCATCAGTTAGCGAATGTGGGTCGTTTATGACCTTTCTCCAGGCTGGTGCGATTTCGCTACTCCATTTAAGTTCAAATTGTTTGCGCTCTGTAATTGAATCTAATGTAGCTCCGCGAATTGCTTTTGTGTTTTGACGGATTTGAATAGCGAGATAGAGAAGGGTGGCAATGACGCCAATGGCACCCAAGACCTCACCGATTGCACCAATCGCCTCCCAATTCATGCACTATCTCTCATCGCACACATAACATTTATATACTGAGACCCCTCAGTATCTCTCCTCACAATAGTTATTCAGTTTATTTGTTAAGTCGCTGAATTGGAACAGTTATTCCCAGAGTTTGACTGTTATTTTGCTTTTAGATAGTGAGGGGTCTCACGCTGCTTTTTTCTTTGCTCGATACAAAGTGAGCGTAGTGTATGTAACTTCTTGTTTTTACTGATTCAAATATTTTTTTGAGATAGATACTGAGTTTCTCAGTATTTCCTAACGGTGTTCACTTGTTGACGCTAATCTTGTTTTTGCCAACATAAAATGGCCAGAACATCGTCTGGCCTTTAGCTTATTTACCTAAATAGAGGAAAAATTACTCGAATCGAAAATAGCGCTTAACAGAGCGTGGTCCAACTTCGGCGCTGTAAATAATCCCGTCTTTGTCCGCTACGATTCCCTCACCACCAGAGCTTCCGGCATAGGGTCCGTTATTGGCGTCAAAGGGATCGGGAATGAAGTAGTGCACTTCACCAGTCCTGGCACTGCCAATGCGAATACCTCTGCGCCAGTCGCCGTGACCGGAGGCGTCGTTAGATTCGGAATCCACTGCATAAAGCATGTCGTTGTCGTCTATATAGATGCCACTATTGCGACTGAACTGATACCAGGAATCGAGGAAGTTGCCGTCCTGGTCAAAAATCTGGATGCGGTTATTGGTGCGATCAGCAACAAACAATCTGCCTCTTGAATCCATGGCCAGCCCATGAGGCGTGTCAAACTCACCAGGGCCTGAACCAGGCTGCCCCCATTCCATCAGGTAATTACCGTTGGCATCAAACTTCACAATGCGGCCATTGCTGTCGCCACCATGGCCATCTGCAACAAAAATATCGCCGTTAGGGGCTACATGTACATCGGAAGGCATATTGAAATGGTTACGATCATTACCAGGAACACCGGGCGTTCCAAGAGTCATTAAGCGATCACCCGTTGGTGAAAACTTCACAACGATATGGCCCTTTCCTTCTACGCCTGGCGGCAGATTAAAAGGCGCATCGGTGACCCAGATATTGCCAGTGTGGTCTACATGAAAGCCATGGGGAACAGCGAAGATGCCGCTACCGAAACTCCTAACCATGTCGCCATCGGAGTTGAATTTAAGAACTACGGGAAGATCGGATTCGGCACAGCCGCGAACCGGATAAGCTCCCCGTATGGAATCCGAGCCGCAACGTTCTGCTACCCACACAGATTTGCCATCGGGATCGATATCGATGGCACTGACAGAACCCCAGTCACGACCGGATGGCATGTTTAAATGGCCGGTGACAATTTGAAAAGGATTCGGTAAATCATTGACCGGATCCATATCAGATTGTGCGAAAGCGACCGCACTTAAGACAAGACTAGTTACTGCTATTAGTTCACATGGGAGTTTCATGTGCTGCTCCGTTCTTTTTATTTTTATAGTGTCCAGAGACAGAAATGCAGAGCCAGGCTCTGCATTTCTCAAGACGTTTGTACTGATCTGAATTAGAGTCGTGAACGCTCTAATTCGACGTCCGCATTACGCCACAGTCCTTCGAACTGTCGATTAACAAGAATCGCTTCCTGCTCTTTGCCCTGTGCCTCTAATGCCTGGCTAAGACCGAAGGTAGTCCAGCCATTGCGCTGATTCCATTCGAGATCTTTGCGATACACTTCCTCCGCCTCTTCCGGGCGATTGGCATCTAACAATGCCGCTCCCAGATAAAGGCGCATTGACTGCGACCAGTCTGGTGGCTCGGTGTAGTTCAGATTGTCCTGGTACTCAATCGCGTGTCCGTAATGAAGAATAGCGCCGTCAAGGTTGCCCTTTGCTTCTTCAATTTCGCCTAACAGAGCATGCATGGCAAGAGTCAACACGTGGTCTGCTGGCGTTGGGCCAACACCGGAATCGTTAACACCGTCTGCAGTGATCTGCTCACGGATGACGGCAAGCTCAGCTTCGGCCGGGCCGATGTGACCCATGGCAGCATGGGCGCTTCCCATTACGTAAGCCCACATACCGATCAGGTAAGGAGAAGTTCCTTTTTCTTTATTCGCTGCGTTTTCCGCGTGAATCTTGTCCCACTTACCAAACACTTTATCCATTACCCATTCGTGGGCAATAGTCTTGTCGCCACGGCGGTCACCGGGAAGTGCGCCACCGGCATTTCGGGCAGCTGCTTCGTTGGAAGCTTCATAGTTACCTTGCAACATATTGGCATAACGCACGAAATCCAGTGCGTGCGGCTTATGAATTTTGTGTGACAGCGGATAGGTGCCAATCATGGGGAAATTATTGTCGCCCCAAATTTCCGCGAACTGATCATCGACGATTTGTGAACGCTCATTAGTAATAATGGCTTTTTCGTATTCACCTACGCGCAGATAGATGTGACCGGGCATGTGCACCATGTGGCCAGAGATAGGCACCGTACCTTCCAGTTTCTGTGCAGATGGCATTGCCAGTTCTGGCTGGTCAGAACCTTCCATTAGATGAATGTACAGGTGGTTGGCACCAGGATGATCATGTTCGATTTCCATGGCAGCTTCTAATGCAGCCTTGCCTTCGATCGTGCCGGCCTTGGGCGAGCCATCAGCTTCCCAGTAATCCCAGCGCGTGGTGTTCATGTAGGCTTCACCAAAAATAGTGGCGATATCCGCATCGTCTGGATACTGCGCATGTAACTGACGCATGGCATCAAGAAACGCAAAGTCCCTTTCGACCCGGTCAGGAATGGCATCTCTGTTATAAAGCACGAAAGTCGCATTGATCAGATCGCGTTCACGCTGGGTGCCATTGTTGGCCAACTCCATAGCGCGGCGAATCGCAGCGAGGCCAGCTCCTTGCGGATCATCCGGCATGCCGGCATAACGGCTATTGGGATTGGGGCCGGCAGCATGAGCAATCCCCCAATGTGGCATCGGGCTGTCCGGATCCAGTCGTGCTGCTTCCTGATAAGAAGCGATAGATTCTGGGAAATAGAAGCTCCAGGCCATGCGTATGCCCTGGTCAAAAAAGGCTTGGGCTTCAGCTGAATCGGTAGCTATCGGACGGCTGTAAGTACCACCGCCAGGAACCAGAATCGCCAGGGCGTCACCGTCCTGAGCATAAGTCGTTGATATTAAAGTAGTAAATATGGCTGCAGCGCTAAATAGTGCAATCAGTTTGCGCATGGATCTCTCCTCACGTTGTTATTTGGTCTATTTTTGTCGTATTGCAGGCATCGCACCTGCAAAGCAGACCGGCAGTATACTCCGATCACCGCATACAATGTAGATGGTGAGGCGAATTGCATTGCTGCGCCCTTGGGAATAAGGTTAGGACTGCGCCAAGTTCTTTCTGGAAATCTGGTAAATAACTATGACAATAATGAATGGCAACAGCATTCCAGTTCCAAGCTTCTTTTCTCTCGTGCTCCTATTTACCTGCGGCAATTCCTTCGCCCAGGTGCCTGGTATTCCGCTACAGGAAGCAGAGGCCTATTCCGGCATCACCGAATCCCGTTTGATGTTTCAGGATAACTGCGCGGTATGCCATGGCGAAAACCTGGAGGGCGCTGCCCAGGGTACCCCTCTGCGCGGTAACCTGCTGCATGGTGAATCCATGGATGAGATTATCGAGAGCATTACAACGGGCTATGAAACTGCGGGCATGCCGGGCTGGCGAGATATTATTGCCCCAGTCGAGATTGCCGGATTGGCCATGTACATCCTAGAAACTCGCGACAATGTTGGTTACGCAACTTCAAATTACGATGCACCATTGGAAATTCCAACGGAAGAGTTTGCAACCGCGCATCATAGCTTTCGCCTTGAGACAGTTGTCGCTGATTTAGCACCGCTGCCATTCTCAATTGCGCCCTTACCCGATGGTCGAATTTTAGTGACGGAAAAAACTCAGGGTGTGCGCATTATTTCTACCGACGGTAGCAAATCAGAATTAATTGAAGGCACACCGACCGCTTACGATGATATTTATCGCCTTGAATCTCGAATTGATATTGAACGGGGCATGGGCTGGTTATTCGATATAAATTTACATCCCGACTATGAACAGAACGGTTGGATTTATTTGTATCACAGCGATCGCTGTGAAGGCTGCAATGAGATTAGTCGGGAGCAACAAAGGCCGGTATCCATGAATCGGTTGGTGCGTGGAAGGCTTGATGGCAACCAGTGGATCGATCAGGAAGTAATCTGGGAGGCACCGAAAGAAGATTACTTTTTTGCGGGAGATGTTGGTGCCGGCGGACGACTTGCCTTTGACAATCGCGGACATGTTTTCTTTTCACTGGGATTAAAGTGCGGCGGCCAGGGGGGCGGCATCCAGGATTTAGCTACACCCTGTGGCAAGATTCATCGCATAAATGACGACGGAAGTGTTCCACAGGACAATCCTTACTACGGTCGTGACGATGTTTACCAGAGTATTTACACCTATGGTCATCGCAGTCCGCAGGGTTTGGAATACGATGCAGTTAATGGCGAATTGTGGCAAAGCGAGCATGGCCCCCGTGGCGGCGATGAAATAAATCGCTTGTTGCCCGGTGAAAACTATGGCTGGCCCCTTTATTCATTAGGACTTCATTATGATGGTACCCGGGTTAATGGAAGAGACCTGGGCATACCCTTTGAGTTAGCTGATATTCAACAACCGGTTGTGGACTTAACACCTTCCCCGGCAGTGTCCAGCTTCATCATTAGCGACAGCGTCCAGTTTCCCAATTGGCAGGGCGATTTTATTGTCGGCTCTCTCAAGTTAAGAACGCTCTTTCGAGTCGATATCGAAAATAATCGCTTTGTAGAGCGCGAAACCCTGGCCGAAGGTGTCGGTCGAATTCGCGACGTGGAACAGGGTTTCGATGGCACCATCTACTTGTTAATCGAACATGGCGCCGGTGGCCAGATACTGCGATTAATTCCTACAGCTTGAACTAAAAAGCCGGGAAGTGTGAATTAAGTCCCAATTTTTCCACTTTTTCGCCTCTCCTGTGGTGCTCCCATTAGAAGAGTGTGATGCTGGTAACTCTTTTTTCCCGCCTTTCATCCTACCTTAAGCACTGCCGTATCGAGTGAATCCTCTTTGGCACCAAACAGTTGGCAGAAGAATTTATAGGAATTTTCCCAGGATAAGAACAATGCAGCCGGTAGGAATTTTAGATAACACAAATGAAGACAGTCGCGAGCTCACAGAACCAGGTGAAATCAATATTATTCTTGACCAGGCTTGTAACTTTGACTGGAATTTTGACTTTTTGGCTTTGAAAGGCAGTAAAGTTTCTTCCTTTCCGACCAAGATAGTTTCTTTCGATGAAAATTCTAACACTCTCACTATGCTAGGAGAATTCTCTAAGCTAAGTAGAAATGTAAAAAACAAGACTTACTTCCGTGCAACTAGTGGTGGCCTGTCAATTACTTTTCACTGCACTCAGAAAAATAGCAGCGAAGTGCTCACTGGCAAATTATGTAACTTTCGAACTCCAGGAAGTATTCGTTTTTCACAACTACGAAGCGCGGTACGGATTAACTTTAACAAGGAACAGAATATTCCAGTCTCTTTCTATGCAAATGCTGAAAATTTCTATTCCGGAAAAGTAGTAGACCTTTCAGAAACAGGTGCGAAAATCAAATTTGTAGGCAATATTCTGGAACATACTCAGATATCTGAAATCATTGCAGACTGCAAATTAAAGCTCCCGAGCGATATGATTATTGAATCTCGAGTACAGGTGTTGGGATGCGTCTACGATGAAACTGCGGATATCAGTTTTGTACGGTGCAAGTTCCTGCAGCTAAATGATAATAATGAATTGCAGCTAAAACAGTTTATTTACCATTCTTTGAGCAGACAGGGCAGTAGTACTCAGTAGCAGATCTAATTCACTAGCCAAATTGTTTCGCTCAAGCTATCTTCTCTCTTTATTCTCTAGAATAGATTAAGCGGCATGCTTAATTGGATTAACTATGACGAAAGAAATATTTCGTGCTGACGCCTATGCGCAATCCTGTACTGCCAGGGTCATGGAATCAGATGAGCGCGGAGTCATCCTCGATCAAACGGTATTCTATGCAGAAGGTGGAGGACAACCTGGCGATATCGGAACAATAAGTGGAGCCGATGGATCCACTGTAAATGTTATTGGCACTTATAAAGACAGAGATGGTCGCGGCATTCTTCATGTATTAGCAGATGGTGAAAGCGCACCAGCAGCAGGTAGCGAAGTCACGGCAGAGATAGACTGGGACAGACGCTACAAACATATGCGCATGCACAGCTGCCTGCACCTTTTGTGTTCTTTAGTCGATGGTGGTGTAACCGGCGGATCTATTAGTGTGGAAAAAAGCCGTCTCGATTTTGATCTGCAGGACGTTACCCTGGACAAAGAAGCACTAACTGATGGTTTGAACAAACTGGTTGAGGAAAACTATCCTTTAAGTGCCAGCTGGATAACCGATGAGGAAATGGAAGCACAACAGGACTTAGTACGAACCATGTCAGTCAAGCCGCCTACCGGTTCAGGGCGTGTACGCTTAATGCATATAGAAGGCGTCGATCTTCAGCCCTGTGGCGGAACTCATGTAAAGGCTTCCGGTGAGATTGGTGCAGTTCGAGTAAGCAAGATCGAGAATAAAGGAGCTCACAATCGGCGTGTCAATATAGTCTTCGTTAAAGACTGACTTGAATATAGCTCTTGCAAACTAGATCGAAGGGCGAGCTACAGAGTAAAACAATGAACGAAATCATCCTGGACGTATTCACCGATTACATCTGACCCTGGTGTTATCTCAGTACCGTGAGTATTGAAAAGCTGAAAGAGAACTATCCGGTCCAGATACGCTGGATACATTTCCCATTACATCCTGACACCCCCCGGGAAGGCCACAGCCTCGAGGACCTTTTTCCAGGCCGCGACTTAACACCCATGAAAGAAAAAATGAAAGGGCTCATGGCGGAAGCGGGCCTACCCTATGGCGATCGCTCACACACCTACAATAGTCGGCTAGCTCAGGAACTGGGCAAGTGGGCAGACACGCAGGAGGGTGGCGACGGGATACACGACCTGCTGTACAAAGCCTATTTTGTGGATAACGTGAACATCGGTGACATTGAGGAGCTGGTAAGCATCGCCGCCAAAGCTGGGCTGGATTCCGAAGCGGCGCGCAAGGTTTTGGAAGATCGTCAATTTGAATTCGAGGTGGATGAAGACTGGCGCTTATCGAGAGAAATCGGCGTTACTGGCGTCCCGACTTTCTATAGTAACGATCTGGCAGTGGTGGGATGTCAGCCTTATGAAACCCTGGAACGATTCGTTCAGCATTTAGTGGAGTTACGCGAGCAAGCGCC
>JAPPOG010000052.1 GCA_028818225.1 Gammaproteobacteria bacterium | reverse complement strand
TTTGTTGGTAACGATTGCTTCCGGCAGTATTCTTATCCGAGGCACGGTGAGCACATTTGTTGCGGCAGTTGTCGCACTATCCATCATGTACAGCGAACTCTATCTCTCATTGGCCCTGGAGGACCCACCTAACCAATTTTTTCAAGCCGGTATTCTTGGCATCATTTTATTCGCTACTTCCCTCTATATTCAATCCCTGTCCGATCGCTTCTATAAAACTGCCCTCCTCGCTGATAAACAGGCTTTGGATATTATCGATTTAGAAAAACTGAATAATGAAATTATTCAGCGAATGCGAACAGGTGTGGTTGTAGTCAATACTGATAACAAGATTCTGAGTATGAATAGCGCCGCCATGACCACGCTAGAACCAATCCTGAAATCTGAACCGATTCCTCAGGAGGATAAATATTTACCCGAAGCCTTAAAAGAACAGCTTTCGCTCTGGAAAATAAATCCCAAGCGACAACCGCAACCAATTGTAATCGCAGGGACCAACAAACAAGTTCAGCTAAATTTCGCTTTCCTCAACCCAGAATCAGATTCAGATGTACTTATATTTTTAGAAGATAACCGGCAGATTGAGCAAAGAGTTCGGCAAATGAAACTTGCTTCATTAGGTCGACTGACCGCAAGTATTGCCCATGAAGTTAGAAATCCACTCGGCGCCATTAGTCACGCAAGCCAATTACTCAAAGAATCCAATTCAGTCGCTGAAGACGATAAGCGCATGATCGAAATCATTCTGGATCACTGCAGTCGAGTGAATATGATCATTGAAGATGTACTTGATGCCTCTCGGCATGATGATACTTTGACAACAAAGGTCGTGTTAAAGGACTGGCTTGAACAATTTGTTGAAAATTATGGAGCGACTCATCAAGGTGATCATGACATCAAGTTAGAAGTAGATCCACCAGATATCGAAATTAATGTAATACCAACACAATTGGAACAAATATTAACAAATCTTTTTGAAAACGGCTTGCGTTATAGCGAAAAAGAAACAGGCAAAACCACACTACTGGTCAAGGCAGGCGTTGACAAAAAAACATATGACCAACAACCCTATCTCAACATCATTGACGACGGGCCTGGGATAACAGAAGAAGCTGAAGCGCTGCTATTTGAACCATTTCACACTACTGAGACTACCGGCACCGGACTGGGACTTTATATATCAAAAGAACTGTGCGAAGCTAATCAGGCTCAATTGGTGTTTGAACGTACCGACGAAGGTAAGAGCTGTTTTAGCATTTACTTTAGTCATCCAGATCGCAGTATTACCTGAGCATGGAAAATTAATGACTAACAGAGTTCTAATAGTTGATGATGAACCTGATATTCGTGAACTCTTGGAAATCACTCTTGGCAGAATGTCATTAGAGACCGCGAGCGCCGAGAATCTGGAGTCCGCGCGCCGCCTGTTATCAACAGAACAGTTTAATCTCTGCCTTACCGACATGCGATTGCCAGATGGCGATGGCATTGAACTGGTCGAATTTATTCAAACTGAACTCAATCAGATGCCGGTAGCCGTAATAACCGCCCATGGAAGTACCGAAACGGCTATTAAAGCATTAAAAGCAGGAGCCTTTGATTTTGTTTCCAAGCCAGTGGATCTGCAAATACTTCGCGACCTGGTTAACTCAGCACTGAAACTCTCGAACCCTCCTCCTATCTCTACTGATTCTGCCGAAAAGGTTTCCCCAAGTTCTCCCAGCATAACCGGATCTTCGCCACTCATCCTGGCATTAAAAGCACAAATAAGTAAGCTCGCCCGCAGTCAGGCTCCCATTTACATCAGTGGGGAATCTGGCGCAGGAAAAGAACTCGCAGCGCGGGCGATTCACGAGCAAAGCTCCCGTAACGAGAACCCATTTGTCGCAGTAAACTGTGGAGCAATACCCGAAAAGCTAATGGAAAGTGAACTTTTTGGCCACTTGAAAGGCAGTTTTACTGGCGCTGATCAAGACAAACAAGGGCTTTTCCAGGCTGCCGATGGTGGAACCCTATTCCTTGATGAAGTAGTAGACCTACCCCTTCATACCCAGGTAAAACTGCTTCGGGTAATTCAGGAAAAAGCGGTTCGACCAGTTGGTTCACAGCAAGAACAATCTGTAGATGTTCGCCTGTTAAGTGCTACCCACAAAAATTTGGCCCAGGAAGTTGAGTCAGGCCATCTAAGGCAAGATTTATATTTTCGAATCAATGTTATCGAACTCGCCGTACCAAGCCTGCGCGAACGAAAGGAAGACATTCCTGAATTGGCGGAAAACATTTTACGGCGAATAGCACAGGAAAATGGCGTAGAAGTTTGCCAGTTAAGCATCGAAGCCATGGGTGCATTACAAAAATATAATTTTCCAGGAAATGTCAGAGAACTGGAAAATATATTACAGAGAGCTGCTACTTTGTGTGAGAACAATATCATCCAAGAATCCAATCTTGAATTTATCAATACTCCGACAACGGAAATTCCAGCGCACTCAATAGGAGATACTAATCTAGAGGCGAGTGACAGCTCAAAACGCGGCGCCAGCGATACCTCTATCGAGCTTGATGAAGATTTTTCGTTGGAAAAACATCTGGAGGCAATTGAAATTGAAGCTATCGAGAGAGCTCTGGAGGAAACTCGCTGGAATAAGACAGCCGCTGCCAAGAAACTCGGAATGTCTTTCCGTTCACTACGCTATCGCCTCAAAAAGCTGGGCCTGGACTAATCCCGGTTCAAGTATTGCCCTGATTACTGCCAACCGAAATGCCAGGATCGAATGGCTCGGGAGTAACTATTGGCTCATTCCTCAATATGATATCGCTCATCAGACGAGCTGACGCAGGCGCCAGTAACAAGCCATTACGAAACTGCCCGGCATTCACAAACAGATTCTCAAAGGGCGCTACCTTTCCAATAAAAGGCAATCCCCTGTCGGACCCTGGCCTCAATCCAGCCCATTGTTTAACAGGTTCTTGGTCTGCCAATTCTGGCAACAACTGCCTAACCGCCGATCCCAATTCCTCTCGCGCCGGGGCTGTTATAGATTTATCAAATTCACTATATTCGAGGGTAGAGCCCGCCAACATGAGGCCATCTTTGCGGGGAATCAGATAATACCCATTTTTTAGCAGGATGGTTGTCAGCGCACTTTCTTGCTGCTGGTAAAGAAGCATCTGGCCCTTTACCGGGTGTACGTTTATCTCTACCCCTACTTTCTGCATTAATTGAAAAGTCCAGGCTCCTGCGCAGAAAATATAGTTCCGTGCGCTAATGTTTTCGGTTTCAGAAGAAGCGGGATGTTTTATTTCTATTCCTGTTAGCCTGCTTTCATTTGTACTAATGTCCAGCAACTCCATTCGTTCTACTAAACGAACGTTGGACTGCCTCAATAAGAATTCACGCAAGGCTTTACAGAGACGCGGGTTACGTACATTGGCCACGTCTGACATCCAGAGAGCAGATTCATACCCTTTAGCTAGCCGAGGTGCTTTTTCGTAGATAAAAGTTGCATCTACCAATTCCATGCGCCGATTAAATTTACGCGCCCAACTGAGTGCTTGCTGTTCATCTTGCGCCGCAAGCATAAGCAATCCGGTGACCGAGTATTGCGGATCGATACCTGTTGCATCTATTAATTCATCAATGAGATTGGGGTATTTTGCCTGCGACCAACTTGCCAGCTCAGTCACGGCAGCCGAATAATGCCAGGGATAAAGTGGCGACACGATGCCACCTCCAGCCCAACTGGATTCATTGCCAGTCACTCCTTTATCAATGAGGATTATGTCGGCCCCAGTGCTCGCAAGTTCGCGAGCAACCAGAAGGCCATTAATGCCCCCGCCAACAATGAGAAAATCATGCATTTTTCGGGATTACTTCTCGTTTTCGAAATTCAACGACTAAAATCCTCCTTCAATTCAATTCCAGCTCACAGGGAGGTGAAATGGAATG
The DNA here is from genome assembly GCA_028818225.1 of Gammaproteobacteria bacterium. GTDB lineage: Bacteria > Pseudomonadota > Gammaproteobacteria > Pseudomonadales > Pseudohongiellaceae > UBA9145. The sequence goes on along the minus strand of JAPPOG010000052.1, from coordinate 10,391 downwards.
AAATCACTACGCGGAATGACTCTAACCGAAGCGCTTATAGTATAACGGCAGAAAACGCCAAAATTTGTGACCTAGTTTGAGGTTTTCAGGCCCATCAACTGGCGCTTTTCAGCCATTGTGAGGAGTATTTATCTTGAAAAACTCAATGACAGCTAAAACTCCGCAGCATGGCAAAAATTGCCGAGATTGCACCGATACATTCGTTTAACTGGTAACGCAAATTGCGACTTATGAATTTCTGCTAATTTCACCCCAAAGGCAACAAAATTCGGGCACCAGGCTCTGAAATAGGTATAATTCACTGTTTTAAAAGGATTTTTCTAGTTAGTTGGAGCGAGTAAATACCTGATGCAACTGGACCTCTGGTCAATCTCCCTGCTGCTTATAACCGGATTCCTCGCTGGAGGCATAAATACTGTAGCCGGAGGTGGCTCAAATCTCACCCTGCCTGCCCTGATGGTTTTTGGCCTGCCGGCGGATATCGCGAACGGCACCAATCGAGTCGCCATCCTGATGCAATCCCTGGTCGGGGTTGCCCGCTATGATAAATACCAGACCCTGGACCGTCCAGCCATTGTTCCAATATTGATTCCAACCATTATCGGTGGAATTGTCGGCGCTCTGGCGGCAGCAGTAATTCCCAATGTCTTTCTGAAACCAATATTGCTGGGCACGATTTTGACCATGTCTGTTGTCATACTGGTGCGCCCAGACGTCATTTCACCACCACCCGGCACCCCGACCCTCTCGCCGAATGAACATCGCGGCGCTTGGTGGGGGTTGTTTGCTGCAGGTGTTTACGGTGGCTTTGTGCAAGCAGGCGTTGGATTCATATTACTGGCAGCCCTGGCAGGAGGATTACGCTATGACCTGATCAGAGCGAATGCGCTAAAGATGGCCTGCGCCCTGGCATTCACTATAGTGGCGGTCGCAATTTTTATCGCCTTCGATCAGGTATGGTGGATTCCTGGAATAATTCTAGCCCTGGGCTCAATGGCTGGTGCTCATCTGGCAGTTAAAATTGCGGTTAATGCTTCACAACAAAGCATCAAGTGGTTTTTGTTTGTGATGACCTTGTTCGCAGTAGCAGCAGGTTTCTTTCTGTAAAAAGTTTGTTATTAAATACGATTAGCTAGTTTTTCCTGAACATAACTTCTAGTTTTGCTCCACCCAATTTGCTCTTGTCTACGCTTATTTCTCCACCGTAACTGCTGACAATATCTGTAACAACTGCCAGGCCGATGCCCTGTCCTTGTACTAAAGTGTCAGCCCTGGCACCTCTTTGCAAAACAAATTCCTGTTTATCTTCAGGAATTCCCGGACCATCGTCTTCAACTCGTATATTTAAGTCTCGCTTGTCTTTTCCGAAACGTGACAAATTGACCCGTATCTTACTTTGACCATATTTGAACGCATTATCGAGAATGTTTCCCAGCACCTCCATTAAATCTCTTTCATCACCACTAAAAACCGCTGATTGATCAATTTGAGTTTCTAGCTTCATTCCTTTATCTGTATATACCTTGGCCAGTGCGTCCAGTACTTTCTCCAGTGCGGCAGCAGCATTAACATGTTTTGCCAACGAACTGCCGCTATTTGACTGGACCGCACGTTGTAGCTGATAGGTAACTATCTGATTCATGCGATCCAGTTGATCGTTGACCGAGGCTAATTGCTCAGATGAATCCTGCGCTGGATCCTTACTAAGTTTTGGAAGTATCCCGGCTATGACGGCAAGAGGCGTCTTTAGACTATGGGCCAAATCCCCAAGGGTTGTGCGGTACCTGCTTTGTTGTTTTCGCTCCGACTCGATTAACAAATTCAAATTATCAGTTACACCTCGCAGTTCTCTGGGATACTCCCCCTCCAGCTTGTCCTTATTGCCGGATTCTATTTGCTTCAAATCCTTCGCCATTCGCTGTAAAGGCGACAATCCCCATTTCATCAGGAAAAACTGGATAAGGAGCAGCACTGCAGCCACGCCACCTAGCCAGGACCAGAGATTGGTTCTGAAATTTGAAATCTCCGAATAGTAAGGTGCTGCATTTTCAATGACAGAAAAACTGTATTCGTTGTTGTCTTCCCAAAGTATGCCGTAGCGCAAAATAAAGTAAGTCTCCGCACCTTGCAGGGCCACGCGATCAAAGAGTGTCTGTCCTACATCAACCTGCTGACGCAACAAATCAGGTTCGGGCACTGTGTAAGTGCGAGCAGAATCGCTGCGCCAGAGCTCACCATTTTCAGCACTGCTAATAAAACCATAGAGTCCGGAATTGAGCTGACTGAACCGAGGCTCTTGCAAATCTTCAAGAAAATAGAATTCGCCAGCTTCTGCATCCGCACCTGCCAGCAGCAGATAGATGTGCCCTTGCAGTCGATCCTGCGCACCGGCTTCCACGCTATTACGAAAAGCGCGATCGAGTACGATTCCAGTCAGACTCAGAAAGACACCAAGCAGAATACTAAACACGATAAGTAAACGCGTTTGCAGGGAGTAATCAGTGGCGGTGGTTGTGGACGTCATTGCCCATTCAGCAATTTTTGCTAGAAAACATCAAAGGCTAAAACGATAGCCCTGTCCGCGGACAGTTTCAATTGGCTTTAAGGCCTGATCTGGATCGAGTTTCTGCCGCAAGCGTCGCACAAAAACTTCCAGAACATTACTGTCACGATCATAGTCCTGAGCATAAAGATGCTCCGTCAATTCAGATTTCGAAATGACCTGTCCCGGATGCATCATCAAGTATTCAAGCATCTTATATTCATAGGCTGTCAGATCTACACTTTCTTCATAAACGGTTAAACGTTTTGCAGTTATATCCAGGCTAAGGGGCCCGAACTCTAACTTCGGCTTGGCAAACCCAGCCGCCCTGCGCAAAAGCGCATTGAGGCGAGCGAGAATCTCCTCCATCTGAAAAGGCTTAACCACATAATCATCCGCGCCTGCGTCCAAACCAGATACTTTATCCTGCCAATCACCGCGGGCCGTAAGAATTAGTACCGGAAATTGCTTTCCTGCACTGCGGATTTCCTGAATGAGAGAGATGCCATCGATTTCCGGAAGACCGATATCAATGATGGCGGCGTCATAGCCATATTCGGTTGCATAGTACAGGCCAGATTTTCCATCTTCCGCTGCATCAACCACGTATCCTTCTTTAGCAAGCCCCTGTTCCAGTTGCTGGCGCAGTAAACTTTCATCTTCAACGACTAGTAATCGCATAGTCGACTTACCTCCTAATGCACTACCGATTTGTCAACTAATTACCGCCGCTAACTCGACCGGTAGTTGCATGCACAAACACAGTAAATACCTTACCTTGATTTTCCATGCGAATTTGATAACGTCGATCGTCACCTTCGCCCACCAAACTTATACGCAAGATATTGCCCGCAAATCTCTGCCTGGCCAGATTCACAGCTTGTCGCTCTGAAATAATGCCATTGGCTTGGGGGTTGTTTCGAAGCTCCTGACTTGGCGCAACTCGATCTAATTGATTCTGTTCAACCTGAACAGGCGCAATCTGGGCATGACTGTAAACAGACATGCTGAATAGAAAAAGTGCCGCAGAAATTACTAAGCCAATTTTCTTCAAGATCAACCTCATGTTCCAGACAGAACTACAGCGCATCATGCGTTTTTGTCCAGATCGATTTACAGCACCGGTTGTACACTAACTCGAATTCTAATCTGATTACCAGGATCTGAATCGGTGCGTATGGAGTACTCTTCCCCATTAAATAGGTAAGTCACTTGATAACCAACCAGTCTTTCTTCTTCGTGCTGCTCATATACAGTATCGCAGCGCTGAACCGTTTCGTATTCGACGTAACCCGGCTGGTTTCTGTTACGCACTATATCACGTCCAATAGAGTGGCCCAACATAGCACCCAGCACCGCACCTACTCTCTGGTTGGATTTATTGTGCCCAACTGCATTGCCAATAGCCCCACCGATAATGGTGCTCACCAGCACCGGGGTATTGGATTGATTACGCCGGGAGTACCGATCCCCCGCTACCTCTTCCTGCCAACATTGCTCCTGAGGTGTCGACACCTGCACTACCCTGTAGATGGGCGTAGCGGCAACAACATCTGCATATTCGAAGCGGGTCGCGGCAGCAGCGTTTAATGCTATAAGCGATAATGTGGCCGCTGTGGCGGCAGCTATTTTCTGTTTCATCCTGATACCTCATTCGTTAAGAAGAAATACCAGCACTGGCTTCCAAAAATACCTTCAGGCAAGGTAATTGAGGATTACAGCACTGTTAGGATGGCAATTTAGCAAGTGCAAGCTGAATTGAAGCTGAAGAAAATCGTGGTTTTTGCTCCTACAATGCTGGACTCAGGGAGCCTCTGAGATCCTGATCCAGCCTGGTAGAGAGAGCGACAGACCGGAAAATTTCATCCTGATCTGCATTACTAGTAGTGGGGTGGCTTTTCTTGTTCTCCGGCAAGCTCCGCAGGGCCAGTCTGGATTTCCCTTAAATCCAGAAGTTGCTCATGCAGATGCTTGACTTCAATGGTCAATTTCTCAATTGCTTGCTGCTGTTTTACGACTGTCTCATTGAGGCTCAGCAGAAGGTCTTCATGGAAACTGTATTTCATTTCCAGATCAGTAAGCTTTTCTTCCATATTTACTCCTATTTATTCAGTAACTGCACCTGAATTGCTCAAGCATAAATTTGAAGATTAATTGTGGCACTTAAATTACACCTCAATGCGAATTGAAGCTGGTATTTGTGACTTAAAATTCATAAAGTAAAAGTTATATCGTTACTATACCCAATGAACTTATACTGAATTCGGCAGTCTGACCGAAAGTAGTAATTAGTCATCAGCTCAGGAATGTATTCCCATGGAAAAAGCTCCCATTAACTGGATCAATATGGTGCTGTTCACCGCCACACCCCTTGGCGCAATTACCCTGGTGCCTTTATATGGATATTTTTATGGCTACGATTTGTATGAATGGTTGGTCTTTCTTTTTCTGATGGGATTTTGCGGTATGTCTATTACTGGCGGATACCATCGCCTCTGGTCACATAAGACCTACACTGCTCATCCCCTGTTGCGATTCATTTTTGCCTTGGGCGGCGCCTGTTCCTTACAGAACGACATCCTGCACTGGGCCTCCGACCATCGGCGCCACCATCAATTCGTCGACAATAATGAACGGGATCCCTACTCAGCGGGCAGAGGCTTCTGGTTCTCTCACATAGGTTGGATACTCAGAAATTACGACAGCCAGGTAGACGATTTTTCCAACGTCCAAGACCTGCAAAAAGATCCTATCGTCATGTGGCAACACCGTCACTATTTAAAACTTGTCTTGCTGCTGAATATCGGTTTGCCGGCGTTGCTCGGATTTCTGCACGGCGACATCATAGCCTGTTTGCTGCTTGGAGGGCTGCTGCGACTGGTACTAAGCCAGCACTTCACTTATTTAATAAACTCACTAGCCCACATGTGGGGTCGACAACCCTATAGCGATGCTTGCACCGCACGCGATAATACCTTGCTCGCACTGATTACTTATGGGGAGGGCTACCATAATTATCACCATACTTTTCAATGGGATTATCGAAATGGCGCGAAGTGGTGGCAATTTGATCCAACCAAATGGATGATTAGATTGTGTTCTTTCATAGGCTTAACCAGAGACCTGAAACGCTGCACTGTGGCGCAAATAGAGAAAGCCAGACTCGAGATGCAATACCGACTGGCGACCGAGCGCTGCGAACTTCTGAATATTCCCGATAATTGGCGCAGGTGCCTGGAGCAGGAATATGAGCAATTCCTGCAGACGCTGCAGTTGTGGACTGAACATCGTCAGGCCTGGTACGAATCAAAAGGCAAGCAAATTCAGGAAACACTGGGTCATTGGGACCAACTGCAGTTACGTGATAAATACAAAGAAGTCCAGTTTACTCTGAAAACTCAAAGGCGCCGCTGGCAAAAAATGCTGCGTAACCTGGGCAAAGCTGTACCTAACCCGGCTTGATAGCGGCTTCAGACCATGGCTTTCTGACGCAGACAGCATTAAAATCCTTAATCCATACTCACCAGTACAGCATCATCGGTGCGCTCATCGACTAACCACTAGAACAGGAAACTAAAACCATGGTTCTTTTGCGAAGACTGCAAGCACTAATCGGCCTTTCTCTGCTATTCGCCGGCTCGACAGCCCTGGCATTGGAAGAGGGAGATAAAATTCCGGATTTCGATATCGCTTCGATCTATGCGGATAAGCCCAATATCAAATTGTCCGATCTGGAAGGCAAGACTCTTTATATCGATTTTTGGGCTTCCTGGTGTGCACCTTGTGTTTTATCACTTCCGCTTTATAACGAGATGTACCACAAGTACAAGGACCAGGGATTGGAAATCATTGCCATAAATGTCGATAACCCCATCGAAGATGGTCTTGATTTCCTGTTGGACACACCCCTGGATTTCCTGATTCCACAAGACCCTGAAGGTGATGCTGCTGAAATGTTCGGCGTTATTGGCATGCCATCTTCATACCTTATCGCACCCGACGGCACAGTTAGGATGGTGCATATGGGTTTTCGCAATGGTGATATGGAAATTATCGAAGAGGAAGTAGTAAAAGTTCTCGGTGGCGACTAGCCAGCAAACCCTTCCATCTTATCAATAGATCAACTCTAGTGGCGCTTCATCCAGCGCCGCTAATTGTTCACGCAGTTCCAATATATGCTCAGACCAATAGCGTTGGGTGTTGAACCAGGGAAAGCTTAAAGGAAATGCCGGGTCTTCCCAACGACGGGCTAACCAGGCGCTGTAATTCATTATTCGTAATGTCCTCAGGCTTTCCATAAGTAATAATTCCGAGGCTTGGAAATCATAAAACTCATTATAGCCCTCTACCAATTCCAGCAATTGTGCCTGTCGCTGATTTCTATCGCCGGACAACATCATCCACAAATCTTGCATGGCAGGCCCCATCATTGTGTCGTCAAAATCGACAAAATTTGGCGTGTCTTCTTTCCACAACACATTGCCTGGATGACAATCTCCGTGTATTCGCAGCAAAGTGAGTTTTCCATGTTCAGCAAACCGTTGTTCTACTCTGGCTATTAGATCGGCACTCAGGGATTCGTAGGCCGGAATCAGATCATCAGGAATAAAACTATTGCTAAGCAAGAACTCTCGACTATTAACTGCAAATCTATCGATTGACAAAGTCTGTCGATGTAAAAAGTTCGTTGTGGCACCTACTGCATGGATCCTGCCGACAAATCTTCCCATCACCAGCAAATTGTCTAGATTGTCCAGTTCAGGCGGCCTCCCAATGAAAAGCGGAAATGCGGCAAGTTGGAATCCCTCATAAGTCTGGATAGTCTCACTGTCATTTATTGCCAAAGGAGCGATTACTGGAATTTCTAAACTATTTAATTCCTGGGCAAAGCGATGTTCTTCCAGAATTTGTTCCTCGGTCCAGCGGTCTGGGCGATAGAATTTGACGACAATAGATTCACCGGACTCCAGCCCGAGTTGATAGACCCGATTCTCGTAACTGTTTAGAGCAAAGATTCGCGCATCCGGTTCGAAGCCCAGATTTTCAACAGCGGCTAAGACCAGATCGGGTGTCAATCGAGCGTAGGGATGCGCGTCATCCATGACCGGAATTGACCAGGTTGAGAAACAGCAATGGGCCTGGAGGACTAGGCAAGTTTAGATCCTTCAGGAGTCCTGTGAATCTGCCTTTCCGCCTACGAGAGAAACAGGGAATGGCGTTATGTTGTCGCCACTGGAGATCTTGCTGACGCCGGATTTTTCCACCTCATCAATACGAATAATTGCCTGCATGGGAATGAAACTTCTCTTCACGCCATTAAACTCTGATTTGAGCCTTTCTTCGCTCGGATCCACTACCATCTGCGTCTTTTCATTAAAAACATAGTCTTCAATTTCTATGAACCCATAGAGATCGCTCTGGTAGACCTGCTTTACGAACACCTCGTAAACCTTCCCTTTATTGAGGAAGGTAATCTTATAGATCTCAGAAGAATTTCCCATTAAATCAGTCTCTTACAATCAAACTTTAGTGAATCAAACGTGGCTATCGACAAGCCTAACCGTAATATCAGGCTAAATCGACGATTTTCAAGTAATCAGCCGATTATTTGGCTGTTTTTCACCACCTTATCTTATCGGTACTGCTATAATTCGCAGCCTTTTTTAATCGGGAACAGGTTCTGCGTTGAAAACCAGATCACCAAACATAGCGATGCCACAAGGCCGCAAAGTGTTCATTAAAACTCATGGGTGTCAGATGAATGAGTATGATTCTGCGCGCATGCTGGATTTATTGAAAGAAGCCAATGGAGCAGAACTGGTTACCACCGCTGAAGAGGCCGACCTGCTGCTACTCAATACCTGTTCCATTCGCGAAAAAGCCCAGGAAAAAGTTTTCCACCAACTTGGTCGCTGGCGTAGCCTGAAAGAAGCCAACCCAAACCTGAAGATCGCGGTTGGTGGTTGTGTAGCCAGCCAGGAAGGTGAGGCGATTGGCAAAAGAGCACCCTTCGTTGATGTAGTGTTTGGACCACAAACACTACACAAACTTCCAGAAATGCTGGATACCGATACCAATGGTAAGCCAGTAGTCGATATCAGTTTTCCCGAAATCGAAAAGTTCGATCGTTTACCTCAACCGGAAGCAGATTCTTGTCAGGCATTCTTGACGGTTATGGAAGGCTGCAGTAAGTACTGCAGTTTTTGTGTTGTTCCCTATACCCGGGGTGAAGAAGTTAGCCGACCGCTGGACGATGTGCTGGCAGAAGCGGTGCATCTGGCGGAGCAAGGCGTTCGCGAAATAAATCTTCTGGGCCAGAATGTGAATGCCTATCGCGGTCTTTCCCATGATGACAAAATTGTCGATCTGGCAAGGCTTATAAATTACATAGCAAGTATCGAAGGTATCGACCGTGTCCGCTTTACCACGTCCCATCCGGTAGAGTTTAATGAGAATCTCATCGACGTTTACCGGCATGTCCCGGAATTGGTCTCCCATTTGCACCTCCCGGTGCAAAGCGGCAGCGATCGCATACTTGCCGCCATGAAGCGCGGCCATACTGCGCTGGAATACAAATCAATCATTCGCAAGATTGTTGCGAATCGGCCGGGTATAAGCCTTTCTTCCGATTTCATTGTTGGCTTTCCAGGCGAGACCAATAGAGATTTCGAAGATACGATGAATCTTATTATTGAAATTGGCTTCGATACCTCGTTTAGTTTCATCTACAGCGCACGCCCGGGAACGCCTGCTGCGGAACTCAAGGATGACACACCGGAACAGGAAAAAAAGCATCGCCTGGCTACTCTGCAATCGCAGATTGTGAAACAGGCCACTGCCATTAGTGAAGCCATGATTGGAACTACCCAGAAAGTGCTGGTAACCGGTGTATCCAAAAAAGATCCCGGAGATTTACAAGCCAGAACGGAAAATAATCGAGTGGTCAATTTTACCTCGAAAGATCCTGGGCTAATTGGTCAATTCGTCGACATTTCCATTACCGATGCCTTACCCAATTCCCTGCTTGGATCGCTATAAATGCCGAAAATAATTGAATATTTTTTGCTTTTGATTGCTATACTTCGAAAATTCGATAACGAGAGGGTTCTCAATACTGCATGACCGACCAGACTCTTAGCCTGACGCTACTGCCCGACAATGCGCAGCGCCTCTCCAATCTCTGCGGGCGCCACAACGAACACATTCAGCAAATAGAATCCGACCTGGCACTGACCATTCGCCAGCGGGGTAATATGTTTCACCTGTCTGGCTCGGAAGCTGCCATTGCCGCTGGCTGCCATATTCTGGAATCACTCTATCTCTCGACAGAAAACGGAAGCTTGTTGAACCCCAAACTGGTGCATCTGGCCTTGCAGGAGGTCCGCAGCGATACTGAAAGCGATTGCGACTCGGTTACTGAGCCAGAAACCTTGCTTATCAAGACTCCACGAGCATCGATAAAACCCCGCAGCAGACATCAAAAACAATATGTGTGCGGTATTCGTCAACACGATATTAATTTCGGCATTGGCCCAGCGGGTACCGGTAAGACTTATCTGGCAGTGGCCTGCGCAGTGGAAGCCCTGGTCAAAGAAAGGGTAAACAGGCTCTTATTGGTGCGCCCGGCGGTCGAAGCCGGTGAGAAGCTCGGATTTTTGCCGGGTGACTTAACCCAGAAAATCGATCCCTATTTACGGCCCCTCTATGACGCCCTGTATGAAATGCTTGGCTTTGAAAAAGTCGGCAGATTAATTGAAAAAAATGTTATCGAGGTCGCTCCCCTCGCCTATATGCGCGGCCGCACCCTGAACAACTCTTTTATTATTCTCGATGAAAGCCAGAATACTAC
>JAPPOG010000038.1 GCA_028818225.1 Gammaproteobacteria bacterium | reverse complement strand
CTGCAGTGGCTCGGGGCTAGCGACATAGTCCAATCACAATCTCAAAAAAATAGTCGAGTAAATTCAGGAAAAGGAGCAGAAAGAGTGCGAGTGATGAGCACGAGAGCCCGGTTTGTCAGTCAAATTATTATTGCCTTACCGGCACTGGTAATGATTTCCGGCGCCAGCGCCCAGTCGGTAGCCGACAATATTAGACCGCTTGGCCAGGTATGCGTAGCGGGGCAGGCCTGCGTTGGTGCGCCCGCTGGCAGAGCCATTGCAGCAGCACCTGAACCTGCAGCGCGGGAAAGCGCTCCGGTTGAAGAACCTGTAAGTGAAGAGACTGCAGTTGAGCCAGTCGCTGCCGTGGAAACTGCTGCGGCAGAATCAGATTTCGACGTGGCAGGAAAATATCAGATGAGTTGTTTTGCCTGTCATGCCAGTGGAGCGGCTGGCGCGCCCCTGTTAGGCGATGCCGAAGCCTGGAATTCGCGCCTTGAAAAGGGCATGGATGCGCTTATGGCAAATGTAATAAATGGCATAAATGCCATGCCTGCCAGAGGGCTTTGTATGGATTGCACAGATGACAACCTGCAGGCACTCGTTGATTACATGATTTCTCAATAGAACTTAACTGAAAAGTAATTATCTAAAACTTTAAGCGATTAAATTGAAAGGAGCTAAAAAGTGTTAACTGTAAAGAAGATGATTAGTTCATCATTCATTAAACCAATCGTTGCAGTAGCAGCATTAGTATTTGCCAGTGCAAGTATTGCTGATGGCAGCCAGTCAGTAGAGTTGGCTCAAGTAAGTGAGGGATTCAATGCCGAGCAAAAATACATGGCCTCTTGCTTTGCCTGTCACAGTACCGGTGCTGCCGGTGCGCCCAAGGTAGGAGACGGCATGGCTGCAGAATGGGAGCCTCGATTAGAGAAAGGCCTGGATGCAGTAGTAGCCAATGCGATCAATGGCATAAACACTATGCCAGCCAAAGGCTTATGCTTTGATTGTACTGACGATGATCTGAAAGCCCTGGTCGAGTACATGATCGAAACTAGTCAGTAAGATCTATTCGATATAAAAAAATGAGCTGCTTGCAGCTCATTTTTTTTGCTTGCGATTTAGCAATAAAATTTTTTTCATCTACAACTATACCTCTTGCATTCAATTTAGGAATAAAAATTGTCTTTCGCAACGGTGTACTCCCGGGCACCGCTCGGTGTCGATGCTGTTGAGGTAAGGGTAGAGACCCATTTATCCAATGGACTGCCTGCATTCGCCATCGTTGGGCTACCGGAAACGGCGGTTAAAGAAGCCAAAGAACGGGTACGCAGTGCTATTCTCAATGCCGGCCTGGAGTTTCCCGTTAAGCGCATTACCGTGAATCTTGCTCCGGCGGATTTACCGAAAACCGGTGGCCGTTTTGATCTGGCAATCGCCTTGAGTATTCTCGCCGCTTCTAAACAGATTCCTGTTGAATCAATTCAGGATACTGAAGTAATAGGGGAGTTAGCGCTGGATGGCTGTCTACGGGGGATTAGCGCAGTCATTCCTTCTCTGGTGGCAGCAAAAAAATACCAGCGACGACTCATCATTCCCTGGGCTAATCAACAAGAATACCTGTTAGCAGGATACGAGAATGTTTGCCTTATAAAAACTCTGGCTGAATTTGTCGCGCACTTCGTCGCCAATCAACCGCTTGATGATCCGCGCACTGACACGAATGAACAGTTCGATCCGGGCGGCTATCGCATGGTATTGGCGCAGCCCTTTGTGGCTATCAAAGGGCAATCCATGGCAAAACGAGCAATACAAATTGCTGCCAGTGGGGGCCATCACATATTATTCGTTGGACCGCCCGGTAGCGGTAAAACCTTGCTTGCCCATAGCATACTCAGCCTGTTGCCTGAGCTGGAATCTGAGCAAGCCATTGAAGTGGCGGCAATCAGATCTGTGGTAAATCAGAGCATCAACCAGGAGCAATGGCGCATACCGCCTTTGCGTTCACCCCATCACACCACCACCGGGATTGCGCTGGTGGGTGGCGGGAACAAGGCCAGTCCGGGAGAGATCAGTCTTGCCCACCATGGCATACTGTTTCTCGATGAACTTACAGAGTTTAAAGCAGGCGTGTTGGATTCCCTGCGTGAACCATTGGAGTCAGGGGAAATAACCGTCAGCCGCGCCAGCTACCGGGTAAACTTTCCAGCCAAATTCCAGCTGGTTGCTGCCATGAATCCCTATCCTTGTGGACATGCTACCAATGAACATCAAAACTGCAGCTGCACAAGTCAACAGATAAAAAGGTATCTTGGCAAACTCTCGGGACCATTCCTCGATCGCATTGATATGCTGTTGGAAGTTCCTGCGAGGACCCAGGCTGAACTGTTAAATACGCCGGTAGAAACTGTTGATTGGCAATCGATCAAATTTGCGATTGAGACTTGCCGCAAACTTCAGCTAGAACGGAACGAAGGAAAACTCAATGCGGAACTTACGGCGTGGGAAATAGATGCACATTGTTCCATCAAAAAACCATTAAAGCGACAATTGGCAACCGCAATGGACAGGCTACGATTATCGGCTAGAGCTACGCATAAAGTATTGAAGGTCGCCCGCACAGTTGCAGATTTTTCGGGCAGTGAAAATATCCAGAAAGAACATCTTTTCGAAGCCCTGAACTTCAGAAAGAAGGATATTTTAAGTTCCTAATTTCAGGCTTCATTCCCACCAATGCGTTTTTCAAGTTCATCGATTACCGCTTCCAACTCAGAAATACGGGCTTCAGCACGTTTGAGCGCTTGCGCCTGAGAATCAAACTCTTCCCTGGTTAGTAAATCAAACTCCTGAAACGCAGCTTTTACGGTTTGTTCGATCTTCGTGCGCAGATCATCTCTTAGTCCATTCGCTGCAGGGATAAGTGCCGACAGACGTCGATTCAGCTCGTTGAGTAAAGTGTTGTCGATCATTTTCTGTGGCCGTACCTGAATTTGCGATATTCCATTCTAACATCATTCCTGAACAGACCTTGCCCTGGATTGTCCTGATCGCTTTGGAGTACACGCCCTTTAATTTCCATTCTCTCTGCTTGCACAGTCTTGGTGCGATTCATCCTAAAACGCACTGATGCTGCACAGTAGTTG
>JAPPOG010000030.1 GCA_028818225.1 Gammaproteobacteria bacterium | reverse complement strand
ATACAACTCGCCGACGATTAACTGGAAATAATCAAATATTCTCTCGTTTCCCTGTGTGTCCATTACAGTGAGGTTTGCTGCTAAATCTCCGGAAACAAAACCCAATTTGTCTTCGGGGTTTATGTAGCCAAAATTGAAATGTTCTATTTCAGGCAGGAGCGTTACGCCGTCTTTCATCAGGCAATAGGAACCATAAGCAATATCACTTCCTTCAAGCAGTTCCAGGCGCAAAGGATTGTGAAACGATTCAAGGGATAATTCTGAGTGTTCCTCAGAAAATACGTTATCAATGGTGAAATATTTTCTAATTCCGTCAGTCGCCATTTCATTTGATTCCCTGTCCTGGGCACCGCCACATTCGATAGTCACCGTTGGCATCATGTGCTCGCTAATTTCCATCAGGGAGCCAAGTAGAAGATCCGTAACAATCAAGCGATGGGTGAACAAGGAAACCAGTGCATCATGTCTTTCATCCATAAAGGTTGTGACTCCAAAAGAGGGACTTGAGCCGGAAGTGTTATGTATGTCGATGACGCATTCTGGATTTAATTCTTCAAGTTTGCCAAGTAGCTCCTTCGCCAGCAAATCTTGTTCAGTATCTCCAAAAGGAGGGCTGAAGCAGCGATTTATATCTTTCTGGTGGGGTAGCATGCGGTAAATGAAGCCAGGTTCTTGTTTGGCAGCATCAACACTCGGAATGAATATATGAATGTCGACTAATGGTTCTACTTTTTGCTTGATTGCATTAAATACCCCATACAAACCAGAAGGTTCGTTACCGTGTAATAGTGTCGCAATTGCTCGGCAGCGGGAGGAGTCTTTCCCACTCAGATGTATATGAGTGGGGCCGGCTAGCAGTTTTAAAAATTCGAATGCCGTTTCACCAATATCTGCTGGTTCGGGATTCTTCCAATAATGGAAAGACGGTGGGTTGCTTTCAGATTGCTCCATGTAATTCAGCGCCATTGTGCTACCGGAATATTGGCGGCGCTATTAGTCTGGTATTGCTGCAGCATGCTTGTAAGCGCTTCTCGCTTATGCATGCTTTCTCGTAATTCGATTAACTTTTTCAACTGCCATTGTGCGCCAGTCTGCCTGGTTTCCAGTCTTTCCTCTATGACATTTAGAAGAGGACTGAAGTCGGATTCAATAAACCCTATATTGTTGAGCTGCTCTGGTATTTGCGGAATCAGTTCTTGCAAAATTTCAGGAACTGAAAAATATTCCGGTTGACTCTGCTTAAGTGAAGGCCAGAACAACTCCGCATCCATGCCTTTCTGTGCGGCCCGATAAAAATTGGCTGTGCAATAGGTAAAGGGTATCGCGGGAAGTAAATCTCTAATAGTGGGTTGCATAATTTTTGCCAGGCCAATTGCCAGAGCGGCATTGGCCAACATATCTACGATTGAAGGTCCTGCGGGAAAAGAGCGTAATTCGATGCGCAGGTGGCCGCCCTCAGCCGGGTCGTAAACCGGTCTATTCCAAAGCCAGATTGAGCCCTGGTGTAGTCTTAACTCATGCAGTTGTGGCGTACCGCCCGCTTGAGCAATTGCAACTGGATCCTCATCTTCGCTTGCTGGAAGTATGGGGCGATACAGTAAGGCGGCTTCAGCAAAGAGTTCGAATGCGCCATCTCGAATCCAGTTATTGCCAAAATTTACTCTTGCAGGGATTGGGTGCAGAGAGTCATTGGGACGGCAATCTATCGATTGTTTGAATAGCGGGATTCTGGTTTCTTGCCATAGCCTGTGGCCGAACAGCGTGGGTGAATTCGCCGCCATGGCAACGACCAGCGGTGTTACCAGTTGTACTGCGTTATAAAAATCTGCGAACTCTGGAGCTGGAACCCTGAGATGTACCTGAAACGATGTATTCGCTCCTTCGAGAGTAACATCGTCCATTGCTAGCTGCAGGGTATCATCCCCTTCGATGGCAATGGTAAATGGCCCACCACGTATTTCGGTTAACTCTTTAGTAAGAGCTTCGAAGCGCGCAAGAGGAGTCATGGCATGATAGCCGGTATCGGATTGCTGCAGTGTAGGTAATATACCAATAGGAACCACTTGCCCATCCCATTGTTGGGCGCAATCGTTAATTTTTGCAATCGCAGCTAACGCTTCTTCTTGGGTAGCCGAAAAACAACTATCTTTAATTAGCGATGGACTAAAATTGTATTCAAGGTTGTAACGGTTTAGCTCTAGCGTTAACTGGGGATCGTTAAGGGCGGTAATTATTTCCTGGTTTATATGCAGCGGGCGGGCTTCATTATCGACGATATAGAGCTCGAGCTCGGCCCCGAAAGACAGCTCGCCTTCCCCAAAACCAGGTCGGTTAAGCAGTATTTCTAACGCTTGTAAATTTGCTCTTAGGCGAGAACTAAATTTTTTGAAGTCGTCTTCACTAAAGTCCGTATTATCAATTTCCAGTCCCATAAACCCAATCCAGGATCGACAAAGCTACTGCCGGTTAGGGTATCAGCTTTGTTTTCCACAGGTAAAGGGAACGACTGCCAGAAGTACAATGTCCGCCTAGATGACATTAATCATCAATCTCATCAGCTGTCGGCGACAACTCCCCATAAATGTTCATGGTGGGCAAATCCGGTTTGAAGTCACTATGGCAGCTTTCACAGATAGCGATAATCTCGTCACCCGCGCGCTTGACCAACTCCATATCCTTGCTTCTGGCTGCATTAACTGCGCGACCAGCGGAATCTGATAAGGCCAGAGAGTATTCTCGCCAGTTTCTGCGAGATGTCCACATGGTATCCACTGGACCGGATCCAGGAATGGTTAATAGTGCTCCTCCCACTTGGAGTTGTCGAGCTAGATGTTCTAATTCTCTCCAATCTTGCTCTGTTACAGGATTCCTCCAAGCTGCAATCCAGATTGGATCAGCGGAGTGATTAATGAGGGATGCCATCACTTCATTAATACTAATGGGTAATCGAAACTCTTCCACTTCCTGGGGTGGACTACAATTAGTCAGGGTAATTACAAAAACGGTCAAAACAAGATTTCGAACAGCTCGAGTTTGCTTGTTCATTGCGAGGCCTCTTTCTACATGTACCGCTTCAGTGTGGGCCAGGTCGAATCAATGCACAATCATAGAAGTGGATTCCATTGA
>JAPPOG010000006.1 GCA_028818225.1 Gammaproteobacteria bacterium | reverse complement strand
CCCCTAAGCAAATAAGTTGATTGTGTTCTGATAGTTATAGATATCGACATGTTCCGTATGGACTAGTTATTTAGGACATCCAATTAACTTTTAAAGGACACCCAATAATTTTATTCATTTAAAAATGATGGAGTTTTCTGATGAAAAATTAGTCAGAAGTGATTATTTATGCGGCAATCCGTCACCGGAAATAGAAATACAATAATACTTAGCAGGAACTCGAAGTTAGAATAATTGGAAGCGACGCCCAATTAAGAAGAGACTGAGAATCTATCGTTACACTTTATTACTAAGTGCCATATAGCAGGCGAGCAGAATGCACTCCCCTGATCCATTTATGGGGATACTTGTAATCGATGCCTGCCCGTATTTGGC
Source organism: Gammaproteobacteria bacterium (assembly GCA_028818225.1). Lineage (GTDB taxonomy): Bacteria > Pseudomonadota > Gammaproteobacteria > Pseudomonadales > Pseudohongiellaceae > UBA9145. The sequence goes on along the minus strand of JAPPOG010000006.1, from coordinate 58,300 downwards.
TATTATGAAATTCGACGAGGGAGGATTCAGCCCCTGCAGCTGGGCCATAGTGCCGATGAAAATGTGTCACACTCTTTATCCAGGACTCTGCAGAAATACCAATAGCCTGCAATACTGATTGCTTTTCCTCCAAAATATGGATTGCCCTGGCTGACTCTTCTTTAAACAATGATAATGCTTTACTGGTGGTTTCCAGCAATTCGAAGTAACTTCGCTGCGAAAATGGAAATGCATTTTCTCTAACACTGGATAATTCTGAGAGTGGTTTTAAACTCGATGGCTTTCCTCTGGATTGCCGGCCTAGCAAGTGTTTTGCACCGCGCCGGGTTAACAGTCGGTGTTGTCTATAGCTTCTGTTCTTAACCTTTTTGGCATGGTTAATAAGGCGTTCCTGAATAGAAGTGAAGTCGCTCGAATCCAGTGAATCACTCATTCCAGCTCGGATCGGATTCAGGTCCACATAAGCCATGCAGGTAACCAATGCCTTCTCATCCAGTAAAGCCTGACTCTTGAAGCGCCCTTCCCAGAAACGGCCCTTACAGTCATCTTCCTTGTTGGCCTTGCGTGCAACAGATTCATTGAGGCATCGCATGAACCAACTGATATCTGCCAGGCGTTCTCTCCAGAGCTGCACCTGTTGAACGAGTTGCTTTTGGGCCTTGCGTGATTTTGCATTATTACGCAGGGTTTCAATTATGGCTGCATTACGGGGAAACAAAGCAGTCCAGTGCCTGATAACTTCAGCATCACTCCAGTTGCGCACTTTATCCTGATTAACAAACAAAACCAGGTGATAGTGATTGCTCATAATGGCATAGGCACACACGTCGATAGCAAATTGTGCCGACAACTGTTTAATGCGGGTAACTAACCATTGCCTACGATGGTTAAAATTCTGACCACTTACGGGATCATCGCCACAAAGGTACGCACGACGAACACAACGAGAGACGCAATGGTAATAAGGTGTATCGTCTAACGAAATTTGTTGATAACGTGCGCGAGTCACGGGCCCAATTCAAGTTATTGCCAAGGGACCGACGATTGTAGAGTGTTTGCTGTGGTATGCAAGACCTTGTTATATATAGCTTTTTTGTAACACTGACACATCTGGTATTAGGCTAACAGGAAGATATTGATGCGTATTGGAATAGATCTTGGAGGCACCAAGATCGAGGGAATCAAACTCAGCAATGATGGCTCTGTAACTGCAAAGCTCAGGGTTGATACACCTGCTGATTCTTATGCTGCTACTGTGCAAGCAGTCTGCGACATCATTAAGCAACTTCAATCCGAGCAGCAGTTCCCTGTGGGAGTAGGCACGCCGGGTGCGCTCTCATATCCTTCGCAATTAATGAAAAACTCCAACTCAGTTTGTCTGAATCATCAACCTTTAAAAAAGGATATCGAAACGAAGCTGGGTTATGAAATTCGATTAGAAAATGACGCGAATTGTTTCGCCTTGTCAGAAGCACACTATGGAGCCGCAAAAGAGGCGAAAAGCGTTTTCGGCGCAATACTAGGAACAGGTTGCGGTGGCGGAGTCGTAATAGGTAAGAAACTGCTTACCGGACCCAATAGCATTGCTGGTGAATGGGGTCATAACACAATACCAGCCTCTGTAAGAGAGTTAATCCAGGCTGATCGAGTCTGCTATTGTGGCCGGACTAACTGTAATGAGACTGTATTATCCGGTAGAGGCTTACAACAAACTTACAAAGAACAAACTGGCAAAGAAGAATTGCCACAGGCGATTGCCGCAGCTGCGAAAAATGGCGATGAGGATGCTATACAAGGGATAGAGACTTACGCAAATCAACTCGCGCGCTGCCTCTCTACCATCATCAATGTGCTGGATCCGGAAATGATCGTATTAGGAGGCGGCCTCTCGAATATTGAAGCCTTGTATAAACGCGTACCTCACTATCTGATCGGACACGTTTTCACTGATGTGATTCAAACCAGCTTAGCAGCACCCAGCTTTGGGGATGCCAGTGGAGCACTAGGCGCCGCCTGTCTTTGGGATGCTCCCAGTTGACTCTAGTGTGCGAAAGGATGCCTCAGGGTAATGGTTTCTTCCCGATCCGGACCGGTAGAAATGATATCCACAGGCACTTCTACAGTTTCTTCGATGAACTTGATATAGGCACGGGCGTTTTCTGGCAGGTCATCCATGGCTTTCGCACCTGCGGTTGATTCACTCCAGCCGGGCAGTTCCTCATAAATCGGTTCGAGATTCTCAAATCTATCCACGTCCATCAGACTGCCCGATGTATTTTCTCCCACGCCCTGATAACCCGTGCACACCTTTACACATTCCAGCCCATCCAGGACATCCAGCTTGGTCAGACAGATACCGGACACACTGTTAATGCGCATGGCCAGTTTTACCGCGGCAGCATCGAACCAGCCGCACCGTCGGTCTCTCCCTGTAGTTGCGCCTTTTTCTGCACCAACAGTCGCGAGGTGCTGACCTACTTCGTCGAATAACTCTGTGGGAAATGGTCCTGATCCAACTCTTGTGGTGTACGCCTTGGTTATACCTAAAACATAATCGAGATAGAGCGGACCATAGCCACTGCCTGTCGCCGTTCCTCCGGCAGTTGTATTGGAAGAAGTCACAAAGGGATAGGTGCCATGATCAATGTCGAGCAGGGATCCTTGCGCGCCTTCGAATAGAATATTGTCACCGGCTTTGCGATGACTATGGAGGACGTCGATTGTGTCGGCAATCATAGGGCTGACTTGCTCTGCCAGAGCCAGACAATCATCGTGTGCCCGCTGAAAATCCACAGGTTCAGTTTCAAAGTAATTTGCTAAAAGGAAGTTATGATAATTCAGCAACTCTGCAAGTTTTTCCGCAAATTGTTTGGGATTAAGCGTTTCCGCCAGTCGTATTCCCCGACGCGCTACTTTATCCTCATAAGCCGGGCCGATACCTCGCCCAGTAGTGCCAATTTTTTTGTTACCTTTGCTGACTTCACGGGCCTGGTCCAGAGCTATGTGACTGGGAAGTATTAGTGGACAGGCACCGCTAATGCTAAGACGTTCCCGCACCAAAATATTGCGTTCTTCCAGCCCGTTAATTTCTCGCATTAATGCTTCAAGACTTAATACAACACCATTACCGATTACGCAGCGAACCTGCTCGCGCAATATCCCCGATGGAAGTAGATGGAGGACGGTTTTTTCGCCACCTATTACCAGCGTGTGCCCGGCATTGTGACCACCCTGAAAACGAACCACTGCCGCCGCCTGATCCGTGAGTAAGTCAACTATCTTTCCCTTTCCTTCGTCACCCCATTGGGTTCCGAGCACTACTACAGATTTTGCCATCTCTCTCCACTCAGTGAGTTTGCCGACGCTTAAAGGTAATAACTACAGCGATTCTATTTTCCAAATGCCGTCTTTACTGACTAATTGTCTATCACAATTCATTTCGACTCGGGCACCGCCATCTAAGGGTCGATCTGTTAGATTAACTATGACGATCTCACCCTGTTGCCTGAGCTCAGCAATGGTGTCATGCAAGGCTTTGTCGTTTAGATTTGGGGCAATGATGCCTTGGCATGGCTGAAATTCTTTAGCAGAAAGTTTTGCCAGCACTTTTAAATCGCTATCGAAACCGGACGCGGGTCGAGCCCGACCGAATACTTCACCGATGTGATCATATCGACCACCTTTCGCCACCGCTCTGCCATATTCAGGAGTGTATGCGGCAAATACCATTCCGGTGTGGTACTCGTAGCCACGAAGTTCACACAAATCGAAACAAAGTACGATATCCGGAATACGCTGCTTTACTCCTTCGACAATGGCAACCAGTTCCTGAAGTTCCGCCTTTACACTGTCGGGCGCATTGGAGAAAACACTTAATGCTTCTTGCAGCGTGTTTTCATCGCCAGACAGCCGAGAGAGTTGCTGCAGCATAGTTTTTAAATTGGTATCAGTAACCGACGCCTCGAGTACCTCATCAATTTCATCATAGGCCTTGCGCTGCACAGCCTCGAATAGAGCGCTTTCCGTAGCGGCATCTAACCTGGCCTCATTTACAAGGGTCCTGAATATACCAACATGGCCCAGTACGATATGGATATCTTCTATGGCGATGGCGTTGAGGGTTTCGTGCATTAAACACACCAGCTCTATGTCACACTCAACACCGGAGTGTCCATAAAGTTCTGCACCAATTCGAATGGGAACCCTCGAAGTCATGATGCCGCGGGGTTTTGTATGGAGCACATTGTCTGCATAACACAGTCGTACCGGCCCATCCCTATTCAGTCGATGGGCATCTATACGCGCTGCCTGCGGAGTGATATCGGCTCTAATTCCCATCATTCGACCAGTTAGCTGATCGGTGATTTTAAAGGTATGCAAATCGAGGTCATGGGACGAACCCACTAACAGAGAATCCAGGAATTCAATGAGCGGTGTAATAACCAGCTGATATCCCCAGGATTCATAGAGATCCAGGAGCTGCCTTCTCAAGGATTCCAGCTTGTAAGCTTCCGCGGGTAGAATTTCTTCAACCCCATCAGGGAGCAACCAGCGTTTTGCATCAGTCATGATTGGTGAACACTCAGTAACGTTATTCAATTTATCAGCAGTAGGAGTACCGTACCCGTTAACATACTACCGAGGCCGATGAGCCGCATGGTATTATCGTCGACCTCATCCAACATCATAATTAAGTTTCGCCATCGTTTAGGTGCGATAAAAGGTAGTATCCCTTCTATTACCAACATCAAACAGAAAGCTATTGCGAGTTCATGTAGCACGATCGCATTCTTCCCTAATTAGAATTGCCTAATAAGCCATTTTCAAAAACCCAGCCCGAAAAAACCTGAATCGCAATTTTGCAATTCAGGTTCTTAATTCTTGTTCGGGATTATTTCTTAGCTCAACTCGCTAGCTACGTTTATTCTTATTGTTGTTACTGTAGAGTGAGCCCATCCTTCAAATACTTGAAGTAATCGCTATCAGGATCTAAAAGCAACACATCGTTCTTGGTACTGAAAGTCTCGCGATAGGCATTGAGACTTCGAGTAAAAGCAAAGAATTCTTCATCCTTCGAATAGGCCTCTGCATATATTGCAGTAGCCTCTGCGTCACCTTCACCCCGAATTCTCTCTGCATCACGATAAGCTTCTGCTTCATAGATTACTACCTGACGATCGGCATCGGCGCGTATACCTATTGCTAACTCATCGCCTCGCGAACGTATTTCCTGGGCTTCCCGATTTCGCTCGGTAATCATTCGATCGTAAACAGAAGATCTAACATCGTCTGGAAGGTCAATACGCTTAACCCGCACATCGATAACTTCGATGCCGATATCGGAAGCTGTAGTTTCGTTCAGTTCCGCGGTTAAATCCAACATTAGCTGATCGCGTTCACCGGCAACAACTTCGATCAAAGTTCGGGCACCAATCTGATCTCTTAGTCCATCATTAATACGCTGTGCCAGCAGGCTGCCTGCTGTACCTACGTTACCTCGAGTAGAAACATAAAACTGGCCCGTATCTACAATACGCCACTTGGCATAGGAATCTACGTCCAGTGCTTTCTGCTCCAGGGTAAGGAAGCGTTGTGGGGTCGCGTCTTCGGTTTGAATTCTCGCATCAAACTTTCGAACTGTATTAACCCACGGAATTTTTGCATGAAGTCCGGGGTCAATATCTGAGTTTACCAATTCACCAAACTGCAGCATCACTGCACGCTCAGTTTCTTTCACTACGAACAAGGTATTGCTCGTAATGATTATTGCAAGGAATAGAAAACCAATTGAGAGAAAGTTTTTCATGGTCTGCCTCCTCTACCACTATTTAAACGAGCTCTGTCGACCGCAGTATTACTGGATGGCCCCGGCAGGTATGGAGCAATCTGGTCCGCCAGGTCTTGCCATTCTGATGAAGTGCGAGGTCTGGCTGTAGCCGATCCACTTTGCTCCAGAATCTTATCCAGCGGCACATACAACATGTTATTGCCACCTTCGACATCAATCATGATTTTGCTGCTGGCTGTCATGACATCCTGCAATGAATCTATGTATAAACGCTGACGAGTAACTTGGGGTGCTTTTGTATATTCCTCGAGCAGCTGATCGAAGCGTGAAGCATCACCTTCGGCTTCTGCAATAACTTGTCCCTTATAAGCATTGGCCTGTTCGATCTGACGCTGCGCTTCACCACGCGCTTCAGGAATTACACGATTCGCATACTGTTGTGCCTGATTCTGCGCACGCTGCTCATCTTCTCGCGCTCGAATCACGTCATCAAAAGCGGCTCGCACTGCATCCGGTGGCTGCGCATCGACTACATTCACCTGAGCGATAAAGATGCCGGTGTCGTAGACATCCATATAATCCTGCAAACGAGTCGATACATCGGAAACTACCAGGTCGCGACCGGTGGTCAGGATTTGCTCCATGGTATTGCCACCGACAACGTGTCGAATCGCAGATTCTGCGGAATTATCCAGGCTACGTTCAGGATTTTGTACAGCGATTACGTATTTGACTGGATCCTGTATTCGATATTGCACAGTTACTTCGATATCGATGATGTTTTCATCTGTTGTCAGCATTGCTCTATTTTCATAGGTTTTTGCATTCAACTCTGAAACGTTGACCAAATTTACTTCGTCAATGATGGGTGGATTCCAGTGCAGTCCAGGTTCCACTGTAGAATCTAATACTTTACCAAAACGAAGTACCACACCACGTTCGGCTTCGTCGACGATGTAGAATCCCATGAATCCCCATATCACGATGACAACGACGACGAGACCAGCGATTAATCCTGCAGACACACCACCAGGCATGGATGAAGACCCACCACTGCTACTGGAGCCACCACTGCCTGATCCCCCGAAGAGATTATTGAATTTCTTCGTGAGGTTCTTAATAACTTCGTCAATGTCCGGTGGTCCCTGGTCACCACCGCGACGACCACCGCCACCCCAAGGGTCGTTGTCGTTACCGTTACTTCCAGGTTCATTCCAAGCCATTGGTTTCTCCATAGCTTTTTTAAAGACACAGAAGGTCGATTTTAGCTAATAATTGTGAATTAACACAGCATTTTGCAAAGTTAAAAAACCTTGGAAATCAGCCTTAAGCGGTACGTGCTCGCTCATCTGAAATCCATACTGAATTTGTCGATTCAACTAACTCAGGTGTTTGCTCTATGACTGCACCTTGTTGCATCACCCTTTCCAGTTCCTGCTTTGGCAATCGAACTTCAAGGTGATAAAAGCCGCTTTCATCGATGCGCTCTGCTTCGATGAATCCATTTGCATACAATTTACTTCGTAAGCGAGTTTGCTGCGGCGCAATACGAATCGTTTCTGACACCAGAGTACCAGCCAACGCTTCGCTGATTGCTTTTTGTAAGTGGTCTATGCCAATTCCTTTTTGCGCTGAAATCCAAACCCCAATGGGAACTCCGTTCTCGTTGTAATCGATGCGGGGTTCAATTCCATCCAATAAATCAATCTTGTTAAAAATCTTCAACTGAGGAACCGCATCAGCACCAATTTCCTCTAAGACATTGTTTACTTCCTCAATATAGTGTGCGTGAGATTCATGGGCACAGTCTATGATGTGCAACAATAAATCTGCCGACGCAGTCTCTTCCAGGGTCGCTCTAAAAGCCTCCACTAACTGGTGAGGAAGGTGACTGATAAATCCCACCGTATCAGCTACGATTGCCGCCCCAAAATTTGGTAAATCAATGCGGCGCAAAGTTGAATCCAGGGTGGCAAACAATTGATCCGCAACATAGGAATCGGCATTAGTTAACTGGTTAAAAAGCGTGGACTTTCCAGCATTTGTGTAACCTACAAGTGAAACAGTTTGTATTTCTGCCCTGCTGCGCGAGCGTCGGCCTTGTTGCCGCTGACTCCTTACTTTCGACAGGCTTTTGTTGATCGCCTTAATACGCTGACCGATCATGCGCTGGTCGAGTTCAAGCTGGGTTTCACCGGCACCGCGCAAGCCAATACCACCTTTCTGACGGTCGAGGTGAGTCCAGCCACGCTTCAATCGCGAACTTAAATGCTGCAATTGCGCGAGTTCAACCTGTAACTTTCCTTCATGACTGCGAGCACGTTGGGCAAATATATCAAGAATCAAACCGGTGCGATCCAAGACCCGGCACTCAAACACTTTTTCCAGGTTACGCTCTTGACTCGGGGTAAGTGCATGATTGAATAAAACCAATTGTGCTTTATGGGCATGCACAGCGGCCGTAATCTCTTCGAGTTTGCCGCTGCCTACAAAATGATTTGGTGAAGGTTGTTTACGTGCGCCCGTTATGAATTCGACTGGTTGTGCGCCTGCTGATAAAGCTAGTTCTTCAAATTCAATTGGGTCCTCTCGTTCCTTATCGGATTCGATAGAGATGTGGACAAGTATTGTTACTTCGCCAGATTCTGGCCTCTCAAAAAACAAATTTTACCTCAAGTTCGGGTCACCGAAGTCTCAAGGCATTACCTGGCTCGCCACCATCGTCATCTGCTGAGTCACCCTGGCCCGACATTGGGATCTTAACCATGCGTGCAGGAACGACTGTTGAAATCGCATGCTTATAAACCATCTGGCTTACCGCGTTTTTCAGCAGAATGACAAATTGATCAAAAGATTCGATCTGGCCTTGCAGTTTTATGCCACTAACCAAATATATTGATACAGGAATGCGCTCTTTTCGAAGTACATTCAAAAAAGGGTCCTGTAGTGTATGTCCTTTGGACATTGTTTTTCTCCTTGCAATCTACAATGCTGTCTTTGGTGCGATGAGTCCAGCGCTATTTTGCTGATTACTCTCTGTACACTATTGTGACTAGTGAACCGCCAATAAAGTTCTATGTTGAGGTAGATTCCACGTATTTCAAGACGTTATCTATGGATTTAACCGATGGATCACGCAAACTTCGCAGGTTTTCCCAAGTGCGAAGCCAGGTAAGCTGACGCTTGGCTAGTTGCCTAGTGGCAATAATACTCTTTTCTACCATCCCATCATAGCTTAAATCTCCCGCCAGATGTTGCCAAACTTGTCTGTAACCAACTGATTTCATTGAAGGAAGCATCTCATGCAGATCATCTCGACGGAATAAGTCACTGACTTCTGCAACGAGACCGGCGGCAAGCATTCGCTGAAATCGATCCGCTATCTGTCGATGTAGTACGTCCCGGTCTTTCGGTTGGATTGCAAAAAAGTGCAAATTAAACGGCAGTGCCGCGCCTTCTTGTTCCTTAATCTTCTGTTCTTCGGCGTGATATTCGGACATGGTTTTGCCGGAAATGAGAAAGATTTCCAGTGCCCGCTGCAATCTCTGTGGATCATTGGGATGGATACGTTTGGCCGATTCGGAATCAACCTGTGCTAGCTTTTTATGAACCGTTTCCCAGCCTTCTTCCCTCGCGAGAGATTCTATTTCCGTGCGAATCTCCGCATCCGCCTCAGGCATATTCGCCAGGCCATCCCGCAATGCTTTGAAATAGAGCATGGTCCCCCCGACCAGCAGCGGCGTCTTGCCTAAAGCAAATATCTTGGCAATTTCATTCAGAGCATCTTCACGAAAATCAGATGCAGAGTAAGCTTCACTTGGGTCCTTTATGTCCAATAGTCTATGGGGAGCTATGGAGAGGACAGCCTTATCAGGCTTCCCTGTGCCTATATCCATCCCTTTATAAACCTGCGCGGAATCCACACTGATGATTTCAAAGGGAAAGCGTTTGACTAATTCAACCGCCAAATCAGTTTTACCGGAAGAAGTTGGCCCCATCAGGCAGAAAACATTAGGTTTGGAATTAGACTGATTCACTGAACTCGGGGACTTGACGATTACTGGCCACGCAAGAAAAGTTTATCGAGTTCATCGATACTCTGGAAAATCCAGGTTGGCCTGCCATGATTACATTGGCCACTGCGTTCAGTTGCTTCCATGTCTCGTAGCAAGGCATTCATCTCCGGGATGGTCAAATGGCGATTCGCTCTGACGGAACCATGACAGGCCATGGTGGAAAGTAGTGCATCCTGATGGGCTTGAATGCGATCACTGCTGCCGTATTCCAATACATCCGATAAGACATCCCTTATCATCTGCTCGATATTTGAATCTTTCAGGATTGATGGTACTTGTCGTATCACGATTGCTTCATCTGACGCGCGCTCTAACTCTATGCCCAGATTTAGTAATAACTTTTGTTGTTCGTCGGCACAGTTCGCTTCCGCCTGGCTCACGGCAATCGAAAGAGGAACAAGAAGTGGCTGCATTTTAAGTTCTTCTTTTTCACAAGCAGTTTTCATGCGTTCATAGGTAATGCGCTCATGTGCTGCATGCATGTCGACTATAATAAGTCCTTCCTTGTTTTGCGCCAGAATGTAAACACCGTGAAGCTGTGCAACGGCATACCCCAGTGGCGGGACCTCTGCATCGGCACTACTTAATTTTTGAATTACCGCCAACTGATCCTGAACACTGGCTATTGCGCCAGGCATTGACTGCCTGTCAGTCCCATACGCTGGCGCTGGAGGTTCCCGCAATGATAAGGGATTCTGGTGAACAAAGGGCTGTTCCTGTGCCATTTCAGAACCGGTTAGTTCCACCGCTGACAATTCTCCAGCGTCAGAGTTGCTGGTCATCCGATCGGAAGGGGTAACTTCTGCCAAGGCTTTATGCAACGAACTAAAAAGAAAATCATGAACCAATCGACTATCTCGAAACCGAACTTCATGTTTTGTAGGATGCACGTTTACATCAACTATTGCTGGATCGAGTTCTAAATAAAGTACGTAGGCGGGATGACGGCCATGGAATAATACATCGCGATAGGCTTGCTTAACGGCGTGAGTAACCAGTTTGTCGCGAATAATCCGCCCATTCACATAGAAATACTGGAGATCTGCCTGACTGCGAGAAAAAGTTGGAAGGCTCACCCATCCCCACAAACGAAGGCCTGCCCGCTCAACATCGATATGAACCGAATTTTCAACAAAAGCAGGGCCGCAGACTAATGCCACCCGCCGTTGCTGCTCCTGTTCAGTTTTTGCTGGCAGCAATTTGTGAATGCTGCGTTGATTATGCTGCAACGTAAACTGCACATCGAAGCGGCTAAGTGCCATACGCTTAAAAACTTCATCGATTCGGGAGAACTCAGTCTTCTCGGTTTTCAGGAATTTTTTTCGCGCCGGAGTATTAAAGAATAAATCTCTGACTTCCACGGTGGTGCCGCGAGGGTGGGCAACAGGTGCCAGCTTAGCGTCCATATTCTGACCCTCGGTCTCGACTTTCCAGCCGTTATCGGTGTCATCTTCACTGGATTTTGACAGCATGGCTAGCCTCGAGACCGAGCTGATACTCGCCAGGGCTTCGCCGCGAAATCCGAGGCTGCCGATATTCTCCAGGTCTTCCAGATTAGCTATTTTGCTGGTGGCATGCCGACTCAATGCCAGAGCCAGATCATCTTTAACAATTCCCCTGCCATTGTCTTTTACCCTGAGTAATTTGACTCCACCCTGCTCCAGGTCGATCTCGATTCGATCCGCGCCAGCATCAAGACTGTTTTCCAGTAACTCTTTTGCGACAGAAGCAGGTCTCTCTACAACTTCACCAGCGGCAATCTGATTCGCTAGTCGTTGACTAAGTAAATTAATTCGATTCATGTGGTCGCGCGGATATTGAATGATTTGTGCAAGTATTGTAGCACTCTCATTTATTAATCCTATGGAAGGGTTATTAAGCTTAGATGGTTGGGATTTTGAGAATCTGCCCTACCAGGATTCGATCAGTGGACAGGTTATTGGCCGCACGCAAGCTGCTTAGACTCACCGAATAACGGGCAGCGATTTCGGAAAGGGTTTCCCCGCTTTGAATAGTGTGTTCAGAAATACGAATCATCTCTCCACCAGGGAGTATTAATTCCTGACCAATCCTGATGGTGTTTGAATTGAGATTATTAAGCGATTTTAGTTCATTCACTGTCAGGCCAAAACGCTCTGCAATTTCCGACAAGTTGTCACCAGATTTAACGGTATAAGTACCGGGAGTAATGCCATTTGCTTTCTGCCAGGCAACCAGTGTCCCTTCTGGCGGTGCATCATAGAAGTAGTTCATGATTCCTTGTGCTATAGCCTGGGCCATTGAACGCTGGAAGCTTGAAGAATTTAGCCGTTGTGCTTCATTGGGATTAGTCAGATAGCCAGTTTCAATTAAGATGGAAGGAATATCTGGTGAATTGAGAACTTGCAAGGATGCTTGCTGCACCTTATCTCTTCTCAACCGGGTAACTGAATCTAGAGATTCCAGGATAGAAGTCCCGGCGATCAGGCTTTGTTCCATACTCCATGCCATTTGCAGAGAAACCAGCGTTAGTGCAACGTCATCGTCGAGGCCGCCTATGGTTAAATCACCACCTACTCCTCCAAGCAAATCGGAACTGTTTTCCTTTTCCGCAACCCTCCGCGCATTCTCCCTATCGGCACGATCACCAGACAGAGCATAAATGGTTACGCCATTAGCGCTACTACTGCGATACCAATCGGCGTGAATCGCTACAAACAAATCCGCGCGATTTTCTCTTGCAACCTGTGGCCGTTTTTGCAGTTCAACGTAGTAATCACCGTCACGAATCATAACCGGGGTGTAACCGGGAATCGCGTTGAAGTAATCGCGCAGATAACGAGAAATCCCCAGAGTTACATTCTTTTCTTTTATTCGACCATCGTACCCAATGCTTCCAGGATCTTCGCCACCATGACCGGCAGAGATTGCTACTACGATCTCGCGTCTATCGTCACTCTGAACTGGCATAATCGGATTTACAACCTGAGCACTGCTTCGGATTGAAGTTTCCAGATCATAAAGATCCACGACCAAACGATTACCCAATTCACTGTTCGGCGCTAGTGTGAAACTGGATGGGTTTATTTCGTTTCTTAGATCCAACACGATGCGTAAATCATCGCCGTTTCGAATCCCGCTTCGAACTCCCTCAATTGGACTATCAGTAAAATCTAATCCGGATAGATCATCGATAAGGTTTGAGTCCTCGATATCGATTACTACTCGATGGGGTTCATCGAGTGTGAATAGCTGGTAATTCACATCCCCACTGAGATCGAATACCAGCCGGGTATGATCAGGCGCCCACCACATACGAACTTCATTAACGTTCGCCGCTTGTGCCGAATAGGGCTCGAGCGCATAGCTCACAAAGAGCGCGATTATCGTTAAGTATCTGAAATTAATACGAAAATTCATTCAGTTGTTACTGGCGAACTTCAACATGTCTATAGATTTCGGCCTTATGGCCACAATCTTTGAGCTATCTTTTGCCCTTTTTCTGAGTGACTTTGACAGCTTAACTGGCGACCTGTTCCTTGAGTATTGAGCGTAATCGTCAGATCCGCTTGTGGAATACTGTGTTTTCCCCGATCCGCCCACTCAACTATGCAAAGGTTTCCAGGTAAAAAATAGTCTTCGGTGCCCAGGTATTCGACTTCTTCCGGATCGGCTAATCGATACAGATCAAAATGATAAATCTGACACTTTTCAAATTCGTAAGGTTCAACAAGGGTATAAGTCGGACTCTTGACCGCGCCCCCATAACCATACCCGCGCAAAATACCTCGGGTTAAAGTTGTCTTTCCAGCACCGAGCTCTCCATTCAAATGAATGACTGCACCGATTGTCGCGGTTCCTTTTCCTTCGTTTATTGCGGAATCTGATTCACCGGCATGAGTCGCGCGCGCCAGCGCGCAACCAAATGCGATAGTGGCTTCTTCATTTTCAAGAAACTGCTGATGATTCATTATGCTTACTATTACAAGATTGGGTTTACTAACTGTCTTATATAAGGAAACAGATCGGTAGCGATCATGCCTCTTTCGCCGCCATTTTCCAGTGCCAGATCGGCGGCTTCACCGTGTATACATACCGCACAGCACAATGCGTCATTTAACCCCATACCTTGACCTACCAGACTGGCCGCTATACCTGACAACACATCACCCATGCCGCCAGTAGCCATGCCAGCATTTCCCTCAGTACAGAGATAAACAATGCCATTATCAGAATCATAATTAACAAGACTGCCACTTCCTTTAAGCAGGCAAGCCCCACCCCATATGCCCGTCAGTTTTCGTACTGCCGCAAATCGGTTTGACAGAACATCCTCAATGGAGCAGTTCAACAATGCAGCGGCTTCCCCGGGATGCGGCGTTAGAATCCAATTATTTCGTTTGATTGCTGCCCCAGAAGAAACTCTTTCAGCCAATAGATTCAGCCCATCGGCATCTACGATTAATGGGGTCTGCTGCGACTGCTGCGCACTAAGTGCCATCTGCAACAACTGTCTCGACCATTTATTGCTCCCTAAACCAGGTCCGATCACGATGACTGACGCCTTGTGTAATAAGGCTTCAAGATTCGGCTCATCATCTTCGGTTCCCAGCACCATAATTTCTGGTCTTCGTGATAGTAGCGCTGACCGATGCTGCGAGCGGGTAATCACGCTGACTAATCCCGATCCCGCGCGTTGGGCTGCTTCTGCTGCCATGAGCACCGCACCGCCAAAACCATAATCACCACCCACGACCACAACATGTCCATGGCTACCCTTATGGGAAGATGGACGACGAGGTAAAAGGTGCCGGGTGGCATCATTAATATCAATTCTGATAACTGCTGGTTTCGGCGAAGACGGACTCGAATACACATCATCAGGCACTTCTAAACTATCGAAAACGATTTCACCCGCAAAGTCTCTTCCTTCAGCGGTTAGTAATCCCTGTTTCATTCCGATAAAACTGACAGTGAGATCCGCTTCAATTGCCGTTCCCATACATCTGCCGGTATCTGCATTCAGCCCGGAGGGAATATCGATTGCAAGCACAGGGCTGGTCATGGCATTGATGCGCTCGATTGCGGACCGGTAATCCCCGGAAACATCTCTATCGATACCAGTTCCGAGCAAGGCATCCACGACTATAGTATGCGCATGATCAGTTGCTTCAATATTGGAACTATCGACCAGGAGATGCATAGCGACTTGTTTAGATTTGGCCAGCTCAAACGCGAGTTTTGCATCGCGCTTCAGATGCTTGCTATCGGCTACCTGAATAAGGTCTACGCCAAGACCTGCTTCCTTCGCCAGTGCGGCCACGACATAGCCATCACCACCGTTATTACCATTTCCAACAAACACAATGAGATGACGCGCGTGTGGCCACTGCTCTCGCAAGGCATTAAAGGCGGCAGCCGCAGCTGCCTGCATTAATTTGAATCCGGCTATACCTTTTTCTTCAATGGCAATGCGATCCAACTCTCGTACTTGTTCGGCACGATAAAGATTTTTTGGCAACCTGGTAGTGAAGTTACTCATAGTGGTTTTGAATTCATTAATTGAATTTCTTAATCAAACGTCTTATCAGGCGGAGAGAAGTCTCCAGTTCTTCAATCGGAATATCTTCCGTTGCTTCGATTACCCAGGGATCCTGAACCTCACGCAAGGTGCTATAAACTTCCTTGCCTCTATCGCTAAGAAGGACCAATACCGAACGCTTGTGCTTTGGATTCTTGTGATACACCAGCAGGCCATCTTCCACCATCACATCGGTTATGCGCTGAACCGCCTGCCTTGATTGACCCAATACCCTGGCTATCCCGGGAACCGTCAGACCATTAGTTGATAAGGCAATGGCACCAATCACTTTCCAGCGAGCATGGGTAAGACCAAGCCCTTCTGTCATGGCGTCACCTTCGGAAATGAGCAAACCATTTAGCCGAAATATTGAAAGTACCAAGTCCAGGAACAGGACTCTTTTAGATGAATGCACGGCGCGATTCTCTCGTAGGTAGTATCTGTCAGCATGTTGTCATTATGCTTAGAATCAGTCAATTGGTCTGCCTTGGAAAACTAATCGAAAGAGGATGCTTATAAGGGTGGCTGGAATGCTTAGTAGGGCTGCTCTACATTCGGATTAGTGTGGGATAAGAGAGCTTTTCCTGACTGTCGCTCCCAGAATCCATGCAGTAGAATAGCGAGCATCAGTAACTATGGTTATCGAAAATGTTAGTGAAGATTACAATAACAATACTCTTTGCCAGCCTGATTTTCGTCTCAACATTTGCCTGTGCTGATGCCGTGCGGGACGCTAACCGGCTATTGAGAGTCACCAATCTCGGCGACCGATTTGAATCCATGGCATTAGACCAGACTCGCAAAATTATTCGCACTTACACCAGCATCGTTAACATGTCAGCGTCTGTAGCCCTTCCACAATCGCTGAAAAACAGCATCGCCGAATGCTATGCACAGGTCTATGCATGGGAGCTATTCGAGCCGGGTATTGCGGAAATATTTGCGCAAAATCTCTCTGAGAAAGAGATCAGATTATTGATTGATTTTTACAGTAGTCGCGGTCTACCCCCGATGGAAATTGAAACATTTAAAAACACCATAGCAAAGGCTGGCCAGATCGAGCGGAGTAGTATCGAATACATCTTTAATAACAGCGATAGCTGTGTTGAACGAGACGCTGAATTAATTAATAATTTTTTGGCATCGCAAAACCTGGACAGCACAGAGATTATTAGAATCGAATGAACAAACGCCAATTTCCGCCAGGTATCGAAGAAGACAAACAAGAATGGTTGGAAGCCATTGAAAACATATACGATGCCTATGGAACTCCAGGCGTAAATCACATTCTCGAAAGTCTTTCTTCCTGGCGTAGTCAAAATCAAATCAAAGCCAGTTCGGTTTCCGTAAACACTCCCTACCTCAATACTATTCCATTGTCTGAACAACCTGCTTACCCTGGTGATCTGGAAACAGAACAGCGCATCGAGAATGTTTTGCGCTGGAATGCAATGGCCATGGTATTACAAGGCCAGGATTCCGGAGCAGGTGTAGGCGGACATATCGCTACCTATGCTTCTGCCGCAACCATGATGGAAGTCGGTTTTAACCATTTCTTCCGTAAACAATCGGAAAATTACGGTGGCGATCTGGTCATCTTGCAACCCCATGCGGCACCGGGAGTGTATGCGCGCTCATGGCTGGAAGGTGAACTCGATCAGAAAGTTCTGCAAAACTATCGCCGTGAATTGCAATCTGATGGAGGATTAACGTCCTACCCCCACCCACGTTCCATGCCTGATTATTGGCAGGTGGCAAACGCCTCGATGGGATTGTCTACGCCCACGGCAATCTATCAGGCACGCTTTGCAAAATATCTCGAAAACCGGGGATTAAAATCCAACCTGGGAGGCAAGGTTTGGTGCTTTATTGGTGATGGCGAAACTGATGAACCGGAAGTACTCGGCACCATAAATATTGCATCCAGAGAAAATCTGGACAATCTCATTTTGGTGGTTAACTGCAACTTGCAGCGTCTCGATGGCCCGGTGCGCGGAAACGGAAAAATTATTCAGGAGCTTGAGGCCTCTTTTACAGGCTCTGGCTGGAATGTCATTAAAGTCATTTGGGGAGGTGGCTGGGACAAACTCCTCGCGCAAGATCGAAACGGTAACTTACGTCGGCGCATGGAGGAATGTGTTGACGGTGATTATCAGCGATACTCGGTACTACCAGGCGATAGACAACGTGAGCACTGGGTTGATGGCAATCCCGAGCTCGAGCACATGATGGAGTCACTCACCGACGAAGAAGTAAAACAGATTAAACGAGGCGGGCAGGATTCTAAGAAAATTTTTGCCGCCTTTAATCGCGCTGTTAACAGTGATGGCAAACCAACGGTTATCCTGATTAAAACAGTAAAGGGCGATGGCATGATCGGAGCACAGGGTAGTAATGCGGTGCATCAAAAGAAAAACTTTGATGGTGAGCAACGCCTGGCGATAGCCAGAAACCTGGGAATTCCTTTGGAAGATGAAGCAATCAAAGCAGCTCAGTTTTATAAGCCAGTGGATACCAGCCCGGAGATTCAATACCTCAAAGCAAGGCGAAAAGAACTAGGTGGCCCAATTCCGGAGCGAATTAATAATTGCAAGAAGATTTCTCCTCCGCCCCTTTCCAGTTTCGATTCGCTGGTGACAAACGCAAGTAGCCGCAGCCAATCAACAACGATGTCTTTGGTTAGAATCCTGTCGATTTTGCTGCGAGATAAATCCCTGAGTAAATACATCGTTCCTATAGTGCCTGATGAAGCTCGCACGTTTGGCTTGGAAGCCTTATTCAAGCTAGCAGGCATTTTTTCCTTACAAGGTCAGCAGTACACTCCAGTAGATGCCGATTCTATTGTTGCTTACCGTGAAGCCAAAGATGGGCAGATTCTGCAGGAAGGCATTTGTGAAACGGGAGCACTGGCTTCTTTTCTGGCAGCTGGAACTGCCTATTCAATTCACAGCCTGCCAATGATTCCGTTTTATTTCTTTTATTCCATTTTCGGTTTCCAGCGAGTCGGCGACATGATCTGGACCTGTGGCGACATGATGTGCCGTGGTTTCCTGATAGGAGGGACTGCTGGTCGAACAACCCTTAATGGTGAAGGAATTCAACACCAGGATGGCCATTCCCAATTAATTGCAAATACCTTTCCTAACCTCAAGAGCTACGACCCCGCATTTGCCTATGAAATGGTTGTTATCGTGCAGGAAGGTATTCGCCGCATGTACGAGCTTCAGGAAAATCTGTTCTATTACATAACTGCTTACAATGAAAATTATGAAATGCCGGCAATGCCAAAGAAGAAAGGGATTGAAAAGGGGATTCTTGCCGGTGCTTACCATTTCCAGTCAACGAAATCTGAGAAGACATCCCAGGTGCACCTGCTTGGCAGTGGATCAATTATGCAGCAAGTTTTGAATGCGAAGGAAAAACTGGAAGACATGGAGTTCGAAGTATCGGTATGGAGTGTTACCAGCTACAATGAACTTTATCGGGAAGCTGAAGTGTGCGCCCGTCAAAATCGTTTACATCCTTTCAATAAAGAAAAAATTCCATATATCAAGAAACTCTTTGAGAATACCAAAGGTGTTTATGTGGCAGCTTCTGACTACATGAAGGCGCTACCAAACAGTATCGCTCCCTGGATGCCCGATAATTTTCTTATTCTTGGAACCGATGGCTATGGATTGAGTGAATCGCGGCCAGATCTTCGAGACTATTTTGAAATTAGTGCCGACTATATTTGTCACGCAGCCCTGGTTGGACTATTTAGAGACGGCAAGGTCTCCTCAGCAGAATTGAAAAAACAGTTAAAGAAACTCAAGATCGATCCGGAGAAGGTAAATCCGATGAATCGTTAGTTTTATGCGCCGCTGCCCCGCAATTCTTTTTGTTTGAATATTCTAACTTTGGCTTCGCTGCTTTAACCAGGCTACAGGATAAAGAAAAAAGTTTGCGGACTTAAATCAATCAGGTTCAACCACTTCGATTCTGACACCATCAGGCCCCTCAACAAATGAAATCCTTATTCCTCGAAATGGAGTGGGTTCCATGGTGAACTCGACGTTATTCGCCTCCAGTATGTCTCCGAAATTATCCAGGTTTTCTGCCGCCCATCCCAGGTGGTCCATGGCCCGACCCTGGGTCGGTACGATTTCCCCATTGGCCTGGGCTGCCATCAACCACACATCACTGTAGTTAATGGCGGGCAGCACTCCCTTCCATTGCTCGAGTTCGCCACCAAAGACTTCCCGGTACCAATCAAGTGCAGCCGCCGGGTCAGGACTGGATAGATGAATGTGGTGCAGTCCCCGCGTATCAGGATCGTCTATTAGTTCAATCTTTGTCCCCCATGGATCCTCAATAAACGCAATCTTCATACCAGAGAATTCAAAGAAGTCACCAATTTGTGTTGCGCCATCGGCAACAGCAGCAGCAGTGACTTGTTCAACGTTACTCATGGAAAAACCAATGTGATCTACGCCAGTACCAACAGAACCTCCGGTCGGCTCTCGCTCAAAAAAAATCACGGAGATTTCATCGTAGAAGACTCGATCAACGGGGTACTGTACGCGATCTGCATCACCGCGGTTAAAGCGCCCTGCAGATCCACCAAAATTTTTGACGTACCAGTTCACCGCATCTTGTGCGCTGGTGGCGGTAAGATGTATGTGATCATAGGGCATTGCAGCCAGGACATTGCTTCCCAGAAACAAACTGCATAATAGTAGGGCTACTTTATTCATACTGTGCCTCTTTATTCTGTTTATTGTTTTGCTATCTCTTGGTGTTAATGCGTCATCGAATACATCAGGTAGTTTATACCCAGACGATAGGCAGAATTGGCATAGCGGGTCGGATATGCAGGATGATAGGTATGCTCCCAACCGTCTCCCATATCGGAGTTCCAGTTAATCAGCACCATGACTCTACCCTCATCATCCAGTATGGCGTGGTTGCTAGCGTAATCTATTCCCTGCTCACCATATTCATCAGAGCGATACAGTGCAGGAATAAGTTGCGGACCATCGATGTCGTAATAAACATGAAAGATCTCATGGTCGGGCTTGAGCTCAATTATTTCGCGATCGGGAAAAACCTGGCTGAAGGCAGCATAGAAGTTATTCCACTGCTGTTGTCCCCAGAAATCGTCAATCAATAAAAATCCTCCGCGCAATAAATACTCGCGAAGGTTTTCTGTTTCTCCGGGACTTAGAACAAGACCGCCACCCTGTCCAACCTCCAGCATGTAGAGAAAAGGATAATCAAAAATTTTCTCATCATCGAAACGTAAAACGATGGGTTCACTCATTACCCGAACGTTGGTTAAACGAGAAACTCCGCGCAGAAAGTTCATGTCCGCATCAGGAAAATCAATTGACCAGGTCCCATAACCGAAACCACGCCCGTAATAAGTGTCGAATTGAACTCTGACGAAATTAAACTCACCCGCCTTGTCATAGCCAAGGTCATAAATCTCGTCATCTGTACCACTGATCTGGGGATACACCTGAGCAGCAACAACGCTGCTAAGCAAGAGCCCGAGTAGTCCAGCCACTATCTCTGAGAAGGTCAATTTATTCATGCTATCTGGTTCTTAATGAGGCTTTCGCAAGTGTCTCTGGATTCACCCATTTATTCAAGTTTCCGACTAATTTACTGCTGTGAATCACCTGCCAAATAAAGTGAGTCTCGTGGTAGCTAAAATACTTTCAGTTTTAGCCAGCTGGCCTACACTGAGATTGCGAAACCGGGAACTAATA
The DNA here is from genome assembly GCA_028818225.1 of Gammaproteobacteria bacterium. Taxonomy (GTDB): domain Bacteria; phylum Pseudomonadota; class Gammaproteobacteria; order Pseudomonadales; family Pseudohongiellaceae; genus UBA9145. The sequence continues at coordinate 37,123 of JAPPOG010000006.1, read as the reverse complement.
ATGCTCAATAGAGAATTTCCAGTCAGTAGTAGTGACATAGGGATGCATGTGAATGGATAGTCCGCCCTCTGCTTGGTCTTACATCAGATAAAATTTTCAATTGCTATTGCCGCAGGGACGCGCAATAGTCTTCTTCTGATACTACTGGCGTAAACCAGATGTAATCGTAAGCAGCAATTTCGCCGTATTGCTGCAAATAGGCTCTTGGATCTTCCTCTCCAGCTTGAACTTCCATCAATCCGATAGAAACTATGTCATCCAGGGATACATTGATTTGACTGGCCAGCAGGTAATTAGGGACTCCAAGATCCTGCCTGGCATGGTAATTACCAGTAATCAGCACTGTCACACCGTCGGCTCCGGGCTCCGCCATGCTTTGTGCCATGGAATAATCCCGAGCCTGCTGTACTCTTACCATCGCTGGAAATTGAGATTCCGGGAGCAAGCCACAATGACTCTCGTCGATATCAACAAACAATTGATCTACAGTAGCACTATCCAGAACGTCGAACTCGATTGGCAAGGAATCTAGCCCATAAACTTCGCCGATACGCGCATTGGTAATGTTCCCTGCCGCCATCGGGACATCCGCACTGTAGGCAGCCTGCAATAGCGGCCCGTAAAAATTCCAATCCCATCCCTCTTCGTCCCAGGCCAAATATTCCCGCAACTCATGAAGAGATTCCAGCTGTTGGTCAGGCATCTGGTTTAATAGTGCCTGACTATCGGTATCCAACATTTCGAAGCTTATGTGTCGGAGTGCAGCCGCATCTAACAACAAATTTATAAATTCTAATTGCAACCTGTGATGGTCGGGATTGTCATGCTTCTCACCCAGAATGAGATAGGTCGCTTCCCGCGCTGCGTTTGACAGCTCGCCAGCAGTTATAAATGAATCAACACTGCTGTCCCAGATTCTGCCAACTAAACTATGATCTGTGTAAAGCTGAGACTCCCACTCGGTTGGAGTCGAAAGTTGGGCATGAGCACAAAAGGGAATTACAAAAACAAGTGTAATGCCAAGCAGCCTAATTGGTTCCACCCATTTGCTCCCACTGTGCATAGATTTCATCGGACCAGAAACTTTGAAAAAAAGCGATCGCTGCAAGTTTTTCGGAGTCTTCAAGGATATCTGCAAATGGAGGCATCTTGCCGCCATATACTTCACCACCATTATTAATAACCTGCAACAGCATAGAGGTCGGATGATGCCAGGCATGCGCAGAACCATTTAAAGGTGGTGGCGGAAAACTACCATCATCTAATCGTTGTCGCCAATCTTCCACGATGCCTTCGGCACTTGCGCCGTGACACTCTGCACAATTTTCCGCGAATACCTCGGTTCCAAGTACAACTTGATCATTAGAGTACCAGCGTCCCGCAATCTGCTCAGATTCTGGATCATTTGTACTCGCCTGCTCATTTTCCGCACCAGGAGCCATTTGTTCCATAGGCGCGTCACCACATGAAGAAATGAAAACTAATACAAGAATGCTGAGGCCAATGCGATTAAGAATCATGATTCAATAATATTTAAGATTTTTTCTTGGGGTAATCAAATTCAACAACTGTTGCCATTCCAGTATTTACATCAGCCCAATTATCTATTGGCAAGCTTAATTCCACCAGACCGCATGTAGGCACGTTATCAATGTCCGCGTTAGCCATCATATTCACGAATTCTGTAATTGCTGGATTGTGTCCGACCAGCATAGCAGATTCGCAATTATCATCTACCAGCGATGCAGCCTTTAGAAACATTGCCGTTCCAGCGAAGTAGAGCTCTGGATTACTGATTATATCATCCACCGGATATCCGATATTCTCCGCAAAGATTTTCGCAGTAGATTTAGCACGATTTGCCGGTGAGGAAATAATGCAGGCGACGGAGTTGTTTCTGTCCATGAATCGACCTGCCATGACCGGCGCATCATTCAACCCTCTTTTGGCCAGTGGCCGTTCGAAATCGCGCAATTCAGGATCATCCCAAGAAGATTTTGCGTGACGCAGAAGATACAGAGTTTTCATTAAAAGGGCTGTCACCTGTCCTGAATCCCAACCAGGTGGCCGGGATTTATACCGTAAAATCCGGGTCGACTCCAGCTAAGCATATTGTGAAATTTTAACGATAAGTTACCGAGAAATGTGAATTTTTTGTGACAATTTTTCACTTTGGTCACTAAGCCATCTGGCCAATATGCCGAAACACTGTAGTACTAGTGATATCAACGAAGGATCAAAGACATGCAATTCATAGGAAGACCAGTGTTATATGTCTTACTGGCTACTCTGGCAACTTCGGTATTTGCCCAGCAACCGGGCGGAATCGTTCGGGAAGTGGAAGTAGGAGCCTTATTCACCTCCGGTAACACAGATGAGCAATCACTCAATTTTGCCGGCAACATTGAATTTTCGCGGAACAGTTGGCAGTACGGATTTTCGCTTGATGGCATTTACTCTGCCAGTGATGATGAGACTAAAGGTCAGCGCTTCTATGGTGTGGGTAGTGCAGATTATGAGTTTTCAGAAGACAGCTTTTTCCAGGCTCGAGTTTCACACGAAGATGACCGCTTCAGTGGTTACGACAGTCAGTCGGACTTAACACTTTCCTATGGCCGCGGCTTTCTGCAAAGCCGCAGCGACATGAGCTTTATAGCCGACGCGGGTGTGGGTATTCGATGGTCGCGACTCGAGGGTTCAGATTTCGATGAACCCATTCTGCGTTTAGCAGGAGAATATGAATGGATACTGAGCAATTCAGCAACGTTTAGCCAGGAGTTGGCGATGGAATATGGTACTGATTCCAATATTTACCGCTCAGATACTGGAATAACTACCCAAGTTCTCGAGAATCTTTCATTGCGGTTTTCACTAAGATTAAAGCATCAAACAGAAGTACCCATGAGTCGCAAGAAAACCGATACAGAAACTGCAGTGACTTTCGTCATGAATTTCTAAACTGCTGGTCCTCTGTTTAGTTTCTGATTAGGAGAGGACATTATGACCCCGGTCGTTCGCTTATATTGGGTAATAGCCCTGCTTTTTATGCCATTGAGTTTTCTCTGGTTACATTCGAGCGTCGGGGGATCTTATTCAATTTCAGCTCTCAGCTCATTTCCTTTTCAATTTGTACTATTTTTGTTCCTGCTATTATGGACCCTGGTAGGTGCATTTGAGCTGTTATTTTGTGTCAGCAATCTTCGGCGAAATTATCCGGTATTGGCCAATATCCGTTATATGCTGGAATATATTCGACCAGAGATTCAGCAATACTTTATTGCCAATAATGTCGAAGAAAAACCCTTCAGTAGAGAACGCCGAAATCTAATCTATCGTCGCGCTAAGGCTGCCAATGACACATTGCCGTTTGGTACTGAGCAAGACATCCTGCAGGAAGGTTACAGAAGTATCGCCCATTCCATAAAAGCCACCAAGGTAAAGCCAGAGCACGCGCGTGTTTTGATCGGTGGCACGGATTGTAATCAGCCATATAACGCTTCCCGCTTAAATATCTCTGCCCTGAGTTTTGGTGCATTGAGTTCCACCGCCATCGCTGCACTTAATCGCGGCGCGGCCCTTGGAAACTTTGCGCATAATACTGGCGAAGGCAGTATTAGCCAGCATCATCTTAAACACGGTGGGGACATAATCTGGCAGATAGGCACTGGCTATTTTGGATGCCGCAATCCAGATGGATCATTTAATGAAGATTCATTTCGTGAAAGAGCAACTCTCGAGGTTGTGAAGATGATCGAAATTAAATTATCCCAAGGAGCGAAACCGTCTCATGGTGGAGTGCTACCTGGCGCCAAGGTTACTGAAGAAATTGCAAAGATTAGATTGGTAAAAGTGGGTGAAACTGTATTGTCCCCACCTACTCATCCTGAGTTCGATACGCCGCAAGGTCTGCTTCAATTTCTTAAACGCTTGCGCAAGCTTTGTAACGGCAAGCCGGTTGGCTTCAAATTCTGTCTAGGTAAAAAAACCGAGTTTCTCGCCATTGTTAAAGCCATGCTGGAAACCAGGATCTACCCGGATTTTATTACTATCGATGGCGCAGAAGGAGGAACAGGCGCGGCACCGGTGGAATTTTCAAATCGACTGGGAACGCCCTGTATAGAAGCTACTTACTATGTTAATCAAGTTTTAATCGGGGCCGGTATCAGGCAACATATTAAACTGATCAGTGCGGGACAAACGGCTACTGGTTTTGACATGTTGGAGAAAATAATCGTCGGGGCTGATGTCGTAAATGCCGCCAGATCAATGATGATGGCCCTGGGTTGTATTCAGGCTCAAAGTTGCAATACCAATCACTGCCCGACCGGTATTGCTACCCAAAATCCAAAACGAGCACGGGCCATCAATGTGATTGAAAAATCCGAACGGGTACGAAATTTCCACAGGGCGACGGTTCACGCCTTTCTTGATCTTTGCGGGGCTATGGGATTTGACAATCCTGCTGATCTGGAACCTTCAGATCTTTATTCCCGAATCGAGGGTAGATTGCGTAACTTCGATGAGAGCTATGAATCTTTAATCGAAGGTCAGTTACTCAGCGATTGTATTCCAGATTTTTATCGAGATGACTGGCTCCGAGCCACAGCCACTAGCTTCTAAGCTTTAGCAGCAATGCTAGCCACAATCATTTAACAGGAGCTATACTCAAAATCGCCCCTGTTGAGAATAAGTGAGTGGACGCCATGAAAAAAATCCGACTCCTGCTACTTAGTTTTGTACTGACTCCAGGTTTAATGTTTGCTGACCAGACTGATTCCCGCCTCGATAATCTATTCTCAACCTTATTAATCAGTACCGACTTGACAACGATACGAGCGACTGAGAATCAGATTTGGGCTATTTGGTTCGAACATCCCAATGATGATGTCGAGCAGTTAATGCAATTGGGTGTAACTCGGATGAATTACAATCGCTATGCCGACGCGATGCTAATTTTTACCCAGCTCATCGAATCCTTTCCTGACTATGCTGAGAGTTGGAATAGAAGAGCAACTCTTCACTATGTACTGGGCAATTATGCCGAGTCTATCGCTGATATTGAAAAAGTACTGGAATTAGAACCGCGCCATTTTGGTGCTTTATCGGGTTTGGGGCTGGTTTACTTACAAAAAAAACAATTAGGCAAGGCCAAAGAAGCATTTGAAAATTTGATCAACGTGCACCCAAATAGTCCAAATGCGCAGGAAAACTTACGCAGGATAAATGAAGACTTAAGATTGAACGTAATTTAGAGAATTGTTGACGGGCACAAAAAAGGGGATTCAAATGAATCCCCTTTTTATTCTTACCAGAATTTTACAGGCGTGATCCAGAAACGCCGAAAGCGCCAAAATCACTACCGAATTCTCCATCTAATAAATCACCTTCCACCGAACCGGTGAATTCAAGCACAAGGGTCTGACCCTGTGCATCGACTTCTGCCTCGAAGCTAACTGAATTGCCATCGTATGTGATTCCAGAAATTGGGGCTTCACCCAGCCCGTCAGCCGACATGCTGCCAGAACCATCTGCGTTCAATGTCAAGGTTGCCGGCAATGCTCCTAATGGAGTGTTCATCTCTACATCCCATGCGCCGACGGCTGGGGGAGTTGCTGCAGCACAACCAACCAGAACAGCCAGAGACAATATTAACCATCCGCTAATAATTTTTTTCATAAATGTTTCCACCTTCATTAGATCTATAAGCTCAGACTGTTTAACAACAGAAGCTCGGAGTGGCCAATTATTGGCTCGATTCCTGGCAGTTTTTATCCCCCAAATACCCTACTTTGTGGAGTTGCCTCAATTGCAAAACGTTTGCCTATTGTCCTGCTTAAATCGTTCTAGTCAACTGCAAAAACCGCCGAATGATTCCTTTCCACGTCAAATTCAGTGAAAAAATCGCTTCAGGGCATTATCCAGGCATTCAACCAGCGTTTTTGAATCTGCTTAAATCCAAATCTCTCCAGCAATTCTCGCTCAAATCGCGGCATATGAGCTGCACCATAGAAAATACTTATAGTACGAATGTCTGTATCTGAGAGAGTCTCCTCTAACACTTTCAAAGCAGCATTATTGCGATCGCCTAATATTGTTATCTGGCTCTCTAGTTCTGGTGCTACGATTATTCCATCGGTTCTACCCAGCTCTTCCGCAAATAAATATTTAAAAGCAGCAGTCTGATCCTCAGCTAATAGTGCGTTAACGATTGCAATAGCATTAAAGGAAGATACTTGCTCTCCTTGCTGACTTGCAGCTTGTTCATCAGCAAGCTGGGCAATAGCCAGGGCAATAAACATCGAAAGGAAACTTTCGTCTTTTTCGAGCATGATTTGCCTTAACTCGTCGGGATTAAGATCAGCATGTATAAAGTTCTGCGGTGAATAATCAATCTGTTCCAATTGAAATTTTACATCGAGGAAGTTACCTAAAGCTCTCTGCACAAAACTAACCAGGGATATACTCTGAGTTACAGATTCAGGATTAGGCCTGACATCTTCATGAGCAACCAGTTCATACAAAACAGCGTCCCGATCGAGAAAATATTTGTTTAATGCTGCGTAGTATTCCTCTTCACCGAGATGAATAGCCGAGACCAAATCAACGACAACGCCATCGGCATTCTCATAGCTTACGACTGCCGTTTGTAATTCACCTTCCCAGGCAAGTGCGCCGGGTATGAAGCGAACAAAACTTGTTTCAGCCGCATTACCCTGGCTGCAAGATATTGCTAACCAGAAGATTTGAAAGATTAATAAATATTGTCTTGTGTTTGCTTGCACTACTTAACTCGTTTCAGGAGTGTCACCTGACAATGCTAATTCTATCGTCATGGATTTAAGTCTTCGATCGGAATAAAGGAAAGATTGGATTTTAGTTCCGGCCTTCCCTCAATCGAAATTAAGCGCTCTTTATAAGGCGTAATTGTTTCTTCCAGGAATATTATGACTACTTCCACTCGATCGCGAACATCGAAGTAAGTTACTTTGGGGATTTCTTATACAACTGCTTTTTCTCTCGATTAATTGGGGTCCGCCTCCCAGTCAGCATATTGCGTCCCATATTAACCCAAAGTTATGCGTATTTTCGCAAGTCTATGTTTCTATCCAGCTATTCTGAAAATTCCATCGAAGTCCGAGAGGAAATTTACCAGGCAAGTTCCAGAATTTCTCTAACTTGCGAAGCTTTTGAGAGTTCTTTTGGATTGCGCCTGACTACAGGATGCTTGATCGCGCGCTCAGCAATCTCATCCAATTGTTCTTTTTTAACGCCTACATCTCTGAGAGCAGTTGGAAGTTCAAGCGACGATATCAACTCTCTTATTGCAATACTTGCAGGAGACTTAGCGGATTCCAGTGCTGCGGCTATATTCTTTTGTCGACCAGAAAACTCGGAACTATTCCATTCGAGCACTGCAGGTAACATTACACAGGATGTGTAACCATGTGGAACGCCACAATAACTTCCCAGTATGTAACCAATGCCATGGCTAGCACCATGTGGAACAGTTCCCAATCCGCAGCAAGCTAACCATACCGCTTGAAAGTTCTGTGATCTGGCCTCTCGATTTTGTGGATTCATTTTTACTACCGGAAGCGAATCAGCGAATAAAGTCATCGCTTGTAGAAAATGCGCGTCCAGATAAGGGGTCGAATCTTTCGAGCAATAGCCCTCCACAGCATGATCCAGCGAGCGAATGGCTGTGGACAACCATAACCATTCAGGGGTGTAAGTGCTTAATTCCGGATCATAAATAATACATTGGGGGCAAAGATCTAAACCGCGATAGCCTTCTTTGGTAGAGGATTTGGTATTTAAGACACCGGCGTTGTTGCTATATTCAGCGCCGGAGAGAGTAGTAGGCACTGCGATCTGCCGTATTTTTGATGCTTCCGAAAATAGACTGAAATTACCCCACTTTGCGCCTCGGGTGCCATCGCTATGCTGAGCATATTCCAGGAGTTGAGATTCAGTTTCTACTTCCTGATCGATAGCAAGTTGTACTGCTTTGCTTGCATCAATAATGGATCCCCCACCAAGTGAAATTAACAAATCAGCATCAGTATTCCTGACCGCAGCAAGTACCTTTAGTACATCTTCCCTCGGGGTGTGGGAGCCAATCTGATCAAACAGGCCGACGCAGTTTCCATCCAGTGCTGACTGTAGCTCAGAAAATTCATTTGTCGCTCGACTTAAGGAAGACGAGGCAACAAGGAAAGGCCGCTTGGCGCCGAGTTTTTCAACCAATCGGGGTAAAGCATTTTGCACCGACTCCCCAACGACGACAGTTTCCAGTGCTGAGTAGTTAAATTCCATACCTTATTAATCAAATCAAATCAGAGCCGGAGATTCTCCCATAGCTGCTTGCCGGTGCCTATTGCGAAGTCAGATTGTGGAGATTTTCGGATTGATGCAGGCCTTACCCTGCTATATCCTGTTTTTTCACCTTGAACTTCTCAGCAACGGGGATGGAAATGGCAACTTTTAAAGTAAATGGTGTGGAACACACTCTGGACATCGAACCAGATATGCCACTGTTATGGGCTATCCGCGATGAACTGGGCATGACCGGCACAAAATTCGGTTGTGGAATCGCGAACTGCGGTGCCTGCACTGTCCACGTCAACGGCAATGCAATCAGAAGCTGTGTCACACCGGTTTCTGCGGTGGAAGGGCAGGACATTACGACGATTGAAGGGCTGGCAGTAGCAGCGGCTGGCACGACTTCAAGCGCACTGGATTTAACTGCAGTACAACAAGCCTGGATCGATCATCAGATTCCTCAGTGTGGTTATTGCCAGTCAGGAATGATCATGGCGGTTTCTTCATTTCTCGCCAGTAATCCCAATCCCACCGATGCGGAAATTGATGCCAGCATTACCAATGTTTGTCGCTGCGGCTCCTATCCGAGAGTGCGCAAAGCCATTCGCGCACTGGCGAGTGCATAGGAGGATTGGCCATGCAAATGAATAGAAGAAGATTCATACTCACTGGAGCAGTAGTCGGTGGTGGAGTATTAATCGGTTACTCTGCCACGCGCCCAACCCGACATCGCCGTGCCAATGAAGAGTTAGTCGAGGGAAGCGAACGCTTTATTACTTCCTTTATCAAAATTGATCCCAACAATGAAATTACAGTTTATGTCCCCCACTCCGAAATGGGTCAGGGAATTCATACTTCCTTGTCCATGATGGCTGCAGATGAGCTGGATGCGGCTTGGGAGAATGTCATCGTCGAGCAGGCGCCGGCAATCGACTTGTTTGCCAATGGTGATCTCGTCAAGGGCTTCGCCGGCGAATTCGGCGTGCCAAATTTCTTGATGGGCCTTGTCAACGCCAGTGCATTTACCGTGGCAGAACTCATGAATCTGCAAACCACGGGTGGAAGTTCTTCAGTACGCTACACTGGTGAATATGCAATGCGAACAGCGGGAGCGGCAGCAAGGGAAATGTTAATTAATGCGGCGGCGGCACGACTGGATGTTCCGACTTCGGAACTATCTACTGAACTATCTCACGTCCAGCACAATAGTTCAGGGCGTACCCTGAGTTATGGCGAACTTGCAGCAGATGCAGCCTTGTTGGAACCGCCTGAAGATCCTGTGCTCAAAGATCGTTCCCAGTTCACTATTATGGGAAAGGCCATTTCCAGAAACGATATTCCAGCAAAAGTCGATGGTACCGCTATCTATGGTCTCGATGCCCATAGCGAAGACATGCTATACGCCGCCATTAGACTGGCGCCGGTTTTCGGCACAAAACTGGTTTCTGTCGATGCTACTCAGGCGCTTACTCAACGTGGTGTAGTGCGAGTAATCGAATTGGAAGACTCTGTAGCGGTAGTTGCCGATAACTACTGGCGGGCGAAACAGGCTCTGGCTCTGGTTAATGCAACTTTTACAGAAACTGAAAATGACAATGTCTCCAGTGCCGACATAGCAGCGCGTTTTGACAAAGAGTTAGCAGAAAGTAACGGCAGTGAAGACAAGGAAGTCGGCGATACCGACAGAGCTCTGGAAGAAGCTGTCGATGTGATCGAAGCCAATTACCGCGTGCCCTATCTTGCCCATGCCGCCATGGAACCTATGAATTGCACAGTTCATATTCAGGGGGATCGCGCCGAAATGTGGACCAGCACACAGGATGCCCTGGGAATGAGGGGTCGGGTTGCCAGTGTCGCCGGTTTAGCAGAAGAAAACGTGATCTTTCACCAAACTTACTGTGGTGGTGGCTATGGTCGCCGACTCCCCTTTAACTGGAACATGATCGATCATGCAACCCTAATTGCCATGGAGTTCGATGTGCCGGTGAAAACTATCTTTAGTCGTGAAGACGATATGCAACAGGATTACTATCGTCCCGCGGTGCATAATAATTTCAAGGCAGCCTTTGATGACAATAGCAATGTCATCGCCTGGCATAGCCGCTTTACCGGACCAATTCAGGTTCCTGGTGCTTCTCATATTCCTTACGCGATTGAAAACCAATCCATAAGAGTGGTTGATGGCGATACTCATGTTCCGATTGCTGCATGGCGCAGCGTAGACCATTCCCAGCAAACTTTTTTTACTGAATCTTTTATGGATGAGATTGCCCATCGTGCGGGGGTAAATCCTTACCAGTTACGCATGGACCTACTGCAAGAACATCCACGACACCGTAAAGTGTTGGAAGTTGCTGCTGCAGCAGCCGGTTATGGTCAGAACTTACCAGAAGGTCATGCTCTGGGAATCGCTGTACAGGAAAGTTTTGGTAGTTTCGTTGCGGAAGTCGCCGAGGTGTCGATGGGTGAAGACAATCAACCTGTCGTGCACAAGGTAACCTGCGCCATCGATTGTGGTTGGGCTGTTAATCCTGACACGGTTGAAGCACAAATCGAAAGCGGCATAATTTTCGGTTTGACGGCTGCCATGTACGGTGAGATAACAATCGAAAACGGAGCAGTGACGCAGGGCAACTTCCCGGATTACGAAATGGTAAGAATGGCAACATCACCGGAGATCGAAGTACACATCGTAGAGTCTGGTGAAGCCCTCGGTGGATTAGGCGAACCTGCAACACCTCCCATTGCAGCTGCCGTTACCAACGCGATTTATATTTTGACTGGTCAGCGAGTGCGTGAGCTGCCAATTAAAAATCATGATTTCGCGCTTTCCAATCCGGTAGCACAAGTATAGAAATCAAACTTAACTAGAGTGAAAAGAGCGCTACGGCGCTCTTTTTTTTCTTTAGTCCAAACGCTTATTAAAGCGCACGATGGCCAGTGCAAGAGTGGCGATCATAAACGCAGCGAGCGCTGCAAGCTCATCCCACATACTCATCATGTCTGCACCTCGAAGAATAATTCCTCTAATCAATCGATTAAAGTGAGTCAGTGGCAGCACTTCAGCAATGTATTGTGCCAATACTGGCATACCTTCAAATGGGAACATGAAACCAGACAACAGGATGGATGGCAGGAGAATAAAAAAGGCCATTTGCATTGCCTGAAACTGGGTTTTAGATATGGTTGAAATTAGTAAACCCAAGGACAAATTCGTGCCAATAAACAATAAGGAAACATAAAAAATATCCACCTCACTTCCGCGGAGAGGAACGGCAAAGAGAAAACGGCCAAGGGAAAGAATAATTATCAGTTGTATAAGCCCAATGAGAATGTAAGGAAATATTTTGCCCAACATTAATTCTGGCGTTTTAACCGGCGTGTTTATAAGTAATTCCAGATTGCCCCGTTCTTTTTCTCTCACAATTGCCACCGCGGTAAATAGCACCATGGTCATGGTGAGAATTACGCCGACAAGTCCCGGTACGATATTTACCGCCGAACGGCGTTCCGGATTGTAATAGTTGCGTACCTCGATAAGGCTTGGATCTGACCTTACATTGGACTGGGAGTCGAAGGTGATTGATAGAGCGGCTAGTTGCTGAGCCACGCCAAGGATTATTGGATCGGTACCATCCACCAGTAATTGCATGGCCTTGCGATCACGCTGAATTATGCGGCGATCAAAATCATCAGGAATATAGACGCCTATTGAAATCGAGCCAGCGTCCAGTAGCTGATTGAGTTCCTGAACACTGGACACGCGCTGATTCAAATTGATTACCTGGGAAGCTGATAGCTCAGCCATGAACTCCCGTGATAAATGAGTATCTGCTTCATCGGCAAAAGCAGCGGATAAATTGCGCACATCAGTATTAATGGCATAACCAAACATGAGTAATTGAACAAGCGGAATCCCAACTATCATGCCGAAAGTTAATCGGTCGCGACTTAATTGCAGAAACTCTTTGCGCATGACGGCGAAAATTCTAATAAGAGATTTCATGCCGCTATTACCTCTTTCGTCTCTTTCTTTTCTTTGCGCAATTCTGTTACTGCGACAAACACATCCTCAAGATCAGGAGAGACCTGTTCAACGTCTGCCTTGATACTGGCTTGAGCTAACCTGCTATTAACAATTTCAATGGGATTATTTGATTCTTTAGGAATGAGTATGCGAAGACGCATACCCAATTGTGTAATACTGATTATGTTCGCTTCACCACTCAGTGCTGCCCGCGCCAGATCTGGATCTTCAGCGCTGAGTTCAATCACATGAGAATGGATATTCTCACCCAATTCACGTGGTGAGCCGTCAGCAACTTTTACACCTCGGTCGAGCACCGCCAGACGATGGCAGCGTGCCGCTTCATCCATGTAATGCGTCGATACAAGAATTGTTGTTCCCTGCTCTGCTAATTCGAAAAGGGTTTCCCAGAAATCCCGACGATTCTGGGGATCCACTGCGCTGGTGGGTTCATCGAGAAATAGAATTTTGGGTTTATGCAGCGTTGCTGCCGCCAGGGCCAACCGCTGTTTCTGTCCGCCGCTGAGTGATCCTGCCTTTTGTTTAATACGATCAGTGAGTTCAAACTTTTCCAGAAGTTCATCAACTCGCGACTTTCTTAGCTTTCGATTAATAGCGTATATCTCACTAATAAACTGCAGATTCTCTCTAACTGTCATGTCTTCAAACAATGAAAACTTTTGGGTCATGTAACCGATCAACTGCTTGAGTTTTTCTGACTCTTTTCGAGTGTCCATTCCCAGCACCTGAGCCGAACCGGCACTCGGTGTTAGCAAGCCACAAAGCATACGAATCGTAGTGGATTTTCCCGAACCATTCGGCCCAAGGAAGCCATAAATTTGACCTGCAGGGATTCGCAGATCGACGTTATCGACCGCGATCAGGGAACCAAAATGGCGCGTTAATCCCCGGGAAGTAATGGCAAATTCAGAATCGATCATGGCGAGTCAAAATAGACCTGAACCGGCACGCCTTCAGGTAATCGGCTTGTTGTGTCAGGCAGCGCGATCTCTGCCATGTAAGAAAGTCTGCTGCGATCTCTTTCAGTAAGTGCAAAGTACGGTGTAAAACTGGATTCTGAGGCAATTCGCCTTACCGTGCCCGCTAATGGGTTTTCAATGCCATCTATGTGAACTAAAAGTTCTGAGCCAATATTAATGCCGACGCGCATGGGTTCAGGAATGTAGACCCGGGCATAGGGCTGAGAGCCAGTCAACAAGACTGCGACAACATCACCCACGCGGGGCCGCTCACCTACTTCGAAAGGGAGCGAATCCACCAGGCCAGATGCAGTAGCTATCACGAATAAGCGTTCCCGATCGAAGCGCAAGCTGTTCAACTGTGCACTGGCCTGCTGTAATTGATGACGTGTCTGGGCGATCTGTTCTTCACGAGTGCCTGCTTGTAGCTCGGCAAGTTGTGCAGTAAACAGGTTTATTCTTGCTTCTGCTCGTGCCAATAACATTTGAGCAGTATCGATACTCTCAATTGAAGTTAAATTCTGTTCCCGTAAACCAGTTAGGCGGTTGAGCTCCCGTGCACGAAAATCTCTTTCAATATTTGCTTCCAGTAGATTGGCCTGCATCGCATCGATAGTTTCTGGTCGCGGACCTGCAATCTGTTCATCAAGAATTGCCTGGATGCGCTCGATATTGGCATCGGCTTCCTGAATTCTTATATCGATGCGATTAGTATCCTGACGGAGAATTATTCCTCCCTGGTTAAGCACATCGCCTTCGAGCACAGGGATAGAAACAATTGGCTCATTCGATTCCGCAACGATTTCAACTCGATCTGATTCCAACTGCCCTACAGCCATTTGTGCCGGTTCTTCACAGGCAACTAATAAACTTGAGAGTAGTATGGAAAAGTAGACTTTATAGCGCTTGCTGGTCATATCGATCACCTGCTTAAGCAGCGACTCCCTGCATAAAAAGTTGTTGATTATGCTGCGCAATAGTGGAGGCCATGGCTTCATCAAGATTTATTCCAAAGACCTGTTCAATTAACGGGCGGGCAATAAAAGGAAAAATAGTCATACCCATAAAAGAAATTATGGCAAGTTGCGGATTCAGATCATCACGGTAGTTGCCTTTATCAATTTCCTGCTGGACCAAATGAAAAAGTTTTGGTCCGATAATTGAGCCAAACCTGTCAACAATCGCTTCTCTGACTTCTCCGTCGCTAAAGAGTACTTCCCTGATCATAAAATTGGGCCACCAGGGATTTCGTGCCAGCACTAGCGAATAGCTATGACCAAAATCTGCCAGAGTTATTTCACTGTCAGCTCTTAAACCGCTTAGCGCTTCGTCCAACTCGTTTAGAACATCATCAACCATTGCCAGATACAGACCTTTTTTTCCGCCAAAGTAGTAATTGATCATGGCACCATTTACGCCAGCTGATTCCGCGATCTGTCTAACGGAAACGGCTTTGAATTCCCGCGCCAGAAAATGCTGTCTGGCGGAATTGATTAGCTCACCCCTTACTTTATCGCTAGCGCTGCCAGCGGGCCGTCCGAGGTTGGATTTGTTGGTTGTGACTTGTGCCATATCCCTGTCATTCCTGCTGTTAGGTCACCGAATTAATTAATTAAGCATTTAATTAATTAATATGTCAAGTACCATAGAATTTGCTTGATCCCGCTGAATGCCCCTAGATTTCTACATTCTGGAAAATGACATCAGCCTTTACGTGCTACACTGGCCTTTTATCTGCTTGAGAATTGTCCTTTCGTGTTGGTTCTTTGCCTTGGCCTGGCCCTTTTTCTGTTGCCCCACCTGTTCCGAGAATTTGGCTTGAGGGATAAGTTTAGAAATGAGCTACTAGGGATACCCGCCTACATGGGCATGTACTCCGTGTGCGCATTGGTAGGGCTGGCGCTAATCATCTGGGGAAAATCCATTGCGCCTTTTGTCATGGTCTGGGAGCCAGTTTTTGAATTAAGGTATATCTCGTCTATCTTGATGATTCCGGCCTTTATATTTGTAGTTGCCGGCAACATCCCCATGTCCTTTATACGTTGGCAACTTCGCAATCCAATGCTGCTCGGCGTTTGCATTTGGGGTTCGGCTCATCTCTGGGCCAACGGGGATCTGGCATCAATGTTGTTATTCGGAAGTTTTTCGCTCTGGGCCGGTCTGAAATTTGTAAGCTTGCGCAATAATTTTCAGTCTACATTGGTACCCGAATCAGGTTGGTTATGGCGTGACCTGATTGCTGTAGTTGTCGGTGCAATTATTTACTTCATTGTTTACGTCAGTCATGGACAATTATTTGGAGTTGGCCTTGCGATTAACTAGATTAACCATTTCTCTATCCACCATGTACTTGCTCTTGGCAAACATCACCCTTGCCCAAGAATTTGATGATTCCATTTGGTCCGGCCACTGGGTTGGCGATGGCACTATTTTTGAAATTCGGGTTGAAGTTGAAAATGGAGTAATGAAAGTCCATCAAATTGAATCCATGGGTTTCACCTGGAACAGCAAAGATGGAACTGTGGAAGGCAATATTGCTCGGGTTGAAGTAGAGTATGCAGGCGTAATTGGAATCATTCAGGCAGAGTTAGTCGACAGTGAAACTGCCGTGGCTTTCGCTGCGACCTGTGTTCCAGACTTTATGGTGGTTTGTGTTTTAGCGAAAGACCGGCAAGCGGTCTTTAAAAAAGTGCTTAACGATTAAATTTCAGCTACAGACTTAACCATTTTATTGACGATGCCGTAGTCGATTGCTTCGTCAACTGACATCCAATAATCTCTATCAGTATCCTTGGCCACGCGCTCCAGATCTTGGCCTGTTTCATCAGCAATCAATTGATTAATACGCGCCCTGGTTTTAATGATTTGTTCCGCCTGAATGGCAATATCGGTAGCATCGCCGCGGGAACCACCAAGTGGTTGATGTATCAGGAATCGGGTATTTGGTAAGGCGAAGCGATTTTCTTTTTCAGCCGCCAGGTAAATTGTAGTGGCAGCGCTTGCCACCCAGCCGGTTCCAATAACTTTTACCGTTGGTTTGATGAATTTGATCATGTCATAGACTACATCACCGGATTCTACGTGCCCGCCCGGCGAGCTAATGTAGAGATGAATCGGATCATCGCCTTCAACCGACAGTGCAAGTAATCTTTCTGTTACCGAACGCGCTATTTTGTCATTAATCTCACCGAACAATGTGAGTGAACGTGATTTAAACAGCTTCTCATCAATAAAGCCGGAACGACCCGCTCCCTTTTCTTCCTTGTTCTCCTGGGCTGTTATCTCTTTTGACATGGTTTTCCTACTATTTTGATTTTACTGCTATGAACAGGCTTGTTGATTAGTTCTGATAAAAGCGATGATCTTCCAGAGATCGTCATCTCCTTCCGGAAAGTTTGAACCAAAGCCAACCATGCGCGTATTCGGTACGCCTACGGTCACAGTATCGAAGATTTCCTGGTCACTGCCTCCATGAATCCATTCGCAATCAAATAGAAATACGGCGTCTGAATCTCCTGGTTGCCGGCTATGGCAGTAACCTGCGCAAGTACCGACGAAAAGCGCCTCTCCTCTCGCCACTGCTGCTGGATCCGCCATAAATGCTTCTACTACTGTAGGTTCAGCGGGCGGTTCGGATTCCCCACCACAGGCAGAAAGCAACCCAATAGCTGTAAATAGAAGAAAAATTTTTGAAAACTTCATAGTCGAGCTCTTATTGATTCAAAGGATGCGCACGCAGCATAAAACACAAATACAAAGCTAGGCAAGCTACTGGCTTGACGAGTGTGATTCGGGACCAAGCGGCTTAAAGGTTATTAGTAACTGCGGCAATAAGGTTAGCGATCCCGTAAGTGCCACTATCATGGCGAAGCTGGTTAATAAACCAAAAACGATTGTCGGAATGAAATTCGATAAGGCGAGTATTGAAAATCCTGCAACTATGGTCATCGATGTAAAATACATAGCTCGTCCAATGCTATTGTGACAAAAGAACATAGTTTCCCGATAATTGCCAAAGCGCGGAAATTCACGTCTGAATCGATGCATGTAGTGAATCGTATTATCCACACCAATTCCTACTGAAATTGCTGCGATAGTAATCGTCATAATATCCAGTGGGATATTTAGCCAGCCCATTATGCCCAGTACCAGGACTGCCGCGATAGCATTGGGAATGATGCAAAGCATGGCGATGGCAAGAGAGCGAAACAATGTCAGGAACATGAGCATGATGGCAAACATTACTACACCAAGCGTTAATATCTGGGACTGAAACAGGCTTTGCAGAACGTTGTTATACATAACCAAAATTCCTGTCAGTCTTACCTGTTCATCTTCAAAACCAAACTCCTCTTCAACACCTGCTTCAATTCTTTGCAGAAGTTCATTGCGGTTCAGGTCATCGGCAGATTCAATAACCCGCACATTATAACGAAGTTGATTCTCTTCAATTGAAACGAAGGGATTAAGCACTGTGTCTTTCAGGGTTTCGGGAATACGACTGTAAAGCAATGCCCACAATAAGCCATCTATAGGTTCATTGGCATTTAAATTCTCCGCCAGCTGAATTACCGCACCAAAGGAGAGCACTTTGCCGGTTTGATGATCTGCATCGAGGTATTCATGAATCGCTTTAACCTGATCCATCTTTGGTGCAGTAAACCAATAGGCATCGTCATCGGAATCGTCACCGAAGCCATCATCAAAATCACCAAAACCATCAGCGAAATCATCAAAGCCATCGTCGAAGCCATCATCAAAATTTTCTTCATCAGGTAAATCGACGACAACGTCGAATGACAAAGTACCACCCAATTTATCATCGAACAGGGTCATGCCCTGATAGATTTCAGTACTCTCCCTGAAGTAATCGATGAAGCTGTTTTCAACTCTCAAACGGGTTAAACCGATGATGCTTAAAACAAGAATTAGCCCGTAAATAACTAGCACATTGCCTTTTAACTTATCGGTTATATTGGCTAGGGCACCGGTTAGGTTAAGTCTTAGATCAGAAGATAGCTGAGTAGTATCGGCTTGAAGCATGCTCATGACCGCAGGAAATAAAGTGAAGGCTACGATGAGTGCCGTTGCCACACCCATCATCATCATCCAACCAAAGGTGATAATAGGCAGTATTCCGCTGACAATAAGACTACCAAAAGCGACAGCTGTCGTAAGAGCCGTATATAAACATGGACGAAACATACTGCGCACCGCATGACGCAATAATCTATCGTGATTACTGAAATGGCGAGTTGCCCGCAATTCTCTGTAGCGCACCATGAGATGCACTGTTAGAGAAATAGTAATAATAAGAAGCAGTGAAATGAAATTAGATGAAACCACAGTTACCCGCCAATCCATCAATCCCAGAACACCTACCATGATCGTTCCTGCGACAGCGCAACAAGCTAATGGCATCGCCACCCAGCGGATCTTCCGGAAGATTAATCCGAGGGCGAAAATGATGAGTAACACCACAGCAATACTAAAACTGCGCAAATCGGCCTGAACAAAAGTTACCAGGTCATCGGCGATCATTGGTGCGCCACCGAGATAAATCTGGGCATCATCCCGATAGTTATCCAAGACAGCCCTGATATTACCAATCATTTCGTGTTGGCGATCGGCAGCCACTACGCTGTATTCAGCATATTCTGCTTCAACTTCGACCAGCTCATTGGCTTCCTCTGGGCTGATGTTTTCGCTGCGTTGAAGATTGCGCAGCTCGGTTCGGCGTGCAAGTAAACCTCGCGAGGTTTCATCGATTGCGAAGCCGACAAGAAAACCAGCAGTCTCTCCATCGGGACTTAACAAGGCATTGGAAAAAACCGGGCTAGCCATGATTTCTGCCTGTGCCAACTGCAGGTCCTGCTCCTCATCCAAAATGGTTAAGTAGTCTTCCGATATACCGGTTAAGGGTGTATCACCAAATACCGGAACATTCAGAATCGAGTCGACAGTTTCCACACGGTCAATAGCGAGCAAATCTTCCCTAAGCTCTTCCATTTTAGCCAGTGTAGTTCTGTCAAACAGTTCACCCACTGGCGTGTAAGCGACGATGACGGAATCACTAGCGCCATAACGTGTATTTATCTCTCGTGAAAACTCGAGGTCAGGATCGTCTTCAAGCAAAAGCGAATCGGCAGAAGCATCCAGGCGAAAGTTTTGGGCATGCCAGGAAAAAAACGCAACTATAAACAGGAGCACCGTAATGACGAGAACCGGTTTACCAAACACAATATCGCTATAGAGTTTGGCCACAGGGGAAGGCATGGCTATAAATTCCGTTGCAACAGGGATTTCAAAAAAGCACTATATCCAATTAGACAACACTTTTCGATTATCCACTCAACCCAATAGACAGTTTGCTACTCTTTTCATATCAGGTCATCGAGCACCCGCCATAATACACCCCGAGTTACCTGCAGGGCAGGCATGTGCCTGCGCGCCCGCCACCAGTTTAATCAGCTCATAGCCTGCTTTCTTGCAGGATTGTGAGTTCTTTCGTGGCTTTTCTGCGGTACCGACCTCGTGATCCTGGCTGGGGTTAGCCAATCAAAGAGTTCAGTAATGACTACTTGATCGGGAGATTCCTAAATAGCTTATTGCCGATGAGAATTTCAGGTTCAGCAATTCAGTTACTGATATCTGAAGCCAGCCTCCAATATATAACTCCTTGTAAAAAATGACTTTTTTGCAAAATTCTTTGCAATAATCAGTGACTAAAAACTGACTGGATTTCCTGTGATTTTATGTGACAAAAAGAGGCTCTTTATTAGGATGATTTCCCATGAGTTGCTACCATTAGCAGGTCGCCGCGCGGTTTTGTCGCGTTGATGTTGCGCTTGATCTTAATCAAGATACGCGCGCTTTGAGTGAATACACTGAAATCCGGTACACTTGGCCTGATTATTAGGCGGGCTTGTACCGCATCAATTATTTAGCAACTAGAGGGTTAAGGAGCCGTAAAATGAAATCGCTGAGCAAATTTTTGATTGCCTGCGCCTTGGCCATTTCAAGTTTGGCGATCATGGCTGATGATGATTGGCTGCGGTCGATGCCTGAGTTTGAGCTTTCGGATCATCTGGGTAAAGTTCACACAATGGAATCCTATCGTGATTACGAGCTTGCTGTATTTTATGTTCAGGGCGTTGGATGCCCTATTGCCCGCATCGCACTCCCTAACTATCGAGAAGTTCGCGACGAATACAGCGAGAAAAACATCGCATTCACAATGTTTAACTCCAATATTCAAGACAATATTCCTCGCATTGCCAAGGAAGCCGAGGAATTTGGCATCGACTTTCCAATTATGAAAGACGATGGGCAGCAATTAGCAAAAGCCCTGGGCGTAGAAAGAACTGCTGAGGTATTTGTTGTCGATACCAGTACCTCTGAAGTTCTGTTCCGTGGCCCTATCAATGATCAACTCGGTTACGAAACTCAACGAAATAATGCCAGCGAGTGGTACTTGAAAGATGCATTGGACGTAATCCTGGCAGGGGGAACTGTCAATATGGATGACGTGCCTGACTCCAAAGGCTGTTTAGTTGCTATCTTCTAGCCACAAAAAAAGAATCCGTTAGAAAAGAGGATGCCATGCATCCTCTTTTTTTTGCTTTTAGAATTTAGCAGGTTATTCTTTGCAGCAAATGCACTCATGAAATTTTGTCAATGCACAAGCTATTTTCAGTTAAACCTCTTCTGCTGTTATCAGTATCGCTTCTGGTAGCTTGCCAGGTACGAGTTACTACTCAAACTGGCAACAACGCACTGAGCCTACCAAGTGCCCGTATAGAAACGCGAGACAGTCCCTCTCAGGAAGAATTATCGGCACCCACCCAGGTAGTCATATTGGGGACAGGAACACCCATTCCTGATGCCTTCCGCGCGGGATCCAGCATTGCAGTCGTGCATAAAGGCGAGTCCTATTTGTTTGATGTTGGGGCTGGCGCAATTCGGCAGGCAACTATTGCGCGCTATCGATATGACATTCCCTCACTTTATCCTTCACAGATTTGTTGTGCCTTTCTCTCTCACTTGCACAGTGATCACAGCATGGATCTATCAGAGTTGGCCCACACTCTGTGGTGGCGCAGAAAGTCAGGCTTGGAAGCATGGGGGCCGAGAGGTATTGACCGCATTGCTGCTGGCCTGGATGAAATAATAGCTATCGATGCAGACTTTCGCATCAATGGGATCCAGCCAGTCACAAATCCCAACGGTTTTCGGGTTAATCACCATACTATATCGCCTGGCATACTTTTACAGAAAGACGATTTAGTGATCGAAGCATTTCTCGTAAATCATGGCGACATCGATCCTGCTTTTGGCTTTAAGGTGACCACTGATGATTTATCTCTGGTGATTAGCGGCGATACTGCTTACAGCGATGTCATCGCAGAAAAAGCACGGGGTGTGGATTTACTTTTTCATGAAGTAATAAGCCGTCAGGGCTTGGCACAAAATTCACCTGATTTTCAACGCTACCACAACAGTGTACATACAACATCCGCCGAATTGGCTCGATTAGCAGCTATCGCAGAGCCTGCGACCCTGGTGCTCTATCATGGATTGTTCTATGGCACAGAAGAGTCAACAGTGCTGGATGAAATTCAGGCCTTATATGCTGGCGAGGTAGTTCTCGCTAACGATCTGGATATTTTTACTGCTGATTAAACCAAAGTTAGCTTGTTTCCATTACCTGGAAATTATTTCTGTCCCTCGCTCCCTGCTCTGACTTATCCAATATCGAAACCAGCCACATGGTAAAAAAGGCCAGCGTCACTGAATAAAGCGCAGGATAGGCCTGGGGGAAAATAGCCTGCTCATTGCCGAAGACATCGACCCAAACAGCCGGCCCAAGCACCATTAATACAATTGCAGTGATCAGCCCCACCACACCTCCATATATCGCGCCCTTGGTTGTGAGCCCCCGCCAATACATACTGAGTATTAACAATGGGAAGTTGGTAGAGGCACCTATAGCGAGGGTAAGACTTACAAGATAGGCAATATTTTGCCGCTCGAAGGCTATTCCCAAAATAGCAACGATTACTCCCAAGCCCACAGCGGCATATTTGGATAAAAGAATTTGTCGTTTCTGATCAATTTCTCCTTTCTTGACCACATTGGAGTAAAGATCATGGGTGAGCGCAGTTACCGAAGCCAGCATTAACCCGGCGACTACCGCAAGAATTGTTGCAAATGCGACCGCTGCGATAATGCCAAGAAAAACTTCACCGGCTACTGCGTCGGCCAGATGTACTGAAACCATGTTGTTACCACCGATAACAGCTCCGGATTCATCCAGGTAAGCTCTGTTGCCCTTAACCAGCGCGACTGATCCTACGCCAATAATGAAAAAGATAAGGACATTAACGTAACTGATAGCTCCTAGTGCAACGCCGGCAGATACCCGCGCAGCGGCTTTATCTTTAACGGTGAAGAAACGCATCAGTAAATGGGGCGATCCCGCTAATCCGAGACAGAGTCCGATACCCAGAGACAGGGCAGATAATGTAGACAAACCAAGACCACCACCTCTGGTGAGCAATCCCTCGGTGCCATGATTCGCATTTGCCGCGGAATACATATCCGAGAAACTAAAATTGAATGTCGCCAGTGTCAGCAAGGCCAGAGCAGTTACCCCAGCTAGCAAGAGTATGGCTTTAATAATCTGTACCCAGGTGGTCGCAAACATGCCACCTATAGCTACATAGATAACCATCAAGGAAGTGACTATAACAACCGCCCACAAATAGGAGATGTTAAACAGCACTTCAATTAGCGCGCCGGCACCAACAATCTGTACCATTAGATACATCAATGAAAAGCTTAATGTGGTTATAGCTGCCAGAATGCGTATGGGCTTTTCTTTGAGGCGACTGCAGATAATGTCGGTAAAGCTATACTTACCAAGTGCCTTGAGTTTGTCAGTCATTAGATAAATGATGATAGAGAACGCACCCAAGGGCGCAGCAAGATAAATGACAGCATCATAACCGGCACCAAAAATAATCGCGGTAATGCCGAGTAAAGTTGCGGCCGACATGAAATCACCGGCGATGGCAAAACCATTGGATATGCCGCCGATTTTTCCATCCGCTACAAAAAAATCTGCTGCGCTTGATGTGCGCTTCTGCGCTACAAAAGTGATAGCTACTGTACCAACGATGATGACGAAGAATAGAAAAATCCCCATGAGTTCTATTTTCCTTGAGTCTGTTTTAAATATCTAAAGGCAAGTAGCGGTGTTAACACATGCAGCAAAAGAAATATAAGCATGCCGAGGTTCATCGGGCCAGCAATGCCTATGGCCATGAGCTCTGGAAAAAGCGGAACGCCAAATACAAGCACCAAAAATAGGAAAAGAATTATTCCGGTATAAAACCACTGTCGTTGCATGATTGTCTCTTTAAATCAGATTATTGAATTGCCTAGTTGGCGAGTATGAAAATCATATCGTTCTCGTTCAGCGCTTATTAGCGCATTGTAGAGTTTGCGAAAATGCACAAGGGCTTCATCTCCCTGCAAGCCTCGCGGCTGAAACTCATCCTGATACTGCAACATTTTCTGCTGTGCTTCGATAATTTCCTTATCCTCCATAAAGCCTTCTAATAAGCTGGCTTGCAGGGATTTTGAAATGCTCGGATCATCGGTACGGTAATCGTGCATGTAATTCCAGAAAAAATGAGTGGTAGATCTGGTTTCTGGAGTCATGTACTGACAGTTACGATACTGCTTTACACCTTCATAGTTGTCGCTATCTGGATCCCAGCCGACTGGCGCCATAATCGTGGACATAAAAAAGATACCGGGCACTAACATTTGAACGCTGTTACATCTGTCCAGTTTCTCTGGCACATCGGGGTTTACCTTGGCGTGATAGGGGGCCGGTGCATCATTCTTACTCCAGCGCACAACATTGAAGCCATTGTCGAGCTTTTCGACTTGCGGATTAGTAACAAACGCATAATCTTCTGACCCCCCCAGAGTATCTGTGTGAACAAACGCCAGGTGAGAGAAATCTGCGAGGTTGTCGACGATTAGCATCCAGTTGGCATCATAATGCAGATAGGCTTCTTTTTCGAAACCGCGCCAACTGCTATCAGAAAGCGGTGGATAATCGTGAATATTTTCGGGATTTGCCAATGCAGGATCTCCCATCCAGATCCATAACAAATTACCCTTTTCAACAATCGGATAACTCTGTACTTTATGATTTGGGCCGATGAAATCCTGACCCGGGATTTCGATAACCACACCCTCGGGATCGTATTTCATCCCATGATACATGCAACGAATGCAATCACCTTCTACCCGACCTAAAGAAAGCGGTGCGCCTCGATGGCAACAACGGTTATCCAGGGCGATGAGCTTGCCACTCTCTCCGCGATAAATAACGATGGGTTTTTCAAGATAAACTCGATCGAGCTTGGTACCTTCAGGCACCTCATGGGCCCAGGCTGCCGCATACCAGCAATTGTAGAGAAATGGGTTAATGTTCTCGTTCATGGCTTACACCCGGTTGGCTATATCAAATCGCGCTACCGTGCAGCCTACTGCAAAGATTGGTAGCTCCGCTGTATAAAACTGCAAATCTCCCTTGCCCCCCGCTGCAGCGGCAGCCGCAATCAAGGTTCGAATCTCAAAACCCCCCTGCCCCGCTTCCGCGTATACATCCTCATCCTTATATGACAAAAGTGCTTGCCTATCCTGATTCATTAACTGCGTCAGAAATTCTCGATCCCAGGCTTCATTGATCTTGCCGGAATCCGGAGTAGCGGGCCAATGGGAAATTCCACCCGTTCCCACCAGTGCAATCTTTTCGACTTGTTCATCGCAGGCTGCACGCAAGGCCTCACCGAATTCCCAGGTTCGATTCAGAGGAGTCAAGGGAGGTCCCTGACAATTGATGTTGCAGGGAATTACAGGCAGGTCGTAATCGGGGGTTAAAAAATTAAGCGGCACCATGATACCGTGGTCACAACGCCATTCTTCAGAGTAGGCAAGGTCGACCGATCGCATAACTGTTTTAGCCAGCCGCGTTGCCAGATTCGGAGCGCCCGGTATTGTCGTCTTTTCAATCTTTAACCATTCACTGTCTTCAATGGGACCGCTGTGCTTATCGCCGATACCCATGCAATAGGCCGGCATGTTATCCATGAAAAAATTGGCAAAATGTTCAGCAGCTATAACGATGAGTACCTCCGCTTCACTTGCCAGAATTTCCTGACGCTGCATTTCCAGGCTGGCATAAAAGTCATCGCGGATCTGTTCATTTTCCACCAGATGCGCCCTGCCGGTGATTCCGGGAGCATGACTTAATATTCCCGCGTAGACGAGACTCATTTCGATTCTGCCCTGGCTGTTGTAGCGGGCGCCTGAACGAATGATTTACCACCACCAGTCATAGCGTAGATACCGGCTCTAACCTCACCGTGTTTATCAACGCCTTCGCGCATTAAGCGCAAATAATCAAACCATTCGATTTGCAGATAGGCGGCAAAATGCATAAGTATTTGTCCGTTTACTCCCAATACATAGAGCAAACCGATATCACCGGAGCGCAGGGCCTCTAATTCTTCCATATCCAGGTCGTAATTACAGAGAACACTGTCCCTCTCATCGGCAAAGCTTTGCTGCATCTGCTTATCGCGATTCAGTTGGTAGAGAAATTTCTGCACCTGGTAAAGGCTCATAGGTTAATTCTTCGCTAATTTAGGAACCGAGTGATTGTTGGTTGCTATACAAACATTTTTTGTTTCCATATAGAAATCGAAACTGTAATCACCCCCGTCGCGACCGATCCCGCTGGCTTTCATTCCTCCAAAAGGAGAAGGCAGATGACGATTATTTTCCGAATTAATCCAAATCATACCAGCATCCAGATCGCGACCTAATCGAATACTTCGACCCGCATCTCCTGTCCAGACATAAGCTGCTAATCCATAGTTCACCCCATTAGCAATTGCAATGGCCTCTTTCTCATCTTCAAACTCTATAGCAGTTAACACCGGGCCAAATATTTCTTCCTGGGCAATACGCATGGAATTATTTGCATTGGTAAAGAGGGTCGGTTCGACGAAACAACCCTTGCCTTCGAAAGCAGCTTTGCTTCCACCAATTGCAATATTGGCACCTTCTTGCTGTGCGATATCGAAATAGGAAGCAACTTTCTCTCGATGTTTTTCATGAATTAGCGGACCCACTTCAGTAGCAGGATTCAGCGGATGACCGAGCTTCAATTTAGCTACTCGCTCTTTTACACATTCAATAAATTCCCCAGCGATACCTTTTTGTATAAGCAAGCGACTTGATGAGGTGCAGCGCTCACCATTAAGGCTATAAATCATAAAGATCACAGCATCCAGGGCTCGATCGAGATCTGCATCATCAAATACTATAACTGGATTTTTTCCACCCAATTCGAAATGAACACGCTTTAGGGTAGCAGCTCCCTGTTTCATGATTTCACTACCAGTTCGAGATTCACCGACAAAAGCGATGGCTTTAATTGCTGCATGTTCTGTCAACGCTTTACCAGCAACTTCACCAATACCCTGTACCGTATTTACCACGCCCTTCGGTAATCCGGCATCAAGCATTATCTTGACCAACATGCTTGCACTACAGGGAGACCACTCCGCTGGCTTATGCACCACTGTACATCCGGCTGCCAAAGCCGGTGCTATTTTCCAGGTGGAGAGCATAAACGGTGTGTTCCAGGGTGTGATGATGCCCACCGGTCCAATTGGCTGGCGAACACTGTAATTCATATGATGTTGAGCTGGTAGGGAAAGACCGTTTCTGGCATTAGGCGCCATGTCTGCAAAAAAACGATAATTCTCAGCACCGCGAATTGCAGCCTTACTCATAAAGCGTAAAGGCTGGCCCGTATCCCAGCTCTCCACCAGGGCAATAGATTCCGCATTGGCCTCTATTGCATCCGCGATTGCATGGAGCAAATCCCGTCGTTGCTTTCCTGCCATCGAGGCCCAGGATACAAACGCTTCCTCTGCAGCGCGGCATGCCTTATCAATATCATCAACATTGCCAGCTGCAACTTCACCTATTATCGATTCATCGATTGGGGAATGATTAGAGAATGTACCGCCGTCTGCGGATGCTACCGCTTCACCATTAATGCAGTGTTGGATGGGCTGAGCCGCAAACTCTTTTAATAATGGCTGTAACTTCCGGAGGTTCTCTTCAAGTGATTCCTGACTCATGAAGTATCTTCTCCAGCATTCATAAACTCGGGCACCCGATTTCGATTCCAACGCATGTCTTTTTTAATTTCCTGTACTTCATAGGATAAGGCTATAGGAGCGTTGCCCAAATGCTCGTCGACGAAAGCACAGAGACAATCCATTAGTTTTGTGCCCATGTCTTTTCTTACTTCTTCTGATCTTCCCTCAGCAATACGCAAGTAAACAGCGATGAAACCATAATCTGGCGCGTTATCAGCAATCCTCGTGTGTGAAGCCGTATATACACGGGTCCGAATTCCACCAAGCGCGAGTGCTTCCTGTTCTGCCGCACAGTTATGCAAGGCCTCCACGAGCCTATTAACGTCGAGCAGATTCACTATATTGGGAGATATTTCCAGGATTTGATGCGGCACGGATAATCACCCTAAAAAGCTAGTAATGGCAAGTAATATTACTTAATATATTAAATAAATCAACAAATCTAAAATCAGCTATTTGACGTAGAAGCTCGACCTAATTGCGCAGCAGCGAATGAAATTTTTGAGTTTTTCACATGCGGGCCAATCCGCCTTTGGAGCAATGAAAGATAATGGCGTTGTTAATCTTAGTGCCCGGATTCCAGAGATAGTCGATCTACGTGACGCCATCAGAGAGGGGCAATTGGACCAACTTTGTGAATTGGTTAAAACTGCCGATGTCGATTTCACCGTTGACGATATTCAATTTGATCCCGCCATACCTAATCCGGAGAAAATAATCTGCATAGGCGTCAACTATGCAAACCGCAATGAAGAATATAAAGACGGAACTGAGCCACCAAAATATCCAAGCGTATTCATGCGCAACAGGGAGTCTCTGGTAGGACACGAACAATACATCATGAACCCTCCGGAGTCAGATCAACTCGACTACGAAGGTGAAATAGTGCTTGTCATTGGCAAGGAAGGAAGAAGAATTCCGGAAGCAGAGGCACACGAATACATCGCTGGCATGACCGTCATGAATGAAGGCTCGGTGAGAGACTATCTGCGACATGCAAAGTTCAATGTCACCCAGGGGAAAAACTTTGAAAAATCTGGTTCCCTGGGGCCATGGCTGGTAACTGCAGATGAGCTCGACCCTATGAGCAACTTACAAGTTATCACTCGCGTTAATGGAGAAGAGCGACAAAATGATATGACAGAAAATCTGATGTTCTCTTTCAGGTTTCTCATTGCCTATTTGTCGACATTCTATCGCTTAAAACCTGGCGATATTATCGCCACAGGCACACCAAATGGTGCAGGTGCTCGATTTGATCCACCAAAATATTTGCGCCAGGGAGATACAGTGGAAGTAGAGGTACCTGGTATCGGAATACTTAGAAACTCCATCATGGATGAACAAAGCTGAGAGCCAATCACTGTCATGGCAAATCTGAGGAAAATTAATCGCAGCCTGCCGATGCAACTTTTGCTGGCAAGAGAGTCAGCGATGGCTTTATTCAGGCCCATGCTTCGTTCATTCGGGCTAACTGATCAGCAGTGGCGGGTGATTCGCGTGCTGGCAAGCCAGAATAATATAGAAGCGTTTGAACTGTCCCAACAGAGCATGATTCTGCCACCTAGCCTCACGCGTATCCTGAAGAACCTTGAAGAAGAAGGATTGGTGAAACGGGATAGAGATAAAGAAGATCAGCGCAAGGTATTAATCAGTTTGAGTGCAAAAGGCCAGAGAAAATTCCAACAGGTGGTGCCTGATTCAGAAAAAATTTATCGCTCAATCGAAAGGAAAGTAGGTAAAAAAGCGCTAAATGATTTACTCAAACAACTAGTGGCGCTGAATTCGAGTTTGGAAGCTTAGGAATGCGGTTATAACCATGACCATAGACATTAAGGGATCAATCCCGCCGGTAATCACTCCCTTTAGTAGTGGGAAAGTCGATTTCGATTGCTACTGCAAATTGATAGAGTTTCACGTTAATGAAGGCTCCCATGGCATATTGGTCAATGGCACTTCGGCGGAACCATCTACTCTCACTGTTGATGAAAGGAACCAGTTAGTCGACTGTGCAATTATAGCCGCGAATAAATCCATTCCGATAGTAGCTGCCACGGGTTCGCACTCGCTGGTCGAAACCAGGGCGCTCACCAGGCACGCAGTCAACGCCGGGGCTGACGCCTTACTAATAGTCACGCCTTATTACATAAGACCACCCCAGCGCGGAATCATCGAATACTACCTGGAAGTGACACAAGGCATAGAAATTCCCTGGTTGATTTACCACATTCCCGGCCGCGCAGCAGTTTCCATCTCCATTGACACCATTAAAGAACTAAAAGAGAAATCGCCTACATTTATCGGTATGAAGCATGCGGTTAATGATCTGGGTTTTGTTTCTCAATGTCTGGCTGAATTCCCTGAATTTCAGGTATTCGTTGGTTTGGAAGAACTGAGTTTTCCGGAACTGGCTATTGGTGCTGCTGGGTTAATGAATGCCGTAGGAAATCTGCGCCCTGCAATACTTTCCGACATGTGCCAGGCGGTTTGGGATAATGACCTGGAAAAAGGTAAATCTCTGCACCATCAATTGTTCGAGCTGAACCAGTCAGTGTTTTATGACACTAATCCCATTCCGATAAAATATATGATGAAACGCATGGGTCTCTTGCCCAACAACGAACATCGATTACCGATGTCACCAGCGACTGCGGAATTGGAACAAAGATTGGATTGCGTACTGGAACGGGCCGGCCTGATTTAAAGCGCGATCGCTTTACTCTACAAAAGCGCGCTCAATCACGTAATGTGCTTTTATTCCCTGCCGCGACTCTGCGAAGCCCCAGCCATCCAGAATTGCACAGGTATCTTTCAGCATACTTGGACTACCGCAGATCATAAAGCGATCAAGCTTGGGATCAGGTTTGGGTTGCTGAATGTCGGCGAATAGCTTCCCTGAGGTCATAAGATCAGTAAGGCGACCTTGATTGCGAAACTTTTCTCGAGTAACGGTGGGATAGTAAATGAGCTGTGCCTTTACTTCTTTGCCGAAGTATTCATTTTGCGGTAGTTGCTCTTGTATCAAATCTTGATAAGCAAGCTCACTCTGGTAGCGTACTCCATGAGTAAGAAGGATTTTGTCGAATCTTTCGTAAGTCGCTGGATCCTGAATGATGCTAATGAAAGGTGCGAGACCAGTTCCGGTGCTGATGAGATAGAGATTGCGACCTTCCAGCAGATGATCGACTACCAGTGTCCCTGTTGGTTTACTGCTCACTAATAATTCGTCACCGACTTTAATGTTCTGCAATTTTGAAGTAAGCGGGCCGTCTGGAACTTTAATACTCAAGAATTCCAGTTCTTCATCATAGTTCGGGCTAGCAATACTGTAGGCGCGCATCAGGGGTTTACCTTCAATCTCAAGGCCCAACATAACAAAGTGTCCATTTTCAAAACGCAAAGATTGATCCCTGGTGGTTTTAAAGCTGAACAATGATTCATTCCAGTGATGGACATCGGTTACTGCCTGGGTGGATAAATTGGCCATGATTGCTTCCTGACTTGAAGGCCCGGGAGTTTAGAAGCTCAGCTAATATCTGTAAAATTGATTATATTTATATATATTATCTATTTATTAGATATACTGTAGGCTATGCATTTCACCCTCAAACAACTGCAGGTATTCCTGGCAGTGGCCAGCCATGAGAATGTCAGCCTGGCGGCTGCTGAGCTTTCCATGTCGCAATCGGCGGCCAGTACTGCCTTGAAAGAACTGGAATCTCGTTTCGATATTGCTTTATTTGACCGAGTCGGAAAACGACTGCAACTCAATGAACAGGGTGCACTGCTAAGACCACAGGCTGCAGCCCTGATCTCACAGGCTGAACAGATCGAAAGTGCATTGACACATCACTCTGATGTAGGCGAGCTGAAAGTTGGTGCGACTCTGACTATTGGCAATTATCTGGCAATCGGTATTGTGGCGAACTTTATGCAAGACCATCCTTCCGCGCAGCTGGAATTGATCGTTGAAAATACTCAAGCCATTGCCAATAAGGTGCAAAATTTCGAACTAGACATCGGCCTAATAGAAGGTGAATTACAGGAAGCAGATCTCGATGTCAGATTCTGGCGTGACGATAAACTGGTATTATTCTGCTCGCCAAAACATCCACTGGCGAAAAGAAAGAAATTAAGCGATAAGGAATTGCAACAAGCGCATTGGATTGTCCGAGAAAAAGGTTCCGGCACGCGACAGGCATTTGATCGGGCCATGAGTGGTTTATTAGCTAATATCGATCTAAGGTTAGAGTTACAACATACGGAAGGAATTAAGCGAGCTGTAGAGGCAGGTCTGGGAATCGGTTGCCTGTCTGAACTAACACTGCTCGACGCGTTTAAACGCGGAACTTTGATTCCTCTATACGCGCCACAACGAGACTGGAAGAGAAAATTCTATTTTATTTTGCATAAACAGAAATTTTTAAGCAGTGGCGTGCAAAGCTGGATAGACCACTGTAAAAGCATTACCAAGTAAAAAACTTTATGGATACAAACAATCCGACCATATCTCAAAGCGTTGCAACTTTTACAATAGCTCAGCGCTATGTGCTACTCGCTATTGCTACGTTACTGACTGCATTGCTTGGCACTGGAATACTCCACACTTCATTCGACACTTCCCTTAGCGCGCTACTATCAGAAAGCGACCCTTACTTGGATGAAATGGATTTACTTGAAGAGCAGTTTCCTAGCGGCTCTGAAATCAGATTTGCGTTCATCGCCGAGGATGGTGAGACCGTATTCACTCCACAGATACTCGGTGCAATCCAGGAGCTGGAAGAAATATTCATCGTTATTCCACGTATTCGCGGCTTAACCAGCATACTGGAATACACCGCACCAGAAACACAACGTCGCCTGTTCAGCAAAGATCTGAGTGAATATTCAGAAGCTGAGCTGGTAGAAGTTAGTGAAACCGCTACCAGTGATCAGCTACTGACCAGCAATCTGCTTTCACGCAATGGCAAGCTTACCTTTGCGGTAATTACTTTGGACTCTAATGACGCAAGTAATGTCGAGCGAATAGAAATCGCAGATGCACTATTGACGGTTCAGGAACAGTTAAGAACAAATCATCCTGGTGTAGATCTCTTCGCAAACGCCGATGTGCTACTGGAAAAGGATAGCCAGGAAGCTATGATTGCTGACCTCACGAGCCTGCTGCCAATTGTAGTGCTGCTTTGCGTACTGGTGATCTGCTTTTGCTTCAAATCTATAGCATTGGGCGCATGCATTCTTACTCACGTTGGATTTACCATTGTGAGCACAGTTGGTGCACTGGGATTCCTGGATTTCTCCTTTAACAATATTTCAATTATGGCACCTCTGGTTGTTGTGGTAATTTCCGTCGCCACGAGTGTGCATATAATCTCAATTTATAAGCAGGCATTACACAAGGGTCAAAAAAAGCTCGATGCAATGCGCCACAGTATGGCTTATAACTTTCAACCGGTTACTCTCGCAGCCTTAACAACCGCAATCGGCTTTTCTTCCCTGAATATGTGTTCTTCTCCTGCTGTACAGGACTTCGGACGCATAGTTGCTCTCGGCATTGCTTTTTCTTATCTGCTTACCTTAATGATGATGCCAACCCTGCTGATCTGGTTTTCCAAAACTGCCAAAAGCACAGCGCAATCCGGCGTGTCTTTTCTGCAAAAGGAGCTACAGCAGGTTATCGACTTCACTCATAAGCAGGATAAGAAAATTTTCATTGGATGTAGCGCGCTTGCAATAGTTTGTATACTGCTTTTACCACTTAATGAAACTGATTTTGATCGATTGGATTACATCGCCTCTGATTCCGATCTAAAACTGTACTCCGATCTGGTTAATGAGCATATGAATCGGGGCCCTGCGATCACTTATGGAATTAATAGCTATTCTGAGGAAGGCGCTATCGATCCGCAGTTTTTATCCCAGGTTGATGAATTTTCAAGCTGGCTGACAGAACAGGAAGATGTAGAGTCGATAATAAGCGTCACAGAAGTACTCAAGACTATTAATCAGATCGTTAACGATAATGACGAATCGTATTTCTTATTGCCTGAGGAAAAGGAAACTAACGCTAATTATCTAAACGCCTATCGAATGGTAGAGCAAAATTATTTGCCGCTATCCAATTTTCTGAATGACGATAATTCCTATCTCACTTTGACGGTTAACGCCGCACCAATGTCTAATCAAGAGATTATTGATCTGGATGAGCGAATTACTGAAAGATTCAGCGAAACATTCTCTTCGGCCGAGTTAATTCACGGCAGTGGCATCTTGTTGTTTGCCCGCATGGACGAACTGGTTACGATTGAGCTGTTGCAGGGCTATTCGATCAGTCTTCTGCTGATTACGTTGAGCCTCATAGTAGGTTTTCGCAGCCTCTATTTCGGCGTGTTAAGCGTAGTGCCCAATTTACTACCGGCCACTATCGTATTTGGCTTATGGGCGCTTTTTATTGGTCAACTCGACCCGTTTGTCATGATGGTTTTCAGCATAAGTATTGGCATGGTGGTTGATGACACTGTGCATATTCTTAGCCATTACCTGGAAGGTCGGCGCTCAGGTGCTGATAAGGCGGGTGCTGTAGCTCATTCCATAAAAATTGCCGGTCCTGCATTAACTATTACCACCGCGGTGTTGGCCTTTGGTACAACGGTAATGATCTTTGCCAATACGCTCTATTTTCAGCAATCTGCCAAGCTGTTAGTTCCAATTGTCGTATTGGCCCTGGTGTTAGACCTGATTTATTTGCCTACCATACTCAAGCGCTTCGATAACAAATTTAGGCATATCGAGGCTGTGACTTCTTAAGCTGATCAATCTATTATTGGCCATCTGCCAAGAAGGAGAATAATAATGATTAATCTACTCAAAGAATTTCGCGTGGTTATTCCACTCTTTTCCATAATTGCGCTAACAGGAGCAACCCACATGGCATCTGCTCAATCCCCTGCCAGCGATCTGGAATCGCAATTCGCGTTTGAACTCTTGCTGGATGTTGATTCACAACTAGATGCAGGCCACACCCGAATAGCACCGGTAACTGGTGGAACCTTTTCCGGTCCACGATTGAGCGGAACAGTTCATGATGGCGGTGCTGATTGGATTACCCAGGTTTCCGGTCACTCTAGCCTGGATGTGCGCATCACCCTGGAAACCGATGACGGTGCCATTATCTATATGACTTATAAGGGCATGGTTGTTCCCGGAGATGGTGGACTTTATTGGCGGGTTACGCCGAGTTTTACAACATCGAGTGAAGAGTATGATTGGCTTAATCATCGAGTCTTTGTCGGCAAGTCTAAACAAGTCGACGGCCAAGTTGCTTACGATATATTTGAGATACTCTAGCTCTGTGGGATTGAACCTGGCGGCTGCGAGCAGCCAGTGCGTCCCAGGCACAAAAAACCCGGTTGAGACATAACTCAACCGGGTTTTTGTTATCTAACCTGGGCGACTAAGCGCTAATCCTCTCCGCCTTGATCGATGTCTTTCCAGGATACCGCTCCAAAAAACATCTCGTCCCAGCTCTCATTCCCCCAATCCACATTACGATCAGGATTAGGATTCGCCGGATTCTGCGGAGAGTTATCCCAGGCTGCTACAGCAGTGATCCTGGTTCCGCCTGGCACAAACTTTGGCTCTTCGTAGGTGTAGCTGAGTTGCCAGTTGTAATTGTACTTGGCGATGTTAATTAGCTCTTCGGAAGAACCATCCGGGTAATCTGCGTAGAAACGCATGTACTTCCCACGGAAATGCATGTGCGGCAGATAGCTGTGAATATGGGCATCGTTTTCGATAACGATGCTGGCGGTCTGTTCGAAGTTTGGATCCTGTGCAGGAATCGTCGTCCAGGTATTCGGGAATACACATGCACACTCACCCGACATTCTTTCTTCAGGCACTTCGCCTAATGGATAAAACCAGACGCCAAGCTGACTATGATCAGTGGTTTCCCGTCCATTGGGTGTGTAGTGCATGTTCAGATGCAGCACCGAGCCTGCCTTAACCAGGCCACCTGTGTTCGGTGGGTCAAGGTCAGGCGTATCGCCCGGTATGTAAGCAGTGATACTTGCCTTATCACGGTTACCGCTGCCACCGAGGAAACCACGGCGGTTATCTTCACCAGGAAAATCCAGGCGATTCACGGTGTGGTGAAGAACTGTTCGGTCACCAGCAATGATCTGGCTACCACGGAGCCATCGATCTTCCGGCATATCGAAAGTAACTTCCACATTAACGAAAACACCGTTTCCGGTTGCCGGCACTGTTGTGGGTGGAATGTCCAGAATCATATCTGGCTCACCAAAGGCCCATTTGGACTCGGGCCATACCAACTCTGCGAGTGGATCGTGATCACCGTCTTTAGGTGCACCGGCATCAACCCAGGCGATAATATTGCGAATATCTGCAGTATCTACCAATCGATCGTTAATGAATTCACCGATATGACCATCGATCTGACCCGGTGGCATACGGCGGGTCATTAATACCTCGCGAATCATAGGTGACCAGCCCTGAACCATGGTGTGGCTGTCCATCGCAAATGGCGCGACGCCACCTTCGCGATGACAAGTAGCACATTGCTCTGCCAGGACCGGGGCAATGTCCGCAACATAGGAAGGTGTTGCTTGTGCTGCATAAGTGATTGCTGAACCAGAAGTTTCAACCAAAGCAGGTGAAACAGTTTCCTCGGCAAGAATTTGCCCGATGGCAGTTTCAGCCGCTGCCACTGATCCCTTGAATTCCACTGTGAATCGCTTCGGATCGTAAATTAGGACTTCACCAGTTCGCTCAATGCCAAGGGCTTGGGAAACTACGCGGGCATCATCCATAAGTACTGGTATATCTGCGTCATACTCAGCGACTTTTGCCTGCACCGCTGCACGGTTGTTACGCCCCATGGGATTGATCATCAGAAACTCAATACCAGCTTCTTCGAACTTCTCTTTAAGTGCATTGAATGCAGGAATTGCAGCTGTAGTGGCGTCACTATCATTAGCCTGAACAAGCAGGGCTATGGCTTTGTGATCATCGTACCAGCTCATTCCATGGTGATAACCATCCTGATCTAAAAGTGAAAAATCTCCTACTCGTTCCTGGGCAACCACAATTGCAGGCGCCAGAATCAATGCCAGGAGGGAAATTACTGATTTGTTCACTTTTTCCACTGTCTTCTCCTCAAGTCTATTTAATTCTTTCTCAATTCGGTCTCAAAGCCCCTAAACTTGAGGGTTTCAGCCAAATTTTCCAAGGTTTTCGAGTGCTGATTTCCACACCGGAAAACAGCTTGAATAAACCTACTAACCTTACGATCTGGCAGGTATTGCGTCAATCGTAAAAGTTTCGCTTCACCGCTTTTGGAAAATCGCTTAACCGAGTGAAATATACAGGCTTTATTGGGATTGCGCTTGCTGCAGCAGAGTTAATAGTTGGGGATACAATGTCTCATTAGCAATCAATAAATTCTGGTCGTAAAACTGGGGATCTGCACCCGCAGGAACTTCACCGAAATGACCGCATGTAGCACCAGCTTCTTG
>JAPPOG010000018.1 GCA_028818225.1 Gammaproteobacteria bacterium | reverse complement strand
CAGTAAACACAATTGAATTTGTTGAGTAAAGTTAGTTGCCCGAGTAACTGCCTGTCGATAATAAAGTGATCTCCCCTATGAACCCTTGGAATTCCATATAGTCGAAAACAAATATGTTGATAAACTGTTACGGTGATATCAAGAATTGCCAGTGGTACGATCATCAGATAGATAAACGGGGCCGACAGTAAATGTCTTAAAAATAAAAAACTGCGGTTGCCCTCGGCTTGTTCTCTTGTATGTGCCAAAGCGCTCTGCGCGTTCTTTAGTGCGTCAATATTAAAGAGATATGCCTGTTGAAATCTGATCTCATAGCTTTTTACTTCCTCATGAAAATCGGCTTCCAGTTGCCGCATTTTCTCCAGAATCTTAGCCAGTTTCTTATTCATCTTCGGTTGCCTCTGCCAGAAAATCCGGCATTCTCAAGAGCTTATTAGGCCTTCAAGATCAATGACTGCAATTGATTTCAATCAATATTCTTTTCAAATCAATAACTAGTATGGTGCTTATAATTCTTTGTAAGGAAACAGCACAAACTCAGGAGAAGAGAAAATGTATAACAAGGTCATCGTCGCCATCGATTTTTCTGACAGCTCTCAGCATGTGCTTGATCGGGCAAAAGAGCTGGTAGGGAACGATCTCGAGAAGCTGGAATTAATCCACGTTGTAGAACCCATACCCACAGTCTGGGGAATGGAGTCTTACACACTCGATCCAATTGAGCTGCAGAATAAAATTCTGGAAAGCTCTTCACAAAATCTGGCAGAAGTTGGCGAAAGGAATAATATCGATAGAGCTAGACAACATACATTACTTGGACCGGTGGCGGAAAAAATCAGAGAGCTTCAGGATGAAATAGGCGCTGATGCCATTGTCATCGGTAGCCATGGTCATTCCGGCTGGAAACTCATGTTGGGCTCAACAGCGACCAGTCTACTCCATGGCGCTACGGTCGATGTGGTGACAGTTTTCATAAAAGAGTCTAGTTAGCACAATCGCAACAATTTTCTTCCTTTTTCAATTATCGATGGCATAAACTACATTTATGCCATCCTCGCAACGCTCGCATACTTTATAGCGTTGATTATTGCGAGCTCCCTGCGATAGTGACGTAGAATATGTCTTGATTAGAGCGCTCGAGAGAATTGGATTCGGATTCGATAGAAAACTTATGCAACTTGTTAGGTTTCCAGGTCTGCAGTCCGTTGATAAATGCAATATGCAGAAAACCATACTCACTACCAGGCCTGGCATGGATACAAATCTTTAGTGATGAATTCATATTCGGTAAAAACTGTGAGCATTAATCTAAAGAACACAACTATTAGCGGCGTGTTATTTATATTTTTTGCTTTAACATCGCATTCTGCAATAGCAGATGAACTGGCATTATGGCAGTTTATCGATGCCAGCTCTGCTTCTGGAGAACTAGCAAGTATTTTGCTTCCAGAGCAACTGGAATCCCAACAAGCGATCAAGATTAATGGCAAATTGATTGAAGCTCTTTCCGTTGGCGACAAACTCTCTCTGGAAACTACTGGAAATCAAGCAGCAACTTATACAATCGAATATCTCAACACCTTTCTGAATGGCGATATTGGTTTGCGTGCGGGTTTTTCAATCATTGATCAAAGCTTTAATGTTTCGCTGACTCAAAGCAGGGAATCATTGCTTGCCACTGTTTATAGCCCCAATGGAAAGTTTTCCTTACTCGCGCGAATTGATGACAGTGGTGACTATCTTGGCTGGCTATTTTCACTATCGCAGAATATAGACTTCTTACCAAAAGACCTTGGCGGCTACCCAGAATTTCAGCAGCATGGGACCGCAGATCTAGTTGACTACTCAGCTTTAACCGACAGCGATGTAATGGTGGAACAAACTCTCTCTTCGGAATTTGCGATCATAGGAAGCGAAGTGACAATTTCTGTAGAGATCACCAATAAGCTTGCTACGCCAATAGAAGATGAAGACTTTACCGTATTATTTACACCTGAAGTTACTGATCTTGTGAGCAGTGCTTCTGGTTGCACTCTCGGCTCCACCGGCGCGCAAGCGTCATTCGATTGTCCGCTACCAACAATTGCAGCAAACAGTAGTACAACTATTGAATATGTAGTCAGGATAAGAGAGGAAGCCTATCCGCAAATAGATAACGCAGTTTTCGTTGGGGATTTATTTGGTGAAAATGTGCGGACCGATGATTTCATTTTCATACTTCAAGATACAACTACCGATAGTGATGGAGACGGAGTGTCTGATTATAACGAAGAACTTGCGGGTACCAATCCAAACAGTGCTTCGTCGGTAACTCCTGCAAATGAAAAGCTAGAAGTTGACTTGATGTTTTTGTATACGGAACGCTTTGTCGATGACCTGATTCTGGGATCTCCTGAGACCGATATTAATCAAATGGTATTGCTTACTAACGGCTACTATGCTGCTAGTGGTGCCAATGTTGAGTTTCGCCCTGTGTATTACGGTATGACGGATTATGAAATAGATAATATCAACGCTGCTATGGAGGCTTTCAGGGAATCCACAGGTCCAGGCTTTACCGATGTGCCTGCGATTCGAGACAGTTTGGGTGCTGACATAGTTGTACTGGTCGATGGTTTTATTCGGAGTGGCGATACCTGTGGTGTTGGATCTATTCCTGGTGCGGACTATGAAGGTGAGATATTTCACCCGCTGGTTTCAAACTCGGATCTGTACATTACTTTGTTTAAAGATGGTGGCACCAGTCCTAACAACTTTTGTCCCGACGATACACTGGCCCATGAAT
Organism: Gammaproteobacteria bacterium; assembly: GCA_028818225.1. Classification (GTDB taxonomy): domain Bacteria; phylum Pseudomonadota; class Gammaproteobacteria; order Pseudomonadales; family Pseudohongiellaceae; genus UBA9145. The sequence goes on along the minus strand of JAPPOG010000018.1, from coordinate 413 downwards.
TAGGCCACAACTTCGGCGTCGCTCATTCTCGCAGGGATTCAGAGTCTTTAGGCATTTTCGACTGGTCCCATGGTCATGGGATAGACGGGTCCTTTTCAACTATCATGGCCTATTCGGATAACTTTCCCGGCAGTGAATCGATTCCCCTGTTCTCCAGCCCAACCCTGATTGAATGTAATGGCATGCCCTGCGGGGTGTCGCGAGATGATCTGGAACAGGGGGCCGATGCTGTGCACACGATTAATCATTCCCGCTTCCAGATTGCAAACCGCCGCGAATCAAAACTTATAGATGTAACAACGGCCAACGGAGATCCTTCCGGATTAATAATGTTTGGGGGCGCAACGAAAAATGGCAATACCGATGATCTGGTGAGCAATTTTGCAGCGTCAGACAATATCGATGTCCGCGCC
>JAPPOG010000032.1 GCA_028818225.1 Gammaproteobacteria bacterium | reverse complement strand
CCATTTCAAGGAACTCTCTTCTTTCGTTCGCGACATCCTCTGAGTCTTCAACAATAGCAATGCGAATCATGCCAGTACCCACTCTCATAATGGTGACGAGCTTAAACCCCGCCGGATTAGCTTTCTTTCCCCGCAGATTAAAGATTTCCTTATGGGAGATACTGCTTAAGGAAATCTTAATCCTGGCAAGCAAGCGCTTTATTTTACCTGCTTTTTTCCTAATGACATTTGTCGAAGCATGGAAATAAAAAAATAGTTGTTGTGTTACTACTCACATACCCAGGAATAAATAAAATGAAATCAACAACATTGAAACTTAGCCTGCTCATCTTCACGCTATGCGGCTATCTGGCGGCGGGTGCATGGGCTGGCGCTGAGGAAGCCGAGGGATATGAGGAAGCGTCGAACCGGGAAATATCCACCAATGCTGCTATGGAATACAACGCACGGGACAGCGCTGGAAGTAGCCTGGCTGATTAGGCCGGTTAGCAAGGCAGTCCATGGTAAAAAGTTGGTGATCTAGCCTGCCTTCACCCGTGGACAAAGGACTGGCGCTTCGGTAAAACAGTCACTCTGTTTCGCCAAGGAGCTGGATCTGTGCGCAAATCAACAAAATCTCTCCTGGGCAGTGTGTGTGCCCTTTGCCTGGCTTTAGCAAGCGTTGCCAATGCCCAGCAATTTGAGCTGGTAATCAATAACGGCCGGGTGATGGATCCGGAGTCTGGTCTGGATGGTATTCGCCATCTCGGCATCAATGCCGGGCGCATAATTTCGGTTTCAGATTCCCCACTGTCTGGAACTCGAGAAATTAATGCCAATGGCCTGGTTGTCGCACCGGGCTTCGTCGATATCCATGCCCATGGTCAGACCGAAGAAGCTTATCGCCTCATGGTTCAGGATGGTGTGACATCCGGCTTCGAGCTTGAAATCGGTACGGCCCACGTCGGTGAATGGTATGCCGAGCGAGCAGGGGGTCAGGTGCTGAATTACGGAATCAGCATAGGACATATTCCGGTGCGCATGGTGCTGTTTGATGATCCCGGTCGCTTCCTGCCCATGGCCGCTGGTGGCAGCGGTATTGCCGGTCCCGAAATCATGGATCGCATGGCGGCAATGATGCGCCAGGGTATTGCCGAGGGAGCAGTCGCCGTAGGCTTTGGTCTTGCTTACACGCCCGCCGCAACGGAGTCAGAATTCGCGGCGATGCTGGAGATAGCCACTGCAGCAGGCGCCACTGCCCATATCCATACCCGCGGCGGACTTACCGGGTTACAGCAGATCATCGACAGTGCGAGAGCAGCGAGAACGCCACTGCATATTGTGCATGCCAATTCCAGCGGTGGTGCTTCTATCGATGAGTTTCTCGGTATTATTCAGGCAGCACGGGATTCAGGCCAGGACGTTACGACAGAAATGTATCCTTATGCTGCCAGTTATTCGGATATTGCCTCGGCGCTGTTTGATGATTGGCAGGATTGGGAAGAAGATCGCTTTCAAAGAAACATGTGGGTGGCAACTGGTGAACGCCTGACCCGAGAAAGTTTTGGTCGTTATCGCCTGGTCGGGGGCGGTGTCATCACTTTCAGTCGAACAGAAGAGCAAACCCGAAGCGCACTTCAGCATCCACTTACCATGGTTGCCAGCGATGGTCGAATTCTCGACGGTAAAGGCCATCCTCGTAGTTCCGGAACCTATGCCAAGGTGTTGGGACAGTACGTGCGAGAAGAGCAACTCATCGATTTAATGGATGCATTAAGGCGCATGACGATTGAGCCAGCACGGCGCCTCGAAGCTTTTGTGCCGGCATTGCGCAATAAAGGACGCATTCGCGTGGGAGCCGATGCAGACATTACCATCTTTGATCTGTCGACAATCAGGGATCGTGCCACTTACACTGATCCGATTTTGCCAAGCCAGGGTATCGAATATGTGTTGGTGAATGGCGCAGTAGTGCTGGATGGCGGTGAATTGAATCCAGAGATTCGCGCTGGTGTAGCCATCAGAAGTAATTAGTTAATTAAAAAGTAACAGGATTAAAAATGTTTAACATTTTAAATGGATTTCGTGTTCTCGATTTAACCACAGTAGTGCTCGGACCCTTTTCAACCCAGATGCTGGGAGATTTTGGCGCCGAGGTAATCAAGATCGAAAATCTTGGTGGAGATATGATGCGCGCGGTTCGGCCAGGCAAGTCCGATGAAATGGGTGCCGGGTTTATCAACTGCAATCGGAACAAAGATTGTGTGGCAATTAATCTAAAGACCGAGGCAGGCAGGGAAATTTTTTATCGCCTGGTTAAAACCGCCGATGCGGTGGTGCATAACATGCGCAACAAGACGGCGGTAAATCTTGGTATCGGGTATGAAAATTTGAAAGCCATAAAACCTGATATCGTTTATTGCGGTGCCCAGGGCTTTGGTGAAAAAGGACCGAGTTCCGATATCCCTGCCTACGATGACATCATCCAGGCTGCCAGCGGACTGTCTTACTTGAATTCAGATGAGCAGGGCAGGCCGCGTTACTTACCCACTATTGTGGCTGACAAGGTATCCGGCTTGCAGTTAACGGTGGCGGTTCTCGGCGGGCTAATTAATAAACTTCGAACCGGTGAGGGCTGTTTCATTGAGTCGCCCATGTTTGAAGGTCTGGTTGCATTTTTAATGGCGGAGCAACTGGCAGGACACAGCTATGTGCCCAGCACCGGTAGTACGGGTTATGACCGATTGACTGCGCCTTATCGTCGGCCTTATCCAACCAAAGACGGGTACATGGCAATCCTGCCCTATAGCACGAAAAACTGGGTGGACTTTTTTACCATGGTAGGGCGACCGGAATGGGCTAACTGGGAGATCGTCCGCGATCCGATCAAGCGCAGTGAAAATATCAATACGCTTTACGAGAAGCTTTATGAAATCGCTCCGGAGAATACCACTCAGGAATGGGATGAGTTATTGCGCGACGCCAATATCCCCCATACCAAAGTAAATCGCCTGGATGACTTACTGGATAACGAACACCTCAAAGAAGTTGGTCTGTTTGAAGATTACGAGCACCCCAGCGAAGGACCCATGCGCCAGGTGCGATCCCATTACACCATGGAAGGCATCGAACAATCTGAGGATAAACCAACCCAGCTAATTGGCGAGTCCACTGAAAAAGTCTTGCTGGATATTGGTTACTCAAGCGATGAAATAAGCGATCTCGTAAATGCTTCCATTGTAATCTGTAAAAGTGCCTAGCCAGTCTTCCCATTAAGCATGCTGTGCATCTCATCCATCTTGCGTTGCATCTGCTTGAGTTGTTCAACCATGTCCAGGCGCTCCTGATGGGCCAGCTCTTCTGTCTCTTTATTATGCTCTGCGGTCATGACTTCCAATATGGCGCCCACCATCGTGTTCAGGAATACAAACGCAGTTAAGAATATAAATGAAAGATAGAATATCCAGCTCAGTGGAAACACTTCCATAGTGCCGTACATGACATCAGTCCAGTCTTCAAAGGTTGCTACGCGGAAAAGGGTGAGCATGGCGATAGATACATCACCCCACAATACTTCGTCGATGTTGCTGAAGAAGAGTGAACCTACCGCACCGTAAATATAGAAAATAATGAACATCAGTAAAGCGATATAACCCATCCGTGGAATGGCTTTTAATAATGCATTAATCAAGGAGCGCAGCTCCGGCACCACAGAGACGAGTCTTAGAACACGAAACACACGAAGCAATCTTCCAATCAATACCGCATCAGCATTACTAACAGGTACCAGGCTGCCTATTATGATAATAGTATCAAACAGATTCCAGCCATCTTTAAAAAAATATTTCTTGTCATCACAAACGGCAAAGCGCAACAAGATCTCTGCCAGAAAAAAATAGGTAATGCCGTTATCGAGAATTGTAAGAATGCTTTCAAATAGCGGCGGTATTTCATAAGTTTTTGCACCAATCGAGATAGCCGAAAGCACGATGATGAAAATTACTGATGATTGAAACAGTCTGCTCGATTCAATGCGCTTTAGCATTGCGGCGGCAGACTCAGCCGATGGGTCGTGCTATGCGATGTTTGATGGTTCTTCAGGCGGGGAAGACATGAGGCTAAACACTCCTAAAACAGTGGGCTCCAGAATAATCAGTCGCGATTATATAGAGCGCTTACTGCTGCCTCAACGAAAGGATTTTTATCCAGTTAATTATCTATCCACACCGGTTGGGTAAATGCACCATTGCGAGCAATATCCCAGACTTCGATGCGAACCCATCGACGTTCAGACAGATCGATAGTTCTTTCGATTGTCTCTGCGCTGAATTCAGTCGTATGAGCCAGGTCGATACGATCTCGATAGATTGCATCACCATCGCCGCTGACTATCTCCATGTAAGCAAGGGGATAAGTCCATTCCAGTTCTGCTATCAGTGCAGCCGATTCAGTAGGGGAAATCGAATTTCCACTTTCGGCACCTGCCAGGGAAAAGTCGCTGATCAGTACTTCACCGGTAGTTACAAAAAATTCACCCTTGGCCAGTGCGTCCACAACGGGTTGCCAGCCATCCTCATAGTCTGGAATTTCATCGAGCCTGAGATAGTTGATATTCATCGTGCCAAAGAGTTCGTAATCTTCATAGATCTTGAAGATATCGACTTCGCCCAAGATGTATTTTTTAGCACCCCAGTTTGCCATGTCGTCTTCCAGGTCCAGCACACGCCAGCCAATCATTTCCCTCGAATAGTCAGCGGGCATCGCTTTCCAGGCTCCACCGAGAAAATGTTCACTGAGAAAGAATTCCTCATCCTTATAGGCATCGGGAAATCCGGTTGATCCTTTCACTCGCGGATGCGCAGTCCAGGCCAGGCCGTTTTCGATTTCCAATAAGTTTAAAACATCGTCGGCACTGCCAACGTGGTAGACAGTTCCATAGTCGGGCATTTCCTGGACAAAAGGTTGGCCCTGATTTTGGTTCAGTACCCAGTACACCGGTTTGGGAAACAGACTTAACCAGTGACTGCCGAGATGCACATTAGGTTCTTCGCCAGGGATCAATAAAAAGTCTTCGTCAGACAGGCGGGCAAATTCATCATGCATGACTTTGAGTTCCGCCAGTCGCTGGTCGGTTTCAGTACCTGGCGTACGACCAAAATGAAATTCGGCCATATGCACCATGTCCACTCCCATGCGCTTGAAGAAATTAACGAAGTCAGGATCTTCTAATCCTGCAGGGATGCCGCTTGTATTTTGCTCCCGCTGCATATTAATAAAATCCATAGAATGTTCATGATGGTAATGACTGGATAAAGTCTTGTAGCCTGGTAAAGGTTTAAATGAATCGTTGCGGGTATAGGTTTTAACGACTTCCAGATTTTCCAAGCCAGCGGCTTGTGAAAGAAAGAGTAGCACGCCAAGTTTTTGTACTGAGCCGGGTTGGGCATTGACCCAGGGTACAAAGCGACGATCACCCATAGGTGGTTGACGTACACCAAAGGCGAATCCGTCGATCATATCCAGGTATTCAATGCCTGCCCAGTTGTAGCCAAAGTTATCGGCGAAATCCAGGGGATACAGGTACTGATGAGGGAACGGCGAAATTACCAGTGATCCATTGGTATTGGATAAGGCCATACTGCGAAAACGTGTTTGGTAGACGCTGGCGGTGTCATTGGTAATTGGATCGATGTGCGGGTTTTCATAGGCATCGATCCATTCGATGTGGTGTGCTTCGGTGTCCGGTTTGGCCAAGCCGACATGGTACAGGAACGCAGTCGCTGGTCTGGATGTAGAGACTCGCGCCTCCATATGTATGAAAGGACTGTCATGATAGAGAATAAAAGCCAGGGAACCGGAAAAGTTCGTGCTATTAAGCCCATCGATTTCAATGGTGGCCCGGCCACCTGAAGTTGACACGTTGATATTTTCCGGAATCAGATAGCCTTTTTCGACAGCGTAAGGTCGGGTAGGAACGCGATCGAAAAATATTTCCCATCCATCCCGCAATTCAAGGTCCCGTTCGCCCACCCAGAACAGATAATTGGGATCGACTTCCTCAATGATGGCTTCATTGTTTATGCCCAATTCTCGAATTAAGGGTGCGGCGGCATTGTTGCCGAGCCGAGGTATGAACTGGAGGTCGATATGGGCGCGCCCCTCCGGTGCATCCCAGCTCAAGACCAGGCCATCTTCACGGGTGCTTAAATTAAAACCATCGTCAGGGTTATAGCCCTGCTGTGATATTTCTGCTGCTAATGTAAGCGTAGGTGCAGCGATAGCAATGACAAGAATGCAATTGAGGAGAAGTTTCATTTCAGGCCTTTCAGTTGGGTAGTCGCCAGTCGAATCGGTACTGTACATTGTCTACCCGCACTGGGCCATCGAAAATAATGCGGGGTTCAAAGCGCAGCCGCAGCGCGGCATTGATAGCTTCTTCGTTAAAAACACCGGGAGGTTCGCTTTCGATGATTGATACATTTTCTACGGCGCCAACTGCAGTGACTGAAAATTCAACGATGACATAACCTTCGATACCCAGTTCCATTGCAATTTCAGGATAGTTTGGTGTGATATAGCGCATTGGAATCAGTTCACGGAATTCGACTTCTTCTGATGGCGGTTCTACCAGTATCGAATTTTGTTCGTCCAGTTCGAAACGAAATACATAGCGAATATCGTCCAGGATTTGGCCGCGCGTATTATCAAAAAGCATTCTGCGGGCAGCATTAAGGGCTGATTGCTGGAAATAGCCTTCTGGCTCCTCTTCAATGGTACGAATTGAGTTGCCGATAACTTCACCATTCTGGTCAACAGAAAACTCCACCATAACCCAACCTTTGATACCCAGGTTTTGGGCGCGTAATGGATAAAAAGGTTCTGCTACGCGTCTGGTAATGAGGCCACGCGTGAAGTTTGGTGGAGGAGTAAGTTCCGGCGAGTCACTGCTGGAACCAGTGCGCATGTCTGCATCAAGCGCAACACAGCCGACCAGCAAGCTCAGGCTTGCTGGAAGCAATAAATGGTTGAGGTAATGCTTAATCCGTTGCCATTTTGTCAGGTTGGTTTTCCCCATGGCTATTTTTGTGCTGCTATTTGTCTAATTCTACTAAAACGTTGTTCTTACTCTGAGGGCCAGTTCCATCCCATTACCGTTACAGTAATCCTCAATTTCACGAATAATGCCGTCCACTGTTCGGCCCTGGTACCGCGTTCTTTTTCTACAATACTCGTTTTCGGTCATGTTTCTGGATTCGAAGCGAAAGGTGATATTTCCGAAAGCTACCTTTTCGACGTATGCCGACAGGAAAGGAGAGTTAATTTGCTCTTCAATATCATCGATATCGTATCCCTTTCTGCCAGTGCTGCCATTGGAATTATTACCGTAATTAATGCCGTAGGTTAATTGCTGGCTGGTTATGTCATGGCGGAAGCCCATATTGAGCGACCAGCGACCATTGTTGCGCTGCCTGCGTTTAATACCCAGGAAAGGATCGGTAAATTCCGAGTCACGCAAGCGTATACCGGTTGTCAAAAGTGCGTTAGGTATGCGCAAGCGATCGAGTTTCGTGCTGATATCCAGGTTCAGTCCATAGCGATGCCCGTCGCCGATGTTGCCTCTGGCAGATTGCAAATTGTCCGATGAAGGTGAGACATCGACCTTGTCGATATGATCTTCAACATCCCTGTACCAGAACTGGGAATTGACGACCCCGGCATCGTTGGGTAGGCGAAACTCGAGATTCAGCTCATAACGCCAGGATTGTTCCTGTACGATTTCCGGATTACCTGCCTGGGTATTCTTGTCTTCATCAGAGTTATCTGTGGAAGCACTGAAATCAGAAAAGCTGAGTTGATCGACATCTTTTTCGATGCCTGCGCGAAGCTGCAGGTAAGGAGTTATGTCATAACGGTAATCGATTTTCGGTTTAATGAAATCAAAATCCCGTTCTCTGCTGACATCACCAGATTGTTCAATCGTGGAAGTCTCATAAATTACTGAGCTTTCCAACGACATGCGATCATTGATCTGCCAGTTATGCACGGCAAAGGGCTCATAACGTATTTCTTCAACAGTAGAGTAACTATTATCAATTGAGACAGGGACCAGATTGCCGAAGTCTGCAGAAGGTGTGCCCGGTATGTCCAGGCCCATGCGCAGTGTTGAATCCCGAATGGTCTGTGCGCCTTCCACTCCAAGTTCAATGCCCTGGGCAATATCCAGGTCTCTGGTGTAAGAAGTCCGGAAAATTCTCTCTCTGTCCCGGCCAGTTCCTGCCAGAAATAAATTGGCTTCTTCCATATTGTTGTTCAGATTAAAACGTGTTCGGTCATATCCAAACTCGCGGTCGTTTACAATAAACAGAAAGCGATACTTGTCTCCATTTAGAAACTCGTATTCGTAATCCCCGCCAATTTCCCAGTTAGTGCGATCGCTATCGCTTACTTCAGTTTGTATGGTGGATTCATTATCGGGAATGTCTTTAATCAATCGAAATCTGTCTTGAGGATTGCTGATTCGATCCTCTATCAAGGCATTAAACTGCACTACGCTGCGTTCGAAGGAATAGCCCAGGTTCATGCTGGCGGCGAATTCAGTTTGATCGCGAGTTGAGCTCTCTTCTCGAGTTTCAATGAGATTACCATCGCCGTCGTAACTGAACTCTCTTGCTTCACTGTGGCGATATTGTGGATCTGCTTCCAAGGAAAACAGGTAATTAAGATCGCCAGATTGGCCGCTTAGCGATACCTGTCCGCCAGGATCGAGGGTGCCGTCCTGTTTGCGATCGGTTCGCAATTCGACGGAAGTGCTGGAGCGAGACGGAGTATCTACCAGGACCACGTTTACAATCTGACCACCACCCCGAATATCCAGCTCCTCCGAAGTGCCGCGAATAATTTCAATGTATTCCACCTGATCTGCGGAAATACGATTAAGTTGGTCGCGTCCCTCATTGTTTTTGCCAGTTATTCGCTGACCATTAATCAGTATCTCTCCTTCACCGGAACCCAGGCCGCGACCGCCTCGGCCACCACGCAGTGCCAGCCCAATGCCGGGGATGCGGTTCAACATGTCATTGGCTGAAACTGGAAAAAACTCGGCAAAATAACTGGCAGGGTAGACAACTGTTGAATCGTCATCTGGAAACTCGGGCTCCACCAGCTGCGCAAGTGCCAACTGAGTTGGCAGGAATAACAAGATGACCGTGACTATGGCGCGTATGCTAGTCGAGCTGCGAAATGTCATGGGGAACTGGTGTTCTTTCTCTGTGATCTTTTGGATCGTGTTTAGACTCGGCCGAACTTCGTGGTTGCCTTTTGGTGCTACCAGTACTGAACAAGAATTTTACCGGCTCCAGCCACAATAGTCTGTGACAATTTGTAGGAAATAATGCGGTAATTCTAACACTTGTGCCATAGTTGCTTGAACCTGCAAGCACTTGACGCTCAGCTCCGTCGTCTATTTGGCTAACATTACTTAATTGGTCAGCAGACCTTCATACGAGTTCACCGTGAGCAATAAATGAACAGGTGCAGGGGCTTTTTATTTTGTCTGCATATGTAACAAGAATTAACGTTAAATTATGCCTTTAAAGCGCAAGTTCACATGCCAATCACATTCCAAGAGCGCTTTGTTGTACGCATAATTTTATAGGGCAATAAAAAATCCCGACCAGTTTGACCGGCCGGGATTTCTTAAAAAAAATGCTAGTTTGACTCGTAGCTGGAAAAGCTGTCTTCACCTTCGCCGTTGATAAAGTCAGAATACTTGGTATCGCCAGTAAAGTGAGCTTTAAGGAAGGCATACACATACTTGCCTTGCGTTTCTAATTCAGACCCCTGATTGGCAGGAATCATGTGACCACCTTCGGCAAACTCCATATACACTTTTGCAGTTGACGCGTTAATCGAATCATACAACAAACGCGCATGCGTATCGGGAGGCGCAATCGTGTCATCGGCTGTGGCAATGATTAAAGTAGGCGTATTTACACCGCTAAGGTCGCCTTCAAACGATTGTCCTAATTCACAACAGTAAGGCGTTAAAGGCACCACTGCTTTGATTTCGTCGCCCAATTCTTCAGCGGCGCGTAATGAAGCCCCACCACCTAATGAATGACCCATGATTGCGATCTGGCTTTCGTCGATTTTATTCGTTAGCGGGCTGGCTTCACTGGCATTTTCACGCTTGAGTAATTCGATCCCGGCGATCAGGGCATTTTTGCGCTGCTCGAGGTTGTCTTCAGCGGTATTGGTTTCAATAATGGCGGTGATGATTCCAACAGACGCCAACATTGGTCCCCACCAGTCATACACTTCCGGCGTGCCCCGATAACCAGGAGACATGACAACGGCGCCATTGGGACGATCGAAACTGAGTGTGAGTGGATAGAAGATTGTTACGCTGGCAAATTCATCGACATCGGTGCCGGTATCGTAGGTACGGGCTTCAAATAGTCTGTCATCGAAGTAATTTGCCGCATTGCGGGCAAAGGTTCGGCCTTCCGGGCGATAGCGACCGGCACTATTATCCTGGGCGGAAGCCGTGAAAATAGTCACGGAGCTCGCTATCAGCGTAATCCCCATTAAATAAGTAATCAGGGATCTGATTTTCAATAAATTCATTTCAGTTAACCTCTCGTATATCTGCGTGGTTAATCTTGGTTTTTTCCACAGTCCTGGGTCCTGCGACCCGCAGCACAATCAAATATAGCAGAGACTACCGGGCATAGAAACAGAGTCAGAATGGGCTTCTCAACCGGAATTTGTGGGACAAGCGCGAGGCTCCAGAGCGATGGACGTCCAATCTAATTCCTATTATCCTCAGCCTTCCCGAAAATAACAGGTTTGATCAGTTTTTATGAAATTCTCGACGTCTTATTCATTACTTGTGCCAGGCTCGCTGGCAAGTATCCTGGCGCTCTTCTTGCTGCTGGCTGGCTCCCTCAGCTCAGCACAGGAGCTTGGAGATCACACTTACTCCACGGAGGCGATTGAGCGCGGCAGCCGGATTTATTCCCGGGAGTGTGCGCTCTGTCATGGCCCTCAGGGAGATATCGTCGATGGAGTCAATCTGCGTGCAGGTATATTTAAAAATGTGCGATCGGATGATGATATTCGCCGGGTTGTTACCCAGGGTGCAGGGCAGGGACTTATGCCTGGTTTTGGTCTGAGCGCTAACGAACTCGATGGCATCATTGCTTATATCCGAGCAGGCTTCGATCCGGAAGGAGTCGCAGTACGAATCGGCGATCCAATCCGTGGACAGGAATTGTTCCTCGGTGAAGGTCAGTGCGCAGATTGTCATCGCGTGAATGGTAACGGCCCCAGAACGGCGCCTGATCTTTCCGAAATAGGTGCCATTCGCACGCCAGCGTCGCTGCAGAGGAACTTACTTGATCCGGCTGCCGCAATACTGCCTATTAATCGCCCGATCCGGATTGTGACTCGAGAGGAAGAAACAGTTATCGGTCGACGTCTTAATGAAGACACCTACACAGTTCAGGTAATCGATTCCAATGAACGGCTTCGTTCATTTATAAAGTCTGATCTCGTGTCCTATGAGATAAGCATGCTACCCAGTAAAGCACCGACTACCTTATCCAGTGATGAGGTCGCTGATGTCGTTGGTTACTTATTAACTCTGCGAGGTCAGTAATGAAAAGTTTAAGTAGTAAAGTGAAGTTTTTAGTTTTCATGGCCAGTCTTAGTTTGGCAACAAATGGCTATGGGCAGGTTCCATACGAAAGAATTCTGAACGCTCATGACGAACCGCATAACTGGTTAACCTACAACGGTGGTTACTTAAGCCAGCGTCACAGTTTGTTAGACCAGATTACGAAAGACAATGTAGAAAACCTGGAACTCAAATGGGTATTACAAAACCAGGTGTTCGGTGCCTGGCAATCCAATCCTATTATTGTCGACGGCATCATGTATGTGACAGAGCGTCCCAACAGTGTGATGGCAGTGGATGCGGTTACCGGCAGGGTATTCTGGAAATACCGTCATCAGAATGCGGACAATGCATTGGTATGTTGCGGAGCGAATAATCGTGGCGTGGCCGTTCTTGATGACAAAGTCTATATGGGAACCCTTGATGCGAACCTGCTGGCCTTGGATCGCATTAATGGCCAGCTACTGTGGAAGACCGAAGTTGGTGATGTGAATCTGGCTTATTCAGTAACCATGGCCCCGCTGGCAGTGAAGGACAAGATCATGGTGGGTGTCGGTGGCGGTGAATTTGGTATTCGCGGTTATGTCGCTGCCTATGATGCTGAAACTGGAGAAGAAGCTTGGAAGACTTACACTATTCCCGGTCCCGGTGAACCTGGCCATGACTCCTGGGAAGGGGATGACTGGGAACATGGTGGCGCACCGGTCTGGATTACCGGCTCCTTCGATCCTGAGTTGAATCTCACCTACTGGGGTGTGGGAAATCCGGGCCCCGACTGGAATGCCGGACAACGCCCTGGTGATAATCTTTATTCCGATTCGGTAATCGCCCTGAATGCAGATACAGGGGAATTAACCTGGCACTTTCAATTTACGCCAAATGATGGCTATGACTATGACGCGGTACAGGTCCCGGTGCTGGCCGATATGGACTGGCGCGGTGAGGCGAGGAAGTTAATGTTATGGGCCAACCGCAATGGCTACTTTTATGTATTGGATAGAACCGACGGCGAGTTTCTGGAAGGTAAGCCCTATGTGCGCGTGAACTGGTCCAGTGGTTTGGATGAGAACGGTCGCCCCATCCCAACACCACAGCCGGAAGGCATGCCTACTTATCCTGGAAACCAGGGCGGAACCAACTGGTATCCTCCCTCTTTTAGTCCCAATACCGAGCTGTTCTATTTTAGCGCCTGGGAAAACTACGCCACGATTTACCGGGCTGAAGAATCCGAATATGTGCCGGGCCGAGCATTTCTCGGGGGTGGTTTTTCGGTGTTAGCACCCTCGCCTGGAGCCCCAACTATTGGTATTGGACGAACCAATCCAATAAACAACTGGACCGATGAAGTTGGCTATGCCTCACTCAAGGCAATGGATCCACAAACCGGCGAAGAAGTCTGGTCCTACAATCAATTCGACGTGAGTGATAGCGGAATGCTGACGACCACTACAAATTTATTGTTTACTGGTGGGCGCGAAGGTTATTTCCATGCGATTGATGCAGAAACTGGTGAATTGATCTGGAATGTCGCTCTGGGTGGTCAGATTGTGATGGCGCCAGTGACCTACATGGTCGATGGCGTGCAATACATTTCGGTAATTTCAGGAAATAGCCTGTCAACATTTGCTTTAGGTGAATAGTTAGCGCCAGGTAGAACTCTATGAAGAAATTCCTTGGGATAATTTTCTTTGCATTAAGCACTGGTTTAATCGCGCAAGTAGAGGATAAGAGATTTACCCCAAGCGAAGACTTCGAAATCGATTACAACTTCTTCAAGATGCCGGAAGGAAGAACCATTGGTTCCACGGCAGGGATCAGTATGCATCCAGATGGCAGTAGTTTCTGGATCTTTGATCGCTGTGGTGCCAACAACTGCATCGGTTCAGATCTCGATCCCATCATGCAATTTGATCGGGAAGGCAATCATCTAATCAGCTTTGGCGCGAATATGTTTGTTCGTCCCCATGGTGTGTTTGTCGATACTGAAGGCAATGTCTGGGTCACTGATGGTGAAGGGCCCGATGGTGAAGATCCGCGACGAGATGGAAAAGGGCATCAGGTTTTTAAATTTAGCCCCTCCGGCGAAGTGCTAATGGAGTTGGGAAAGCCCGGTATTGCCGGCGATGGCCCCGATGAATTCAATCAACCGTCTGCAGTATTAGTGGCGCCAAATGGCGATATCTTCATTGGTGATGGGCATGGCGGCCAATCCAATAGTCGTATCATGAAATACTCGATGGAAGGTGAGTTCATTAAAAGTTGGGGTGCCTCAGGTTCGGCGCGAGGTGAATTTGCCGTTCCTCATGATTTAGCCATGGATTCACAGGGAAGATTATTTGTTGGCGATCGCGGTAATAATCGTGTCCAGGTTTTTGACCAGGACGGAAACTTTATTCTTGAGTGGGAGCAATTCGGCCGACCCAGTGGTATTTTTATCGATGACAACGATATGTTGTATGTCACCGATTCTTCATCAACGGCGCGTAGTAATCCGGGTTATGACGAAGGTATTCGTGTAGCCAGCGTGCATGATGGCAAGGTGACATTGTTTCTTGATGACCCCCATGAAGATGGCACCCAGGAAGGTGTCGTTGTAGACAAGCAGGGAAACATTTATGGCTCACTCACTGGTGGAATGGCCCTGAGAAAATACGTCTTAAAGTAAAAATTTGTTACAAATGGCCTGATGGATTGAGGGCCGAATTCTTCGCAAAATGCCACCGTTCAATTAGTCTTATTTCCACCGGCGCCGGGCTTATCACCAGTTATCAAACTCGAATCGGTAAACTACAATTAATGACAGCAGGACAGGGCGGCCTATGCCATAATCGCCGCCACTATTGAGAAGCTAAATATTCATGAAGTCTACCAGATTGCATAAACCCTGCCTCCTGGCTTTGTCCCTGGCGCTAACATGCCAGCTTGGTTTTGCCCAAGATAATGTTGGCGAGGAATCGACTGTTCGATACCCCGCTTCCTATTTTGCCGAGTGGGCGCCAGTAACTGCCCAGGACATGATTGACCGCATTCCAGGTCTCGATGCCAGCGGAGGATTCGGGCCTCCCGGTGGCGGTGGCTTTGGTGGTGGTCCTCCCGGCGGTGGAGGTTTTGGTGGCGGGCCGCCTCCAGGATTCTTTGGTCGCGGCGGCGGTGGCGGCGGAGGTCGCGGCTTTGGCGGTGGTAACCGCGGAACCGAAATTCTGATAAACGGTAAGCGGACTGCTGGAAAGAATAATAGTACCGGTGGCCAGCTAACTCGCATTACTTCGGATCAGGTCAATTACATTGAAATTGTGCGAGGCACTTCCGGTGAACTGGATGTAAGGGGTAGCGGCCAGGTTGTTAATGTGGTTTTGTATGACACATTTACCGATTCCTCAATACAGTATCAGGCACAGGCCTCGCAGTCTGATAACAATACTATTTCTCCATCAGGAACACTGTCTTACAGCGGACAGGTTGAAGGATTGAATTATTTAATCAGCGCTTCCCATAGTGATAACTACTCGAAGAGTATCAGTAAGGAAAATTCTATACTGGGGGATTTTTCCCCTAACGATATCATCCGCGAAATTCGCGAATCCGATGGTAGTAACACGACGCTTAGCACAAATCTCGATTACGAAATAAATGCCAATAGCAGTGCGCGTTTTAATGCACTTTTTTCTGACGGCGACCGGCCGAGTGAGCTGATACGTCGCACGATCGATTTAACGACAGTCCCAAATTCAGCTTCTTATCAGCGAGAAGATGCGCCTTCTGAAAATGATAACTGGGAGATTGGTGGCGATTATGAATACATAACCGATGCTGGGAGTCGCTATAAAGTTCTTTTCATAAGCAATGCTTTCTCCAATGCTACAACCAGGGAGCGTTTCGACTTACTAGGAGGAGGTCTTGAAGATAAAAACCTGTTCCTTGATTCAGACAGCACGACCCGGGAAAGAATTGTTCGCGGTTCTTATACCTTCGACATGTTTGGCGGTTCCCAGGATTTAGAAATCGGTGCTGAACGCGCCCAAACAATTCTTGATTCCAAGCTGGCTTTGGGTATATCCGGTATTCCCGGTAATCCTTCGGCTGATGTAGGCGGGCTAGTTCCGGTTGCAGTTTCAAATGCGAATTCAAGCGTAGAAGAGATACGCTATGAGCCATTCCTGATTCACAACTGGATTATCAATTCCCGGATGTCTCTGGAGACTTCAATCCTGTATGAAGATTCAGAGATTACCCAGCGGGGAGATGTTTCCAAACAAAGGGATTTCAATTTTGTTAAACCGAAAGTCGATTTTCGTTATGACCTTACACCAGCCTGGCAGTTACGAGGTACGATAGAAAAGATTGTTAATCAATTAACCTTTAACGATTTCGTTGCGGCAACGGATGAATCTGATGAAGATTCCAATGTCCTGGCAGGAAATGAAAATTTGCGACAGGAATGGTATTGGAATTATGAGATCAGCACTGAATACCGCTTGCCTAATGATGTGGGTGTAATTAGCGGCAGACTCTTCTATGAAGATTGGCACGACACCATTGAACGATTAGATGTGACTGTCGATGAAAATAATCTCCAAAGCGCTAACGGCAATGTGGGCGATGGGGAAAAATACGGAATAGATGTAAACACCAGTATTCGAATGCGTTGGATAAACATGCCCAACCTGCTGGTTAACGCGAGTTTTACTGCAGAAGATTCGAAGATAACCGATCCTTTTCTCGGCATTGAAAGACGCATGTTGGGAAGCTTTCGCGGACGTAACAATTTGGGATTTCGTCATGACCTTACCAGCCTGAATCTTAACTACGGAATCAACTGGAATAATCTCTGGGATGGCAATCGCAAGATTTATGATCTCATCGATATTGAACACTCATCCGGAGACCCTTTCTGGTCTGCTTTCGTGGAATGGGTTAGCCCGCAGAATATCACTGTTCGCCTGGATGCTTCGCGTATCATCAATAACGGCGAATTCTGTCGTGAGAGACTGCGCTTTGTCGGCCGGATTTCCAGCGGGATTCTGGAAGAAATCGAAGATCAATGTACCACTTCCGGACCGACGGTTTCCCTGCGCGTCACGGGTACATTCTAGGCTAAATCCTGCCGGGACATTTGCTGGTCACAGCGTGGCGCTAATTTGCCTCAAATGCCTGCTAAATCGGCGCCTCAACCCGCTCAGCATACACAATTTGTCACTAATTCAGCGGTTTACCTGTGTAATACTTACGGGCGCCGATAACCAGTGTAGTGAGCAACGGGTCTGTTTGGATTCTCGCTTGAGCACAGAGAGGAATCACAGATGTATCGCGGCCCCGCCCGAATAATACTTCCCTGCCTGATTGGCTTGAGTGCCCAGATTGCCGTTGCCCAGGATAATGTGGGTGATGAATCTACCGTGGTCTATCCCGCAGCTTATTTCAGTGAGTGGATCCCGGTAACCGCCCAGGACATGCTGGATCGAATACCAGGACTGAGTGGTGGTGGTCGAGGTGGATTCGGGGGCGGCGGCTTTAGCGGAGGTGGTGGATTCCGGGGTGGTGGACCCCCTGGTGGTTGGCGCGGCGGCGGCGGCGGCCGCGGCTTCGGTGGCGGTAGCCGCGGAACTGAAATCCTGATCAACGGCAAGCGTACGGCTGGCAAGAATAACAGTACCGGTGGTCAACTTACCCGTATTACTGCTGATCAGGTTGACTACATCGAGATTATTCGTGGTACTTCAGGTGAATTGGATGTACGGGGAAGTGGGCAGGTAATCAATGTAGTGCTCTACGACACCTTCTCTGACATGTCTATGCAGTATGAGCTCAGGGCCGAACAATCAGACAATAATACCGTAACGCCTTCCGGCAGTTTGTCCTTTAGCGGCCAGACTGGCGCTATCGATTATCAAATTGAAGCGCGATCCAGCGAAGTCTATTTCAGAAATATCAGCAAGGAAAATTCTGTTTTAGGTGATTTTTCGCCTAACGATCGCATTAGAGAAATAAGACAGACCGATGGTGTTAACAGCACCATCAGTGCGAACGTTGGCTATGAGATAGATACTAACAGTAGTGCAAGATTTAATGCTCAGTATACCGAAGGTTCTGGCGAGAATGACACGGTGCGCCGCACAACAGATTTGAAAGTGCTGCCCAATACCGATTTCTATCAAAGAGAAGAGGGTCCCAGTTCAATTGAAAACTGGGAGATTGGTGCGGATTACGAATTCAACACGGCGCGCGGTGATCGCTTTAAAGTTTTAGCAATAAGCAATTCATTTACCCAGGATCGACAACGAGAGCGTTGGGACTTAACCGGACCTGACCGCGAATTTAAGAATCTGTTTCTTAATTCTGGCAGCACTACGCGCGAAAGAATCATTCGCGGGTCTTACACTTTTGATATGTTCAACGGCTCTCAAGACATTGAACTTGGCGCAGAGCGTGCTCAAACCATTCTCGATTCCAATCTTGCTCTGGGAATTGGGGGGATTCCAGGAACGCCGTCCCCAGATTTCGGTAATCTGGTTCCAGTGCCTGTTTCCAATGCCAATTCAAGCGTAGAGGAAATGCGCTATGAGCCGTTTATCATTCATAACTGGATATTTAATCCACGGATGTCTTTGGAAACTTCGGTGCTTTATGAAGATTCAGAAATTACCCAGCGTGGTGACGTTTCAAAATCCCGTGATTTCAATTTCGTAAAACCAAAAATGGATTTCCGCTATGACCTGACTCCTGCAATCCAATTGCGGGGCACTATTGAAAAAATTGTTGAGCAACTAACCTTTAATGATTTCGTTGCGGCTACAGACAATGATGACGAAGATTCCAATGTGCAGTTCGGTAATGAGAACCTGAGGCAGGAGTGGTATTGGAACTACGAGTTTAATGCCGAGTACAGGTTACCGAACGACATCGGAGTCATTAGTAGCAGGCTTTACTACGAAGACTGGCACGATCGTATCGAACGCATTGATGTGTCTCCTTCGGATGATAATCTGCAGGGCGCAAACGGCAATATCGGCGACGGAGAAAAATACGGCATCGATATAAACAGCAGCACCAGAATGCGCATGATTGGCATGCCTAACTTGCTGGTAACTGGTTCAGTAAATGTTGAAGACTCCAAGATCGAAGATCCATTTCTCGGTATTGAGCGCAGAATGCAATACAGCTGGCGAGGCAGAACCACGTGGAGTTTCCGGCATGACATTCCCGAGCAAAATTTAAACTGGGGTATGCGCTGGAGCAATTCCTTTGATGGTAATCGCAAGACTTACGACTTGATTGATATTGAGCTCTCTGCTGGCGATCCATTCTGGTCAGCCTTTGTTGAGTGGGTAAGCCCGCAAAATATAACTTTTCGATTGGACGCTAACCGTATTATCAATGACGGCGAATTTTGCCGGGAGCGTCTGCGCTTTGTGGGTCGCATCTCCAGTGGCATTCTGGAAGAGATCGAAGATCAATGCAGCACCTCAGGCCCCACGGTTTCACTGCGGGTAACGGGCACATTCTAATAGGCCAGCTGCCACGATTCAGGGTGGCAGCTAAATTGCTTAAAATCGCCACATTTTGTCACTAATTCATTTACGCTATGGACCTGATTTATGGCAGGATAAGGGGTTCAGGCGCGGTTTATAGCCGGGTTTGGAAATCCAGATTTTTTGCGGCTTTTTGACATCCGGAGAGCCACTGGGAAGTAGGAGAGGAAATTTGAAAATGCTAATCCTAAGAAGAAGTTTGCTGGGTGTATTGCTGGGGTTGTTTACCCTGCCGATCCTGGTAAACGCTCAAGATTCCATCGAATGGTACACCCTGGGTAATGATTATGCGCATACCCGCTTTACTCCATCTGCTGAGATAACTGCTGAGAATTTCGGCGACCTGGAAGTAGCCTGGGAATGGGATGGCGCCAGTTTTGGGGCAGTCAGTGGTCGTTCCACGCCGTCCTATATCGATGGCAAGTTGTTCACCGTTGCTGGCTATAACCGTCACGTGATCGCTATCGACCCCAAGACCGGTGAAACCATCTGGTCTTATCGCGAGCCGAAAACGCCGCGAGCGGAATATTCCATGCGCGCTGACTACGGTAAGGGTGTTGCCTATACCGAAATCGATGGCCGCGGTGTGGTGTATATAATTTCGCCCGGTTTCTTTTTAACTGCACTAGATGCGGATACTGGTATTCCACTGGAGGATTGGGGCACGCCGGTTGCGATAGATGGGTTTCCCGAGTCAGGTGTGGTTGATCTGTTAAAAGATCTTGGTCATCCCTACGATCCCTATGAAGGAATTCCATTAGAGACAGGTTACATTACGTCTTCTTCACCACCGATTGTTGTCAATGACACAATCGTGGTTGGAAACTCGGCCGAGCAGGGTTACCACCAGGCTCGAATCGAGAACGTGCCGGGTGACATACTTGGTTACGATGCCCGCACTGGTGAATTCAAGTGGAAGTTTAATGTGATTCCGCAGCCAGGTGAGTATGGTCATGAGACCTGGGAAAATGATGCGTGGGAGTGGACTGGTGATGTTTCATCCTGGGCGCCACTTTCCGCCGATCCGGAGAATGACCTGGTTTTCATTCCAACCAATAGTGCAACTATCGACTATTATGGTGGTTTCCGACCAGGAGACAATCTCTTTGCGGCGTCCATCATCGCCTTGAATGCAAGCTCCGGTGAAAGGGCATGGCACTTCCAGTTTGTGCATCATGAAATCTGGAACTTTGATACACCAACGGCGCCTATTGCCCTGGATATCAGCGTCGATGGACGGGATATTCCTGCGGTAGTGCAGGCCACAAAACAAGGCTGGTTATACACATTCAATCGGGTTACCGGCGAGCCGGTCTGGCCCATAGTTGAGCGACCGGTGCCAGCGTCTATCGTGCCTGGAGAAGTATTATCACCGACTCAACCCCATGTGACCTGGCCAGAGCCCTACTCAATGCAGGGCATTGGTGAAGATGATCTGATTGATTTCACCCCAGAGTTAAAAGCTGAAGCGATTATCGCCATGGAAGACTACGTGATGGGCGGACTATTTAATCCACCTATTCATGCAGACAATCCCGATGGTAAATACGCGGCCATGAACTGTCCTGGTGGTGCAGGCGGTGTGAATATCACCAGCCCACCGGTGGCAGACCCCAATACGGGAACTCTGTATGTGAATGAGCACACGGCTTGTTTTGCTCTGCGCTTGATTCCAGGTGAAGAAGCAGACCTGTTGTTTCCCAATTCTACCGGCTCAACGACCGCGCGCTACGCTAACGGTGTTCCGGGAGCAACTGCTCGCCCACCTCGTCATCCTTCAGGTTTGCCAATCTGGAAACCACCCTATAGCACCATTGTTGCTTATGACATGAATACCGGCGAGAAGAAGTTCACTATTCCAACCGGTGAAACACCGCAGCGCTATAAGGATGTATTCGAGCGTTATGGTGTGTCCGAGAGTGAATACGGGAATACCGGCACAGGTGCACTGGTGCCTATGGTTGCAACACCAAACATGCTGATTTACACCGATACTGCATCAGATGGTACGCCGATGCTGTGGGCAATCGACAAAGACAATGGTGAAATTATCGGTGAGATCGAAGTGCCATCTCGCAGTAGCTACGGTATGAGCTCGTGGACTCATGATGGTCATCAGTACATCATGTTACAGACTTCATCCAGCTTAACGGCAATGGCTTTACCTGCAGCGCAGGCTGAAAGTTCAGGATACTGATATTTAGATAAAGCCAGGAAACAAAAAACCTGACCACTCTGAGTGGTCAGGTTTTTTTATGCCTGGAATTTTGTTAATCCTCTGCGCTTCTGAAATCCATCAGCGTAGCGATTATGTCTTCGTTATCGATGTGACTGTCTTTGGACAAAGTATCGACATAGATAATCTCGCTGCTGTTGGGGCCGCAAGCCTGCCAGCGGCGAATGAAGCGAACGTTATTGGTACCGGCAAAGATGGTAATGGTTTTAATGTCCTTAGCCGCTGCAATGTGTTGGCAGGCGGAGTCATAGCCAATAAATTCATCGCTCTGGCTGATGAGCGCGGCAATTTCACCGATAGTGCATTCAATACCAATGAGCCGTGCATTGGTGTTAACTGACCCTAGTTGCGCAAAACTGGTTTCGGCAGTTTCGATTCCCGCAACGCCTGCTGCCACGAGAATTGCTGCACTTTGCTGTCGCTCTTCTTCACCCATGCCAAGATCAAGTACGACCTTGATATCGGGTTCTTGCAACAATGAAAGTATGAGTTCCTGTTCAAAATCACCGGGTACGCGTTTACGCTCATTGCCGCCAACGCCGAGGTTCATGCTTAGTACCGTTGAACTATTATCAGTATCGATGGCAGAGCGGAAATTTTTCGCTGCCTGCACACTGGTACCCGCCAACCACACCTGTGGATAAGTAAATTCTTCATTGCCCAGTATGTTGTCCAACCATTGGTTGGTGAGTTGCGCCATGGAGGCTCTTTTCGACGTTCCTTTCTTGCCACGAGAATTAAAAAACCGATAATTCTGCAGTGGCACTAATGGAAGAACCCCTAGTTGGGTCAGGCGGGAGTCGGGGTCAAGTATAAGAAACTCGGCTGGAGAAAGATCGGCAATAAGTCTCCTGACTTCATTCAATAAATGCAACCACACCTGGAATCTTTCCAGTAAACCACCACGGCGGGCATAATTCAGTTCATGAACTGTGATGTTGGAATTTTCTGAAAATATTTGTTTTAACTTGTCATTGCCTACTACGATTACTTCAGCGTTTGGGTAGTATCGTGCAACCCGCTGACAAATAACGGAGGTAATTGCCACGTCAGCACCAATAGTCACCCGGGAAAGAACGATTATCTTCTTTGGTCTTACATTTCCCGGTAATCGGCGGTCTGGCGTTAAGCGAATGGATTCGATTCGTTGATACAGCTGTTCTTCAGTGCGTAGATGAAAGGAATAGAGTTCTGATTGAATCTCACTTCCTTGCTCCTGTTGGCAAAGAAAATTAACAACCTGGCAGATCAGCCGATTATATGTTTCTGTTTGCAGTTCTTCGAAATCATCACAGAGTCGTTCGATAACATTGCCGAAGAGTGCATTCGCTGCTATTTGGTTTAGCTCGACCTTGTCGAAGTGGGTTGCCATTTCGCAAAGCAGGTGCACATGCTCGCGATTGTATTCGTCACTGTAGTAATAGCGATCGATAAAACTGGAGGCGATACGCCTGGCGAGTGATCTCACCTGATCAGGATCTGCCTGTTCTTTAATGGCCTGCCATTGTTCCTGGTAGTAATTAGATCTCAAGAGTTGGTCTCAGCTAGTTTTGCCACGCACGAGTTGAATACCGCGCCCGGCATGAGTTCGCGCATGCAGGCATGATGGCCCAAGGGACAGCTTTTCTTGTGACAGGGAATACATGGCAGGTCCTTTTGCAGTACGACAGAATGTTCCAGATTGCTTTGTGTATACGCAGGGTTGGTTGGACCCATTAAGACGATATGTGGCACATTGAAAGCTACAGCATAATGCCTGGGGCCGGTATCGTTGGTGACGAGTAAATTACAGCGTTTAACCAGTGGTTTCAATGCGGCCAGATCGATTTTGTCCCCGGCTGTGTTGATAATGTTTACTGCAGAGGCGGCGACAATTGCTGCGGCAATGTCTTCTTCGCCGGGTCCTGCTAATAACAGAAATTTGCAACGGTATTTCTCATAAAGTAATTCCGTCAAACTACCGAAATGTTCCGCTGGCCAGCATTTGGAGGAACCAAAACTGGCGCCGGGATTTAGTCCAATGACCAGGTCATTTTCTTTGATACCGTATTTCTCCAGGCGCTCATTCCCACGCTGCTGCACCGAATCTGAAACATACAAAGATGGTTTTACCTTTTCTGGTAAATCAAGTTCCAGGAATCGACACAGCTCCAGGTAATAGTCCTGCATCGGCATGGGTTTGAACTTTCCATCTTTTCTAATGGGGTCGGGGCCATGGAGAAAATGCTTGCGGATATTGCGTCGGTAACCATAAATTTGAGGAACACCGGCATACTTGAAGGTTAACCAGGAGTGGGTAGTGTTGGGTAGCAGCAATCCCATTTGCGGCTTAATTGCGCTAAAGGATTTCCGAATAGCTGCCAGGCCTTTAAGGTTTTTATCCTGGCAATCTACAATGTGATCAAACCAGGGGCTGTCCTCCAAAATACCCCTGGCATAGGGGCGAATAAGCGCAGTAATTGTTGCCTGGGGGAAATTATGACGCAGGCATTCGAATACGGGGGTTGCCATAACGACATCACCAACCCAGTTGGGACAGCGAACCACCAGGCTATCAACAGACTGTAATGCAGGTAGCATGAAGCGAAATCTATTTGCTAAGGACTAACTTTGGTCGAGGGTATACGCCACAGCTTCTTTTTTCTGGCCAGCCGCCATCTGTTCCCGCTCCTGCTGAATGTAATCGGAGCGCACACCCATGACGTTTGAGTAGCGGATTGTGTAATGGATCTTGTCTTCCGCCATCAATTGTTCAGAAAGGTCGCGATCATATGCCACTAAATCCTGGTATTCCTGCAGCCAGGTATCTCGATCCATGGCTTCGACTTTTTCAACCAGTTTTTGATAAATCGGTGCGCATTCCCAATCGGTTTCGGCATTTACATACCAATTGCAGAGTTTGGCAAGTTTATCCAGGAACAAATCATGGTCTTCGCCAAAGTTCAGGCAGGAACCATCGAAGTAGTTGCCTTTGCCTGCCATTTTTGATTCGTCGATAAGTGGTTTGGCAATTTCATAGCCTGCCGTACCCTTAAATGGAAAAAAGAGCGCCCAGCGAAATCGACCCATCTTTACCTTAGCGCAGAGACGAATAGTTTCCATGATCTCTTCGCGGGATTCATAAGGTAAACCGAACATGATGAATGCTGAACTGTGTAAATCATAAGCATGAGCGGAATAAAATGAATGTTCTATCTGCTCATTCTTCATGTAGCGTTTAAGAACTTCACGCCGGACGCGGGGCGAGCCCGATTCGAGGCCAAATTTGACAATAATACAGCCAGCTTCCTTTAAAGCTTTGGCAGCGCGCTCGTCGAAGCAATTTACATGGCCATTCACTACAAACGGCACGCCTACCTTGTGCTTTTTATAGGCTTCGCAAAATTCAACGACATAATCTGTGTTTAAAGTGAATAAATCATCGTCGAATATGAAGGTGTTGATTTCAGGGTTTTGCTTTAACAGTTTCTTGAGGTCATCCATCATTACATCAACAGGGAAGTGTCGCAGAAAATCTTTGACGCTTTTCGCCGCGCCATCTTCGATGTACTGATCGACGATTTCGATGTTAAAGCAGTACGTACACTTATAAGGGCAGCCGCGGGATGTAAGTATCCCCATCCAGCCCCGTGTCTCTTTCATCACCGCTTGCATATCGAATACGTCATAATCAAGCGGCGGTAAGGTATCAAGATCAGGAAAGGGAGCTACAGGATTTGCAACGGGCACACTCCCCATCCAGGACCTGAAATTTGCCAGGGTATGGGGCGTTTCTCCTTTCTCCAGTGAATCCATCAGCTCCAGCAGTGCCCAGTCGCCTTCGCCAACACAGACGTAATCGAACAGTTTCGATTTATGCACTTCATCTGGCACCATGGTGCAATGCACCCCACCGATTACCTGCACTAACTGCGGCATCGCCTCCCGAATATCCTTGCTCTTTTCTTCCACCCATTCCATCTGTTGTGACATGACGGAAAATCCCACCAGACCAGGCTCGGTCTCTCGAATGTATTCGATAATTTCTTCGCTGGACGGCACTGGTTTGTATTTTTCCGAGACATGCATGAGATCGAGTTCGTGACCATTGGCATGCAGCACGCCGGCGAGAGAAGCAATGCCATGGTTTGTGCCCAGAGGGGCATCGATCTGGGGATAGATCATCAGTATCTTCATAAGCAGGGTGGAGGTAAGCCCAAGTCCTTGTTTTTATAGGTTTAGTTGTTTTAAGGCAGATCAGTTTACCATCGAATTGGCTGCGCCAATAAGCAAATTGCGGCCTTGCTCTATAGATTATCGTAATCTCCAGTGGTTTTCTTATCAGGTTTCCCTAAATAGGCGAGTTATGGGGCTTTTGCTGCTGTGAATAGCCCGAAGAAGCTGGTCTACGATGCTGATTACACATAAACTACGGCAGGTGAAAAATCCGGTTTTTTATGAGAAAAACTAGAAGAATGAAATCGCGATACTCGCTAACAGCCCCTATTTTAGCGGCATCACTAAGTGCCCTCTTTGCGGGTGCTAATTATGCTCAGGAAGCAATGCCAACTGAGCCCGATCCCATTGTGTATTCCAAATCCGCCGCAGAACGTGGCAAGAGTTTTTACCTCATTAATTGCCAGCAGTGTCACGATGCGGACGGCAGGGCGCTGGCAAATATTGATTTCATCGCCGCGGATTTAACCGCGCCCGATACCTGGTATTACGGAACAACGCCCTTACACATTTTTCGCAGTATCAAGTTTGGGGCAGGTCTCGAAATGCCTCCGTTCGAAGACACCATAGACGACCAAACAATCTGGCAGATCGTTGCCCATGTATTGAATATTGGCCCGGAAGAGACACGGCCAACACAAGAATAAGGAACGCCTTATGACTGAGCAGAAGAAACAACCTCAACAAGAAACAAAAGAGAATAAAAGTTCTGAGACCGAAAAAGTTGTATCGCGACGCAACTTTATCAAAGGTACTGCATTAGCAGGGGCCGGTGCGGCCGCCATGTTGCAGCCTGAATCCAGTCAGGCGCAACAAAGTGATGAAATGAACATTAAGATTCCTGAAGAAATCCCCCGTACTCTGGCAGAAGCAGCCCAACCGGCAAATTTCCCGATGACAGGCGCGGAAGTATTCGCGAAATTCATGAGCGACGAAGGAGTTGCCGGATTTTTCTGTTGTCCTGGTAATTACAATATGATCAATGCCATCGCCGCCGAAGGCATTCCATCCTATGGTGGACGCTGCGAAGGAAACATGACTTCTGCTGCCGATGGTTTCGCTCGAGTGACTGGCGAAATTGCGGCTACCTCCGGAACAGAGGGGCCAGGTTTCACTAATATGATCATGAATATCGGTGCGGCGAATTCTTCGCGCACGCCTTTGTTGGTCATCGCCAGTAACAAAACAATAGGTGAAGACGATACTGAGCGTGGTATTCAAACTGCTTACCAGCAATCCCAGACTGACGGACTCAAGAAATGGGGTAAGCGCTTAATTACGCCAAACCGAATTTACGAATATGCTGCCTATGCTTTCCGCGAACTGAAGACCGGTGTGCCAAAGCCGGTACATTTGGATTTTCCCGGAGAAATTTCTCGAGCGCGTTTCGAAGAGCCGGGTGAATTACAGTATTACTATGACAAGACTCGCTATCGCACCGAATCCCAGGCTCATCCAAATCCTGCTGATATCACCAAAGCAGTTGAAATGATTCAAAGAGCTGAACGACCAATGATTGTCGCCAGCACCGGTGTGTTTTATGGCAAGGCCTGGGATGCGCTATTGGAAGTTGCAGAAAAGAATGACATTGCCGTAACCGAGTCTGCACCTCAGCGTGGTCATTTTTCCGATGGCCATCCATTGTCAGCGAGTACAGCGTTGGATGCAGTGCGTAGTGCCGATCTGGTAATTCTGGTGGGCCAGTATTGCATGCCCTCCATTGGTGAATTCGCTTTTGGTCCCGATGCAAAATGGATACGAATTGATCCTGATGCAACAGACATAGGCCGCAACGTGCCTATCGATCTCGGTATCGTAAGTGCAGAAAAGCCCGCGTTGGAAGCACTGGCGGATGCATTACCTTCCCGCAATCGACAAGGCTGGCGTGACGAATTGGCTGCGGCGCGTAAAGCTTTCGACGATCAGAGCGAGGAGTATTACAAACTGGGACTGCAATACAGCGCAGACACTGAGTCTATCCATCCCGCTGTAATCGGAAAACACGTACACGACTTTCTCTACGAAGGTGATATAGCGCCCGATCAAACCACGGTGGTTTCCGGTGGCTACGGCATTGGTCGTTATACGCGACGTTATCTCAGAGCATTCCGACCCGGTCAGATTTGTAACGGTGCCTATCAGTACGGTGCAATCGGTCCCGACGTGGGATACGCCGTCGGAGTTGGTGCAGCCGTACAAAACGGCATTGGTCCCCAGGCGCCTTACCAGGGAGCGCCTATTCTTGGCATAACCGGTGACGCTGGCTTCGCTTATTCCGGTATGGAGTTCGAAACTCTGGGCAAATACCGCATACCGGCAATTATGATTGTTTACAACAATAACGCCTGGGGTGTCTGGACTTCCGGTGCAGGTCGCGGCGCTGTGCGTGCGCAACACATGTACCTGTTCCAGGAAAATCTGCGCTACGAAAAGATCGCAGAAGCACTTGGTTGTAATGGTGAGTATGTAACGAGTCCTGATCAGATGACGCCAGCTCTTGAACGTGCCTACAAGCTTGCATCCGATGAAGGCATTTCGACCTTGATTAATTGTCAGGGTAAGAAAGAGTTCTGGACGAATCAGTATCCACCTTCCATGCCAAGACATTTTGCACCAGGAGCACTCGCTTACTATAAATAAGCTGTAATGTTACTCAGGAAGCAAAGATGAGTGCCGTTTTCGCCGATGTGAAATCCGAACTGCAGGCCTATGCCGATCGTGGGATTTTTCAGAACTTCAGTGCCCGGGAACCTAACGGCAGCAACGCTGAGTTCCGCTTTAATTGGCTCGCGGAAAAACCTTTCCAGCTGCGGCTGAATACTGAGAAGTGTGAGTTGGAATTGAAAGACGTACTGCCCGCAGTTCCTTATCGATCTGAAATGGACAGGGCCTTTCGAGAATTCCTGATTAAGCGCAGTGACGATTCAATTCCCAGCCATCGTCGATTGGATAGCGAACGCTTTTCGTTTCAATGCAAGAATCGCTCGAAAAACTTATCGATTAAAATTGGCTTCGATTCAGGTGATGCCGGAGAAGCAGCTAAGACATCCGTCAACTTGCTGCATGAAATATTCAATAACTTTCTCATGGAAGGTCCTTACCAGAACTACATGGTAGAAGTGTTTAACGTTCCCGAAGAATAAGTCACATTGAGCGAAATGGTAGTCGTATTTGCGCATGCGACCGTCGCCCGCGAGGGTGAGACGAACGTAAAGCATGCTGTGAAATCGAACGCCACCAATTTGTAATTGGTGGCTGGACATGCAGGGATGTATTTACGGCGTGTCGCAGTAGTAAATGCGAATAGCATAAACTTCAAATTACATGATTAACAACTACTAGTTAGTATCAAGTTGTGTTGGTGCTCAATGGCTTTTGTGATTGTTCCCTGCCACTGGTCACATTGACGATCATGTCTGCCGTAACCGGTACTCGGTTAAAAGTGTGTCCATCCAGCGCATCGGAAATCGCACAAAGCAGTGCTGCCGTTGCACAACCCTGAATAGGTTCGCCAACGCCTTTTACCCCAACCGGATTTTGCGGGTCAGGAATATCCGTCGCTGCCCAATCCATGGGTGAAGGGGAGTCGAGATAAGTGGGAAGTTTGGAATTGTGAATACCGGTTGCAGCAGGCAAGCCATTCTGGGGATCGTAGGCATGGCGCTCGTATCCCGCCATACCGAATCCCATGACTGCAGCACTTTTAACCTGGATTTCTAATCCGCGGGGATGGAGCACAGTGCCGCAGTCGGCCACACCCAGGTAATCCAGTATTTCATATTTACCGGTTTCGGTATCCAGTTCGATCTGGATAAAACCAGCCGCCAGCGCCGGCACCGTACCATCTTTTTCCAGATTGTCCCGGGCTACACCAATCAGGCCGGTACCCGTCAGACCGGCAACAGAACGGCTGGTCATAGAGTTGATGTCTTCCGGCACTGTTTGCCCGGAATACCTTCCGCCTAATTCAATGGCTTTCGTAGCCGCATCGGCATAACTGATAAAGGTAGCGGGGTCTTCTTTGCGAAACACACGCTCTTCGCCAATATCATAATCCTCGGGCGAGCCACCTAATTCAATGGCGGCAATTTCCAGCAGTTTCTCCAGCGCATCCATTGCTGCCACGTAATTGGTGCGCGTCATGGTAAAGGAAGTATTGGAGCCAAACTGGCCCAGATTCCAGGGTAGATGTCGACGACTATCGCCACGCTCGATAACACAATTATCCCAATTGCATTTGAGTATTTCCGCTGCAACGCGCGAAGTGCCGGTATGGGAATAAGTGCCGAGGTTACCAACACCAGTGTGTATATGTAATTTACCGTCCGGGGTAATTCTTACCAGTCCATCGAAACCATTACTGCCAGCTGAATGGTAAGCCTGTCCGACGCCAACGCCGATTACCTTGCTGCCATTGCGCTGACCACTCTGGGCGCGCTTTGTTTCCCAATCGAATTGTTCGGCACCGATGGCCAGTGCTTCTGCTAAATGAGATGAGGTGAGAGAGCTGGCATTGGCGCCATAGGTGTCATCACTCTGAGGGGCGTTCACCTGGCGTATGGTTAATGGATCCAGTCCCAGTTCGCGCGCCGCCTTGTCTAACAAAGGTTCTATGGCAGAGTGAATTTGATTTTGTCCGGGGCCTCGTTGCGGCCCTTTTAATGGCGTATTGGTAAAAACCGGTATGCCGCGAAAGCGCATCGCTTCCGGTTGGTAAACCAGTGAAACAGCATCACCGGCTGAGGTCCAGTCTGAAAATCCTGAATTGGCACCATTATCCTGAATTACGTAGAGATCCATTGCGCTAATGCGGCCATCGTTGCGGAAACCGATTTTCGCTCTTCCCTGGAATCCATGACGCGCCGAGCCAATGTAATATTCTTCTTCGCGGCTAATGCGCAACATGACCGGTCGACCGGTCAGGCGGGACATGTGCGCTGGAATTGACATGGCAGGGTAGGGCCCACCTTTGGAGCCAAAACCGCCGCCGCAATACTCAGCAACAAAAACCAGATCTGCAGGATCGATACCGATGTAACCGGCGAGTCCCGGTACCGGAAAACTCTGGCTCTGGCTTGACCCGTAGACGAAACATTTACCGTTTTCCCAATAGGCCATTGCCGATCTGGGTTCCATCGAATTATGGGAGTAGCTGGCGGTTACAAAACTCTCATCGATAATGTAATCGGCAGCGGCAAAGCCGGCATCCAGATCACCCACTGTCCATTCGCGCACAGCTTCACCCTGGGGTAGTTCGTGATTAGTGAGTGCAGCAAATTCATCATCGCTCCAGTGAATGGAACGAAAATCATCCTGCATGGTGGAATTGCCAACATTGCCCTGGGTGCGGGCATGGGGTCCGCCAGGGCGCAAACTGTCTAAAGGATCAGTGACAAAAGGCAGGGGTTCGAAATCAAAATTAATGGCCTGAATGGCATCTTCGGCGGTTCGTTCATCCACCGCAGCGACCGCTAATATAGGATCGCCCACATAGGCTGGCTCGTTGGTAAGAATCGGATTGCCCAGGTTGGGCATTTGCGGTACATCATCGGCGGTGAGAATAGCGACTACCCCCTCCATCTGCAGCGCCGCTGAAACGTCGAGGCGAACTACCCTGGCGTGGGGCATGGGGCTGGTTAGCAGGCGGGCATAGAGCATGCCATCGACGCTGAAATCCTCGGCATACTTGGCCTTGCCGGTAACTTTGCCGTGCACATCAGGTGGAGTGAAGTCTTTGCCAATTAATGAATAAGCCATTGCCAACCCTCATTCTTCTTATGTACCCCATAGGATAAGCAAGGTCCGGAAGAACTGCAATAAATGAGAGCGCGCGACGATTAAATAGACTGGCTCGCTTGAAACCAATGCTTGCTAAGATTTAACGAGTAAGTTTTAAAAAATATTATCTATGCCCAGCAGGATGGCTGCCAGTGCTGCAGCCCACAAGGCACAGGCCAGGCTGTCGAGTATTGAGAATTTGAGCCTGTCGAATTCGGTGATTCCGAGTAGCGCGGGGATTATGCTGCGGATCGCCGGGATGAAGCGACCAATAAATACTGCAAAGTAGCCATAACGACGGAGGACAGATTCAGCCTTGGTAAAGGCATCCTTGCGTTTTTTTACGAATTCGATGTGATGAAAATGTGGTCCCAGCCATCTGCCCACATAGTAACCAACATGGTCGCCCAGCAGTGCGCCAAGAAAAGCCATGGTCGCGATCAACGGTAATCCAGCCAGTTGCTGATCCAGTACCAGGGAGGCAATGGCGACAAGAAAGACGCCAGATATAAACAGGCCAATACCAATACAGGCTTCGGCAAAGGCGAATAAAGGAATAAGAAAAACTGCAAAGCGCAGATTAGCTTCAATCCATTCGAGCAATAAGGTGTCGATAATTTATTCCTTTCTCACAAAATCACTGTATCCAGTTACTATGCAAAAAAATGCCCGACCATAGCACTATGATCGGGCATAATTTTTGCCGATTGTTATTCCCTGGCTTCGTTAATCGCGACGATAACCGACGTATTTCCCATATTTCGAACCAGGAAAGAGGAACCCGGTTTGCGCCATTCCCATTTGCCTGCAGCATCCAGTTCGCGAGTTAAGCCATCTTCGCGAGTGATATGGACGACTCCTTCCGTGCGTTGCACGACTACCGTATGGTTGTTGTGGGTTCCTACTTCTGACTGTTCGCCGGGACCCAGTTCCAATTGATAAGAACGAAACCAGGGATTCAACAGATCGGGCTCCGATGAAATCCCCCCGGGTGCATCCTGGTTGCCTTCGACACCGTCGCCTCCATTGACAAAGGCAATAATGCGCAGCAATCCAGGGCCGTCATTAGAAACCTTATGCGTTAAAGGTTCGCTGTAGTATTCAGGAATCGCTCTGACCGGAGCGGTAGATGGGCCGGCACCGGTGCGGATCGTTGTGAGTAGTATCGGTTGATCATGGACGTGGGCAAAAGAGATGTCACCGGGATTAACCTGTACATCCAGTAAAAACATATTGCCTTCATTGTGTACGGTGCGATGTCGTGGTTCTTCTAAAAGGTGTACAACTTTTTCATCAGAAAAATCAGTTTGCTGAGCGACTGTTCCTGCGCTTGCGATGACAAACAAACAAACTATCGCAATTATGTTCATGTAAGTTTTTATATTTTTCATACGTTGCCCCATTGTCATAACTACTTCCAGTATTTAGTCGCCAGAATCCGGTAAGGCGAACACTAATAATTCATCGTCATTATCGCGACCACCGCCGGCAACGGCAATGTATTGTTTGTTCTCATGCTGATAGCTCATGATCGGGCCGTGCAAGCGCTGGTCCACGAGCACCTGCCCCCGTTTTTCTCCAGTGGTTTTATCGAATGCCACCAGAATTGAGCCAGTTTCTTCCGGCGCAATTTCGTCCTTGGATGCCAGGTAAGAGATCACCAGAGACCTGGTAATGAGTAAGCCACCTTCGGCCACTACATCATTGAAGGCGGTACCAAGATCACCCAGGTTTAAATGGGCGATTGCAGGATGATCGGTAGGACCCTTTCCGAGAGGAATCTGCCAGACATGGTCGCCGGTGTTCAGGTCGATTGCCGTGATCCGACGATAAGGGGGTTTTAGCAATGGTAAGCCCTGTGGTCCACCACTTCGATCATAACGAATAACATAGGGCCAGTCGGAGGTACCTTCCGGTGGCGCAACCAGTGCCATACCCGTTGGTCGAGTTACCGAGGGCACATAGAGAATTTGCGTTTCCGGGTCCATGGAGGCGCCGGGAAAATTGGCGCCGCCGCCGGCACCTGGTACGACATAGGTGGATGACTTGCCATCTGTTCCCTGCAAGATAGGCGGCGTGAAGATATCTCCCAATACAAAGTTGCCGGCGATTTCGAGAGCTTCTTCCCGTAGCTCTGGCGTGAAATCGATCAAGTCATCTTCGGTAACTCCAATCTGTTCAAATGGTGCGGGGCGTGTGGGTATGGGCTGGGTAGGGTGCGCTCTCTCCCCTGGTACAGTAGAAGGTGGTACTGGCACTTCTTCGATTGGCCATACCGGCTCACCGGTAGCGCGGTCGAACACATAGGTAAAGCCCGTTTTTGAAACCTGGGCGATGGCTTTGATCGGTTCGCCATCGACAACAATATCCACGAGATTTGGTGCAGAAGCGATATCGTAATCCCAGAGTCCATGGTGCACGGTCTGAAAATGCCAGACTCGCTCTCCGGTTTCGGCATTAAGCGCCACGATACTCTCAGCGTAGAGATTTTCTCCCAGACGATAACCACCCCAGTAGTCGTTGGTCGGAGTCGAAGTTGGCAGATAGACCATACCCAGTTCATCATCGGCAGACATGTACGTCCAGACATTGGTATTGCCTGCGATCGCCCAGGAATCATTTTCCCAGGTATCGTTAAATTCTTCCCCGGGCTGGGGAATGGTATTAAACCGCCATTTAAATTCGCCCGTTCGAGTATCGTAGGCGCGAACGTGTCCGGGAGGGCTGCGGTTATTCATGCTGTAGTCGAAAATCTTCGAGCCGACGATGACGGAATTGCCCACTGCAATGGGTGGGGCACCGTGAGTAATATTATTCATCTCGAATTCGAGGCGACCGAGGTCCTGCTTTAAATCAACATAGCCGTTTTCCCCAAACTCGGGATCGGGCTCCCCTGTTGTAATATCGATAGAGACTAACTGCTTGCCCAGGGTGGCAAGAAATATCCTTTCGGCTTCGCCATCGGTCCAGTATTCGATGCCCCGTGTTTGCACCGGCGAAAAATTTGGCGGTCCAAAAAGGTAACTTTCTGGATCGAACAACCACAACTCTTCCCCAGAAGCGGGATCCAATGCTGCTACCTGGCCATGATTGGTGTTGGTATACATGATGCCGTCTATATAAAGCGGCGTAGCCCGGTAGTCACCAGTGGGATAAAGCAAATCCTCCGGAATTCGCAGATCAGCGGATTGCCAGCGCCAGACTACTTCCAATTGTTCAAAGTTGCTGCCATTTATCTGCTCAAATGGTGCGTACTTGGAGGAGAAGTGATCGCCGCCATGATGATGCCATTGAGCATTAGTTAATTCGGCTACTGGTTCGGTAGGTATTTCGTTGCAACTAATTAGTAATGAAGATCCCAGTATAATCAGAGCCAGGCTACTTGTTTTGTTCATAGTGCATTCCTACTGGTTAATTATTTCGTCATCATCGGTTTCCAACAAGCTTTCCAGTACACCTTCAGTTGGAATTATTGCTGTTTCTCGTAGCACATAGATGCTGTGAATGTTTCCTTTATGCGATAGGGTTTGCATGCGCACTTCAACTTCCAACTGCGAGCCATTCATACTTTCCATTACTCCCTTAAATTCATCAGCATTTTCTCCGGGTTGACTGCCGGGATTACCGATAAAAAGTTCATCCATATGAATCTTGCCGATAGCCTGTTCAGCGGTGTAGCCAAACTTCTCTTGCGCCCCTCCAACATGATTCTGCTGAGATTCGGGTCATCCAGCAGTTTGTCGCCAAAATCTACCAACATCCCGGTAACACGGAGTTTTGATTCGATGCGAGTAGCCCGTGCACTGTCCTTAACCTGGTACGCTACGTACACCAGTGAGCCAATTACTCCAAGTGCTCCCAGAAGTTCAGCTACAGCAGCAATGATTTCCCAATTCATATGACTTACTGTGAACTGATTTGAATGCTGTTCAGGGCATCAGCAGTGGATGGGAGTTCGTGGTTACCGACTGGAAATTCATTGGATTGAAGGATAAAAGCAAGAATAGCGGCGTAGCTTTGCTGCGACAGGCTGCCGGGATCTTCCGTGGGCATTTCCGTACTCATTTTTTCATACAGTTCACCCAGGCTGCGGCCCTCCCAGATAAACATAAAGCTTAGCCCGATCAGACTGGGGGAGTTGCTGTTTCCTCTGAGGTCAGCAGAGTGGCAGGAGGCACAGCGGGCGGAATATTCTTCGGCTCCACGTTCCGCCTGGGCTTCAGTGTAAACGCCGTCTTGTAATGATTGACTCAGAACTGCCGGTGCACTCAGTAAACATAGCGCTCCAACAGCAAGCTTCATGAATCTTTTATTAATCGCCAGGAAGTGCAAATACATGGATCGAATTTCCATTACGAGGCCGTGCCAGTTCCGGCGCGAGATCCCTGGGTAACATGCCGGACCAGCTAGCACCACCGACTCCAACCGGCATGGCAATGTATTGTTTGCCGTCAATCATGTAAGACATGGGAAAACCCTGGGCCGAGGTGGTTACGCGTGTCTGCCAGAGTTTTTCGCCAGTCTCGGCATTGAAAGCATAATAGTAACGATTCCAGTCCCCGACAAAAACTAGTCCGCCACCGGTAGTAAGCGCGGCAGTATTAATTGGTGCCCGTTGTCGATAGCGCCACTTGATATCACCTTCAGGGATGTTCATGACCAGAAGCTCGCCGAGATTTTCGTCAGCATCATGGTGAGGATAGTTAATTCGTCGAACTGGTCCTGGTCCACCGCCGCCTAATACTTGTTCCGTTGGGCCAAAGGTTGCCAATTCACAATTAAGTGTAATTGGAATATACATGGCTTCCGTTTGCGGCGAGTAGGCCATGGCGCGCCAGCTCTTGAATCCGGAAGTGCTTGGGCACATGTCGATTTGCTGACCGATGCGAGGAATCATGCCATCACGGTAAGTAATATTGCCGTTTACCGGATTTACATTAACGATAGTTTGATATCCCACGTCTGTCGCGCGAATTACTTCACCAGTCTGTCTATCCAGTTGCCACAGGATTGCTAATTTACCCATTTTAAAAATCGAGTCGCGGCCGTCGACATCGATCAGCACCGTTTCAAAGTTTTCATCCATGTCATGGGTTTCGCCAGGAAGATGCTGGTAATACCAATTCATTTCCCCCGTATTTGGATTAAGGGCGATGGTTGAATTGGTATACAACGCATCACCGTCGGTGCCCCGTACTGCTCTGGCCCAGGGTTTTGCCTGTGAAGTACCCATAAAGACAAGATTGCGTGCAGGGTCGTAACTACCTGCCTGCCAGGAATCGCCGCCGGCGCGGAAACGCAAAGGCAATTCACCCCAGGTCTCTCCACCCGGTGTGCCTGGAGCAGCTACCGTTTCGAAGCGCCAGAGCTCTGCACCGGTTTGTGGATCGTGCCCGGTGAAATAGCAGTTGCCGTCTTTGTAACGTTCACATCCGGTAATGCCGGTTACCAATACGCCATTGGCAACAACAGGACCTGCTGTATAGAAGTAGCCCAGCGCCGGATCGGCAGTTTGTGTTTCCCAGACCAGGCGTCCAGTGCGTGCATCCAAGCCTCGTATACTGGCATTTTCAGTGGCGTAGTAAACCATGTCGCCATAGATGGCGAGGTTTTTCTGCACGCCGCGACCGACACCGGCGAAGGCAGTTGCCGCCATGGCGGCATCCCCCAAATCCTCTGCGCTTATTTCCCGATCGGTGTCATCAATTGAAGGTGTAATTCCCGGTCGATATTCCCAGAGTAAATCTCCATTGGCTGCATTGATTGCTTGCACTACACCTCGTGGGCCAGGGACGAACATTACGCCGTCATGAACCAACGGCGCCGCCTGCCCGGCACCGCTGTCATCTAATGCCATAGACCAGACCAGTTGCAGCTGAGCAACATTATCAGTGTTGATTTGATCGAGTGGGCTATATCCCCAACTGCGCGGTGTGCCGCGCCAGCTTAGCCACTCTTCGACAGGGGGGTTCTGCAGCATGGCATCGGTGACTGCTTGGTATTCGAGGATTTGCGAAAAACCCGGTGTAGCAAGTAAACCGAGTAAAAGAGCAATGCTATGGGCCGTCTTTTTTATCATTTTTATTATCAAGCTTTATCCGATTGAAGAGCGCAGCATAAACACTACAGGGATCACAGTCCAGCTATGGGTCAGGGAATATAAGCCCGGCAGCAAACGCAGTTGCAGGCCAGTGCCAGGTTACCTGGATTGCGGCCGCTGCCCGGACGACTGCTGCAACAAACTATTACCAGCCAGGTTTTGTTGCCAGCCTGGACCTACTACTGCCATTTCTTCGCTTGCTGATCAGTGATCAGGCCAAAGGTCGGTGGTCCGATTTCACCATCGGTAATGAATGCAGGGAATGATTTATTGATGCGATGAACCATGTTCGACAGGTTCATTATCATGACGATGTTAGGGCTATTATCACTAATAACTTTATGCAGCCCTCGGAAGACTTTTTGCCCCTGCATGTTATTGCTCTCACTCTGCAAAACACAGCTCTGCTTTACGGAATTCTTCGGTAGCAACAGGGAAGTTTCACAGGTTGTACAGAGATGCTCGAAACGTTCGCCAGGCCAGGCATTTCGCGGTATTGACACATTTTGTTTCATTCGCAACCCGTTCAAATGTGTTATCCCTAACCCAATCTGTGTAGCATAGATGCACCAGCTGTTTTACGAAGAATAAGAATGCCGTTTTCAATTACCGTGAAGCGATTTTTCCAGCACTGCTTCATCTCTGTATCTACGCTGATTTTATCCGTTCTGACCCTGATTGCAGCTGCGCATGTATCGGCGCAACCACCAATCGAAGTGACTGAAGAAATCCTGCGTGAAGTGTTTCCTGAAGCTGAACAATTTACGCCAAAGGAAGGTGCGCCACCTGTTTATAAAGCGCTGCGTGAAAACCCTGAATCCAATGAATTGGAAACTATTGGTTACCTGTTTGAGACGCCGGATTTACCGCCAGAGGAAATAGGGTATTCGGCCCCAATCGATGTGTTGGTCGGTATGGATTTAAGAGGAACCCTAACTGGCATTAAGATACTGCATTACATCGAATCCTATCGATCTATTCGTGGTGATTTCATCAATAGCGAATATTTTCCTGATCAGTTTGAAGACAAAAATATCGTCGAAGGGTTTCGAATCGGTCGCGACGTGGATGGAATTTCCAGGGCGACTATCACTGCCTGGGCTGTGTCGCGAGGCGTGCGTAACGCAGCAAGAAGGATTGCTGAATCCTATCTAAGCGATTCTGAATTCGTGGCCTTAACAAGCGCTGATGCTGTTGCCTTGCAGGTGCTTGCCGGACAAAGCTGGGAGGACATGGAAGAAAACGGGTTGGTGGTTAACTGGGCTATCACCCAGCCGGATGGAACTGAATTGCATCTTGCCTTGGCCTTTATAGGTCATGATGGTTTGGGTGAGTTATTAGTGGGAGAAGTGGATTATTCCCGAGCCGATCGTGAAGCCAGTGCCAGGGTTCGCGATGGAAATATGCTGCTGGTGGGGATCGACGGCAATTCTTCTCAACCTTTCAGGCAGGAAAGATTGGCGGTGCAACAGGGAGAAGCAATATATCCCATCGAAAGACGCCGTTTTGTTTATGTTGGCAGTGCCGACTATGGCAAGATCGCGGATCAGGTCCGCTTCGCGGGAGCTATGGTGCTGGATCCGAATATAGATCTCAATCAGCCTTTCGAGGTGTTGTACAACACCGGGGGAAGAGTCGGGGAGTTTGGCACCATAGCGCGAACTTCCTATCAGGTACCGCAAATACCCCTGGCCCTTGCTACCGGCCAACCCATTCCGCCGGAACTCCTGCCTGAATACGAAGATGACTTAACAGCATTCCAGAATGAGGGCTTGTATGCCAGTTTGATAAACGATGCTCCCTGGATGGAAGTGGCTATTCTGTTAGTGCTGTTGGCGATGGTAATGACAGCGTTTCTCAGAAAAAGTGCAGGCATACGTTGGGCAACGCTTGTATTCACATTAGTGTATCTGGGCTTTATGGATGGCGGTTTTGTTTCTGTATCTCACATTACTAACTTTGTGAAGATCGGGCCGTCAATGTTTCGAAGTGATTTGCCGCAACTCCTGATTATCGTGTTTACAGTAGTGACAACATTATTCTGGGGTAGGGTCTTTTGTTCGTCCTTGTGTCCATTTGGCGCGCTTCAGGATTTTATTGCTCACTTAACGCCCAGACACTTCCAAAAAGAATTGCCGGCTGGCATTCATGACAAGGCAATTTATATCAAGTACCTGGTCCTGGCCTTCCTCATTATCATGGCAATTTCGTTCACTAATTTAAGTTTGTTCCAGTACTTCGAACCATTTGGAACAATCTTTTATTTCAGTCAGTCCTATGTGCTGTGGGGAATTCTTGCAGCATTCATACTGGCTTCAATTTTCGTCTCGAGGTTTTATTGCCGTTATGCCTGCCCACTCGGTGCCGCCCTGGGTGTTATGGCGTTCGTCTCACCCTGGCGCATCAAGCGCGTGCCGCAGTGTGATGTGTGCAAGGTGTGTGAGCATTCCTGTCCTACTGGAGCTATTCGTGGGCCGAAAATAGACTTCAAGGAATGTGTGCGTTGCGATATTTGTGAGAGCAAGTTAATCGCTCGTTCCGGTGTATGCCAGCACGACATGGAAACCGTGAAGGTTCGCATTAAACACTGGGACGCCCTGGGCGCAGCCAACTGATCTTACTAGCTCCAGGTACTGAGCGTGCCGTCTTACCCTACGCATGTCGGAGAGCGGCAGCTCATTTTCGCCTCAGCCCCTCGGTGCCATAGCCAAAAAGTGTTGGAAAATAGTGAGACTAATTGCTGGCTTGTTGTTCCCTGGCCCGACCTGCGCTCAAGATGTTGGGAATCGCGTAATTTCCTTCATGACAGGCATACTCGTACATGACGTAATCCGGTTCATTTGTCAGTGGCATCGAGATGGTAAAAGGTTGTGTATAGATTTCTGGATCGGTAATTGTGGCTGACCAGATGATGGTGCTTTCGCTGACTCGTGTGAAGCGTTCAACTACATGCAGATCTTCAGTAACTGGCACACCTTTTAGTCTGGCGCCGGCACTGCTTGATGCAATCATGCCGCGGTCATTGAAGTTGGTTGTTTCAACTACAAGCGTGTCATCTTCCCAGTGGGCAATGGAATCCCCCATGTAAAGTTTCACCTTGTCATCGATTGGCTTGTCTTTGTTGAGATGAATCGTGCGCACGTCATGAATCATTTCGTAAACTATGGTGAAGGTGTCAGGTGTTTGGATAAAACGATAAGCATTGTTATAGCCAGCAGGCAACATTGAACCAGGTACTCCGCGGGTTAAGCAGCGATCCCACACAGTATGGTAGATATAGTGATCTTCTACATGGGCGAAATAGTAATCGCGGACAGCGGCTGCAGATTCTCGCAGTGGGGCACGACCATTAGGTGGATCAACAATTAATGAGGTCTGGCCAGTAGAGAGAACCGTGTCACCGGAATCCAGCCAAACCTGGTTATAACCACCGATGTTTCCGCCTACTTCAACCACAATATTGTTATCTGCAAACTCACGACGCTCGGCGATATTGCGTTCCATGGCGGCGATTTCATCTTCGGTTAAAAAAGCGCGGCCTTGCAGTGACGCAGGGCGTTCCATGGGAGTAATAGTGTCGTTGGTCCACACGCCGGAAAAGTCAGGTTGACCATCAGGCGTGCGGGGAACGATGTAGTCCTGGGCCGACGCGATTGCCGTGCCCAGCAGGGTGGTAGTGAGGAGAATTCCAGTTAATGATTTTTTTATTATTGCCATGGGAGTCTCCTCACCTTTACTTATGTAACGATTGAATTAACGGCTGTCCTCTTCTAACCAGGAGAAGTCGTCAGCAGTTGGATCAAACAGCTGGGAGAACTCACGACGACGAGCGTCTTCTTCCCGTGCGGTTTGAATAACATCTTCAGGAATTGGCTCACCTACTACGATGCCGCGTGGTGTTGTCGGTGCATAGTAGATGCGGGCATTAGCCATTTCGTCAGTTGTCGCCGGGCCGTAAACCACATCCTGAGATGGATCAGGATTAAAGCGATTCGCTTCAGAATTATCGAACCACCAGCTCATGTGCAT
The DNA here is from genome assembly GCA_028818225.1 of Gammaproteobacteria bacterium. Lineage (GTDB taxonomy): Bacteria > Pseudomonadota > Gammaproteobacteria > Pseudomonadales > Pseudohongiellaceae > UBA9145. The sequence continues at coordinate 17,802 of JAPPOG010000032.1, read as the reverse complement.
GGTCGAGCCAGCAGGAATGAATTTTGGCACCTCATATTCATAGAGGAATTGCCAGTTGAAGTCGTAGTCAGGAACCCACAGTAAAACTTCTCGCTCACCATCGGGATATTCCAACTCATAGCGCATGGCTTTACCACGATAGTGCATGTGAGGACCCATGGAGAGGAGATAGATATCTTCTTCAACGTTAAAGGTATTGTTTACTTCATAGTTCGGGTGACCGGCAGGAATTGTCCAACCACGATGGGGTAGCAGATTGGTTTCAACCACGTGATTGATCACATCGCCTTCTTCATAAAACTTGAAGCCGGCGCGGGTCATGTCATTAACGGCCGTGCCTTCACCAGGATCCTTGTGATAGTGCATGTTTACAGTAATGAAGGGATCTTCAGGAAGTAATACGCCCCAGCCTTCAGGATAGGTAAAGGGGCCGCGACCCGGTACTCCAACACCCATGTGGCTGGAAACGATATGGTGTACATGGGGACCACCGGGATCGAGTTCCGCCATTGAAATCCAGGCTGGATTTTCGTGGGCACCTTCGGGAACAGGCATTTGGATGGTTGGCTGCCAGTCTTCCACTTCATCCGGTACGTAGACTGCTTCTTCGAACTGAACCACCAGGTCAGGATCGCCAATCCACCATCCCGAATCTGGCAAAGTAGTACCAGCGCCATTCGCTACCAGGGCATCACCACTCGCTGCGTCAGCTGGATCCCCTTCCACGGCACCACCATCAACCCAGGCGATCAGGAGCTCTCTTTCTTTCTGATCCATGTAGCGCTCGCCTTTGAATTCACCGCGATGCCGTTCATGCGCACCCCAGGGTGGCATGTACTTGGTGGCCACCGCGTTTCGGATCACAGGCGCCCACATCTTGGCCTGATCAAAATTATCCAATGCCATGGGGGCAAAAATTCCGCCTACATCAGGTGGGTTATCCTGGTGGCAGGCTACACAGTTTTTCTGGAAAACCGGTAGGGCATCGGCATAGAAAGTAGGGGCATCGCCCTGGGCATTTACGACTGAGAATGAACCAGCCGCGAATAGGCTTAAAAGGCTTGTTATGAAGGGCTTGGAATTACGCATAGATAGGAGCCTCATAATTCTTCCTGGTTATAGTTTTGGGTTGTCCAGACTCTAATCCTAATTCCCTGATTTGTCTACAGATAACGGTGCCAGAGGCCGCAAATTTCGGGCGAAATTTGTGCCTTTCTGTAACAAGAAGTACAGCTAATCCGGAGCAGTGTTAATGAGAAATGAAATCGCTTTTTACGATTAATATAATCGAAATAACTCATTTTACCGATCAATAGGGAGGCGCTAAGATAGGCTCATCGTAATTCATGGGATTTTATGGAAAAGGAATTGGCGTGGTACAAACTTTACCTACTGTAGTTTTCAAAACCCGCGTGCGGGATGAGGCACTCGACAGTGAGAATCCATTTCGCTGGCAGGACCTGGGCAGCGAAGAAATCTTCGAGGGTAAGTCCGTTATCGTGGTCGCCCTTCCGGGTGCATTTACCCCAACCTGCTCAAGTACTCACCTGCCAGGGTTCGAAGGGAAATACGATGAGCTTCGTGCAATGGGTATAGATGAGATTTATTGCCTCAGCGTAAACGACGCCTTCTCTATGTTTCAGTGGGCCAAACAGTTAGGTGTCAGCAAAGTCAAAATGCTGCCGGATGGGAACGGCGATTTCACCCGCGGCATGGGTATGCTGGTGAAAAAGGAAAACCTGGGATTCGGTGATCGTTCCTGGCGCTATTCGATGCTGGTGGAGGATGGCGAGGTTATTAAGCTCTTCGCCGAACCGGGTAAGAGCGACAATTGCGCGACCGATCCCTTCGAAGTAAGTGATGCGGATACAATGCTCAACTTCCTGCAAGCCAGACAGGCTCTCCAAACGCAGGCTGCGTAATCAAGCCCAGCCTTGCATATTTATGGCGGTAGTTCCCCTGCCGCCATTTTTTTATTCTGATTTTATTGATCTTCGTCGTCGTTGTTACCGAAGCGTCTCTGTCGGGCAGCTTCGTATTCCGCTCTTAGCTCACTGATGTGCATGAGTTGGTTCAGATAATCTTCATTTTCCTGGGCAATACGAAACATCTCCTGGCGCATACCTTCATAGTCTTGCGTCAGCAGGGCACGAATTTCGCTGTCAGGTTCTAGGCGGTCGATGCCGCGGCGTAACGCAAAAGGATCCATGCCTTCGTCACCAAAGGCGCTGCGGATTTGCAGTAAGGCATCGCGGTTAATGTCCTGGCGCAACTCGATAAAAAATCTTGGTTCGCAATTCCTGACCCGAATATGGGAGCTGGTCCGTCGCTCGGTTCTACAACGGATTTTGTACTTATCGACCTCGGTCAGGTCATTAAACATATCGTAGTACGATTCTTCAGCGCTGCGCAGTTGAAAGCGCATCGATTGTAAAGAGCGTTCGCCCACGATGTCGATTTGCTCGATGGGTCGATCACTTTCTTCTTCAGTGATTTCCGTCTGCTCTTCATCCTGGGCTAAGGCAAAGGTCGAAACAGCCATCATCAGGATGAGAGCAACTCCGAAAGTTGCTTTCACGCCCAGGGATCCTCCATTGCATTAAAGAATGCCCGATGACCATCTATGATACGGCGGGTGGCTTGCGGATCTGGCGTGGTATCCCAGTTGTTTCGTTCGTAAGTGCCACCAAGCAAGATGCCATCACTGCGAGGGAACATATAAAGACCGCTGTTGCCGATGATGATGTAATCCACTTCTTCCTGCGGCAATAAAAAGGTGAGCTGACCTTTAATCGGGATTAATTCATTATCATTGAATAGTTCGCGAGAACCCAGGCCGGTGCAATTAATAATTACCGGTTCATCCAGTTGCAGCACTTCACTGCGATCGCGGAATTCTTTCACTACGATTTTGCCGCCGGCAATTTGAAAATCATCCATCATCTGTGGCAGGTAAACCGCTGGCTCAGCCAGCATTGTATCGATGTGCAAAATATTGTTGGCAGGAAAGGGGTGGTCTGATGGTGCTAGACGAAGGCGCTGGGGATACATACCGGGGTAAGTGTCAGATAGAAAATCCGTGCCGCTGTCGCCACTGAGTATCATGTAATTGCTAATCCAGCGCACGCCGTACTTTGGGCCAACCAGGTTCTGGTAATAACGATAGGAGTGGCGCATGGCGCTTTCGAACTGAGCAAGAAATGCCGGGGTTACGGAATCTTCAGAGTAAACCGAGGTAGGTGACCACTGTCCGCCAGCGACATTGGATGTTGTATTGGGGGGTAAGTCTTTTGAATAAATTGCGACCTCCCATCCCGCATTCTGCATGAGGCGTGCAGCAGAAAGTCCGGTAGCACCGCTGCCCAGCACAGCGCAGCGTCGATGTTGAGTCTGAGTTGCAAGTTCCATTGCCAGGTGTGAGGTTCCCCAGGAAAGGGTGATTCCGCCGCCGCCATGCCCATAGTTATGAATCACTACCTTGTCATTCATGCGTTCTGCTCTAACCACAAATCCGGAAGGACGATAGGGTCGCAGACCGGCGATAGTGCGAATAACACGATCATCGGAAACATTGACTCGTCGCAATGGCATTCCGGAAGGGGTGTAATTGCGAGCACTTCCCTGCCTTGGCAGGGCACAGGCAGATAGCAGCGGCAGAGTAGCCATCGACTGCAAAATCTGGCGTCTGTTAAACATGAGCTGTTCCTCTCTAACTGCCGCAAGAATAACGTATCGTCGGCAATAGTTGAATTTGGGATTTTAAGGTTTGTTAAATTCCTGTTTGCATTTAATACGAAACAAGCACTTTGTTCGAGAGGTGTTTTGCAAGGAGTGTTATTTGGATCGACTGGCGTTCAGGGATAGAGATGCGGGAGGGCAGGGATGGCCCATGGAGCGAAGAAATAATGCTCCTTGCAAAATGCCGCCTGCACTCCTCTGAAGAACCAATCTGAACAGATTAGTTTAGAGAAATTCAGGCCTTGGCGCCTTAGCAGTAGTCTATCTAATCAGAATTGAGCGGTAGCAGCTCGATAACTCGAAACTGGGTCGGATGGCTTTCTGCCTGAAGTGCCACGTATCCCTCTTTTAGTTCAATTTCAGCACCACTGGCAATAAGTGCCTGTGCGTCCGAATCCGTTGGATCCAGTTGAATATCTTGTAATTCAAAAACTATTCTGCCATTGATTCGATGAATCAGGATATCACTGCCCCTAATTTCCATTTCGGCAGTCACCCATTGGTCACCGTGGAAGGTGTCGGAATTGGAATTGGTGCAATGGCGAGTTATCAGTTCGCCATCCATGACCATATTGGTACCCGGCGTACAGACATTGGAAGTGGTGCGCGGATCACTTCCATTGCCGCCCAGCAGTTGGGATTCAATACTCACCGGAAATTCCTGATCGACGGTCATGGAGCGAGGATCCTGACTATGCAGCATCATGCCGTTATTACGAAAAGCCCAGCCTGGGCCATTGCTAACCTGCTCACCGATGAATCGATATTCCACTCTTAATAGATAATGAGAGAAGACTTCGTCGTAAAACAGGTGGCCGAACTCACCATTGAAATCATTCCAGTTTTCATAGGAAACAGTTAGCAAACCGTCTTCTACACGAAAAGTATCGTTTAAATTAACACCGAGGGGTTGCCCGGTAAATTTTACCTGCCAGTTATCAAGATCAGTTCCATTGAACAGCTGGATCCAATCGTCATTGGATTGACCCAAAGAGCCATTAGCGGTTCCCAGGCCAATCAACAAGAGTAAAGCGCGCAAGCTAGTCTGCATAGGATGCGAATTCTTTCGGATGGGCGTATAACCATTCAACCACCTGAGCGCTAAATGATTCGGAAACCCGCGGTACATGAGACCCATTTTGAATTGTCCATAACTCGCTGGAACCGCCAGCGGCACAGCCGAGCTCGAATAATAGAACCGAAGACTCATGGCCTTCAAGATTAGATTCTAAATCTCTCAATTCCCTTTCCGCGCCTTCTGTAGAACAGCCATTATAATCTGCCCATTGAGTTACCGTTTCCATAGCGCTTGGGTATACATTACCCTGAATATCACCGCCACCGTATTCGATGGTGGTGTCATCGGTGCCATGAATCTGGAGTATATGAACCGGATTCGCCGGCGCATCCCGGTCTTCAAGGTGAGTCGCTCCGGCCAGGCTGGCTATGGCGGCTATGGAGTCGGAATGCCGGTAAGCCATCTGGTAAGACATGAACCCACCATTAGAATGACCCACCAGGTAAACCCTGTTAGGGTCTACGTTGTACTCTTCCTTCATTTTATTAATGATGCCGATGATATAACCGCTGTCATCAACTTCTGAATTGAAAAAATTGCAGCAGGCATCAGTAGCATTCCAGAAGCGATTCTGGCGATCACTGGTTTCCTGGGTGCCGTCTGGGGCAACGAAAAGAAAATTATAACGATCGGCGACGCGGCTAAAGCCTAGATACATGTCCTGACCTCGCCCACTGCTGGTGTAGCCATGTAACAGGACAATCAGTGGTGTTGGATTATCTGCGGAGTAGCTATCAGGTACGGTAATCGGTAATTCACCGCGACCAAAATCGATAGACTGTGCTGATAGCTGCATTGGAGCAAGTAGCACGAGTAGTGTGAGCAGGGAGTAAAGTTTTTTCATAGGTACATCCAGTTAAATCATTAAGGTGTCAGTATTACTTTGCCGGTAGTTTTTCGGCCTTCTAAATCGATGTGGGCTTGTTGCACATCGGCTAATGGATAAAAATGCTCGATTCTTAATTTCAGACTGCCATCGGCAATCCAGCTAAACACATCGCCACTCCGCCAATCCAGGGATTCGCGGTCGGCGGTGTAGTCAAAGAGAGTTGGTCGGGTTAGAAAAAGTGAGCCTTTTGGACCAAGAGTGGCAGGATTGAACTCAGTAACTGGTCCACTGGCGTTGCCATATAAAACCATGTAGCCAAGCTTGCTCAGGCAATCAATACTTTTTTCAAAGGTGGACTTGCCGACGGAATCGTAGACCACATTAACGCCAGCTCCAGCGGTAATGCGTTTTACTTCAGTTTCGAAGTCCTTTTCGGAATAGAGAATCACTTCGTCAGCGCCTGCTGCTTTTGCCAGCGCTGCTTTTTCTTCGGTAGAAACTGTGCCGATTACAAATCCGCCGGCGTTCTTAACCATCTGAATAAGTAATAGGCCAACACCACCGGCTGCAGCGTGAATCAAACAGCGGTCGCCTTCCTTAACGACGTAAGTGGATTTACACAAATAATGTGCGGTGCATCCTTGCAACATGGTTGCAGCACCTTGTTCGAAACTGACGCCTTCGGCAAGGGCGACAATTTTCTCTTCAGGTACTGCTGCATATTCGGCATAGGCACCTGGCACGCTGGTATAGGCGACACGGTCACCGACTTTAAAATTGGTAACGGCAGAACCCACCTCCTCCACGATGCCGGCAGCTTCCAATCCCAAGGTAGCGGGGAGGGGAATCTGGTAAAGCCCGGAGCGCTGGTAGGTGTCGATGTAGTTAATGCCGGAGGCTGCAATTTTTACCAGCACATCAGTTTCGCTGACAATGGGTATGTCGATGTCCTCATAGGACATGACCTCGGGGCCGCCGTATTCCTTGATTCGTACCGCTTTCATGGGGCCTCCTCTTAACTCATTAACCCGGGTTTGCTGGCTGAAAAAGTGCTATTTATGGCAGAAATTTGCTGCCCTGACAATTCGAAGCAAGATCGCTCCAAGCTGACTACTGGGGAGAAGCGATAAATGCGCTGGACGCGCATCAGGCACGGGTTTATGCTCTGAAATTCCTCGCAAAAACTGCTCGTCTTTGAGTCGCTTATAAAAAGGAGGACCATGCCATGATTCATCGAATTTTTCGCCGTTTATTACAAGCTGCTTTACTGCTCGTATTTCTTCCCGTTGCCATGGTGGCGAATGCGCAACAAGCCCGCATCGATCTCACCCAGGACATGGTTGATGCAACAAACAGATTTCTTGCCAGCCTGACAATGCAACAGAGAAACAATGGGACTTATGCCTTCGATGATGAGGAGCGATTTAACTGGCACTTTATTCCCCGGGATCGCAACGGAGTGCCATTCAGGTCTATGAATGCTGCGCAAAGGGGAGCGGCTCAGGATTTATTGCAGGTTTTCTTTAGCGCCAAAGGTTATCAGAAGGCCGAAGCAGTCAGAGGATTGGAATCTGTGCTGGCGGAGATCGAGGTAAATGGTCGTTTCGATCGCGACCCGGAGCTCTACTACATTACAGTTTTCGGAACACCCGCCATGGATTCTGACTGGGCTCTCAGATACGAAGGTCATCATCTTGCCTATAACTGGACCTTTGTCCGCGGCATGGGCATAGCCAGTTCACCGCAATTCTTTGGTACCAATCCGGCAGAGGTCAGAACCGGAAGCCAGATCGGCACCCGGGTATTGGCGGCAGAGGAAGACATTGCGAGAGACCTGGTAACTTCTCTCGATTCGATTCAGATGTCCGACGCCTATCTTGACATTGATGTGCCTAACGACATTTATACGGCAGCCGAGCAGGAGATTGGCCCGCTCGATGATGTTGGGGTTAGCTATTCCCAGCTTACTTCGCAGCAGCAGTTGATCCTGATCGCATTAATAGAAGAACTGACGTCGACCCAACCTGATGCTATTGCTGCAGCGAGAATGGAAAAGATTCGCAGCGAAGGTCTCGATAACATCAAGTTCCTCTGGATAGGAAGCAGGGAGCGCGGCGATCCCCATTATTATCGTGTGCAGGGCCCGAGCTTCCTGATTGAATACGACAACACCCAGAACAATGCCAATCACATTCACCTGGTGTGGCGGGATTTTGCCGGGGATTTTGGTCGCGACTTGATCCGTATGCATTACCAGGCGGTAGCGTCTGAATTTGGTCCGGGACATAACCACTAACAGGAGTTACTTATGGAGCGCTTGGAAAAAACAATAAAAGGATTGGTGCTGGCTCTAATTACTGGCCTGTGCAGTTTAACTTTCGCCCAGGGCGGTGATGACATATTGGCGCTCTATGAAAGAGGTCAACCATTTACTATCAATACTTTTGAAGTTGATGAAGTGCGCGTTGTTCCCCTAGGCAGGGGCCTGGCCAATCCATTCGATTTTGCCTTCAGGGAGAACGGCGACATCCTCATCACCGAAAGATATACCGGCAAGTTGCGCCTGATTCGTAATGGTGGGCTGGTAGAAGCAGATATCTCTGGTGTGCCAGAAGTGTTAAGCGGTGAATTTCGTTCCGGTTTGTTGTCAGTTGCCCTGCATCCTGAAGACGACAACATGGTTTACCTGAGTTATCACAAAGCAATTACGGTTGCCGGCGAAGAAGAGCGTGCGGTAACGCTGGTCCGTGCGCGTATACAGGAAGATCGACTGGTTGATGTCACGGAAATCTTCCAGGCAGAAGGCCTGGATCGGGGAATCGCGGCGACAAAACTACTGTTTGAACCCGATGGCAAATTACTCATGTCCATCGGTGGTGCGTACATGTATGCAGGTTACGGTGATTATGCCCAGGATCCCTCCAATCATTACGGCAAGTTACTGCGCTTAAATGATGACGGCTCATCGGCGGCAGATAATCCCTTTATAGATAGTGGCGAATACCTGCCGGAAGTTTATACGGTAGGACACAGAAACATCATCGGCATGGACTATCACCCACAAACCGGCGAGCTATGGGCGACCGAAAATGGTCCCCAGGGTGGCGATGAAGCCAACATCATTCAGGCAGGAAGCAATTATGGCTGGCCGATCGTGTCTTATAGCAGGCAATATCGTGGCGACTGGGTTAGCAATGAACAATGGTCCGAAGAATTCATTCAGCCCTCTGTTATCTGGTGGCCATCGATTGCGCCAGCTGGTATCGCCTTTTACTCCGGCGCAGCGTTTCCAGAATGGCAAAATAATTTGTTTGTGGGTTCCATGATGGAAGGGCGAATTCCTGGCACGGGTCACATTGAGCGAGTCGTATTTAACAGTCGTGGCGAAGAGATTCGTCGTGAAGGAATTCTGCGCGAGCTCCAGTCACGTATCACCGCTGTCAAACAGGGTCCCGATGGTAATCTTTATGTCCTGGTGGATGAAGAAGATGGTGCTTTGTTACGACTGGAAGCCGCAAACTAAATACAATTCAGGAATTACCCATGATCAAGCTCAAAAGAATTGTCTTAACTGCTTTCCTGATTTTACTACCTGTTCATTTTGTTTCCGGTGAAGTCTCCCGGGTCTCTACCGAAGCGGGCATCTATCAGGGCTATTCATCACAACATGCGCAAGGCGTCACGGTATTCCAGGGAATCGCCTTCGCGGCACCACCGGTCAGGGATTTGCGCTGGAAACCGCCTGAGCCGGCTATTCCTTTTGCCGGTGTAAGACAGGCGGATCGGGTTGGTCCAGCCTGTTGGCAGGCACGTAATTCCGATGCCTCACTTTATGCGCGGGGTGATCTGAATCGCTCCGAAGATTGTCTTTACCTGAATGTGTTTACCGGGGCAGAAAATCCAGGTGATGAGTTACCCGTCATGGTCTGGTTTCACGGAGGAGGTAATACGGCCGGTCATGGTGGCCCCCTAATCTTTGATGGGTCCAACCTTGCTGAGCGCGGTGCGATCATTGTTACTGCAAATTATCGTTTAGGCGCTTTCGGTTTTCTTGCCCATCCCGCGTTAACTGATGAATCTGAACAAAATACTTCCGGTATGTACGGCATCATGGATCAACTGGAAGTGCTGAACTGGGTGCAAAACAATATCGAAGGTTTTGGCGGTGATCCAAATCGGGTAACCATCTTTGGTCAATCGGCTGGCGGCACCGATGTTTGCATACTCATGTCGTCTCCTTTAACGGAAGGCAAGGTACACGGTGTAATCGGCCAATCGCCGGGCTGTGTGCAATCCTCCAGCACGCTGGCGGATGATGGTCATCTTGCCGGTGAACGTTTCGCCGGTGCGCTTGGCATAACCGGAACCGATGCCGATGCGCTGGAAGCTATGCGGAACATACCACCGCAACAAATTATTTCGGCTATGAGTACCGCAGGTTCCGGCGGTGGGCCGGTTATCGATGGCTATGTCTTGCCTGCTCGCCCTTATGACATGCTGGGATCAGGTACCCAGAATCGCATTCCGGTCATGGTAGGTGGCTTGGCAGATGAATACTTTGGTCTGCAGCATTTAAGTCCAGCGATTTCAGAAGAAGAGTTAAATAGCTACCTCGATCGAGCATTCGGTAACTACGCCTCAGAAATAAAAGCAGCCTACGCCGATGAGATAGCAGACTCCCCACTGGATGCCCGTAAGATTATTACCGGTGATAATGGTTTTATTCTGTCTTCTCGATTGTGGGGTCGACTGGTGGAAGAGCGTGGCGACGATGCTTATGTGTATTATTTCTCCCGCCAGCCACCGGTATTCAGGCTTTATGTTCCGGCAATGACTGATTTAAACAATGATGGCGGGCAACGCACGCTGGGTGCGTATCATTCTGGTGAGCTCGCGTATGTATTTAATAATCTTGATCTGGTAGGACTTGGTTGGAATGCCGCGGATCAACAATTGTCAGATACGCTTGCAGATTACTGGGTTAATTTTGCCCGCAGTGGCAATCCTAACGGGCCAGGTCTCCCAGAATGGCCGACTTATGATCCAAATACTGATACAGTCCAGATTCTGGATGCAGAAATTAGAAGCGCGGTGCACCCGCGCAAGGCCGAGCTAGATCGTATGGAGCGAATCTTCCTCGAACGCCGTTAGTTGAACTGAAAACAAGGATTTAGTTCAGTGAAGTCAACAGGATTTGTCTGGCACGAGAAGTACATGTGGCATGACACCGGCAATGCCCTGGGTGTTTTGCCGGTGTCCGGTGATTTCCAGCCCTGGACTCATTTCGAAAATGCCGAAACCAAAAGACGTCTGAAAAATTTAATGGACGCCTACGGTTTTACTCAAAAACTCAAATCCATCGAACCGGTTTATGCCAGTGTCGATCAGGTTTGTCGTGTACACAAGCCGGACTATGTTGCACATATCAAAGCCCTGAGTGCAGACAAGGGCGGTAATGCAGGCGAGTCCACGCCATTTGGTCCGGGCAGTTATGAGATTGCATTGCTGGCAGCAGGTGGTGCCATCGCCGCTGGCAATGCCATTCTGGATGGGGAAATAAAGAATGCCTATGCCCTGATCAGGCCCTGTGGTCACCACGCGGAGGCTGATCGCGGCAGGGGATTCTGCATATTCGCCAACGTGGCCATCGCCGCCAAGGAGTTCTTGTTACGGGACAATATTAACAAGCTCGCGGTGGTGGATTGGGATGTGCATCATGGTAATGGCACTGAGTCGGTTTTCTATAACGATCCATCGGTATTAACGATTTCCCTTCACGAAGATTCCCTCTATCCCTATAACACCGGAACGATTAATGATCGCGGCGATGGTGATGGCGAAGGATATAATATTAACATTCCTTTACCACCTGGTTGTGGAGGGGGAGCCTACAAGCAGGCTTTCGAATCCATCGTCCTGCCTGCACTTAATTTGTACCAGCCTGACATGATACTGGTGGCCAACGGCCTGGACGCATCAACCTGGGATCCCTTGGGTCATATGATGCTGCTCTCCAACCATTACCGGCACATGGCGACTGCGTTGGTAAACGCCGCAGAATCTCTATGCGATGGTCGTTTGCTGGTTTGTCATGAAGGTGGTTATTCGGCTGGCTATGTACCGTTTTGTGGCATTGCCATCATGGAAGCATTGAGTGGCGAAGAAAGCGGCGTTATTGATCCATTCTCCCGCTATGAAAATCACTGGCACGATGTACAGGCAAACCAGCAGGCCGCAATCGCTGCTGCCCGGGATGCCAGTCTTGAGTTGTTAGAAGCTAAGCTGCGGTCGGCAGTTTAGTTGATATCAAATATTTGCCCGTTAGGAATGGCGTTGTTGATTGTCATAGCATTGTCACCATTTGATCCGTAAATTTCTCCCAGCGTTTGGCATACGACCCGGGGAATGCGGCTGCTGGTGTGCTCTCTCATGTAACAATGAACTCGCTCTTCAACCGGCCTGTTAAGGTTGTACGCACCCAATTCCTGGGCGGTCATATTGCGAAAATTTGGACCTGACTGACAAGAAAACACTATGTACGACAGCAGTAGAAGCGTTGCTGATTTTTTCATTGCCTTGATCTACAGAAAATGAGAGAGCACTCTAGCGGATTCTATTTAGTGAATCCAGTAAGGAATTAACTAATGTTCGAGTTCCCGCGGGTGTGATGGCGGCGCGGTGTCTGCTGTTGGGTGCGAAGACGCCATGGAACCGTGTCAGGTTCACTCTCGGTTTGGCTACCAGGGCTGCCAGTCTGGCAATAAAATCCAGCGGCTCAAAGATCACATGGGTAGTGCCGTTGCGGAATGGTGTCTTCAGCTCATAGCGAACTGGATCAAACTACTCTGACCCCTTTGATCCCTTCGAGAGACCCGGCCGAAATTTCTGCAGAGAGCTAAATCAATACTCAGAGAAGCCCAGTTCCGCGTCAGCGACACCACTATCATAAGTGCCAATCCAGATCAGATAGTCACCGGATTGCGGGCTGTCGAGCCTGATGTTGGGATTCAGGTCACCATAGCTGTCGTCGTCGCACCGCCAGCCGCTTGGCGTCAGCACAATCAGCGTGGTGTCCGAGTCCGATTCAGCGTAGAGGGACAGTCCATAATCAGAACCGGCCGTGTAGTTGAGCACCACGTCCGGCTGGCTGGAGGTCACATTGCCGGTGCATTCCGTGCCAAGCTCGCTTGAAGCCGGGTTGTCGCCACCAGCAGTCAGCTCCACCGAATAGGGGTCTGGCGTAAAACCGGTGGTCAGAGAGACATTCTCAAACAAGCCGTCAGACGGGAAGTCGCTAGCATCCACACTGCTCGACGACGTGACCGCCCCCGCTGTGTCCCCGAAGAGCGTTTCCGTGATTCCGAGCTCTGCATCCACTACGCCACCGCCGTAGGTCCCAACCCAGATCAGGTAGTCACCACTGGAAGGGCTATCGAAGGTAACGCCCGGGTTCAGGTCGCCATGGCTGTCGTCATCGCAGTACCAGCCGTCAGGTCCGAGAACTATGAGGGTAGTGTCTTCCGCAGCCTCTGCATAGAGATAAAGGCCAAAACTAGAACCGGCCGTATAGTTCAGAGCAACATCCGGCTGCATTGAAGTGACGTTCCCTACGCAGTCCGCGCCCAGTTCCTCTGCGGCGGCACTGTCGCCACCGGCCAAGATACTGACGAGATAGGGGTCCGGATTGAAACCCGTGACCAGGGACACATTGTCATACAGCGCCTCTTCCGGGAAATCAGAAGTATCGGCATCAGAAGCCATCGCGCCGGAGTCTCCCAGCTGGCTAAGCGCCGCCGCAAACAGCTCTGCGCCGGCCTCGGTTTCTTCGCCGTTGATTCGCATCGCACCGCCGGACACCTCAACCCGGGTTGAGAGGCCTGTATCGCTGATCGCCACGAACCCGGAACCCTCAATCGCTGAGATCAACTGTTGATAACCGGAGTCAACGGCACTTTCCAGTTCCTGTGCCGACAGCGTGTCATCGGAGCTGATGAGACCAATCTCGATCAGCTTACGCACGGCATCTGCAGTGATGCTGAACTCACCCGACAGGCTCATCGCCTCGAACAGCTCTTCGGCGGTCGCCTCCTCGATGGCGGCAATCCCACTGAACCCAACGCTGAACGCCGCACTCGTATCCCCGGACTCCACCAGAGAGATAGCAATTGGCGCAACTGTTAGAGTCGGCCCGTCCGCAGAAAGCGCATTAACCATCGACAGCAAGGCGCCCAGCAGTTCAGCCACATCCACCGAGTTGACATTGAATTCCTCGCTCAGCTGGATAAAGTCGGACAGCGCTTCGGCATTAATATTTTCATAGCCGACGCCCAGCTCGATCCCGTTGACAGAGGCCTCCGCAACCTTGAGCTCGCTGATATTGAGCAGAGACGACGCGGCAAGCAAGCCATCCGAGTCCTCATCGATTCCGCCGAAAACTCTGATATTCAGCGCTTCGACCGCTGTCTCTTCCACCGCCAGCGAAACCCGCTCGATGGAAAAATCATTGTCTCCCAGCCAGATGCCCGGCAGAAAACTTCTGGAACTGCCGGATCCGCCAATTGACTGCACGCTAAGCTGAGTCTCCGAGTCAGTGTCGCTGACCGACAGCTCGTCGAGATCGAAGGAAAGAGCCAGTTCCGACACGCTGTCGCTGGTCTCAAGGCCCAGCGCCATGCCATCTAACAGGAATTCCGTCGCCTCGTCAGACAGCTTGAACGTGCTGATGTCAAAGCCCACAACTACGTCTTCACCACTGAACATCAGCCCAGCGCCGATACCTGCTGTAGTCAGTGTGATCGATTCGTCTTCCATGACCAGCCGGCCGTCGTAGGCCAGAGTCTCAAGGCGCAGGTTGACGCTGCCGCCGAGTTCCACCGAGGCGTAAACCGTTGCCGCCGGTGCGCTGCCGGGATACTGCGGCAGCAGCTGTCGGACTTCATCCCCCACCGGAAATTCCAGCTTAGTTCCGGCCGCTGCAAAACCCATTCCGTCGCCGATCCAGGGGCCATGGGTCACATCCAGAGTGCCTTCTGCGCGCAGTTCTCCAATAACCGCGGCAAGTTCCGTCAGCAAGTCGCCGGCCATGCCGTCAAAAGCGGAAGACAACTCCAGATCATAGCTGAGCACACCCCCGCCAAATCCACTCTCATACTCAAAGCGATGCACGATCAACTCATCGGACTGAATCATATCCGCTTCGATGCTGCTGATCGCCGACTCAACCTGCTCGCCGATCAATATGACACTGCCAATATAGACTAGAACCCCTGCAATGAGCGCTGCGGCGGTATATAGGACGGGTTTATTCATTTTTTCACCTTAAGCTTTTTTCTTTTAGGTACGCACGCGATGGCAATCCAGTTTCCCTCCGCTTTTCAGCCCTTACCTGGCCAGGGCCGGAATACCCGAGCCCGGGCTTGTAGGAAGAACAAAAGGTATCCCCGAGGTGAGGCATTGTCCAGTTGCGTGAATGGGAAGACGCTTAATCCATCAGAAACCTCAGAAAATCGACTGCCTTTTGTCTGTGTGCGAGCGGACCACCATTGCTGATTGCAATCCGTTTGGGCCAGCAACAGGCCGCATGGATATCGGCCGCCCTCCCTGGCAGACTGTATTTCTCCGCTACTAAACCATGCTTCGTCAAACAGGCTGATCTGTGGCGACAGGGTAAAGCTACTGTCCACCAACCTACGCCCTTCGCGAAAGCCTGCTGGAGGTAGTGGCAGCTGAAAGGGAGATCAGGGTCGAGGCGTGCGGGATTTGGGTCCAAGTTGGGTTGGAATTATTTCGTAGGCCAGCTTTACCCAGTCACAGAGGATAGGTCGTGTATTCCTTGGATCGATCACCTCTTCAATGCCAAAAGCTTCGGCCGTACGCAGTGGAGAGCGATACTGTTCCAGCATGTCTTCCAGTTCTCGGCGCCGTTCATCAGGATTTTCAGCGGCTTCGATATCACGGCGATAGGCAGCCTGGACGCCCCCTTCGATAGGTAGTGACCCCCAGTCCGCCGAAGGCCAGGCATAACGCAGATTCAAACCATCACGACCATGACCACCGCCGGCAACGCCATAGCAACGTCGAATAAGGAATGACACCCAGGGAATAGTAGATTGATACACCGCCATTAAGGCGCGACTGCCTAATCTCACTGTGCCTTCTTCTTCTGCTTTCACTCCAATGAGAAATCCCGGGTTATCAACCAGGTTCACCATGGGTAAATGAAAGGTGTCGCAGAGATCCACGAAGCGCATCATCTTTTCCGATGCAGTTGCGGTTACCGCGCCACCATCGAAACAGGTATCGTTGGCCATTATGCCAACTGCATAACCATCGAGTCTTGCCAGGCCAACAACCAGCGATTTGCCATAACCAGGATTAATTTCAAAGAATGAATCTTTATCGACAATGGAATTAATAATGTCTCGCACTTCATACATCTGCCGGCGGTCGCGAGGAATGACTGACAAAAGAGATTCATCTTTTCTATTTACGGGATCATTACATTCAACTCGAGGCGGAGCCTGCCATACGTTCTGGGGCAGGTAAGAAAGAAACTGTTTGATGACTTCGAATGCTTCTTCCTCAGTGTCTACTTCATTATCAACAGCACCGCTTAGATTGGCATGAATCTGCGAGCCACCAAGCTCGTTCTTCTCAACTGGTTTGCCGAAACCACGTTCTACAACCGGAGGTCCGGCAACAAATAACTGGCTGGTTTCCTTAATCATCAAAGAGAAATGAGAAATAGTGACGCGCACTGCGCCAAGTCCGGCAACCGAACCCATACAGGCGCAAACGACAGGAACAACTCCCATAAGCTGCATGGTTTTTTCAAATCCTTTTAAGGCAGGTACGTAAGAGTGACCAACCATCTCCAAAGTTTTAACGCTACCGCCACCACCGCTGCCATCAACCAGTCGCACTAATGGCATACGCATTTCTAAAGCGTATTGTTCGCCGTAACCTGATTTGTCTCCCACCTTGGCATCGGCGGCTCCGCCGCGCACAGTAAAATCATCACCGCCGAGGACAACCCGACGACCATTTATGTCCGCTGTGCCCAGAACAAAATTAGAAGGCATAAAATTCTGTAGCTTTCCTTCATCATCGTATTCAGCTTTTCCAGCAAGTGCGCCAATCTCGCGAAAGCTGTCTTTGTCCACAAGCTTTTCGATACGTTCGCGCACGGTCAGCCGTCCATTATCATGCTGGCGTTGAATACGCTCTTCGCCACCCATCTTCTGGGCCAGTGCTTCACGGCGTTTTAGTTGATCGATTTCGTCTTGCCAGGACATAAATTGCTCCAGTTCGAGGAGCGCCAAAGGTAATTGAATCCCAGTTCTGGCGCAAGCTGGCTAGAAATAGAGGCTGGTGGAAGTCAGTTTTCGAAAGTGTTGTGTGGTCGGGTCGACCCATTCAACTGTTTGTTATGTGTTGGTCAATGCTAATTAGTTTCATTGACATTGTCGAAGTTCAAACCTAATTCTTCAATAACTCGGCTTGCAAATCCAAATCAGTTTCCTTAGGAACTCCAGACGAATCAAGTTCCTCAGTAACTAGTTGCATAATTGATGTGTTGCCAACTGCCGACCTCAGGTTTATAACTTCGCGAGTCAGAAGCCAAATCCCTGGAAGCGACATCGTAGATTGTATGTCTTCTTTCACCCAGTCGTAGGTTTCGTCCGTAAGCATTCCATTCTCATAGGATGTTGCCGCTGCAGACCAGAAATTCATTTGTCTAAGAATAAATGCATATGCCCGCATCATTTCACCACCCTTTGGTTCAGAATTTGGGTCAGCCCACTTAGCCATGAGCGCAGCGAATTCTGGGTCGGTCATTATTAGTTCGTTTGCAGCTGACTGATTGTTACGAATTTCATACTCAGTTGTGACTTTTGCTATGGTATTTGATTGACGGATCTCATAGCCGACAAATAGCAGGGAAACGAAATCAGCCACAAATCCTATGAGTTCAGCTAATTTAGTGTATTCAATCTTCATTACTATCTCAGGTAGATTGTGTTACTTAAGAAGTTAAGGGTTTGGAGCAGATCACATTTGTATTCTGTGACCCCTCAGTATTTCGGGTGAGGTTTATATTCAGTTTATTAATTTACTAACTGTATTGAAATAGATAATCCGTTAATTTGACTGATTA
>JAPPOG010000084.1 GCA_028818225.1 Gammaproteobacteria bacterium | reverse complement strand
AGTGCAATCTTTAGTAAAAGCAAGCTTCGCAGGCCATTGCTTTCAAATTTATGTGATCCTAGCATCTAAGTAAAATATTCAATAAAAACCGAAATTTATGTTAAAAGTTCGGTGCTTAGATCCACACGATTTTCAGAAAGCCGTGTAAACTACCAGATTCTTAATCTCGATGCCATAAAAATTGTCATCATTTTTGTGCCACAATTTTTGCTGCAGAGTGATCTTTTGTGGCGCTACCTTTTTGTAAAAACCATCCTCTATAATACTGGCAACAAATTTGCTGTAGCACTTCCATTTTTAGGAATACATTGATGGCTAATTCCCGCTCGAAGCTCTCTGCGCAAATGGGTCAGGTTAATCCATTTCGCGTTATGACCGTGATGCATCGCGCAGCCGAAATAGAACAGCAAGGTCAAAAAGTTGTGCATATGGAAGTAGGTGAGCCGGATTTTTCAACTGCTTTACCCATTGTTAATGCAGCAAAGAGAGCGCTGGATCGAGGATTAACGCAATACACATCTGCGCCAGGTATTTTTGAGCTGCGCAAGGCTATCGTTAAACGCTACGAGCAGAAACATGGCGTGGTGATTTCCCCGGATAGAGTGCTAATCACTCCGGGCGCCAGTGGTGGGCTTAACCTGCTGGCGAACATGTTGGTATCACCGGGGGATGGAGTGTTATTAACTGACCCTGCATATCCCTGTGTGAGAAACTTTATTTATATGCTCTCTGCTAATCCTCAGTTGATTCCTGTATCTATGGAGCAAAACTTTCAACCAACTCTGGACCAGCTGCAACAATACAAAACAGATAAGACAGTAGGTCTTTGGTTGGCTTCCCCCAGCAACCCTACTGGAACGATTTTAGAGAAAGACCGACTCGAGGCGGCCAGAGATTGGTCTAAAGCCAATGGGAGCCATCTCCTGGTGGATGAGATTTATCATGGGCTTCAATATGTCGAAGAATTGCCGAGCATTCTGGAAGTTGATGATTCAGCATTCGTGGTAAGCAGTTTCTCCAAGTATTTCGGCATGACTGGTTGGCGGCTTGGCTGGATAGTAGTGCCGGAAGAGTTTGTGGAAATGGCAAATATTCTGGCTCAAAACCTGTTTATCTCTGCACCTTCTATCGCGCAATATGCAGCCTTGGCAGCGTTTACTGCAGAGGCAGAGGCGATTTTTGAACAGAGAAGACAGGCATTTAGCGAAAGGAAAGCCTACCTGGCCGATGAACTGAGTAGCCTGGGTTTTAAGATTTCAGACAATATTCAGGGAGCATTTTACTTTTATGCAAATATTTCAAATTTCTCCGATAACTCTGAATCATTCTGCAAAGAGTTGCTAGATAGTCACTTTGTAGCGATTACGCCTGGAACCGATTTCGGAGAATACAAGGCTAATGAGTATGTACGCATTGCCTTTACCACCAGCATGGAAGATTTAAAGCTGGGTGTAGATAGAATGCGCATAGCCCTCACTTAGTATTGCAATAACCTGACAGTCAATGAAATTAGAAAGCCCTTTAAAGTCAGGAATTCTTTTGCAGCGTTACAAGCGCTTCCTGGCTGATGTGAAGTTGTCTTCCAGCGATGTCATCACTATCCACTGCCCAAATACTGGGTCAATGAAAAACTGCAAAGAGCCTGGAAGCAAGGTTTGGTATACAACGTCAGAGAATAAAAAAAGAAAGTACCCTCACACCTGGCAGTTTATTGAGGTAAATGAGAATGATCTTGTGGGCATTAATACAAGTCTTTCAAACAAACTTGTAGTCGAAGCCATTCAAAGCGGAATCATAAATGAATTACAAAACTATCAGCAATTAAAAACAGAGGTTCCCTATGGAGATCAAAATAGCAGAATTGATGTACTTTTGAGTGATGGTGATGAAGATCTGTGCTTCGTTGAAGTTAAGAATGTAAGCCTTGGTATGGAAGCAGGGTTAGGATTGTTTCCAGACGCTGTTACTACTAGAGGACAGAAGCATTTGGAAGAATTAATGCTAATGAAGAAATCTGGAGCAAGAGCCGTGCTGTTTTTTTGTGTTCAGCATACGGGAATAGAGCAAGTAAGCCCAGCAGATGATATCGATCCAGCCTATGGCTCTCTGTTACGGGAAGCGATAGATAAAGGAGTTGAGGTTATAGCTTATGGCACAGAAATAAATCTGAAAAAATCAACAGTGACTCTTAATAAAATTATTCCGATTGTGCTATGACAAAGCTCGCTAATTAATATTGTGGAGGAGGCGCTAGTTGATCTTCCGCAACCATAAGCATGCCATCTTCTATAACGAAAGGAATTTTCAGTAAATTCTTACCCTTACATGGACCTACCAGGCAATGGCCGTCTTCGATGCGGAAGAGAGCACCATGTGTCGAGCACTGGATTAATGCGCCGTCTGCATCGAGGAATTTATCTTCTTGCCATTCCAGTGGTGTCCCTAAGTGCGGGCATCGATTCCAATAAAGATGGATTTGATCCTCTTTTTTTACGACGAACATATAGTAATTCTCGAGATCGATTCCTTTCGAGGTTCCTTCTTCGATGTCTTCAACCGCAATAAGACTAATCACTATGCCAGGGCCTTTTCGAAATCTGCCAACAAGTCATCAATCTCTTCGATGCCCACGCTAAATCTAACCATCGAATCGGAAATACCCATAGATGCTCTTCGTTCGGGGCCCATTTCATAATAAATGGTATGGGCTACTGGAATGGCAAGCGTTCTGTTGTCACCAAGATTGCTCGAGGAAATAATGCTATCCATCGCGTTCAAAAAATCGAAACAGTCACGTTCTTCAGCAAGATCTATGCTAAATATAGCGCCATATTGTTTAAACAACTGTCCCGCTCGTTCGTGTTGCGGGTGTGTTGCCAAGCCTGGGTAATAGACCTGCTTTATTTTTGGATTCTGCTGGCAATATGTCGCCAGGGCTAATGCGTTGTCACAGGCTTTTGCTATGCGCAGGGAGAGTGTTTCTGAGCCCGCTGCCAAATGATGAGCGGCTTCCGGCCCAAGGGAGGCGCCGATATCACGAAGTCCTTTCTTTTTGACCTGGGTAATACCCCATAACTCGGGCTTTTCATTGCGATAGGTATCGTAAATGTTTTCGAAACCTGACCAGTCATAAAGACCAGTGTCAGTGATGGCTCCACCCAGGGCGTTACCATGCCCACCAATATATTTGGTTAAAGAATTGACTATCAGGCTTGCTCCTACAGATTTTGGTAAAAATAAGCAGGGTGAAGTCATGGTATTGTCTACACAATAAATTAAATTCTTAATCTGGCAAAGTTGTCCTATCGCTTTTAAATCTGCAATTTGAGTAACCGGGTTGGCAATGGTTTCCACAAAAACCAGTTTTGTGTTTTTCTGAATCGCATTTTCAACAAAGCGCGCTTCTGTCGCATCGACAAAAGTAACTTCAATTCCCAGTCGCTGTAAGGTGCCAAAAAAACTATTGGTGTTTCCGAACAGGAACGCACTGGAAACGATATGATCGCCCGCTTTGAGCAGGGAAAGCAGTGTCGATGATATGGCTGCCATACCAGTACTGAAAGCAATAGTGGCGATACCTTCTTCCATTTGAGTAATTCGGTTTTGTAAGGCGGTGACAGTAGGATTTAATTGTCGGCCATAGTTATAGCCTCGCCGTTTTCCCTGAAACACTTCGGCGAGATGGCGGGCGTCGTCGTAGCCATAGGCAACGGATGGATGCACGGGTTTATGCAGAACGCCATGCTCCGGATTATCTTTGCGGTCCGAATGTAAATTCGTTGTATTAAAGCCTTTCTTAGCCATGTGTCTTATCTTAAGGAATCACAACCTGAACTGGTTGTTCGATGGAGGCGGTGTTATACACCAGGCCCATCGAGATTAAAACTTAGTCAAGTGTGGGGGACACCGTCCAACTTACAGAGACAGGGGGTGATTATAACCGGATTATGCCTGTTGGTCTGCTTTGTCCTGGCAGTTCAAACAAAGATTCGTCTCCGGTTGTGCATTTAACCGGGGAAAACCAATAGCTTCATCACATCGCCGGCAATAACCGTAATCTCCACTAGCTACAGACGCCAAAGCCAATTGCACCTTTCGCAACTTGAGTTGTGCTTTTTTGCGCATGGAAACTGCCATGCTTTGCTGTTGCATGGCGTCCATGCGGGAAACACGACCCACCAGAGTCTGATCTAACTTTACCACGTCGACAGATTCTTTATTTATTGATAGCTGCTCTTTCAATTCTCTTTCAAGCTTAACAAGAGATTGATGCAATAAGTCGAGCTCATCAGGATTTAGTTCTTCCATATCGGCAAGCAACAAAAAGAAGGAGTATCATTGTAGTCCTTGAAACAAGGGTCGTGCGTCAATGATTGTCTGAATTTCATCGAGCCGCTGATTATATTCAACACTATTACGGTCGATGTAAATTGCATTGAAGTCGGTTTCAGAAATGCCATCGCGATTATTGCCAACCTCTGGCATGTAGTCAGTTTCTGTTTGCAGCTGAGTAAGACGTCTTTGCATTTCCATTGCCATGATGTTATCAGCTGTAAGATAACCAGCCAGTGTTACGCCAACGGTATTGGCTGTTAAGTCAGAAAAGCTGAAGCCAGATCGATAACGGGCATCGTAGGCTTCTTTTGTTGTCGATAATAATTCAGCAAACTCAGCGCCAGCAGAAGCCGTAATGGCAGCTATGGAAACTACATGCTGGGCAAGGTCCTGGCGCCTTAGTAATCGTACTTCAATAAATTTTGCTGCCGGTATATCCGCTGCCAGCTCGGCGCCTACCAGTTGTTCCAGTTCTTCATTATTGACGTAAATCGCCAGTGCCTGTAAGAGCGTTCGGTTTTCTGCAACAGGATCATTACCGTTGATGGAGTACTCTCTTGCTTCTGTAAATAGCGGAATAAAAAGTTCATTCAGTGAAATTGCTCTGATATCAGTTGGTATTGATGTGGCGATTTCATTAATTGATTGGTAATAGTTAATTATCCTCGTTCGATCTTCTTCGCTAATAAATAATCGTTGTGCATCATCGCTAATTCTTCCAATCAGAACTGGATCCCACAACAACTGGATTCGCATTTGAGAACCTGCTATTTCGATAGTTTCGATGTTGTTCAGCAAATCGTTTACATCGCTAAATACTGGAGTCGATTGCATTAAATTATTGCTTAACCGATCCAAGCCCATTGCAACCAGGCGATCTGGAATTTGAACATTTCCGATTACGACCTGGTCAAGCCGAAGCTGACTGTTTTCCTCAATGAATTCTCCCGTCATATTTAAATAAAGAGGTAACCAGCCGGAAAGAATCTGCACACTCATTTTAGAAGAGAGTGACTCTGCCTCGATAGAAAACTGAGCCGCCCAGGAAGGCGATAACTCCAGGAGATTAAGTCCGTATCCCAGCAGTAAATTGAGTTCGTCAACATCCAGTTGCAGGGACTGCTGACTGGTGACGCCGGGTGTACTTGGCGCAGATTCGAGAAGTAGCTGTTCGATGCGCGTTATTTCATCGCCAGTCAGTGGGTCTGCCGAAGAAACGATAGGCCCGGTCTGAACCGCGAGTAATAGAATTATAATAGGCGCACTTACAACTAAAACAATCAGCGGCCGTAGCAGTAGTCGCAGCATTTTTGGAACGGGCATGCCCAACAGAATTTAACTTTATTCCCAGGTCTTGAGGCAAATGAACTCTGCATTGATGTTGCCGATAACGGGCAAATAGCGAGTCTCGAAAAGGGGATTTTACTGACAAAAAGCCACTTTATCGCTATAAAGTATGATAAAAAGCACATTTTCTTCGATTTCTCGGTAGAAATTATTTATTTATCAATAACTTGGCGATAATATCCGCCTACTATGAGTATGAGATTTGCGGGGAGCGCCCCCATCAAGGAGAGGGTTATGAGAATAAACCCCAAAACAACTGAATTATCGTCATTATTGCCGCGTATCGGCCACATTTTGGGAGTATCGATTCTGGTTTTGACACTGGGAGCCTGTACGTCCCAAGCTGCGAGAGAGGCAGAATTGGCTGCCATCGAAGCGGAGAGAGTTGCTGCTGAGCAGGAAGCTGCAAGGATTGCACAGGAAGAAGAGCGGCAGCGAGCCAGGGAAGAGCAGCGCAGACTGGAAGCGGAAGCAGCCGAGCGTGCCCGCATCGCGGCAGAACAGCAACGGCGTGAGGAAGAGGCCCGGGCAAGAGCGGCAGCTGAACAACGCCGCATGGAAGAAGAGCGCCAGCGCGAAGCAGAAAGACTTGCGGCAATAGCAGCCGCAGAGGCAGAGCGCCAGGAAAAAATCGAGCGCATTGCACAATTGGAAAGACAGATCGCTGCCATAGAAGCGGATACCGGCCAGGATGAAGCATCCACCGCTATATTGCAGGAAGCGATACTGGTGGCTGAAGAATTACTTGAAGTATTGGCGGCTGAGCAAGCTAAATATGAAGATACTGATGATCAGGGGAACACAATTCAGCCCTTGGCAAAAGACCTGATTGCAGAGCTTGAAGCGCGCAAAGATAATTTGGTCCGCCAGGCCCAATCCCAATAGGTCCGCGTTGAAATCTTCGATTGAAGTTAATTCACCATGACAAAAATCGTAGATTTCGAAAGCAGGCGGCAAGAGCATCTCTTCAAACAAAAAGAAGCCAAGGTTGATGCCTTGCGCAAAGCATTCCGACAGGCCAGGGGAGAACCGGATCCGAATTCTCCTCGCGGTAAACAAAAAAAACGTAAAGATTCCAAGAAGAAATAGCCCAAAATTAGAGCCATTCTCCAGGGCTTTTCCGATCATGCTAAAAATCCCCTAAAACCACAAAAATACTGGCCCCTGGCCACGCCCATCGCTTTGTTTGTAGGGCCTCTTGTGGTAAAGTGCGCGCCTTTGAAATCAACTAACCATTTGGGGAGACACACTTAGATGTCGGGGATAACAATTACAGTCACTACGATCTTGTCACTGCTGGGATTGGGGATCGCTTTCTTCTACATGAAGCGAGTGACGAGCATACCGATAGACATGGGGCTTGACGAAAAAGACGGGGAACGCTTGAAGTTTATTCATGGTGCGATCGCCAATGGCGCCATGGCATTCCTTAAGCAAGAATACAAGTTTCTGACAATATTCATGGTGGTGTTCGCTGCCATAATCGCAATTTTAATAGATGATTCCCATACTCCCGACACGCGTGAAGGGATTTATACTGCTCTGGCATTCCTGTTTGGGGGGGCAATATCAATAGCGTCGGGTTACATCGGAATGATGGTTGCCACACAGGGCAATGCCCGGACAACAGTGTCAGCCAAAAAAGACATATCCAATGCCTTCGATGTAGCTATCAACTCCGGCGCGGTAATGGGATTTGCCCTGGTCGGTTTGGCAACCCTGGGTTTGGTAATCATATACGTGGTTATGAGCTGGCTCTTGGCCGACTTGGGCCAGGAAAACAATCACATCCTGATGGAAGTGATAGCGGGATTCGGTCTTGGTGGATCGACGATTGCTCTGTTTGCTCGTGTCGGCGGTGGTATTTTTACCAAGGCTGCTGATGTTGGTGCCGATCTGGTAGGAAAGGTAGAGCAAGGTATTCCTGAAGACGATCCTCGAAACCCGGCGGTTATCGCGGATAACGTTGGTGACAACGTTGGTGACGTGGCAGGTATGGGGGCAGACCTTTTTGGTTCCTGTGCCGAGAGTACCTGTGCAGCCATGGTGATTAGTGCCGTCGTTTTCGCGGCCGACCCAAACGCATTGCTATATCCGATTCTGATAAGTGCAGTGGGTATTCCGATCAGTTTGATTACCAAGCTGCTTATCAATGTCAAAACTGAAGACGATGTCGCGCCTGCATTGATGAAGTTACTGGTAATTTCCAGTGCGTTAATGGCAATTGTCATGTTCTTCTTTACCATGGCGTTGGTACCCGAGTTCTTCGAACTGAACGGTGAGGAATACACTAACCTTGGTGTTTACTGGTGTTTCTTATCGGGCTTGATTGCTGGCCTGGCAGTCGGCTTGTTAACTGGTTACTACACTTCCGAAAACTACGAACCGGTCAAGGAAGTATCCAAGTCTTGTGAGACCGGAGTCGCGACTAACATAATTTATGGGTTAGCTCTTGGCTACAAGTCGACCGTTTACCCTTATCTAGCTATTGCGGCGAGTATTTTTATTTCCTGGGGTCTGGCTGGTATGTATGGTGTAGCTATTGCTTCACTGGGCATGTTGGGAACCCTGGTAATTGCACTGATGATCGATGCTTATGGCCCGGTTGCTGACAATGCTGGTGGTATCGCGGAGATGGTAGGCCTGGAAAAAGAAGTGCGTCGTCGTACTGATATTCTCGATTCTGCTGGCAATACTACGGCAGCGATTGGAAAAGGATTTGCCATCGGTGCAGCTATTCTGACGTCCCTGGCACTTTTCGCGGCGTTTATTACTGCCGCCGAGGCGCTCGCAGGTGAGCCAATAGATATGAGCCTGCTGAATCCGCTGGTTTACACCAGTTTATTCATTGGTGCTGTTTTACCTTTTCTGTTTACTGCAATGACTATGAAGTCTGTTGGCAAGGCCGCTTTCGATATGATCGAAGAAGTGCGACGTCAATTTAAAGAAATACCTGGCATCATGGAAGGCAAGGGTCAGCCTGATTATGCTCAATGTGTAGCTATTTCTACGACAGCCGCACTACGGGAAATGATTGCGCCAGGAGTTCTCATTATGGGTACGCCTTTGGTCGCAGGCTATCTTTTCGGCGTTCAGGCAGTTGCTGGAATACTGGCAGGCTCCCTGGTCGCTGGTGGCGTGCTTGCGATAGCGTCGTCCAATAGTGGCGGGGCCTGGGACAATGCCAAGAAATATATTGAGGCGGGACATCACGGTGGCAAAGGTTCGGAAGAACATAAAGCCGCGGTAGTAGGTGATACAGTAGGGGACCCACTAAAAGATACCTCCGGCCCGTCACTTAATATTTTAATTAAGCTTTCTGCGATTCTAAGTTTGGTTTTTGCGCCATTCTTTGTTCAGAATGGTGGAATCTTTTTATAAAAATCACTCTATGAAAAAGGGGCCATATGGCCCCTTTTTTGTGGGCTAGTAGACGGTTAGTTATCACGACGAGTTTCAAAATGAAATAAAACCCATTCGATGGTTTCTGACTGTATATTGGTATTCGTAGCTGTCCAGGTCGTTCTGACATTTTCGATGCACTGGTAAATTCGAAACGAATCAGTGTCTTCGATAATCAAATTTCGTACTGATGGATTGAGGGTGTAGTTCGATACCTCAGCAAGTCTCCAGTTTTCCTCCAGCGTCCGATCGATACATTCATCACCTTCTAACAGTTCGATGTATTCAAACTCTTCTTCGGCATATCCCAATGGTGGGATGTCAAGATTGGTTTCTATAAGGATTGGATCTGCTGTTTGTTCGTCCTTAAGGAATTCGATTGAATCGAGACGCAGATTCTCTCGGGTTTGGTTATAAACGATTAGTCTCATGCCATCGTCGGTTGGAGCGCCCCAGGCCGAAGAGTAAAACGCGAACTTTATGTCTGTTTCTTCCTGAAGTTCAGCGGCCGTTCCAATTGATGACAGCAATGAAATGCTTGCCAGTGCAATAGCCTGTTTGTAAAAGCGAACTGAAGCGTAATTTGTACTCATGCAATAATTTTAGCGGTCTTATCGTCCCGCTGTCATGCCTATTTTCTTTTTAAGATGGATACAAGATAATCCTGCACTGTTTGTAAATTAGTCAGTTAAAATTTTATAAAAGTCAGGCACTCAATTGAATCAACCCGAAAAGTTTAAATACCTCATCTGTGTAGCGTCCGGAAAAGGTGGCGTTGGTAAATCAACCACGGCAGTTAATCTGGCGCTTGCCCTTTCCAGGGATAACAAGGTCGGCTTACTAGATGCCGATATCTATGGTCCCAGCATTCCAATGATGATGGGTGTTGAACCAGGCACGAGGCCGGAGATTAAGCAACAAAAATATATGGTTCCGATCGAGGCCCACGGAATTGAATGCAATTCCATGGGCTTTCTTATCGACCAAAATACTGCCATGGTATGGCGTGCACCAATGATAATCTCGGCCTTTAATCAAATTCTTAACGACACTGCCTGGGATAGCAGAGATTACCTGATCGTCGATATGCCCCCCGGAACAGGTGATATTCAACTTAGTCTCGCCCAATCTGTTAGGGTTGCTGGTGCTGTTATCGTGACAACTCCGCAGGATGTGGCTTTGCTGGACGCTCGCAAAGGAATTGAAATGTTCCGTAAAGTCGATGTGCCCATTCTTGGTATTGTCGAGAATATGAGCACGCATGTTTGCCGTAATTGCGGACATGAAGAAGCCCTATTTGGCAGCGGCGGCGGCGATCGCTTGGCGGCTGAATATGGAGTCAATGTAATAGGGCGTTTGCCGCTGGAATTGGAGATCAGAGAAAAGACGGATGGGGGTAATCCTGTGGTAGCATCAACACCGGAATCTGGAGCCGCCCAGGCCTATTTTCAGCTGGCAAAGAATGTGCAGAATAAAATAGAGGAATTTGGCGAGACTGGTACGAGTGGTCCAACCATAACAATCGATGAGGATTAGCTCTTGCGAGACAACAGAAAGAAGAAAAATAATCAGGGGGAAAGACATTGGATGCAGTAAATGATTTTTTGATATTTCTGGATGGCTATTTAGGTTCTGCTATCTGGTTTCCCACCTTTCTCCTGTTTACGGGATTTTTCTTTACTCTCTATCTTGGCTTCCCTCAGATTCGATATTTCAAACATGCGATAGGCGTTACCACCGGAAAGTTTGATAAAGAAGGTGCGAAGGGAGATACCACGCACTTTCAGGCGCTCTCCACTGCCTTATCTGGCACAGTAGGCACGGGAAATATCGGCGGTGTTGCATTGGCGTTGCATCTGGGTGGTCCGGCCGCCCTTTTCTGGATGTGGATGACCGCCTTCTTCGGCATGACCAGTAAGTTTGTGGAAGTAACACTATCTCACAAATATCGGAATGAAACTCCTGACGGCACAATGGCTGGTGGTCCCATGTACTATATGGAAAAGGGGCTCAATATGAAGTGGCTGGCAATCATATTTGCAATCGCCACCGTCCTCAGTTCATTTGGTACGGGAAATCTTCCGCAGATAAATAGTATTGCTTCGGGGCTGGAAAGCACCTTCAATTTGGATCCGCTTATTACTGCCAGTATTCTCTCGGTGTTATTGGCGCTGGTTATCATCGGAGGTATTACCCGTATTGCAAAAGTTGCTGCTGCGATTGTGCCTACGATGGCAATATTTTATTTAATAGGTGCTTTCGCGGTAATAATCCCCAATATCGCCAACATTGCTCCTTCTTTTATCGCTATATTTGCTGATGCGTTTACTGGTTCTGCTGCAGTAGGCGGATTCTTGGGAGCGACCTTTGCTTATGCTTTTGATAGAGGTGTAAATCGAGGCCTCTATTCAAATGAAGCTGGTCAGGGTTCGGCGCCAATCGCTCACGCTGCTGCAAAAACTGACGAACCAGCAGATGAAGGCATGGTGTCAATTCTTGAGCCTTTTATCGATACTATCGTGATCTGTACCATTACAGGGCTGGTGATTCTCTCTTCAGGGGTGTGGATGGAGAAGTTTGAAAACGAGTTCCAGCGGGCGGACATGAACTTTGTCGCTGGTCAATTCAGTGAATCCGAGCCGGCCGATATAGAACAATTATTTGCCTATTTGAACGGTGATGAATCCAGCGTCGCAAGTTTTAGTGGAAACATTAATGTCGTAAATGGCCAGGCCCAGAACAATAATGAGTTCACGCTAATTAATGCTCGCTCACTCGCAGAAAACTTCGTTTTCAGTAACGAGCAGGGTCCACTTAGTGGAGCGATTGCTGTAACCGATGGCTCATTAGATGACACCAGCATAATCGTGACAGGGGATTCCCTGTTGCACTCCGTTCCTTTGACCACCCAGGCGTTCACGCGGGGGTTCTTTGGGGATTATGGGCAATACATAGTTTCCCTTGGCTTGATGCTATTTGCATTTTCAACTGCTATCGCCTGGTCTTATTACGGTGACCGGGCCATGACGTACTTATTTGGCCCCAAGTCTGTTTTGCCATATCGAATCGTATACGTGCTGGGGTTTTTCTATGCAGCACTGGCGGACACAACCATAGTCTGGAACGTGTCTCTAATAACCATTGTATTAATGACAGTGCCTAACCTGGTGGGGATATTGTTAATGCGGCGGGAAATGAAGCAGACTGTTAACGACTATTGGGAGCGCACTGAGCATGGCAAGCATGGCACTTAGATTGATACTAAGTGCCGGACTTTCTCTTTATTAATAAATAAAGTTATTGAGTGACTGCTTCGCCAGGCAGACGAATGTCTTCGACAATCTTCTGAACTTCTTCTGGCGGCTGTGGTGTAAACTGGGCCACCGCTATAGCTATGAATAAGTTGACCAAAGTGCCTACGGTTCCGATTCCCTCAGGCGAAATTCCAAATAGCCAGCCATCGGCATTGTCCAGAGCCGGATTAAGCGTCTTGAAGTAAACAATATAGAACGCAGTAAAGAGAAAGCCTGCGACCATGCCGGCAATAGCGCCTTGTTTATTCATGCTTTTCTGAAAGATTCCCAGCACGATAGCAGGAAAGAATGACGCCGCAGCCAGTCCAAACGCATAGGCTACAACCTGGGCAACATAAGCGGGCGGATTTATCCCCACATAACCTGCAATTAAAACAGCTACAAAAATTGCGATCCGGGCATAGGCCAGCTCCTGCTTCTCCGTTATATTTGGCAAGAAACTGCGCTTCATAAAATCATGGGCGACCGCTGTTGATATGACCAGTAACAAACCAGCGGCAGTGGAGAGGGCGGCAGCTAGCGCGCCAGCCGCAACCAGCGCGACTACCCAGTTAGGTAGACCTGCAATCTCCGGATTGGCCAATACCATGATATCCCGATTTACATCCAGTTCATTTGCCTCTGGGTCGCCAACGTATTGAATGCGCCCATCTCCATTTTTATCAGTAAAGGCAATCAAGTTGGTTGCTTCCCACTTGGTAAACCATTCCGGTACTTCATTGTATTCAACATTGTCCACTGTATTGATCAGATTGGTGCGGGCAAAAGCTGCAACAGCAGGAGCTGTTGTATAGAGAATTGCAATAAAAATCAGCGCGTAACCGGCGGAACGGCGCGCGTCTCGGACGTTTGGAACGGTAAAGAAGCGAATTATTACGTGAGGTAGGCCGGCAGTGCCGAACATAAGTGCCGCTGTAATAAAAAATACATCCTGGGTTGTGCGCTGGCCTTCCGTGTAAGTAGCGAAACCTAATTCTTCACTCATGCCATCCAGTCGATCCAGCAGATAACCGCCACCGAAAGCTTCGGTTAATTCAGCTCCGAATCCAATTTGCGGAATAGGAATACCGGTCATCAGGATCGAAATAAAAATCGCTGGCACCATAAAGGCAAAGATAAGCACACAGTACTGAGCCACCTGAGTGTAAGTAATGCCTTTCATGCCGCCCATAACGGCATAGAAGAATACAATCGCCATGCCGATAACAACGCCGGTGGTTATGTCGACTTCGAGAAAGCGAGAGAACACGATACCGGCGCCTTGCATTTGTCCGCAGACATAAACAAAGGAGATTGATACAGCGCAGAAAACTGCTATCAGGCGAGCCGTTTTTGAGTAATAACGATCGCCAATAAAATCGGGGACGGTAAATTTTCCGAATTTTCTTAAATAGGGTGCTAATAGTAATGCCAGGAGAACATAGCCTCCAGTCCAGCCCATTAGATAAAAAGTGCCATCCCGGCCGAGGAAGGAAATGAGGCCGGCCATTGATATAAAAGAAGCGGCGGACATCCAGTCTGCAGCAGTAGCCATACCATTGGCTAGTGGCGGTACGCCACTTCCGGCTACATAGAAATCACTGGTTGAGCCGGCTCGTGACCATATTGCTATCCCTATATAGAGCCCGAACGTGAGAAAGATAAATACGAAAGTCCAGAGTTGAACACTCATGCTGCGTCCTCCTCTGAGCTTGTCCGAGGAGCCGACTGATTCTCTTCCGCATTTTCAAGGTTGTATTTGTCATCCAGCTTATCCATCAGATAGATATAGACAAAAATAAGCACGACAAAGACAAAAATTGCACCTTGCTGAGCAATCCAGAATCCAAGTTTGAATCCGCCAAATCGAATATTATCCAGTGCGTCAACAAACAGGATGCCGCATCCAAATGATATAAAAAACCAAACAGCTAATAGCGAAAGTACGATTCGGATATTGGATTTCCAATAGGATTGAGCGCTGTTATCAGACATTGCTACCTCTTTTATTATTACTTTGTGCTACTCCCCAAAAAAGTCGCAGTCAGGACCTTTGCAGGAATTTATTCGACAGAGTTTTACGCCCTTGTTACGCGCTGGGATGGTATCACTTAATCCAGAACCCGTATAGCTGCCTAGATTCGCGGGCTGTGGGCATTACTGGTTTTCTTCATTGCGGGTTGCTTGTTGTTTCGCGCGCTTGAACTAAACTTGGTTAATCCATTGTTGTTAAAGGTTTTTTCGGAATAAAACGGCCGGGTTTGCAAACTACAACAGATCAGTGACTTTGCCGACCAGCTCTGTATAGAAAGACTCAAACTCTAAAATCACATGTCTTGCACTCAGGGGTATACCCACGCGATTTTTCCTGGTGTTGGCTGAACTAATTTTTTTCAAGCTGGTTTCAACTATCCGTCATGTGATGGAAGCGGCGAAATTGCATAGTAGTAACACCTTGCTCTGTCTCCAGGTGCTACTGATCGTCAAAAGCGCTATGGAACGATATAACGAGGTACTTTCAGTCCAAGAATTAATCCAATTGCGTCAGGAATGAAGTGGTTTGTCGCCAAGCCGGTAGATATTGAATCAATAGAATAATTACTATTCGGATACTATCCTGGACAAGCTTGAAAAGTCCGATCACTGCAATCCGGCATTCAAAGTTATTGCAATATAGTTGCAATATAAGAATCCACTTTTTCCTTCAAGGCGGGGTGCTTGGTTGGATCTGTTTTGCAGTATTCTCGATACAGTTGGCGAAGTTTCTGTCGTTCGAAAGCTGGAAAATCTGCAAGAATCTTACTGATTCCCTCATCTCCTTTCTGCAATAGTAATTCCCTTATCTGTACTTGCAATGCATCCTGAATTTCTTCCTTTTTTGGATTTGAATTAAGCTTGAGTATGGCCTGCTCTATCTCATTTTTATCGCAATCCCGCATTAGCTTGCCTATATACTGCATCTGGCGTTTTCGTGCCCCATAAGAATTTGGGAATCGATGAAAATCCGAAATTGCGGATCGAAGCTTTTCGGCGAGTGGCAGTCGATCCAAGTCAGCTGCCTTGAATGTAGTTAACTTTTGACCTAGGTCTTGCAACTCCCGTGCGATTTGCTTGCGCTGGGTTTTGCTAGGAACTAATTCTTCTGTATTTTCTTTCTCGAGCATTTACAGTCTGCCTTAAAGATAGAAAGCTGTAGCCAGGCCCAGGAAGGCAAAGAATCCAATGGAGTCAGTTACTGTCGTTAATGCAACGGTGCCAGCTAGTGCTGGGTCGACGTTTATCTTTTTGAGAAACAGCGGCAAGTAGGCGCCAGCTAATGCTGCGGTCACCAGATTGATCATCATCGCTGCTGCGATTATGTAGCTAAGTTGCAGATCTCCATACCAGAAAAAGGCAATTACCGAAATTACGACAGCCCAAAGCGTGCCGTTAAGTACCGATACTCCAAGCTCCCTGGTCAAGAGCCAGCGGCTGTTGGAAGGACTAATATGGCCAAGTGCCATACTACGAATTACCAGCGTTAAAGTTTGTGTGCCCGCTACTCCGCCCATATTTGCAACGATAGGCATCAACACAGCCAGATACACGACCTGATCCAATGTTTCCTGAAATAGATAGATAACCAGAGAAGCCAGCACGGCTGTCATCAGGTTTACTCCAAGCCACAACGCTCTTCTGCGAGCAGTTTTTATGACTGGCGCAAAAGTATCATCTTCTTCGTCCAGTCCAGCCATACTCATAAGCGAGTGTTCAGTGCTGTCGCGGATTACATCGACGACGTCATCGATCGTTATGCGCCCTAAAAGCTTCCCATCTTTGTCAACCACAGGTGCTGATACCCAATCATGCTGTTCGAATAGCTGGGCTACCTGTGTCGCTTCCATGTCAACGGGAATGGCTTCTATGTCTTCATGCATAACTTCTCGAACGGAAGTGTCAGGGTCGGAAACTAACACTTTCCTCAGTGGAAGAATTCCCAGGAATTGATCATCACGGCTAACAACAAGGATATTGTCTGTCATTTCTGGAATACTCTCGTGTCTTCGCAAATACCTCAGAACCAGCTCTACCGTATGATTTCTCCGTACTGTGATAGTGTCCGTATTCATCAAGCCGCCGGCAGTATCCTCATCATAGGAAAGAATCGACTCGACACGCTGCCTATCCTGCTGGTCCATGGCCTGCAATACATTGGTGGCAATTTGCTGCGGTAATTGCTGGAGAATGTCAGCCAGATCATCAGTTTCCAGGCCCTCAGTAAGCTCAACCACCTGTTCTGTATTCAATTCACTAAGAAAT
Source organism: Gammaproteobacteria bacterium (assembly GCA_028818225.1). Lineage (GTDB taxonomy): Bacteria > Pseudomonadota > Gammaproteobacteria > Pseudomonadales > Pseudohongiellaceae > UBA9145. The sequence continues at coordinate 42,976 of JAPPOG010000084.1, read as the reverse complement.
TCGTTCTGCAGGTCTTCATTGAGGTATTGAATAACCTCGCCTTCTGCATCCTTGTCGATTAACTGCCAAAGAACTGTGCGGGTTTTTGGAGGTGAAGATTCAAGCAGATGAGCAATACCGGCAGCGGGCAGAGTCTTGATCATCTGCCGGACCAGGTACAGAGACCCACTATCGATCGCCTGGATTAATTCCAGTACATGGTCTTTCTGAAATTGTGATTCTTTAACTTGAGTCATGACTGCACTCAGACCTCTGGTCAGTATTTCGGTGCGTAAGTTGCTGAATCGAAATAATTGGGAAGAGGTGGGCCCTGCCTAACTGGGTGGCGCATTTTACCGCCATTTCATAGGCAAACGAAAGTTAAAGCGAGGTTCCTGAAATTATTCGTCTTCGCCGAATCTATCGTTAATGAGTGTCGTTATAGCTGAAATGGCCTGCTCTTCATCCGACCCTTCAGCCTCGATGTTTAATTCGGTGCCCTGAACCGCGGCAAGCATCATTAAGGAGAGTATGCTTTTTCCGTCTACCATTTTTTCATGGCCAATCTGAATCACCGAATCATAGCTTGAAGTCAATTCTACGAGTTTCGATGCGGCCCTGGCGTGGAGACCTGCTTTGTTAATCACTTCGATTTTAGTTTTTTGCATCTGACAACAATTGGATTATTGGCCTAATTCGCGATGTCTTACTTGTACATTCGGAATCGCATCGAGGAATAATTGTCCCAGTTTTTCACATAGATATACTGATCTATGCTGTCCGCCGGTGCAACCTATGGCTACCGTGATATAGCTTCTATTATTTACTTCAAATCGTGGCAACCATTTTCTCAGGTATTCAGATATGTCTCCCAGCATTTCTTGTACTTCTGCTTGTGCATCCAGGAAGTGCTCAACCGCGGGGTCCAAGCCAGTTAATGATCTGAGGGAATTATCCCAATAGGGGTTAGGTAAGCAGCGAACATCGTAGACGATGTCTGCATCTACTGGCACGCCATTTTTATAGCCAAATGATTGGAATAAAAGTGCCAATCCGGTTTCCTTGTTCTCCACTAACCTGTTTTTAATTGAGTCTCTTAGCTGATGGAGCGACATACTGCTTGTGTCGATTGAGAGGCCGGCCATAACTGAAATTGGTTCAAGCAATTCAGATTCTTTATCAATGGCTTCGATTAGCCCGATATTTTCATTAGATAATGGGTGTTTTCTGCGACTTTCGCTAAAGCGTTTAAGTAAGGTCTGACTATTTGCATCCAGAAAAATAATTTCGACAGGCAGATTTTTTTCTTTCAAGTCATTTAAGATATTTGGAACTTGTTCAAGGTCAGCAGAAATATTGCGCGCATCTATACTGACGGCAACATTTGGAATACCTGTTTCTCCTGTAAAAACCCGATTTGCGAGCGAATGGAGTAAACTCGCAGGAAGATTGTCGATGCAGTAGTAGCCACGATCTTCAAGAATGTGAAGAACGGTGCTTTTGCCTGAGCCAGATCTACCACTGATAATTGTCAGTTTCATCTATTTTGACTCTTAACACTTTTGGGTTAGTGCTACGCCTGGAATTAGAATGTTATAGCAATGTTATACAGGTCGCTGCTATCTTGGGTATGTCTTAATGTGTAACAGAAATCCGGATCATTGAACAGTTCCGCGAGACCAGCAAGAGTTTTTACATGTTCTTCAGTTTTCTGTTCAGGAACTATGAGGACGAATAGTAGATCTACCGGCTTGCCATCAATTGCATCAAAGTCAATTGGTTCCGCCAGCGTGATTAAGGCTCCAATAATTCCCTGGCAATGGGGAACTCTGCAATGCGGGATGGCGATGCCATTGCCCAGTCCAGTGCTGCCCAGCTGTTCTCGTGCCATGATGGCGTTAAATACTTCGGCCTCATCCAGTGTTACAAACTGCTTTCCCAGCAATTCGCTAATTTTCATGAGTACCCGCTTTTTGCTTACACCATTAACCTGGCAATAACAACGTTCTGGTGTAAGGATATCTTCCAATTGCATTAACTATTCTCGTATCAAGCTAAGTTGAAAAGTGGTAGTGATTTCTAGATCCTGCGCGGCTACTCTACGAGTCTTTTGCGCTCATTTGATGGTGGGATTGAAAGTGACTCGCGATATTTAGCGATGGTTCGACGAGCTACATTAATGCCTTTTTCTTCCAGTAGTTGCGTTATCTTGCTGTCGCTAAGTGGTTTTTTCACATTTTCTGCAGCAATCAATTTTTTTATTATTGCCCTTATTGCGGTTGATGAGCATTCGCCACCACCCTTGGTAGACACATGACTGGAGAAAAAATACTTGAGCTCAAAAATACCTCTGGGGGTATGCATGTATTTTTGTGTAGTAACCCGCGATATCGTGGATTCGTGCATGTTTACTGCTTCAGCTATATCATGTAAAACCAATGGCTTCATAGCTTCTTCGCCGTATTCAAGAAAACCTTTTTGGTGTTCTACAATACGTGAGGCAACTTTCATCAAAGTTTCGTTGCGACTCTGTAAGCTTTTTATAAACCAGCGAGCTTCCTGCAAATTGTCTCTCAAATAGTTGTTCTCATCACTGGAATCTGCACGCTTAACCAAAGAGGCGTAATCGTTATTAATTCGAATCTTGGGAGCTGTATCGGGGTTCAGTTCGACTTTCCATTTTCCTGATTCAATATGTTTTGTAACTATTACATCTGGAACTATGTAACTGGTCGAAGGAGGAGAGATGTTTGCTCCCGGTCGTGGATCCAATCTTTCAATTACTTCGATAGTTTCTCTTAATTCTGCTTCTTTTAATTTGGTCTTGCGCATCAACTGAGCATAATCACGATGACCAAGCAAATTTATATGCTCTTTGACAATCAATTTGGCGTTGTTGATCAATTTTGATTGATCTGGATTATCATATTGATTTAATTGGATCAGCAGACATTCAGATAGGTTTCTATAACCAACACCGATGGGATCGAATTGTTGAATACGGTGCAATACGGCCAGTACTTCATCCAACTCGAGTTCATTTTCTTCTTCGAAGCTGGTGTGGATGGATTCAATATCAACAGTAAGCATACCGTTGGCATCAATTGCATCAATAATGGCAAAACCAATCGCTTTATCGGTTTCAGACATTGGAGTGAGATTAAGTTGCCACAGTAGGTGATCCTGTAAAGTATCTACTGCTGTATTTCTGGATTCATAATCGAGAGTATCGGCATCGTAAGAGCTGGAAGATGAGTAGGTGCTGGGATAAATATCATCCCAATTGCTATCTACTGCGAGATCCCCGGGTATCTGTTCCTGCCAACTGCTGTCATCTCCGTTAAGCACTTGCTCATCAGCCGCCACTTCTGAATTTCGAACAATCTCATTTTCATTCGCTTGAGTATTGGTATCCCGACTAAGTGAAGACTCTTCCTCATCACTGTTTTCGATCAATTCCAGCATTGGATTAGATTCCAATGCTTGGTGGATTTCTTGCTGAAGATCTAAGGTAGAAAGCTGTAATAATCGAATCGCTTGCTGCAGCTGGGGTGTCATTGTCAACTGCTGACCGAGCTTAAGCTGAAGCGATAATTTCATGGACTAACTACTTAAATTGGGGGGATAGACAATTGTGTAACTGGTGTCATCATGGATGTGAATTTTCAGAGCGGAAGATTATAGCAAGAACCATGCCTTAATTGCATAGTACTTTGATGCGGGCACTACTATCGGTTGGAAGCGTAATGAATGAAGTTCTTGCACTAAATCTGGAATTGATCGCCAAGATAGACTTCACGAACTTTCTCATTATTCAATATTTCCTGGGCATCTCCCTTGGCAATAATTTGACCTTCGCTAACGATATAGGCCTTTTCACAGATATCCAGAGTTTCCCTGACATTATGATCTGTCAAAAGAATGCCTATACCCCTGGCCTTTAAATGTTGAATGATTTCTTTAATATCGCTAACGGAAATGGGATCGACACCTGCAAATGGTTCATCCAACAAAATGAATTTGGGGTCGGTTGCCAGGGTACGAGCAATTTCGGTGCGGCGTCTTTCTCCACCAGACAGACTAATTCCTTTGTTGTGTCGAATGTGCTGAATATTAAATTCATCGAGTAAGGCTTCTAATTTTCGTTGTTTCTCAGCACCACTTAAATCGTGTCTGGTTTCCAGGATTGCAAGAATATTATTCTCGACCGAAAGAGTTCTGAAAATTGAAGAGTCCTGGGGAAGGTAGGAAAGACCAAAACTGGCACGCTTGTGTATTGGTAGGGCGATTATAGAATTTTCGTTAATTAAAACATCGCCTGAATCAGCCTTGATCAAACCAACGATCATGTAGAAGCACGTAGTTTTGCCAGCGCCATTTGGGCCAAGCAATCCAACGATTTCGCCTTGCTCTATGCTCAGTGAAACATCTCTCACTACTTCACGCGCTTTGTAGCTTTTAGCAAGGTTTATGGCTTTCAACATTCTACTTTTACATAGCCCCTTAGTTTTGCTGTGAGCTCAGCGCTCCCTGACAGGGCCCAGTAGCTTCACGAATTAAATCTCGATCGGATATATAAACTATTGCAGAGCAGCTCATGGTGGAGTCTGGAGATTCTATATTGGCATTGCCTATGAGTTCTAAAATTGTTTCATCCAGTTCGTCTGTATAAAACATCAGCATATCACTAGTGCCAATTACCAGGGTCCCGTCTTCATCCAATTGTTGTTGATATCTGACCGGAGTTCCATGGACTGTTACCCTGGTGAGTTCATTAGAAGATACCTGGTATTCGAATACAGCTTCATTGCCAAGAATTTCCAATGTGCCCTGGGTGACTCTGACATTGTCACTCATTTCGAGGATTCTGGTATCGCCGTCTATATTCATGGTTGAATCGCCATCCGAGCTCCACAACACTTGCTGATCCTTATCAGATTCCAGTGCGATAAGCGACCAGGGAAGAACAATCCCCATACATAGAACAATTTTCGTGAGGCTAATTAGGCGCCTTTTCATAAAACCCTCGTATGTCTCGGTGAAATATAATTTCATCAATCTTTAAGTCAGCGAACATACCAATAGACGATTGTTTGAGATTAGATGTTACAAGTGTTACTGGCTGATCAGTTTCCAAGGTTTCGTTTTGAGGATCTACTTCCAGATATTCCGTAGACATCACCGTTCTGTTGCCATATTCGTCGAGGCTAAACACTTCAACATTGCCTGTTAGCTCTATTTTTCTATCCTCAAGTTCATCTTCAGTTAGATCGGCAGAAATGCGTCCTGAGTTAGCTGCGATGTTCCAGCGAGATTCTCCGTCCTGAAATAATCGAATGAAAGGCCTTTCAAGTTCAGTATGGTCATCATTAAAATTAGTTTGGCTTTCGGCCCGGAGGGTGTAATTGATCACTCCGTTGGAATCATAGAGTACCGTATTTATACCTTCCGAAAAGGCATTGTAATCTAATGTTATTAGCGGGCTGGCTTCGTCCTGGCTAACGCTGTCATAGCTGGAAATTGCAATAAAAAGTGCGATTGCTATTAGACCGGGAATTAATAGATACGTGATGCGCTGCATAAGGGTCACCGATTACACCTGCAAAGCTTATCACGAATGTCTGGATTTCGAGGAGTTTCCGCCGAGAGCAGCAGAATTAAGGCAGCAAAGGGAATGCCTAGCTGGATTGGTTTTTGAGGATGAAGTCAGTAATTTCTCGAACCGCGCCATTTCCACCCTGGTAGGAAGTTATGGCATCCGCGCCCTGTTTTACATCTTCATGGGCATTGGGTACTGAGAATCCGATACCCGCTTTTTCAATAGCGCCAAGGTCCGGTAGATCATCGCCAGCATAAGCCACGTCCTCAAGATCAAGGTTTTGATCCACTAGAATTTCACTCAGAGCTTGTAATTTATCTTCTCGGCCCTGAAGGAGCAGTTCGATCCCCAAATTTTGGGCCCTATGCTCGACAATTTTTGAATTGCGACCGGTGATGATCCCAACCTCTATACCGGCGGCCTGTAACATTTTTATCCCATGCCCATCCAAGGTATGAAAGGTTTTTAGCTCTTCACCCGCATTAGAAAAATAAAGCTTACCGTCTGTTAGTACACCGTCTACATCTAAAACTAATAGTTTGATTTTAGAAGCCAGATTTTCAACGAGAGTTTGATCTTTATTAAATAGCATCATTTGGCTAAACAACATTTGCATCAAGCAAGTCATGCATTTTTATGATGCCTTCAATGGAGTTATTTTCGTTGGTAACCAGTAAAACGTATACGTTTGATTCCTGCATCAGGTGAGCAGCTTCAGCTGCTAATGCATTGCTCGAGATATATTTATAGTCGGTCGACATTACATCCTTGATGGAAGTTTTCTGAATTTCTTTTCCTGCATCCAGAGACCTACGTAAATCGCCATCGGTGAAAACTCCTCGCATTTGGCCGCTTTCATCTACCACCGTGGTCAGACCAAATCCTTTTTCGCTCATTTCCAGCAGTGCATCAGTCAGCGATGTCGATTCAGTCACTCTTGGCATTTCGTCTCCGCTGTGCATAAGGTCTTTGACTTTCACAAGAAGCCTTCTGCCAAGGTTTCCGCCAGGGTGAGATATAGCGAAGTCATCGCGAGTAAATCCCCGTGCTTCTAACAGAGCCATAGCCAGAGCATCACCAAGAACTAATGCCGCAGTTGTGCTGGAGGTTGGTGCTAATCCGAGGGGGCAGGCTTCTTCTTCTACTTTGCCATCAATATTGACGGTTGCGGCTGTGGCAAGTTCTGAATTTTTCTCCCCGGTTATACTAATCATTGGAATGTCTTTGCGTTTTAGTACAGGAAGCAGGCTTGTGATTTCTTCTGTAGTTCCGGAGTTCGAGAGAGCAAGAACTACGTCCGCAGATGTAATCATGCCAATGTCACCGTGACTGGCTTCCCCCGGGTGAACATACATGGCAGGGGTTCCGGTGCTAGCAAGCGTCGCTGCGATTTTCTTTCCAATATGTCCAGACTTACCCATGCCCGTTACCACAACCCGGCCCTGGCAATTCAGGATCAATTCGCATGCTTTTTCGAAATTCGCATCGATGCGGGCTTTAAGTGCAGCGATCGCGCCAGTCTCAATATCGATGGTCCTTAATGCGCTGGCGATGAGAGGCTTGTCGTTATTATTGGAAGTCATCTGGCAAAAATGCCTAAGTATTTAGCTCTGTACCTGGATCAGCATCAACGTAAACCAGCTAAAGTAAATTGACAAGAAAATGAGTCCGTTCGCACGTCCGATCATTTTATGCTTCTTAATGCCACGGTAACAGAAAAAGGCGAGTAATAAGGTAAGAATTAATACGCCCACAAAATCTCTATAGAGCAGATGGGGGTCGATTGCGCCAGCAGCCAATAAGCCAGGGAAGGGGAGTACCGCCAGCAAGTTTAATATGTTGGAGCCAACAATGTTTCCGATTGCAAGATCATGGTGGCCTTTAAGTACACAAGTTACGGATGCTGCAAGCTCTGGCAGGCTAGTGCCTAAAGCGACAATAGTTAATCCAATAATTGCCGTTGATACATTCAGATCCTCTGCTATAGCTGTCGCTGCAAGCACTAAGGATTCGGCGCTTAACAATAGAAGGGTGAGTCCCAAAATCAGATAACCGGTTGCCTGAATACTGTTGATCTCAGCCAGTTCCGACTCTTCGATTTCAGGAATTGCTCCCGATCGTACCCGTTTGCGAAAAAGTTTATAGCCAAAAAAGCCAGTAATACTGATCAACACGAGTGCATCGAAAATTCCCAAATGCTGGTCAATCAATAGTGCACCGGTAACCAGGGTTACGAGCAATAAGGCAGGCAGTTCTTTGCTAATCAATGATTCTGGCGGTTTCAGCGGACTGATTACAGCAGCAACTCCCAATGCGATGCCTACGTTAAACAGGTTGGAACCAAGCGCATTTCCAATTGCCAGATCTGGCTTACCCTCATAAGCAGCAACGGCAGAGGAAAAAATTTCAGGAGCAGAAGTGCCGAAGGCAACTATGGTTAGACCGATCATCAGGGGAGAAACCCCCAAATTTCGCGCTAGCGCAGAAGCACCAAACACAAACTTATCCGCACCCCAGATTAATCCAATGAATCCGAGGACGATAATGACCGAATCGACGAACATATATGATGATTTACAGTGCTTTATTAAACGGCACAATTAGAAGTGTCTTTGCAGTGCTTTGCAAGTAATAATTTATTGAAGTGTCCAATTCATGTACACTTCCAACCTCCCTTCCGGGTTCAGTCAGCATTCAGGTCGACACGGGCAACATCGTAGTGAAAGCGGAAAGGAATTATTTCCTTCAGCACCAACCCTGGTGCTACAGGCTTAACTGGGAGATAAGCAAATGAAATCATTGAAGAAATTCGTAATGTTCTGGGGCTTTTTGCTGGGCTCATCAGGGTTCATAAATGCGCAGCAGCTTAGCGCTGTGGAAACGGCTGAGCTCGGCGTCGAAACTCTGTTGGAGACAGTGGTGTCTTCCAAGAATTTCTTCCTGTCAGATCGAGAGCGCTACTTTAGCGAAGTAGAAAATGTATTGAATACTTTTGTAGACTTCAACGCGGTAGCGGAAGTGGTAATGAATCGTTATGCGGCAGATGCGACTGATGGACAAAAGCAGCGATTCGCAGACATTCTAAAAAGCACGCTTACTCGTTTTTACGGTGCCTCATTGGTTAATTACAATGGGGAAGAGCTGGTTTTCCTGCCATCGAATGATACTGATTCTGATCCCAGAGCAGATACGGTTGTTGGTATGGAGCTTAGAGGATCTGATAGCAACCTTCGTTTGCAATACCAAATGTTTCTCAATGAAAATGATGAGTGGAAATTGAAAAACCTGAGCCTGGCTGGAATCAATTTGGGTCGCCAGTACTTCACTCAATTTTCAGCACTAATGACTCAGCACGAAAATGACATCGACCTGGTTCTAGATAACTGGCAATAAATCGGAGCCATCTGTTGCAGACTAGTGAAATCGAACAGCTACTCATTGCTGCTTTACCTGATTGTGAGATAAGCGTTGAGGGTGCAGATGGAAAATATCTCGTATCCGCTATTGGCAATATTTTTGAAGGCCTTAACGCAGTAAAGCGTCAACAAACAATTTACAAAATTCTCAATGAGTATATTGTCAGCGGTGCAATTCATGCAGTAAGTATGAAATTGCAAACTCCTGCAGAAAGTTCTGCAGCTTAAGTGGCATCTCCCGACATAATTCAAGATGGATAAATTAATCATTAACGGCGGGATTAGTCTCGAAGGAGAAATCAGGATTGCCGGTGCTAAAAATTCTGCACTGCCTATTCTGGCTTCGACTCTGCTAACCCGCGAGACTGTGCAAATCTGTAATCTGCCTCACCTGTATGACATCACTACCATGCTCGAGTTGTTGGGATGCATGGGTGTCCAACCGATCATCGATGAAAAATTAAATGTGGAAGTAAACAGCAGCACAATCGAACATTTTGCCGCGCCTTACGAGCTGGTTAAAACCATGCGAGCTTCAATTTTGGTATTGGGTCCTCTGCTTACTCGGTATGGTCAAGCCGAAGTTGCCTTACCTGGTGGCTGTGCCATAGGAAGCAGGCCAGTGAATTTGCACATTAGTGCTCTAGAGGCTATGGGTGCAAACATCAATGTAGAAGATGGGTATATCAAAGCCTCTGTAGACGGGAAGTTAAAAGGTGCCCACATTTTCATGGATCTCGTTACAGTAACCGGCACTGAGAACGTAATGATGGCAGCGACTCTGGCTGAAGGGCAAACCATTATAGAAAATGCAGCGAGAGAACCAGAAGTAGTTGATCTGGCGAACTGCCTGGTAAAAATGGGTGCAGACATCAGTGGTCAGGGAACTGACACAATCGTGATAAATGGTGTAGAAGAACTCAGGGGTTGCAGTTACTCGGTAATGCCAGATCGCATCGAAACGGGCACTTATTTGATTGCTGCAGCTGCAACCCGCGGCCATATAAAAGTAAAAGACACACGTCCGGATATTTTAGAGTCTGTGTTAAGTAAGCTCGAGCAAGTCGGTGCGGAAATAAAGGTCGGAGATGATTGGATCGAACTGGATATGTGTGGCAAGCGTCCCATAGCAGTATCTTTGCGAACAGCTCCTTACCCGGCATTTCCAACCGACATGCAGGCGCAGTTCACGGCTTTAAATTCAGTCGCAGATGGAATCGGTTCTATTACTGAAACTGTATTCGAAAATCGATTTATGCATGTGCATGAAATGAATCGCATGGGTGCATCCATTCGGGTAGAAGGAAATACCGTGATAGTAGAGGGAGTTGACGTCTTAAAAGGCGCACCAGTTATGGCTACAGATTTGCGTGCATCTGCGAGTCTGATCATTGCGGGGTTGGTTTCTGAAAATGAAACCAGTGTCGATCGTATATATCACATCGATCGTGGATACGAATGTATAGAAGAGAAACTTCAATTGCTTGGTGCTCGAATTCGCCGAGTCCCATCATAAACCAGATCATAAAGAAAAAGTTCTCATGAAATCAGCAAATTTGGTCATCGCCTTAACCAAGGGGAGGATATTGGAAGAAACTCTTCCATTGTTCGCTGCCGCTGATATTGTGCCGGTGGAAGACATTACCAAAAGCAGGAAACTATTATTCGAAACCAATCTTGAAAACGTAAAGCTAATGTTAATGCGTGGGTCTGATGTTCCCACTTACGTGGAATTCGGTAGTGCCGATATGGGGGTGGCAGGCAAAGATCTGATACTGGAACATGGATGCGATGGATTCTATGAGCCTCTAGATCTCAGGATTGCCAGATGCCGTTTAATGACAGCTGCTCCGATTAATTACTCTGAAAATTCAGACACTCTGAAAGTAGCTACCAAATTTACAAATATTGCCAAGCGCTATTTTGCCGAGCAAGGCAAGCAGGTAGAACTTATCAAGCTTAATGGTGCTCTTGAGCTCGCGCCGTCACTGGGGCTGGCAGATTCGATTGTCGATATAGTGGATACTGGCAAAACGCTGCAAGCGAATGGCCTGGAGCCTAAAGATTTAATCGCAGATATTTCCTCACGAATCATCGTTAACAAAGCTTCGATGAAAATTAAGAATGAAATAATTCGAGATATTCTCAACAAGCTCAGTGCAGCGGTGAAATCCACTTAGCCAGAATTTCTAAATGACCAATTCCAACCTCCAGATTAGCCGACTATCTACCAGCGACGCTGATTTCCAGCAACAGCTGAATAAATTATTACAACGGGAAATGCTCATTGCCGACGACATAACTTCAGCAGTTTCATCTATATTGCTGGATGTGAAACAGCGAGGAGATGAGGCAGTTATCGATTACACCAACAAGTTTGATGGTTTTAATGCTCAATCGATTGAAGATCTTGTCATAAGCGCCGAGCAGTTAAATGAGGCATTGGAAAGATTGCCCGCCTCGCAGCGCCGGGCTCTTACCCATGCCGCCGAACGCATCAGAACTTATCATGAGAAACAGAAGCAAGGTTCTTGGCAATACGAGGAGGCTGACGGATCAGTATATGGTCAGAAAGTAAGCCCATTGGAAAAAGCTGGAGTTTATGTGCCCGGTGGAAAGGCAAACTATCCGTCTTCTGTTTTGATGTTAGCGATTCCGGCACAGGTTGCCGGTGTGAAAGAAATAATAGCGACTGTGCCCACGCCCTATGGTGAAGATGGAAATCTGGTATTCGCTGCCGCTGCCCTGGCTGGAGTTAGCAGGCTCTATACTATCGGCGGCGCTCAAGCCATAGCCGCTCTCGCTTATGGAACAGAAACGATTCCCCAAGTAGACAAGATTACGGGGCCTGGCAATGTGTATGTTACCGTTGCCAAAAAAATGGTTTTTGGGGAGGTTGGAATTGACATGGTAGCCGGACCATCGGAATTGACCATAATTTGCGATGGCAAAACTGACCCAGATTGGATTGCAATGGATTTGTTTTCGCAAGCGGAACACGATGAGCAAGCCCAATCAATCCTTATCTCGCCCGATGAGGAATACTTAGACTCGGTCGCAGCGAGTATTCGTAAGCTGCTACCTGAAATGGAACGGAGAGAAATTATTGCGGCTTCCCTGGCTAGTAGGGGAATGCTTATCCACGCAATTGATCTGGTTGATGCTGCAAGGGTAAGTGATTTAATCGCTCCAGAACATTTGGAAATTTCCGTCGCCGACCCTGAATCTCTGCTCTCTAGAATAAATCATGCGGGGGCAATCTTTTTGGGCAGACATAGTGCTGAGGCGCTGGGAGACTACTGTGCCGGTCCCAGTCATGTTCTACCAACTTCTGGAACAGCTCGATTCTTTTCCGCTCTGGGCGTTTATGATTTTCAAAAACGCAGTTCCATCATCAATTGCTCTTACGCAGGCGCGCACCGACTGGCAGAGACTGCGGCTGAACTGGCGCGGAATGAACATTTGCAAGCCCATGCCTTGTCCGCTGAATATCGAATCGATAAAGAATTGAAAGAATAGGGATTCTGGTAGTCAGTTAATCGACGCCTGGGGCTCAATAATGCGGGCTTCTCCAAAACCCAATGTGGTCGGGAGATTAAAAGTCTGACCATTGCGATAAACCTGAATATTTATCATTTCTCCAGGTTTCTTGTTTCTTATCTCCATTAAGATGTTCTCAGCATCCACTACCAGTGTGTCTTCTACCCGAGTGATCACATCACCAGGTCTTATGCCAGCTTGTTCCGCCGCACCTCCATCATCAACGCTTTCTACCAGCATTCCACGAATGTGATCGACGCCGAAAAACAGTTGGCTCGATTGAGCATCCAGAGCCTCTCCGGTTAAAACGCCAAGATATCCGGAATTAGCGTCTATAGCCTGAGCCACGAGCTCTTCCATTGAACTAATGGCAATGCTGGCGGGTGTGGCAAACCCGATACCCTCAAAATTTCCTGATTCTGAAAAAATAGAGGAGTTAATTCCGATCAAGTGCCCACTGGAATCGATTAGAGCACCTCCTGAATTTCCAGGATTAATCGCAGCATCTGTTTGCAGGATTGATACAGATTGATCGGGATTATTGGTTATAGCACTAATAATTCCCTGAGAGACAGATTGTCCGATGTTTCTTGGATAGCCAATGGCAAAGACAATGTCGCCTACCTCAAGGTCCTGCACATCGCCGATTTCAACAGGGGTCAGGTTGCCCATATTAATATGAAGAACTGCCAGATCATTGGCTTTATCCCAGGCAACTACGGTGGCAGGAATACGACGTCCGTCGCTGAGAGTAACTTCGGTATCGAATAAGTCGAATAAATTATCGACGACATGCAAATTGGTAAGAATAAATCCGTCCGCACTTACTATAACACCTGAGCCGAGGCTATTCTGCTCTCCCAGATAAAGGTTTAGCTGATCGTCAGACAATCGTTCGACGGATTCAACATCAAAGCGCGTGGCAGTTATAGCTACCACAGAAGGGGCCGCCTTACTAATGGCATCGGCAAAAGAAGTGGTTGGCTCATATACGGGCTGGCTCTGACTTGCTTGTGCAACTTGAATTCTTAATTGATCCAATTGTTGATATTGCAGATACACGACTGCAACCAGTACACCGCAAACAACTGGCCAGCTTATAAACCGAAGAATCTTAATAGCTCGATTCATTGTCGCATCCGCAGTAATTAACAGCGTTATGCTATTATGGTCACTTGTCGCAATATACCGTGCCTAGAGGTCGTTTCCAATGCCCGTTAGCTTGAATGAGCTGGATATCGAGCTGAAAAAATTGCTCAAACCGGAACAATTTAGTGACTATTGCCCGAATGGATTGCAGGTAGAGGGTCGAAGCGAAGTTCGAAAAATTGTCTCAGGAGTAACAGCTTGCCAGGCGCTGATAGATGAGGCGGTTGCTGCGCAAGCAGATTTAATTTTGGTTCATCACGGCTATTTTTGGCGCGGAGAAGATCAAACTATTACTGGGATGAAGCGTAAGCGCATTCAGACATTGTTAGATAACAATATAAGCTTGGCCGCTTTTCACTTACCCCTGGATGCCCACGTTGAACTCGGAAATAATGCCCAGCTCGCAAAACTATTGGGGTTTATTATCGACGAACCTCTAGATCGACATGTCAGCAACCCAATTGTATTTTCCGGGCGAACTTCCACAGGAATGAGCCATGAAGCAATGTGCCAACTTCTGGAAGAAAAACTGGATCGGAAGCCTTTAGGCATTAAAGGCAACAAAGAGAAAATAGAATCCATTGCCTGGTGTACAGGTGCCGCACAAAACTTCATAGAGATGGCGGTAAATGCTGGTGTTGATGCCTATCTTACTGGAGAAGTATCGGAGCAAACTGTGCATATCGCTAGAGAATCAGGAGTACACTTCTTTTCCGCAGGCCATCATGCGACTGAGCGCTATGGTGTGCAAGCAGTTGGCAATTTTTTGGCGGACAAATATTCATTGCGACATGAGTTTATTGATGTCGATAATCCCGCATAATTCGAATGGTTCGGTGATCTCAGCATTAAAAAGATCTTTCCGATTTTGCTCGAAAATTTTTTGTGGCAAGTTCTAAACTATCTCTTCTTCTTCCATCAACTTTATAACACGATCAAGGCATTGTTCGATGGAAAGCGCGTCAGTATCCAATTCCAGATGAATGGATTCCGGTGGCGAATAAGGAAAAGAAAGTCCTGGTATATCAGTAGATTCCTTACCTTCCGCTGCAGCATAAAGTCCGGAGGGGTCCCTCTGAATACATATGTCCAAAGGAGGATTGCAGTAAACCAGATAACAATTATCTTTACCGATTACACTTAAGGCATGCTCTCTGGAATCGGCATTGGGTGCTACGAAAGACGCGCAGCAGATTACGCCTGAGTCATTCAAAAATCTTGCTATATGAGCGCTGCGGCGTAAATTTTCTGCCCTGCCTTCAGCGTCATGAGGTAAGTCCTTGCTGATTCCCAAGCGCATGGTCTTACCATCAAGCACGGTGCTTACACGTCCTTTATCGAATAGTCTTCGCTCTATGCCATGGGCAAGAGTAGATTTGCCTGACCCCGAAACTCCAATAAACATAATGGTAGCCGGTTTCTGACCATAACGAGCCGCGCGCTCGTCTTTCGTAACATGGATATTATGAGTTTCACGTTGTGGTTTTCTTGCTTGCTGTTCGCAATCAATCATACCAGCCGCGATCGTTACATTACTCAGGCGATCGATGACGATTAAACTGCCAGTGGCCCGGTTTTCTTTATAGGCATCAAAACTTACATTTTGATCGACAACGATTTCTACCAGGCCAATTTCATTAAGTTCTAGAGTAGGCGCTGGATGCTCTTCCAGTGTATTCACATCAATTTTGTTGCGGATGGTCTTGATTTGGCCAGTCACCGTAGTCGCACCCAGTTTAATGTCGTAATCCGTGCCTGGTAACAGACGGCTTTCTGTCATCCATACCAGGGTTGCTTCAAAGCTATCCCGATTGGTCGGCAAATTATTAGAGTGGGTGATGACATCTCCGCGACTGACATCAATTTCGTCTTCCAGTGTAAGAGTTATTGCCATCTCGGCATGTGCCAGTTCCAATTCTTCATCAAAGGTCACTATGGATTTAATACGGCTTGTTTTTCTTGAAGGAAGTATTGTTACCTCATCACCCTTTCGAACTACGCCCGAAGCGACCGTGCCGCAAAAGCCACGGAAGTTAAGATTGGGACGATTTACGTACTGAACAGGAAAGCGAAAGTCAGCATAATTACGGTCGGCTGAAATCTCCACAGTTTCCAGGATGGGCATCAAGGGGCTGCCGTCATACCAGGGCATGTTCTCGCTCAGGTTTACCACATTGTCGCCGTTCAAGGCTGATAGTGGGATAAAGTGAAAATCCGCGGAATCCAACTTCTGGGAAAAGTCCAGATAGTCTGCTTTGATCTTCTCAAAAATATTTTGCTGATAATCAACCAAATCCATTTTGTTGATTGCCACGATTATGTGTTTGATCCCCAGCAGGGATGCAATAAAGCTATGCCGTCGAGTTTGAGTTTGTACGCCATATCGCGCATCAATCAAGATTATTGCCAAATCACAGGTAGAGGCACCAGTCGCCATGTTACGGGTGTACTGTTCATGACCAGGTGTATCCGCGATGATGAATTTTCGTTTGGCAGTAGAAAAGTAACGGTAGGCTACATCGATGGTAATACCTTGTTCTCTTTCTGCCTGCAGTCCATCTACGAGTAAAGCTAGATCCAATCCGCCAGTGGTTCCCGACTTAACACTATCGGCTTCAATTGCAGCTAGCTGGTCTTCGTAAATCATCTTTGAATCATGTAACAAGCGCCCGATCAGGGTGCTTTTGCCATCATCAACGCTGCCGCAAGTTAACAGGCGTAATAGTTCTTTGCGCTCGTGTTGCGCCAGGTAGGCGTTGATGTCTGTGCTGATTAATTCAGATTGATGAGACATGATTGTTTAGAAGTAACCCTTGCGTTTTTTTTCTTCCATCGATCCGGCCCGATCGGTATCGATAAGTCTTCCCTGTCTTTCGCTGCTGGTAGTCAGCAACATTTCCTGAATAATTTCCGGCAGGGTCGTGGCGGTAGATTCCACGGCGCCGGTAAGTGGGTAACAGCCGAGGGTGCGAAATCTTACTGTTTTGGTTTCAATTGCCTGGCTATCTTCAATAGGCATGCGCTCGTCATCCACCAGAATATCGACCCCATCCATTTTTACCACTGGGCGTGGTTTTGCGTAATACAGTGGAACAATATCGATATTGTTCAAATATATGTACTGCCAGATGTCTAGCTCAGTCCAGTTTGAAAGTGGGAACACACGGATGCTCTCATCTTTATTGACTCTGCCGTTATAAATATTCCATAACTCTGGCCGCTGGTTCTTTGGATCCCATACATGATTTTTATCACGAAAAGAAAACACTCTTTCTTTTGCTCGGGATTTTTCCTCATCCCGACGTGCACCGCCAAATGCTGCGTCGAATTTATATTTATCTAATGCTTGCTTTAGTGCCTGGGTCTTCATGATATCCGTATGCTTTTCACTGCCATGACTGAACGGGCCAACCCCTGCTTTTACGCCTTCCTGATTGATATGCACAATCATATCGAGACCAAGTTTCTCAATTTGCTGGTCTCGAAATTCAATCATTTCCCGAAATTTCCAGGTGGTATCGACATGCATCAAGGGAAAGGGCGGTTTTCCTGGATAAAATGCTTTAAGCGCCAGATGTAACATGACGGAGGAATCTTTTCCGATTGAATAGAGCATGACCGGCTTATCAAATTCGGCAGCCACTTCACGAATTATATGAATGCTTTCGGCCTCAAGCTGCTTTAAATGGGTGAGGTTGTACTCGGCCATGTTTAATTAGTGCTCTGCAGGGGTTATCGCAAATAATCTTGTTGGAAAACTATTTTGCGGGCTGAATAGGAACTTCTTCTTCTGCTGCGGTCTTGGGTTTATCAATACCGAAATCTTCAGATAGAGCGCCAATTTGATCAGGTGATTGTTTCGCCGCGTAATCTTTTGGCGGAATCAATCCAGTAGCTTCATCTTCTTGACTGGATGTTTCAAATACGGCATCAGATTTTGCTGGAAGTAATTTACTAGCGACTTCGTTGCTGCATAAATCTTGAGCACCACTGGCCAGATGTTGATAGACCTCTTTGTAGCTTTCTGTCATATGCTGCACTAGCTCGGCGGTCATGCCGAAATGATCACTTACGCTATCTCGATATTCATTGTGAGATTCTTTGAGATTTCTAATTTGGTTTTCGAGCTCCTGCACGCGCGATGGACTCGTATTCAATCGACTCGCGAACACGACGCCGACGACGACTCCAATACCTAAGCAAACTATTGCAATAAACCAAACTGACATTATCAATGATGCCTGTTAATTGATAAATGCTCTCAGGCTCTGAGAGCAGGGGCTTGATTATACCTCAAATCGGTATTATCACCGTAATTACTTTAACTTGGAGACGCCCCGGCCCGACTAATTCTGCACAGAGGCTGGTTAAAGAATGCAAACATCCCTAGAATCCGATGGCGAACAATTTACCTCTCGTTATCATGATTCCATCGCAAAAATACCAGCAAGACCTCGCAAATGAGCTCATCAGTACCGATATTGAACAGCAAACAGCCATAGCTGATTTCGATAGATTGTTTCGCGACCTTGAAAAATCAGCGACAGATTCGAAGTCAATTTGGCGGCAGCTGGCCTCGTTTTTTCGAAAATCAGATGAGCACACTGAAGCGATAAAAGGTATTTATCTATGGGGTGGCGTTGGCCGAGGCAAAACTTACCTCATGGACCTCTTCTTCATGTGCCTGCCAGCAGAAAACAAGATGCGCACTCACTTTCACCGATTCATGCAGGGTATTCATAACGAATTGAAAAACCTGCAAGGGGAGAAGAATCCATTAGAAAGAGTGGCGGATGGAATAGCAAAAAAGGCGAAAGTACTTTGTTTTGACGAGTTCTTCGTGCTCGATATTGGAGATGCGATGATTCTGGCCGGGCTACTTGAAGCTCTGTTCAAAAGAGGAGTGGTTTTGATTACTACTTCCAATATCTACCCTGATGGGCTGTATGAAAACGGGTTGCAACGAGAAAGGTTTTTGCCGGCGATAGAGCTACTTAAAAACAACACAGAAATTCTGGAATTGGGTGGATCGATTGATTACCGGTTGCGCAGTTTAAGTCAGGCGACACTCTACTATTGCCCAAATGATGAAAACGCAGAGGCTGCTTTACTAAAAAGTTTCCAGGAACTGGTGCCTAACTCCTCGGAAATAGTTAGCGCTGAGAGTTTGACAATCTTGGAGCGTGGGATTCCTGCCCGGTATTTCGCCGAAGACGTAGCCTGGTTTGATTTTTATGCGCTTTGCGATGGTCCACGCAGCGCCTTTGATTATGTCGAAATAGCCAAATTATTTCATGCCCTGATCCTTAGTGGAGTGCCAAAATTTTCTGAAGACATGGACGACAAGGCGCGCCGCTTTGTTAATCTGATTGACGAATTGTATGACCGTAAGGTGAAGCTTATTGTTTCCGCCGAGGAGCAGATTTCCGAACTGTATCAAGGCCAGCAACTCAGCTTTGAATTTGAGCGAACCGCTTCCCGTCTTCTGGAGATGCAATCCTACGAATATCTGAGCAGTGGACATCTCGCTTAAAATCCTCATCAATGGCTAGAATTCAGTTAGAAATCCAACCTGGTAAAAGCGGCTGGAGGCAGCGAAAAAGCTGGATTTGGGCGGGAAATTTCCTTGAATAATCGATGCCGCTCCGGTAGTATTCGCGCTCCTTAAACTAATGCTCATTTTAAGTGCCATGAAAACTTACAGTGCCAAGCCCCATGAGGTTGCGCAAAACTGGCTATTGGTCGATGCCGAAGGCCAAACTCTAGGCCGCATGGCCTCTGCCATTGCGACCCGATTAAGAGGTAAGCATAAAGCTGAATATACCCCTCATGTGGACACCGGAGACTACGTAGTGGTCATCAATGCAGACAAGGTAAAAGTGACCGGTAACAAAGCCACGGACAAGATGTACCACTCCCATTCTGGCTATCCGGGTGGGCTGAAATCTATCTCTTTCGAAAAGCTTCAGGAGCGTGCTCCGGAGAAAGTGATCAAGCTCGCAGTTAAGGGTATGCTGCCACGAACCCCACTGGGTCGTGCCATGTTTAAGAAACTAAAAGTTTATGCTGGTGCCGAGCATCCTCACGGGGCTCAGCAGCCACAATCAGTTCAATTGTAGGCGGTAACTTAATGGCAACAACGCAATATTACGGTACTGGTCGACGCAAAACCTCCACAGCCCGAGTCTACTTAACCAGTGGCAACGGCAATATAACAATTAATCGTCGTCCACTGGATGGCTATTTTGGTCGCGAAGTAGCTCGCATGATTGTACGCCAGCCATTAGAGCTGGTTGAGATGACCGAAAAGTTTGATATCAATGTAACTGTTCGCGGTGGTGGCAGTTTTGGTCAGGCTGGTGCAATTCGCCACGGTATTACCCGCGCCCTTATGGACTATGACAATGAATTGAAGCCGACTCTGCGTAAAGCCGGTTTCGTAACTCGTGACGCCCGTGAAGTTGAGCGTAAGAAAGTTGGTTTGAGAAAGGCCCGCAAGAAACCACAGTTCTCGAAGCGCTAAGATTGCAATCAGAATTGAAAAAAACGTCGATTCAGGGTCTGGATTCGGCGTTTTTTTTGGTGATTTTCCGGGTGCGAAAAATAAATTATTTTTTAGCTAGATCAGTAAGATACGACAGTTTTGCAGCAGTGCTTAACTTGCGAAAAATAGCAATTTCTACTAGAATTCGTGCGGTTTGCTGGCCTGAAAAGGGCGCATCGCCTTTCACCACATTGGCAGGAATATCAGCCCTTCTAGTGTGACGTTTCAATTGTAAAAAGTGTGTTCTCAAGGAGAAAATTACGGTGACTGACGACAGTACTAATACTGGCCGTAGACGGTTTCTTGTGGGTTCAACTTCGGTCGTCGGGGCAGCCGGCGTAGCCGGAGCAGCTGTACCTTTCATTGGTTCCTGGAATCCCAGCGCAAAAGCAAGAGCGGCTGGGGCACCAGTACGCATCGATATCAGCCGCCTGCAGGATGGTGAAATGTTAGGACCGATTCCTGCCTGGCGCGGTAGGCCCATCTTTGTAATCAGACGCAGCGAAGCCGCACTAACTTCGCTAAACGAAGATCCAGGTAGGTTGGCAGATCCTGATTCGCAAGATCCGGAGCAACCGGATTATGCCCAGAATGAATTTCGATCCCGCAGACCTGAAGTTCTGGTATTGGTTGGACTCTGTCCCCATCTATTCTGTTCTCCTACTCCACACATCGCACTTCGACCAGAACCATTCGATTCGGAATGGCGCGGTGGCTTCTTCTGCCCTTGCCATGGTTCACGTTTCGATCTGGCCGGCAGGGTTTACAGCGGATCTCCGGCATCGCGCAATATGCAGGTTCCTCCTTATTCGTTCGAAGGAGATGACGTGTTAGTGATTGGGATTGATGAGGAGACAACAGCATGACCGATATCTCCAACACTGATAACACCCGGGAGGCGCCTCAAAGAGGTCGCTTTATGTCCGCAATGATCGGTCTGAGAGATTGGACCGACGCCAGGTTGCCAATAATAGCTGCCTGGAAAAAACACATGAGCGAATACTACGCACCGAAGAATTTTAATTTCTGGTATTTCTTTGGCGTACTGTCATTGCTGGTATTGGTGATACAGTTGCTCACGGGCATCTGGCTGACCATGAATTACACGCCAAGTGCCGACGCTGCGTTTGCCTCCATTGAATACATTATGCGTGATGTAGACTATGGCTGGTTATTGCGCTATCTCCATTCCACCGGTGCCTCGGCATTCTTCTTTGTTGTGTATCTCCACATGTTCCGTGGACTGATGTATGGCTCCTACAAGAAGCCCCGCGAATTACTCTGGGTTATTGGCATGGCCATATACCTGGTGCTCATGGCAGAGGGATTTATGGGGTATATCCTGCCCTGGGGTCAGCTGTCATATTGGGGAGCGAACGTAATCGTTTCCCTGTTCGGATCTATACCCATTATCGGAGAAGATCTGCTGGTATGGATTCGAGGAGATTACCTAATTTCAGGTGCTACCCTTAATCGTTTCTTCGCTCTGCACGTGGTTGCATTGCCTATCGTTCTGATTGCGCTGGTAGTAATTCATATCCTGGCACTGCATGAAGTGGGCTCTAACAATCCTGATGGGGTGGAAATTAAAGAAAACAAGGGACCAGATGGAATCCCTGTAGACAGTGTTCCATTCCACCCTTATTACACCCTTTACCATGATCTGGCAGGAGTAATTCTGTTCCTGTTTTTCTTTTGCGCAATCGTTTTCTTTGCGCCAGAGATGGGTGGTTACTTTCTGGAGATTCCAAACTTCCAGGAAGCCGATTCACTAAAGACTCCTGAACACGTGCCGCCTGTTTGGTACTACACACCATTCTATTCGATGTTGCGGGCGATGACATTACCTTTATTTGGTATCGACTCCAACTTTTGGGGAATGTTGGTGATGTTCGGTGCGATCTTCATGCTGTTTTTATTACCCTGGTTGGATAAGAGCCCGGTTAAATCCATGCGCTACAAGGGCTGGTATAGCCGCATTGCGCTGCTCTTATTTGTGGTGTCATTCATCATCCTTGGGTACCTGGGGACGCAAACTGTAAGCCCCGCGAAAACATTATTGGCGCAAATTGGAACCCTGGTGTACTTCGCTTATTTCTTCGCCATGCCATGGTATACCCGCGCAGAAAAGACAACCGAGCCGCCGCAAAGACTCACGGGTCGCTGGATTAGCATTCCACAAATGGTTGGCAGCATTC
This sequence comes from Gammaproteobacteria bacterium, assembly GCA_028818225.1. Lineage (GTDB taxonomy): Bacteria > Pseudomonadota > Gammaproteobacteria > Pseudomonadales > Pseudohongiellaceae > UBA9145. The sequence continues at coordinate 20,551 of JAPPOG010000084.1, read as the reverse complement.
TGCTGATTATCTTTCTGGTGGTCGTGCCATTAATGCTGGTATCCGGAAGTGCAGAAGCTGCTGCGGCAAGCAATGTTGATCTCGAACATGTAGAAACAGATTTTGATGACAAAGATTCCTTGCAAAGGGGATTCAAGTACTACATGAACTATTGCGTTAGTTGTCATTCGCTTGGATACGCTCGCTACGAGAGAACCGCAGATGATTTAGAAATTCCTCATGAGCTGGTGATGGCAAATCTGGTTTTCGATGATTCATTAATCGGCGACCTGATTGAAAATTCCATGTCAAAGGAATACGCAGAGTCTGCTTTTGGAGCCGCCCCACCAGATTTAACTCTGGCTGGACGCGTACATAGTCCGGACTGGTTGTACACCTATCTGAAGTCATTCTATAACGATGCATCTCGACCGCTGGGTACTAACAACAAACTTTTCCCGAATGTTGGTATGCCCAACGTGTTATACGGTCTGCAAGGGGATGTGACTTGTGACGATCATGGTACAGATGATCCCACTCAATGTGATTTACGTGCAGAAGAAAATGGATCCATGTCTACAGAGGAATTCGATTCAGCTATCGCTGACATGGTGAATTTTCTCTACTACATAGGCGAGCCAGTCAGGGATCGAAGGCAACAGATCGGCATCTGGGTGCTGCTGTTCCTGGGTGTTTTGTATGTGCTTGCCGCATTAATGGGTCGGGAATATTCCAAAGACTATCATTAGAAAAATAAAGTAAAGCTAAATTATTTAGGAATTGAGGACTAATTATGGGCGTGGTCGCGAAAAGATCTTCCATGACGTTTTATTCAGATGGAAACAGCCATTACAGTCATCGAGTAAGGATTGTACTTGCAGAAAAGGGGGTTACTGTTGAAACGATTGACGTTGATCCAGAGAACAAACCTGAAGATCTAGCGACTTTAAATCCCTACAACACTTTGCCAACTTTGGTGGACAGAGATCTTGTACTCTATGAAGCCGATATCATGATGGAATATCTGGATGAGCGCTTTCCTCATCCTCCCCTTTTTCCAGTCTATCCGGTCGCAAGAGCACAAAGCCGGCTCTGGATTTACCGAATTAAAACAGACTGGTGTTCCCTGGTGGATTCGATCATGGCTGGAAGCGGCACTCCGGCTCAATTGGATAAGATGCGCAAAGAATTACGGGAAAGTCTTGTTTCAATTGCGCCAATTTTCGGTGAAAAGCCATATTTCATGAGTGATGAATTTACCATTGTCGACTGTGTGGTCTGCCCAATTCTATGGCGTTTGCCGATTATGGGAGTCGATCTAGGTAAATCGAAAGCTGTAAAGCCATTGCTTGGCTATCGCGATCGCCTTTTTGAGCGTGAATCTGTTATGGCAAGCCTGTCTGAGCAAGAAAAGGAGATGGTTTAACAGGCACACATCTTTGTAGGGCTGCACTATGACAATGAATTCTAGCAGACCGTACATCATTCGGGCTCTCTATGAATGGATAATAGAGAACGAGTGTACCCCTTATATTTTGGTAAATGCTTATGAAGACGGCGTGGAAGTCCCGCAGGAGCATGTGAAGGATGGGCAGATTATTCTGAACATTTCTCCTACGGCGGTTCAGTCGCTTTCGATTCGTAATCAGGCTGTTGATTTTGAAGGGCGATTTGCCGGCATACCCACACAGGTATTTGTGCCAATAAATGCAGTGATGGGTATTTATGCCAAGGAGAACGGGCAGGGTATGATTTTTGATGCCAATGCAGGCGGCCCTGAACCACCCGATCCAACTGGATCAGATGATTCAAGTGGCTCTGCAGGAAGTGATGAACCAAAGCAGGGAAATAAAAAACCTTCCCTGCGTATAGTTAAGTAAGGCTTAACTTAAATATTCGAAGACTTTAACGACTTTCGTAACGCCGGATACATTGCGCGCAACATTCGCCGCATTGTCCCCTTCCGACTGACTGATGATTCCCATTAGATAGACTGCGCCATTTTCAACAATGACTCTCACCTGGTCTGACGGGATTTCACCATTAGTGAACAACAGCGTGCGGACCTTTGTGGCTATCCATGTGTCGTTTCCTTGAGAAATAAGCCCGGTTCGCCCTGAAACTTCTAGCTCGTTGTGAATTCTCTTGATTTTGGCGCTGGCTCGAGAAGCGATTTCCGTCGCCTTTGCCTTGAGCTCATTGGATTCGACCTGGCCTACCAGTAAAACCACTCCATTGTGGCTAACAACGTTGAAGCTGGTTGCCCTGAATGCAGGTTCTTCTGCTTTCATGTTCACAGCAATCTTGGTTTCGATTGAACGATCTTCAACGATTGCCCCTGCTGTGCGCTCGGTCGGGTCCTCTTTCATCCCTTCCCGGTTAGTAGTATTAACCAATATGGTTGAGCAGGAAGTCAGTGATATTAAAGTTAGGAATATAAAGAATCTGTACAGTTTCATACTTCATCTCCTCCAAATAATTGTGTATCAATAAAGTCACAAAGGCAGTGAATAACCACCAAATGGACTTCTTGTATTCGTGCAGTTCTATCTGACGGGACTCTAATCTCAATATCCTTTTCCTGGAGCAAGCCCGCCATGGTTCCGCCATCCCTGCCAGTTAGCGCTACGACCGTCATGTCGCGCTCGTGAGCAGCATTTATTGCTGCTGACACATTTCCTGAATTGCCACTAGTAGAAATGGCCAGCAGTACGTCATTTGTCTGTCCTAATGCACTAACCTGCTTCGCAAAAATTTCGTTGTAATCATAATCATTTGCTATTGCAGTGATTGTCGAACTATCGGTAGTCAATGCCACAGCAGGTAGGCCTGGACGTTCTTTCTCGAAACGGTTTAATAATTCAGCTGAAAAGTGTTGTGCATCGCCAGCCGAACCACCATTACCGCAAGTCAAAATTTTCCCTCCGTTGAGCAAGCATTGAGTCATGCAATTTCCGGCATGCTGTATGGGGGTCACCAATTCTTCCATAGACCTTTGCTTGGTCTCGATACTCTCCCTAAAATGATCCCCTATGCGCTCTTCTAAATTCATGTTTAAGCTGTAAAACCCAATTTTAAAAAATATCTCTATTTATCGGCCGACTTACGGCCATTGTTACGGTAAATCTTCGAGTTTTTTCGTTCTCGGTAAGGGAGTAGACTACTATTGCAGCTTAAAAGTTTCAGTGAAATGCGTTTTTAATCCAGTCTACTTTTTCATCACCAGAATCATCCTGAGGATAGATAGCTATTACATCGAACCTACAGGAGAAAGTTGCAAATTTTTTGTGCTGCAAGAGAAAACAGGATGCACTGCGCTTGATACGAGCCTGTTTCCGCCAGGTAATTGTTTCCGCCGGATTACCGAATTCTCCCGAACGACGATAGCGCACCTCAACAAATACAAGAATCTTCTTTTCTAGCGTAACGATTAAATCGATCTCGCCATAGCGGCATAGAAAATTACGTGCAATGCAACGGTATCCGTTTCTCTGCAGTAATTTCAATGCGTTGGATTCCTGGAGCAATCCTGTTCGGCGAGTACTAATGGGTAATGTTTTCAATTTCAGCGGCAATCCTTGCTTACTGTTTGAGTGGGTCTGGGTGAGTTCAGTCTGATCCGGAGATTTGTGGTCTAAAAGGTATCGCGATGCCATTTTCAAAGCGAGCAGGTTCAAGGCGGCGGTGGATGCGCAAGTTTTCAGACATGGTGAGAATCCCAGTCGTGCCCCGCAAGGAGTTTATTTGCTTGTCTGCGAGCTGGTTTAGCCTGGGATACAGTCTGAAACTGTCGATACCCATGGCCCTTAATCGCTGCAAAGGGCCCTGGGTTTGACGAAAATTCGCAAGCATTTCCTCTCTTAATTCCTCAGAGGGATTCAGGACCCAGGGGGCATCAGTAAAAACTATGCCGTCCAGATCTCTGTTCTCTTGCTGGTTGTCCTGACCGTCATAAATAGAAGGCATAGAAAAGACGGGAATATTTTCTGCGAAATAAAAGGCCAACGTAGGCTTGATCTGCCTACCTTGGCGGGGATTCGCGACCAAAAATATGAAGTCTATGTCGGTTCTGCGCCTGGGAGTAAATTCCATGCTACTGCGGGGAAGCAACTCTAATAGTTTTTCCGCTCTTGCTTCGCTGGAGTCTATAGCCATCAACCGCTTAATGATGGCGGCATAATCTGCATCTCCCAAAAAGTTAGCGCTGGAAACAACTTGCCCACCCTTGTTTTGCCAGGATTCATTGAAGAATGCTTCCAGTCTTTCATAATCCAGAGTGTCTGGCATGATCACAGCAGCATTGCGATATCCTGATTCCCAGGCAAGGTTTATTGCCTGGGCAATCTCATCTTCAGGAGCCAGCCCGAACTGAAACAGATTGGCTGTCAGTTGTAATTCGTCGGCATAGTTAAGTGCCAAGGTGGGAACTGGAGGTTCCTCCCATTCCTGCATCTGATTTACGAGATTCTTATTCAGTGGGCCAATGACCAGGTCAGCGCCATTCTCCATAGCCTGATTATAAAGACCATAGATCGAATCTATTCCAGTGCTATCGTAGACTGAAATCTGTGGAACTTCCCGGGATACACTGAGTGCTTGATAATAAGCGCTGAGAAAACCTTCTTGAATGGCATTTCCCGCGGGCTCCTGCAAAGGCAAGATAAGCGCCAAGTGGGTCGGGCGTTCTTCCCAGGTTACTTGTAATGCGTTCAGAGGGGCCGGTAATCGCCCCGCAGCGGAATGGCGGGCCCAAATTCGGCGCCATTGCGCTATTGAATCCAGCTGGCTTCTAATGCTGTATTGATCATCTTGATAAACCCGCGCCAGCTCGATCCAACCCCGCAACTCATAGCTGTCAGCAGTGCTCGCCAGGGCATCCAGTTGCTGACTATCGAGACTGGTCAGTGCATACCAGACATCCTCAAACAAGGTAGTTTCAACACCATTTGGCCAGAATTCAGTAAGTTCAACAAAGGTCGTGATTGCTTCAAAGAGCCGGTCTGAATCTCGGTAAAGTTGTGCGCGCAGCAAAAGAATATCTCTGCCTAATGCATCGTCAGGACTAGCCGATGCAGCTAATGCTCCCGCAAGCCAGCGCAAAGCTTCTTCCTGATCATCTTCCTCGAGAGCTAATTGCGTACTAAGCCAGGCGAATTGTAATTGAAGGTCTGGCCTGAGATCTTCTGGCTCACGAATTCGTTGCAGCTCCCTACTAGCGCGAACCAGATAACCTTCTGCAACGAGCTCAGCAACAGCTTGCAGACGCAATTGATTCGCACTAGATCCACTCGCTGAATCTGCCTGACGTAATAGCTCGTCAATAGAAGCTGTTGTAGACTCCGTTTGCGGGGGCGCTACTGCCGGCGGCGGAGCAGAACTGCAAGCAACAATGAGGATTGCAGCCCATATGGGAATGAATCGAGTGATTGTGCTGAGAGACTTTGAATTCATGGCGCTGCAATGCAGTTAATTACAAATCAGACTAATACAACACAGGCAAGTCGGCAATTTTTAACTAAAAATAATCCAGGACTCACTGTTCAAGAGACACCTGCATCCAACAATAAATGAGAAATTCAGGAACACTTTACATTGTCGCCACGCCCATAGGGAATGTGGCAGATATGAGTTCGCGAGCGCGGGAAATTTTGCAGACTGTGGACAAGATTGCAGCTGAAGATACGCGCCACAGTAAGCCTTTGTTGCAGAAGCTTGGTATTGACACAACATTAATTTCCTACCATGACTTTTCCGGGGAAGACTCCGCAAAGTCAATTATTAATGAACTGCAATTGGGATCATCCATTGCTCTAATCTCTGATGCCGGAACTCCTCTAATATCAGATCCAGGTTATAAATTAGTTAAGCAGGCGCGCAATGCTGGTATTGCAGTCTTACCAATTCCCGGAGCCAGTGCTGTAATGGCGGCATTATGTGTGTCCGGTTTGCCTACAGATCGTTTTTTATTTGAAGGATTTGTTCCAGCAAAATCCGGCGCTCGCAAAAAGTTTTTACAGGGGCTGCAACAGGAACAAAGGACCTGTGTTGTTTTTGAATCAACCCACCGCATTATCGATTGTCTGAGAGATATGGTGTCTACTCTTGCCAATGACAGACAAATCTTTATTGCCAGGGAAATGAGTAAAAAATTTGAGACCCATTTTCTGGGCTCCGCTGATCAATGCTTAACTTGGATTGAGGCCGATGAGCATCAACAAAAAGGAGAATTTGTCATCGTTATTCAGGGATGCGCTGAAGCTGACATAGAAGAGTCTCGGCAGGAACTCGCCATGAACATTATCGATCGGCTCGGTGATAGTCTCTCGATGAAAGATGCGGTGTCTCTGGCTAGCGAAATAAGCGGAGCGCGGAAAAACCTGGTCTATGAAAAGGTATTAGCCCTAACTTCTCCCCGTTCCTGAATGTTGCGGTAAATAACTTTATCCTATTGTTTTAACAGGACCTTTATTTTAGTCTGCTGGGGAGTCAGCTGGACAATTGCTGTTTGTTTTTACTTTGTTTTTCGCCTAACGAAATACGAGGTTGCAGATAGAGGAAAGTCCGGGCTCCATAGAGCAGGGTGCCAGGTAACGCCTGGGGGGTGTGAACCCACGGCTAGTGCAGCAGAAAATATACCGCTTTTTTTTGATCAGAAAGTAAGGGTGAAATGGTGCGGTAAGAGCGCACCGCGCGACTGGTAACAGTTCGTGGCTAGGTAAACCCCACTCGGAGCAAGGCCAAATAGGAATTCATTAATGTTGCTCGCATTGGATTCGGGTAGGCCGCTAGAAGCCTGTGGTGACGCAGGTTGTAGATGAATAATTGTCCTCGACAGAACCCGGCTTACAGGCTGACTCATTTTTTTCTAAATTTTAGAAAAGCCCTTTAAATTCAATCACTTCTTAAGAATTTACTTTAAATATAGCTCGCAGAGAGTTGTATTTGAACAATTTTTTAATTTACGATTTGGCAAGATCCCACCAAGATCACTACACTTAGCGGCAAGTTCCTGCTTTTTCTTGAAAAAAATCAACCAAATAGTGCTTGCACACAGGTTTAAGTGCCCCTATAGTGTGTCTTTGTGGAGAAAAGTGGATGTTTTTGTCTTATTGTGGGAAAGAGTGGAATTTCCTCCATAAGGCATATCCGATACTAAATGGGGACAACAAGTGTTTCGCGGCATTAATACCATCAATCTTGATGCGAAGGGGCGCATGGCAATGCCTGCCCGCTACCGGGAGCAATTGATTACCCATTGCGCCGGCCATCTCGTGGTTACGATTGATACCAATCACCGCTGCCTTCTCCTCTATCCGCTCGCGGAATGGGAACAAATCGAACGTCAAATTGAATCGCTATCCAGCTTCGATCCCATGTCCCAGCGAGTTAAACATCTTCTTATCGGTCATGCCAATGACCTTGAATTAGACAGCAGCGGAAGGATTTTGTTGCCTCAAGAATTGAGACTTTATGCCCAATTGGAAAAACATGTCTGTTTAATCGGTCAGGGCAAGAAATTAGAGATCTGGAGTCAGGATAGCTGGAATGAGCAACGTGACACCTGGCTCACTGAATCAACAACGGAAGGAGAGTTACCTGAAAAGTTAAGAACTCTGGCGCTTTAGGATGACGCGATGAGTGGTGATGAATTGCATCAGACTGTTCTAAAAACAGAGGCAATTGCAGCACTGAATATTAAGCCAGAAGGTAACTATATCGACGCAACTTTTGGTCGGGGGGGACACAGCAGGGCGATTCTTAAGCTGCTCAGTGAAAAGGGCAGACTAATCGCTCTGGATAGGGATCCGGAAGCAATTGCTGTTGCGAAGGAGTTGCAACAGCTGGATCCAAGACTGGTAGTGGTGCAAGCCGCTTTCAGTCAGTTAGGAAAGATTAAAGAAACTGAATCATTGCAGGAGAAGATTGATGGTGTCTTGTTTGATCTCGGCGTTTCCTCCCCGCAATTGGACGATCCTCAAAGAGGATTTAGTTTCATGCAGGATGGGCCATTAGACATGCGAATGAATCCGAACGATCAACTTAGCGCAAGACAGTGGATTAATGAGGCTGCAGAAAAAGAAATTGCGAATGTTCTATTTGAATATGGAGAGGAGAGATATTCACGCCGTATGGCAAAACGGGTTATCGCGGCACGCACAGAAAGTCCAATAGAAACAACTGGTGAGCTTGCTGAAATAATAAAAGAGGCTAATCCGGCCTGGGAAAAAGACAAGCATCCGGCTACCAGAGCTTTCCAGGCAATTCGCATTCTTATCAATGATGAGCTTGGGCAAATAACAGAAGGTTTGGAGGCTGCGCTGACTTCGCTTGGTGATGGAGGAAGGTTGGTGGCTATAAGCTTTCACTCGCTGGAAGATAGAATCGTAAAAAAATTCATTGCTGAAAAGTCACGAGGAGATAACTACCCGCGTGATTTGCCAGTGAGGAATGATCAGTTAAATCCAAGATTGAAGAAGATTGGTAAACCAATAAAAGCTAGCGAAACGGAAAAAGATAACAACCCACGAGCAAGGAGTGCAGTAATGCGAGTAGCGGAGAAGCTCACCTGATTCGGACAAAAATTTAATGAGAACTCGAGGCCCTCAGACCAACTCCCGAATTCCTTTGAAAAAAGGTAGGCCTCAAACCCCTTCAATAATTCAATGGGCCGGACTAAATCGCCCAGCAACCTTAGGCTTAGCAGTTCTGTTAACCTGCGTTGTTAGCGCAGGTTTGTCGGTTGTTCTGACCACTCACCAAAACCGGTTCGCCTTCAATGAATTGCAGGAACTCAAGGATCTGGCTAATCAACTCGAGACTGAATGGGGTCAATTGCTTATTGAGCAAAGTACTTTTGGAGTAGAAGGTCGCATTGAACAGAAGGCCATAGAGCAGCTGCAAATGGAACTTCCCGAGTTATCAAAAATAGTGATGGTGAGCCGTGACTGAAGAAAAGACGAAATCACAGTTTAAGTTGTGGCGCTTGTATCTTGTGCTGTTGCTTATGTCACTCTGTGTGGTTGCCATCGGCTGGAAGGTTAGTGTGCTGCACATCTTGGATCGGGACTTTTTGCAGGGACAGGGTGATGCCCGCACGATTCGCATAGTCTCTCTGGTGGCAAACAGAGGACTGATTACTGATCGAAATGGGGAGCCATTGGCGGTAAGCACGCCGGTTCAATCGATCTGGGTAAATCCGGGTGAAATCGCTGGTGAGCAAGAATCGATTGCGCTGCTGGCTCGCGAGTTGGAATTAAATCCGGAAGCATTGGCAAGCACTATAACTAATTACTCCTCTCGTGAATTTCTTTATGTAAAACGGCGTCTTCCTCCAGCTGAGGCGGAGCGAGTGCTGGGTCTCGATATTGAAGGGGTCTATTCGCAACAGGAATACCAGCGATTTTATCCGCAAGGTGAAGTTACTGCCCATCTTATCGGATTCAGTAACGTCGACGATGTCGGTCAGGAAGGTCTAGAGCTTACCTATGACGCCTGGTTAAGAGGGATTCCCGGTCGACGTCAGGTAATGCAAGACCGGCGCGGTCATATCATCGAAGAACTGAATACGATTCAAACCGCACAGCCTGGTAAAAGTCTGGAGTTGAGTATCGATTTTCGGCTGCAAAATATTGCCTATCGTGAACTCAAAGAGGAATTCATCACCCGTCGTGCCAAAGCTGCTTCGATAGTCGTGCTCGATGTAGATACCGGTGAAGTTTTGGCGATGGCAAATCAGCCTTCTTACAACCCACATAACAAAGCCAATATGACCGATTTCAGTGTATTGAGAAATCGTGCCATTACCGATGTGTTTGAACCCGGCTCTACCGTAAAAGCTTTCACTATCGCGGCGGCACTGGAATCTGGTTTGTATACGCCGGGAACGATAATTGAAACCAGCCCCGGCTGGATGATGGTAAGCGGTAATGAAGTCAAGGATCTTTTCAATTACGGCACTTTGACCACTACTGGAGTAATTACCAAGTCCAGTAACATCGGTTCCAGCAAGATCGCGCTGGACATAGGTGCCGAACCCATCAGGGATGTACTTGAAAGAGTCGGTTTCGGAACAGTATTGGGTACTGGTTTTCCAGGAGAAAGATCTGGTGTGTTACCCAATCCCCGACGTTGGGGTAGACATCCTACGGCGACGTTTTCATTTGGTTACGGTTTGTCAGCCACAGCATTACAACTTGCTCAGGCCTATTCCGTGCTGGCCGATGACGGCATCCGCAAACCTGTCTCTTTATTAAAGTTGGATCAATCTCAGCTTAATGCATTACGTCGAGACCAGGTCATGAGTACAGAAATAGCGAGTTCTGTTCGCACCATGCTGGGTACCGTTGTTGATGCCAACAGAGGAGGATCTGCACTGGAAGCTAATATTCCTTTTTATTCAGTAGCTGGAAAAACCGGTACAGCCCATGTGGTTGGAGAACAGGGGTACGAAGAGAATTTGCACAATTCTCTGTTCGTGGGAATGGCTCCAGCCTCGGATCCCAAGATTGTCATTGTCGTCATAGTCAATGAACCAAAAGGTGAGGAGCATTATGGAGGTCAGGTAGCAGCACCAGTTTTCTCTCGGGTGGCTACAGGCGCCATGAGAATTCTAAATATCTCTCCTGATGATATTCCAGAAGAGCAAACTATGGAGCTTTCCTCTTTATAAAATGAATACGGCTGAAAAATTAAATTCGGAAGCTTCGTTGCTGGAACTTATCCAAGGGATTAAAGAGATAGGTGACGCCGATACGTCAGCGTTGCAGGTAGTCGTGACCGGTGTGCAAATGGATAGTCGCTTACTGCAAAAAGGAGATTTATTCATAGCCTGTTTCGGTCGTAACTATGATGCAAGGAATTTCATTGATGAGGCCATAGAGTTGGGATGCAGTGCCGTTCTGGCAGAGTCGGGAGGAGAATGGCAAGGCATACAAGTGCAAAATCAGGTGCCAATTATCGCCATAGATAATCTGTCCGCAAAAATTAGTGAGATTGCAGGAAGGTTTTACGGTCACCCAAGTACAAAGCTATCGGTTATTGGCATTACTGGAACAAATGGAAAAACGAGTTGTAGCCAGTTTATTGCGCAGTCTTTAACTTCTTTAGGATTTCGGTGTGGCGTAATCGGAACCCTGGGTTATGGCATATGTGGAGAACTTACAGAATCTCAGTTAACTACTCCCGATGCGGTATTCACGCAAACGGCTCTCGCGGAAATGGTAAGTGAAAATGTTGATCCGATTGCCATGGAGGTGTCTTCAGTAGGATTACATCAGAAAAGAGTTCGAGCAGTGAAATTCGATATCGCGGTTTTTACCAACTTGACTCGTGACCACCTGGATTATCATGAATCGATGGAAGCTTATGGAGAAAATAAGAAGAAATTATTCACAATGCCTGGTTTGTCAGCAGCGATCGTGAACCTCGACGACCCATTCGCACTTCCTATTATTAATAGTATTTCTTCCGAAGTTGAAATTCTCACTTACAGTTTGAAGAAAAACGTGGCAACTGTTTACGCAGAGTCGATAGAGCTAACACGCAGCGGATTTAAGGCAACAATTGAAACACCAATAGGTAGGGGAGAAATTTCTGGAAAGCTAATTGGTTATTTTAATTTCAGCAATGTATTGGCTGTTGTCACTGCGCTGATTAATTACCTGACTCGCAAAGGAAATGCCAGCATTGAGGCAATCTGCGAGGCTGTTTCCGAATTGCAGCCAGTGGACGGGCGCATGGAAATTATTGGGGAATGTAAGGAGATCACTGCGGTTGTAGATTATGCACATACTCCTGATGGGCTCCGCAGTGCGCTGACTGCTCTGCGAGATCATTTTAAAGGAGACATCTGGTGTGTTTTTGGTTGTGGCGGGAACAGAGACAAAGGAAAGCGACCGCTAATGGGAGAAATTGCGGAAAAATTTTCTGATCAATTAGTTATTACCGATGATAACCCGCGCAACGAAGAAGGTGATGAAATTGTTGAGCATATACTTAGCGGAGTCAATGAGCCAGGTAAGGTCGCAGTGGTAAGAGACCGCGCTGCGGCAATTTCCCATGCTATTACCAGCGCAAAACATGGTGATGTTGTTCTTGTGGCTGGAAAAGGGCATGAGACTTATCAAGATATTGCCGGAATCAGAAATATTTTTAGCGATGCCAAACAGGTGCGATTAGCGTTGCAGGAAAGGGATAAGAAACGGGGTGAATTGAAGTCTTGATTGGAACAATAATGCTATCAGTTTTAGCCGAACAATTAGGCGGTGAACAATCTGGAGATGATGTAGAGGTGACTGCATTGTCGACTGATACCCGATCCTTGAAAAAAGGTGATACCTACCTGGCACTAGTGGGTAAAAATTTTAATGGCAATGAATTTGTAGAGGATGCTGCAAGCAGGGGAGCGAATTCAGCAGTTGTCTCTGATATGAAAGTGGCAACTGAATCCACTATTCCAACAATTAGAGTAAAAGATACCCATATCGCCCTTGGAAAAATTGCGTCTTTAATGCGGCAGCAAAGTTCGGCAAGGGTTTTAGCGCTTACTGGTAGTCAGGGCAAAACCACTGTAAAAGAAATGATTGGTGCGATCTTGAGAATTGAAGGAGAAACACTCATAACCCAAGCCAATCTGAATAACACTATTGGGGTGCCATTAACGCTCTTGCAGCTTAAGCAGGAGCATGAATTTGCAGTCATCGAGATGGGTGCTGACTGTCATGGAGAAATCGAATTCAGCGCTACTATGACTAAACCGGACATTGCTCTGCTTACTAATGCTAACGCTGCGCATATTGAAGGGTTTGGAAGCTTGCAAGGGATAGTTCAGGCCAAAGGAGAAATAATTGATCCTGCCCCGCAAGACGCCACGATTATTCTCAATGCTGATGATCCGAATGTAGAAAGCTGGATCACGAGAGCGGGTGAGAGAAAAGTTCTCCTGTTTAGTCAAGCAAGCACTGATGCGGATGCTTTTGCCACGAATATCGAAATTGGCGCCAAAGGAATTGTGAGTTTTAAGCTGCATACCCCGGCAGGTCAGGAGCGGATTACTCTTAAGGTATTGGGTAAGCATAACGTGATCAATGCGGTGGCTGCGGCGATTGCAGCTCAATGCGCTGGAGCCAGCTTGCCCGCAATTAAAAAAGGGCTTGAGTCATTAGCGCCAGTGCAGCGTCGGCTTAATCCTGTAGCAGGCATAAAAGAATGTTGTGTGGTGGATGACTCTTACAACGCAAGTCCAAATTCTTTTATGGCTGCCATAGATGTCTTGATGTCATTTCCCGAAGAAAAAATCCTGGTAGTCGGCGATATGCGGGAGCTTGGCACCGAGGCAGAAGAAGCGCATTTGCAGGTTGGTCAATATGCAGCAAGCGCGGGTGTGCATGAGCTATGGGCGGTTGGAGAGCTGAGTAAGTTTACCGCGCAGGGTTTTGGTTCCAGCGCCAGGCATTTTGAGTCAAAAGAAGAATTAATTGCGACCTGTAAGGCGGCAGCTAGTTCAAATACCGTGTTTCTTGTGAAGGGATCTCGTGGAGCACATATGGAAGAAGTGGTTGAAGAATTGAGCGTGATTGGGGGCGACTAATGCTGGTTTTTCTATCAGATTATTTAATGCAGTTTGATAATAGTTTTGCAGTTTTGCAATACATTACTGTGCGCGGAATATTTAGCATCTTAACTGCGCTGTTTGTTTCCTTAATTATCGGGCCTTATATGATTCGTCGATTGAATTATCACCAGATTGGGCAGGTGGTTAGAGACGATGGGCCAGAGACTCATTTTAGTAAAGCAGGAACACCCACCATGGGTGGTGCATTAATCCTGGTTAGTATTGCTGCGAGTACCTTAATTTGGTCTGACCTTACCAATCATTATGTTTGGATCGTGTTATTGGTCACCATGATGTTTGGAGCAATTGGTTGGGTCGATGATTATCGCAAGGTGTTCGAACAGAATTCCGCCGGATTGTCAGCACGCTGGAAATTATTCTGGCAAACAATCATTGGTGTGACTGCTGCAATCATTTTGTATTACACAGCAATTAGTTCCATTGAGATTGAATACATTGTTCCCTTTTTCAAAGATGTCGCTATCAATGTTGGGATTCTTTATGTGGTTATAAGTGCATTCATAATCGTCGGCTTCAGTAATGCAGTAAATCTAACTGATGGACTGGATGGTTTGGCAATACTGCCAACGGTTATGGTCGGAGGTGCCCTGGGAATTATCGCCTACCTGGCAGGGCATTCAGAATTCTCAGCCTATTTAAATATTCCTAATGTTACTGGTTCCGGTGAGGTAGTAATTTTCGCTGGCGCACTGGTTGGAGCCGGCATGGGCTTCCTCTGGTTTAACACTTACCCTGCACAGATTTTTATGGGCGACGTAGGGGCTCTGGCATTGGGCGCGGCTCTCGGTGTAATGGCGATAGTTTCTCGTCATGAAATCGTTCTTTTCATCATGGGTGGTGTGTTTGTAATGGAAACAGCATCAGTTATTTTGCAAGTTGCTTCGTTCAAGCTCACTGGAAAGCGAATTTTCAGAATGGCGCCTCTCCATCATCATTTTGAACTTAAAGGATGGCCGGAACCACGCGTAATTGTCCGTTTTTGGATAATTACGGTCATGCTCGTTCTATTTGGATTGGCGACTTTGAAACTACGTTAAAGATGTAAGTACAGGTTGCGTGAAGAAGTGATAAGAGATGAAAAGGTAATCGTAGGACTGGGGGAAACAGGGTTATCGGTTGCGAAGTATTTAGCTTCTCGAAACCAAAAATTTAAAATAATTGATAGTCGCACTAATCCACCAGCATTACAGAAATTAAAGCAACTAATGCCTGATGTTGAAATTGAAGTAGGCCAACTAAATCAAAAAACAATATTAGAGGCGAGCGAACTAGTGGTGAGTCCAGGTTTAAGTTTAAAAACACCTGCAATTGCAGAGGCAGCAGAACATGGCGTTCCTATTACCGGGGACATAGATATTTTTTCCAAGTCAGTCACTAAGCCCATCATCGCAGTTACTGGTTCTAATGGGAAAAGCACAGTCGTCGCTATACTGGCCGGGATTTTACGTAAAGCGGGCAAGAGATTTGGTTTGGGTGGAAATTTAGACGGTGCGAGTTTTAAACCGGCACTGGATTTACTGGATGAAGAAGAGAAAGATTTTTACATTCTCGAGTTATCAAGTTTTCAGCTTGAAACAACAGAAAAATTAGGTGCCGAAGTTGCAGTTATTTTGAATCTCAGTGCCGATCATATGGATCGCTACGAAAACCTGGATGAATATCATAAGGCAAAGCTAAGAATTTTTAATGGCTGTAAGCAAGTAGTGATCAATCGCGACGATGTTTACTCCTATCCTGTAACAGAGCTGAATGTCCCGATCTGGGATTTCGGATTTAATCGGCCGGGAGTCAATGGACTGGGTTTATTGGAAGTAGACGGTGATCAATACCTTGCCTTCCAATTCGAAAAGATAGTGTCAATAAACGAATTAAAAATTTTTGGTCAGCATAATATATCCAATGTTCTGGCGGCAGTAGCTTTGGCCCTAGCCATTGGCATCGATCTGGACACTATTCGGGCGGCAATTAAAGATTTCGAAGGATTGCCTCATCGTTGTCAATGGGTTGCTAATGTCGAAGGAGTTGAATTTTATAACGATTCCAAGGGGACAAATGTTGGGGCCACCATGGCAGCTGTGGAAGGGCTGGGTCAGCGAATCGATGGACATATAATTTTAATAGCTGGCGGCATTGGCAAAGGTGCAGATTTTCGATCCCTTGTTCCGGCAATAAACCGATGGGGAAAAGAAGTTATTTTAATTGGGCAAGATGCTGTAGAAATGGCGTCGAATTTTGATGCCGAAATATCCACCTACTTTGCTAACGATATGCAAGATGCTGTCAACACTGCGCTGGAGCATGCTTCTGCGGGTGATGCAGTATTGCTTTCACCTGCCTGTGCGAGTTTTGACATGTTTGATAATTTTCAGCATCGGGGAAATACGTTTATTCAGTCAGTGGAGCAGTTACGTTGAGCATTAGCAGGGCGACAATGCCGATGAGAGTTAGCAATTCGGACTCAGTTTCTCTGAATCCAATATTGTTGGTTACGTTTCTACTGCTGGCTACCGGATTGCTCATGATGACTTCGGCATCGGTAGAAATTGCCAGTAGTCAGTATAACGATCCCTTTTATCATTTTAAACGGCAGGGAATATTTGCCTTGATGGGTTTACTGGTAATGATAATTACCTTGCATATTCCTGTTTTAGCCTGGAAAAGATTTAGTTGGTTCCTGCTGATGGGTTCGTTCGCATTATTACTTTTGGTTTTAGTGCCTGGCATTGGCAAAGTTGTAAATGGCAGTGCGCGTTGGATTGATCTGGGTCTTTTTAATTTGCAGCCATCTGAGCTCGCAAAAATATTTGTCGTAATCTATCTCGCTGCCTACCTGGCGAGGCATTTAGATGAAGTGCGGGAAAAATGGTCGGGATTCCTGAAGCCGTTGTTAGTGATTGGGACTGCAGCCATATTACTCCAGTTAGAGCCGGATCATGGAGCATTGGTAATTCTGATGCTTACTGGTTTTTGTATGATTTTTCTTGCTGGAGCAAAGCTTCACCGCTTTATTGTCATGCTTGCTTTGTGTGGTGGCGCTGTCACCTATTTGGCACTTACCAAACCCTATGTGATTGTACGCTTTTCCTCCTATCTTAATCCCTGGGCTGCTGAAAATGTATATGGTGGAAGTTATCAGCTGACTCAGGCGCTAATCGCCTTTGGGCGTGGTGAGTGGTTTGGCGTTGGTTTGGGAAACAGCATTCAGAAACTCTACTTTTTGCCTGAAGCGCATAATGATTTTGTGTTGGCGATAATCGGTGAAGAGCTGGGGCTTTTTGGTGTATCAATTGTGGTGATTCTATTTTGTCTGCTGGTTTATCTCGCATTTTCTATAGGCAAAGCAGCAGAGAGAAAAGGAGCACTGTTCGCGGCGTTTTTTGCCTATGGCTTGGGGCTGTTATTTGCCGGCCAGGCAATGATTAACATCGGCGTTAATATCGGGCTATTGCCCACCAAAGGATTAACACTGCCATTTCTTAGTTACGGTGGAGCCAGCCTGATAGTCAGTTTTTTCATGATTGCGTTATTAGTGCGAATTCAATACGAAACTGAATGTTTCGATGTGACAAAGAGCGAACCGATTGAGTCAGGCCCGGTTGGAAATAGGATAAGTGTTTAATACTGGATGTGATGAACAAAAACGTCACAGTTCTAATTATGGCTGCCGGAACTGGAGGACATGTTTTTCCAGCGCTTGCTATTGCGCAGCAACTACAGAACAAGAATGTCAATGTTGAATGGTTAGGTACGCCACAAGGTATGGAAAATAGCTTATTAGCAACCTCTGCGATTCCCCTGCACCGAATTTCGGTGAAGGGTTTGCGTGGTATAGGCATCCTCAGATGGTTAGGGGCACCCTTTATGTTGTTAATTGCTTTTGTCCAGTCGATTAATGTGATTCGACGAGTAAAACCAAACTGCATTCTTGGTATGGGTGGATTTATCTGCGGGCCTGCAGGATTGGCTGCCAAAGTTCTGAGAAAGCCATTGGTGATTCATGAGCAAAACGCGGTACCTGGAATGACTAATAGCTACCTGGCTAAATATTCCAGGAAAGTATTTGAATCCTTCCCAAACACTTTTGCTAAAAATATTGATGCGGAGTTCACCGGAAATCCCTTGCGGGCGGAGATTCTGTCTGCAGCAAAGTCAGGTGTGCGAAAAGCAAATAGTGGCGAATTTAATGTGCTGATTCTCGGTGGCTCCCAGGGCGCGCTAGCTATCAATAAAGTAATCCCGGAAGTTGCGGCAAACTGGACCGGTCAGATCAAGCTAGTGATAAGACATCAGACTGGAAGCGCAAATCTAAAGGAAACTATCGAACTCTATGAAAAGCTAGATCAGCAAGTAGGAGCAAGTCTTGTAGTAGAACCATTTATAAATGACATGGCATCTGCTTACCAGTGGGCCGATATCGTTATTTGTCGGTCTGGGGCCAGCACTGTCAGTGAGTTAGCTGCTCTTGGTCTGCCTTCTATATTAATTCCCTACCCGTATCACAAAGACCAGCAACAATTACTGAATGCAAAATGGCTAGAAAGAAAAGGTGCCGCTTCCATCATTCAGCAATCAGAATTTTCGGCGAAGACTGTCTTGCCAATCTTGTTGAGTCTAAGTGCTAATCCGCCGCAACTCACTGAAATAGGCAACAAGGCAAGAGAATTAGCGTGTTTGAATGCAGCTGAAATCATTAGCAGCTTCTGCTTGGAGGTGGCTAATGCCTGAGGGAGAGCAAATGTATCAAATTCCGGAAATGCGGCGCATTAATACCTTGCATTTCGTTGGAATAGGCGGTGCAGGTATGTGCGGTATCGCTGAGGTTTTACTCAATCAGGGATATCGGATTACTGGATCTGATCTGCGCAAATCTGCGAATACGGAAAGACTAAAGTCGTTAGGTGCAAAAATATTTTTAGGTCACGATTCCAAAAACGTAACAAAGGCTGACGTTGTTGTCTATTCCAGCGCCATAGATCGAAAGAATCCTGAAATCAAGGCAGCAATTAACCAGTCCAAGCCGCTTATTGCCAGAGCAGAGATGCTGGCAGAATTAATGCGTTACAGGCACAGTATAGCAATTGCAGGAACACATGGAAAAACAACAACTACTAGTATTATTGCTTCTGTCTTGGCGGCGGGAGGAATGGATCCTACATTCGTTATTGGTGGATTGCTAAACAGCGCCGGCACTAATGCGCAGCTCGGTCAAAGTCGCTATTTAGTAGCTGAAGCTGATGAAAGTGATGCTTCTTTTATGCACTTGCAGCCAATGGTATCGGTTATAACCAATATCGAAGCTGACCACATGAGCACCTATGATGGCGACTTTGAAAACCTGAAAAAATACTTCGTAGATTTTCTGCATAATCTGCCCTTCTATGGTTTGGCGGTTTTGTGCATTGACGATGCTGTTGTAAGGGAAATATTACCTCAGGTTTCGCGTCCCAAAATCACCTATGGATTCTCACAAAAAGCTGATTTCCGGATACTGAATCTGGTGCAGAAAAAACAAATTACAGAATTTGAAATTCAACGCCCAGACAAAAAGAAGAATTTAAAAATAAAGCTCAGTATGCCCGGAAAGCATAATGCGCTTAATACAACAGCTGCAGTTGTAATCGCCAGTGACGAAGGAATTAGTGATAAAGATATAAAGAATGGTATTGAAAATTTTGCCGGAGTTGGAAGGCGCTTCGACATACAAGGAGAATTCGAGCTGGAAGATGGTAGCGCGATGCTAATCGATGACTATGGCCATCATCCCACAGAAGTAGCTGCAACTTTAGAGGCATTACGAGCGGGCTGGCCAAAGAATCGACTTGTGATGGTCTATCAGCCTCACCGATTTAGCAGAACTAAAGATTTATATGAAGATTTTGTTGACGTTCTCTCAAGAGCGGATGTGCTATTGCTACTTGAAGTTTATTCGGCGGGAGAAAAGAAAATTGCTGGTGCAGATTCCCGCAGCCTATGCCGCAGTATTCGACTCAGAGGAAAAGTTGACCCCGTATATGTCCAAAAAATTGAAGATGTTCATGCAGCTCTGAAAGGGTTGGTCAGGGGTGGAGACATCGTTTTGACCCAGGGGGCTGGCAGTGTTGGTGCGCTGGCTAAAGAGATAGCTCAAAAAGGGTTCAATTTAGACTAATTTATTGATTTTTATAGAAGAATTTGGCTGAAGAAGGTCAAGAAAAGTAGCAATGAAACCGATAAATAAAGAAAAAATACTCGCAAAATTAGGGCATGTAGTAGTACTGAAAGGTGGCACTTCAGTCGAGCGGGATATTTCTCTGCTTAGCGGCTCGGCCGTATTCAATGGATTGCAAAGACTGGGAGTTAATGCCTCAGAGATCGATGTGGGCAAGGACATAATTGATCAACTAAAAGCAGCTCAGCCAGATCTGGTTCTAAATATGCTGCATGGCAAGGATGGTGAAGATGGAGTAATTCAGGGGTTACTGGAAATTTTAGGCTTCCCTTATACAGGAAGCGGAGTGCTTGCTTCAGCAATTGCCATGGACAAAGTTAAAAGCAAGTTAATTTGGCAACGACTTGGTTTAAATACAGCAGAATTTGAATTTATTTCTACTGATACGGATTGGCAGGGACTGATTAATAAATTTGGCAAGGTGGTAGTCAAGCCTGTTAATGGAGGTTCAAGTTTAGGGATTGCGATTGTAGACAATGCTGCAGATCTGGAAAAACAGTATCAGTCGGCATTGGCTTTTGATTCGGATGTTATCGCCGAAAAATTTATTAGTGGGACTGAATATTCTACTGGAGTTTTAGGAGATGAGTTATTTCCCACGGTGCAATTGGAAACACCAAGAGAATTCTTTGATTATGAGGCGAAGTATGAAGATGAGAATACAAAATACATTTGCCCTCCAGAATTATCTTCTGAAAAGTTAAGCGAATTAGAATCGTTGGTTAAAGAAG
>JAPPOG010000024.1 GCA_028818225.1 Gammaproteobacteria bacterium | reverse complement strand
TGGGCATGACATTTTCCTGGTTTGTGGTGAGAGGTTCTGGAAATGTGAGCTACAGTCCGTTACAGGTGAAAACCTGGGAAGACACTCGTGCCTTTCAAAACTCGCCCTGGTCACCATTCTGGAAACCGCCGCAAATGCCTGAAGATGGCATAGTGCGCACCGACGTAACTTTTCATGAAGCAGGTGAGTACACCCTGCGGGGTCGTGCCGACGATGGTGGATTAACGGCAGATGTGGATGTTCTCGTGCGGGTAGTCGAGTAGTTTATTCTTATCGCCCGCTCAATTTCCTGGGACTCAATTCGTCCACCAGGTCGATTAGCCTGATATCAGCCCTTGTCGTTGCAGCGAGGCTAGTGACAGGAATGCCCTCAGCAGTTTCAATATTGGCATGCAGCAAGACTCCGTCATCCTTTAAGACGATGGACGGTGCCAGATTGCGTCGAGTTTGCATGCTGTCTTCTGCTTTGCACCTTATTGCTTGTCGTTATCGACTTTAAGGAGGAGTGAACGCAGCAGCATAAAGCTCTTGGATTGGACAAGCCTTTTCCAGAACGCTAACTTTAAATATTCCACAAGGAGCTCCAATGAAACAATTATTATTCAGCTTGCTGCTGGTAGTTCAGGTTGCGGCGGTTCAGGCGCAGCAAGTACTCCAGCCAACAGAGCTTTGTCGCGACTTTTCACCAGCAGCGATTGCTACCTTTGCCGATGCTGATCTGGAGGAAGTTGTGCGAGATGCGTTGGCTGTTGATACAGAGGTGAGTCTGACTTGTGGCTTATTGGGAGAATTGACGCAGCTGGCTGTCGGGTCAGAATCTGAAAGGGTGGTTTATGGTGGCACTCTCAGACCTTCTCCTGAAAAGCCCTTTGAAAGTCTTGATGGGATTCAAAACCTGACAAACCTTAACCGCCTTACAATACTTAATCGATTACTTACAGATATAAGTCCAATCAGTGAACTAACTAATTTGCAGTTTCTCAGCCTGCATACAAACTGGATTAGCGACATCAGCCCATTAAGTGCATTAACTGAGCTTGAGCAATTAGTTATCAGTGAAAATCCAATCTCCGATATCAGTGCTTTAAGTGGCTTAACAAAGTTAAGACGTTTGCATGTTCACGGCTTGTATCCTTATCAAGAAGAGCATTACAAAAGCATGGACGATGGTCGGGACACTAATGTCATGTTTAATGGCATTACTGATATCAGTCCACTGGCTAATCTAACGGAACTGCGATTGCTTCGTATACATCTAAATAGTATTAGTGACATCAGTCCGCTTGCGAATCTGACCAACATGACGCACCTGCGTCTTTACGATAATCAGATAGTGGACATAAGTGCGCTAGCGGGAATGGATGATCTGGTGCTGCTCTGGATTCATAACAATCAAATCGAGGATATTAGTGCACTGCGAAACAAGAACGGCATGTTGCAACTCGGTTTAAATAATAACGCGATTGCAGATATTGGCGCGCTGAACACCATGTCAGAACTCGAGTATCTTTTTCTTAGCGACAACAAGATTGAAGACGTATCGGCAGTGCGTGGATTAACTAATCTGCAAGTACTGCGACTGGAAAATAATGCAATCACCGATGTGCGAGCACTTTCTGGTCTAGGTAACATAAGGGAGCTGAGTCTCGCCCAAAACCCATCGCTTTTTAATGTGCAGCCTTTGTTTGAGAATGAAGGCTTGGGCAGGGGAGACGAACTGGATTTACGCTTTACCTATGTGCGCTGCGCAGACATGGACGCATTTTCACAAAGAGGAGTAAATCTATTACGTGTTACTTCATTAAACGGCTCCGCCTGTGCTGGGCGACGATTGGAAGACCCCTAACGAGAATTTTTCATGAAAAAAATACGTACTGTCATCACGCTTTCAATTGCACTGACATTTTTTAGTATGCTGTCTCTCGCGGCAGAGTCGGTCAGCGTAACCGTAACGCGATTGCAAGGTAATCCTATCATCACGCCTGCTTTAGACCAGCGTATGGGTGGTAATATTCAGGGTCCTTCCTTAATAAAAGTGCCTGATTGGGTTGAGAACCCTTTAGGCGAATACTACCTTTATTTTGCCGACCATCGGGGCGAGTACATTCGTATGGCTTATGCTGACTCACTCACAGGTCCCTGGACTGTATATTCCCCCGGCACTTTACAACTGGAAGACTCGTTTTTTCCAACGACCTGTCCGCCATGCTCGTTAGCACCGGGTCAGAACGCCGCGTTGTATGCGCATATTGCATCGCCGGATGTGCATGTCCGCGAAGATTTACAGCAGATAGTGATGTACATCCATGGTCGGGGAGTCGGTCGACAATTTACCCGTCATGCCCTGTCCAAAGATGGAATAAATTTCGAGGGCAGGGAAGAAGATTTGGGTCGTCATTATTTTCGGGTTATCAAGCATGAAGATTATTACTACGCCATGTCTATGCCCGGCTTTATGTATCGATCACGTGATGGATTGAGTAATTTTGAAGAAGGGCCAACCTTTTTTACACCAGCAATGCGTCACTCGGCTTTATTGATTCGCGATAATCAACTCTATGTATTCTTTACCAACAGAGGTGATGCGCCAGAGCGTATATTGCTCTCCACCATTGATCTGGCGGGTAACTGGATGAATTGGACAGCCAGTGAACCAATTGAAATAGTGCGTCCTGCAACTGATTGGGAAGGAGTCGATCTGCCGATTGAACCCTCACGAGGCGGTTATATAGATGAACGCGTTCATCAACTCAGGGATCCGGCTATATTTCAGGAAGGGGAAAAAACTTATTTGCTCTATTCAGTTGCCGGAGAGAGTGGCATTGCAATTGCTGAACTAGAATTCGTAAAAAATTAAATACCCAACCCATTTTTAATCAAAGCTTATCGCAAGGTGAATCGGAAAATGGAACAAGCAAAAAAATCATTGTCGCGACTTGTAATCTTTTGTGGTTTCTTATTAATTTCCTCACAGTCAAATTCGCAAGGCCAGTTCCAGGGCGTTGAGTTAAGCACTGAGCATGTTCAGGGTAATGTGTACATGGTGCAACGACCGGGCGGCGGCGGTAATATTGGTGTGCAGATTGGGCCAGATGGCGTGCTTCTGGTTGATGCACTTTTTGCACCACTTGCAGACCGGCTTGTTGCTGCTATCAGAGAAGTGACTGATGAAGAGATTCGCTTTCTCATAAATACCCATATCCATGTCGATCATGTGGGCGGCAATGAAAATCTGGCAAATCTTGGAGTGCTGATTTTTGCCCATGACAACACGCGGACTAAATTTCTTGAGGAGAGCAGTCACTTTCCAAGACAGGGCGGGAGTTTCGTACCTCAACAACCCATCGGCGCTCGTCCAGTAATTACTTATGATAGCGCTATTGGTTTTCATTTGAACGGAGAGGAAGTGCGCGCATTTCTAGCGCCTCCTTCTCATACCGATGGTGATACTTTTGTCTATTTCCCTGAATCTGACGTACTGCATCTCGGCGATGTGTTCAGGACAACCAGTTACCCCATAATCGATAAATTTAATGGCGGTTCATTACGGGGAACCATTGCTGCACTGGACCTTGCTATCTCCATGGCTGGCCCAAACACGAAAGTCATTCCGGGCCATGGATTGGAGGTAGTTGGAAGGGCAGAGATGCAGGAATTCCTGGACATGATTCTGGATATTCGGGATCAGGTGCACAATATGATCAGAGGTGGGATGCATCTCGATGAAATTATGGCAGCGGCGCCGAATGCTGAGTATGACGCTAAGTGGGGGCAGGAAGCGGGTTGGACGGCAGTCGATTTCGTACCCCTGGTTTATTACGAGTTAGGAGGTGCAGGAAGACTGCTGGATCGGTAATGCTTCACAAGCAGGTTGGCAATGATTATGAATAGAACAACTAAAATAAATTCAGCTCCCGCTCTCGCTTTAATTTTACTGACTGTTGTTTTAGCGCCTGCAAGTGTGCAGGGGCAAACCAATTTGCCACCGCTTGCCGAAAGAGACCGGGCCTTGATTAAGGCCTCGGTATTCAGCGCACAGCTGACTTACAGCGTGCGCGGCAAATTCTGGAAGAGTTGAGCGGCTTTCAGACGAGTGGAATACGGAAATCGATATCGAGGGCAAAGTGGGAATTATCCGCATAAATTAAAAAATATAAAATACCAAGGCCATGTGATTTCAAAGCTTCGAGGTGAGCAGTTATGCAAAATCCAATAATAAAAAGTATGTGCGCAGTAATTTTTAGCATTATTGTCTCCGTGGTTTTATTCATGCTTGTCGAAGGCGTAAGTATGCTCATCCATCCATTTCCCGAAGATTTCGGCGGCAGCTTTGAAGAAATTGCTTATCAGGTTGAGACTTATCCCACCTGGGCATTAGTCTTACTTGGTGGAGTAGGCTGGGGAGGTTTAGTGGTCATTTGTACCTGGCTTGCCACCCGCTATGGACACAATCGCAATCCCTGGCATGGCTATGGAGTTGGGATATTCCTGGTAGGAATGGCTGCTTACAACATGTCCATGTTGCCGTACCCGGTTTGGTACATCGTTTTTATGTTGGTTTTGCTTCCTCTGGCGGCTTATTTAGGCACGAAGTTAGCTGCGAAGAATGTTGCTTCCGCAGGGGAAGCTGATTAGATTCAGGAAGTAGGGAGCAGAGTAAAATACGGAATGGTATTTACATTCCGGGCATCTAAATGCGCTGTAGCGATGGAATTGGTGCTGGTAGTTTCTTCACAGTGCGCGTGGCGCAGACTAATATAAGAAGCACCATGATTCTTGGGTTCGCTGTGTTAAAAATAAGAATGGATAGGCATTAATATAATGTCATCATCCAAGGAGTATCACATGAAGGCATCAGGCAGTGTATTTCCCTTTCTTCTGATTTTAGCCCTGGCTGCATCCCCGCTGGCAGCCCAGGAATTACCTCGCTTATCCAACGGGCTTCCGGACATGAATGGTATCTGGCAGGTCATTAATGAGGCTCACTGGGACCTGGAACCGCATATGGCGCGCCACTCTGTTCAGATGCGAGAAGGTCCTGTGAATCCAGTGCCTGCAATTCCCACGTTACGGGCAGGCGCCGTGCTATCGGTTCCTGGTGGTATGGGAGTGATCGTCGGGGGTGGCAAGATTCCCTATACACCTGAAGCCAGGGCCCTGAAGGAAGAAAACATGGCCAACTGGATCGAGCGCGACCCCGAAGTGAAGTGCTATATGCCGGGCGTACCACGTGCCACTTACATGCCGATGCCATTCCAGGTTGTGCAGGGCGAAAATGATTTCTTCATTGCCTATACCTTTGCCGGAGCAGTGCGTGATATCTACCTGGATAACCCCGGTCCTTCCCCAGTGGATTCTTGGATGGGATGGTCGGTGGGTCATTGGGAAGGAGATACCCTGGTGGTGGAAGTGACTGGTATAAGCGATCAGACCTGGCTGGATCGGGCAGGCAGTCATCACAGTTACCAGATGAAAGTCACCGAACGCTATACCATGATGGGCCCGAATCACATCGACTATGAAGCGACTATTGAAGATCCCCTGGTACTTACCGAGCCATTTACTATAAAAATGCCGATATATCGCCGAATGGAAGAAAATGCTCGATTAATGGATTTTCGCTGTGTCGAGTTTGTAGAAGAATTAATTTATGGCGAGGCTCGCAGATATCCGCTGCCCCGCTAATCAAATAAATTGAGGAGGTTGGAATGCACAATCGAATCACCCTGAGTCAAACCCTGCTGGCCATCGTTGGCTTTTTACTGGCGCCATTACTCATGGCACAGAGCAGTGACATCCCTCGCACAGCCAGTGGTCGGCCGGATTTATCCGGCACCTACGATGTGTCTACGCGCACCCCGATGCAGCGTGCCCCACAGTTTGGCGACAGGCGCTATTTTACTAACGATGAAGCTGCCGTCATTGCCGCCGATGATCTGGCGCGTAAAGAAGAGCGCCAGCGAGGCAGCGATCCTAATCGCAGCGCTCCGCCTCAGGGGGGAGATGGATCTTCAGGAGCTTCCGGTAATGTGGGAGGCTACAACACCTTTTGGATCGATGATGGTACCGATGCCTTTCAGATTGACGGACGCTATCCCACTTCGATCATTTATGATCCACCCAATGGACGTATGCCTGAAGTGAATGATGCAGTCCGCGCTGAACGCCGCGCCAGATTTAGCGAAGGTGAACTGGCGGTGCGTCGCGAAGGTGGTCAAAACGACGGCACGGCCTATTGGCTAAATCTCGGGCTTGATGCCCCTGGTCCTTATGACAACATGGAGCAACGTCCTTTTGCCGAACGCTGCCTACTGAGCTTCAGTTCCACCGGTGGTCCGCCCATGTTGCCAGCACTCTACAACAATCATAAGCGCATAGTGCAGAGCGAAGATACGATCCTCATTCACATCGAGATGGTGCATGAGGCGCGTATCGTGCGCATGAATGCTGAACATGATCCACAAGAGATTCGCAAATGGTTAGGTGATTCAATTGGTTGGTGGGAAGGTGACACCCTGGTTGTGGAGACTACTAACTTCCGTGATGTGCCTGCCTTCTCGCAGGGCTCCAGGGATATGAAGGTTACCGAGCGCTTTCGTATGGAAAGTGCTGACCGATTAATCTACTCCTTTACCGTAGAGGATCCCTCAGTATGGACCGCGCCGTTTTCAGGTGAGTATGCCTGGCCGCGCAGTCCCAACAAGGTATTCGAGTATGCCTGCCATGAAGCGAATTACGCATTGGAAGGTATCATGAAAGGTGCGCGTTTGCTGGAGGCTGAGTTCCGCGGCGAAGACCCAGGCGGTGTGCCCAATCCGACCCAATAAATATCAAGAAAGGTAAACTGACTAATCAATGCTGAAGGAGAATAGAGGGAGAAAAAAATGCGCAAGTTAACTCTTTTTAAAATTGGCAGTGCCATACTCGCTTTGGCTGGGTTCATAATGGCGCTTGGTGGACAGGCAGTTGCGCACCATGCATTCAGTGCCGAATTCGATCCGAATCGACCCGTAATTCTGCGCGGACCCATTGTCAGAGTAGAGTGGGTAAACCCACATACCTGGATACATCTTGAAGTTACCAACCAAGATGGCAGTACCCAGGTATGGATGGTGGAAGGGGGCACGCCTAATACGTTGTTGCGAAGAGGTCTCGCTCGAGACACGATTTTGCCCGGTACCTATATTGTGGTTGATGGTTACCAGAGCAAGGATCGCAGTGCTCGCGCCAATGGCCGCGACATTACCTTTGAAGATGGGCGTAAGTTCTTTATGGGTTCCTCTGGTACCGGTGCTCCCTATGACAACCAGGAAAATAACTAAGGCCTCGGATTACAAAGATTAAATGGGGGCAGATCTATTTTTTGCAAAATTAGATCCGTCCTTTTTCCTTACTCAAGCCCGAGGACAAACAAGGTTTGGCCGCCAATAATCGCCACTCGCTGATTGTCATCGATAGAAAATCCCATGGGGTTGGTGCGAATGTGTGCGCCGGTATTGAAGTTCCATAAGGGATCGCCAGTGGCGGCATCCAGTGCAAAGAATTGACCTTCATTGCTGGAACCGAATACCAGGCCACCGCTGGTCGCCATAACTCCCGACCAGGGCGGGGTGAGTAGTTCAAATTCCCATTGCTGTTCCCCGCTCATTACATCCAGTGCGAGTATCGCACCGGTAGCCTGATCACCGTCCAAAGCCTGTTCGCCGCCGCCGAGAAAAGGTTGTCCCGGCTGGTATTCCGCATCAGCTTTGAAATAGATGGCTCCCATGCGTCGATTGGCAACAAAGAATTGTTCCGTTTGTGGATTGTAAGAAGGAGAGAACCAGTTTGTTGCTCCCTGCAAACTTGGCCACACCAGGACACCCTCGCGAGTTGGTTCGGTGTTGGGAATAACAATGGGGCGCCCGTTTTCATCGATGCCTTCGGCCCAGGTTTGATAGGAATATTCTTCCGCTAACAAAAATTCACCGGTCGCGCGATCCAGTAAATAATAAAAAGCATTGCGGTTTGCCAGGGCCAGCAGTTTTCGTTGTTGCCCTTCGAACTCCCCATCCACCAGTACAGGAATTTGATTGGCGTCCCAGTCATGAGTGTCATGGGGTGTGTACTGGAAATGCCAGCGCATCTCGCCGGTTTCAGGGTCGAAGGCGATGACAGAGCAGGTATAGAGATTGTCGCCAGGCCGTAAGTCGCCATTCCAGTCAGGCGCAGGATTGCCAGTGGTCCAGTAAAGCAAATCCAGTTCAGGATCATAAGAACCGGTTAGCCAGGTGGAACCACCACCGGTTTCCCAGTCATCTCCCTGCCAGGTTTCACTGCCCGGTTCGCCAGGTTCAGGCACAGTAAACGTGCGCCAGAGCCGTTGGCCGCTACTAGCATCATAGGCATCGAGAAATGCCCGTACGCCAGCCTCGGCACCACTGACCCCAACGATAATCTTGCCGTCCAGCGCCAGTGGCGCAAGGGTTAAAGAGAATCCAAGGGAATTATCTGCAACTTGCGTTTCCCAACGAACAGCACCAGTGCGGGCATCCAGGGCGAAAAGCCGTGCATCCAGGGTTGCCACATAAACATTGTTATCTAAAAGAGCTACACCGCGATTAATGCGGGGAAAGCCGATATTTAACACTTCGTTAGAGATGTCCGGAGACCAATGCCAGAGCAGATTGCCCGATCGTGCATCCAATGCAGTAACACTGCTTGGAGATTCCGTAAGATACATGATGCCATCTGACACCACAGGCGTCGTTTCCTGCAAGCCTGCGCCGCTAATGCCGGTGGGCTGCATCTGGTAGGCCCACATTACTTTGAGTTGATCAACGTTGGCAGTATTGATCTGGGATAGTGGCGAGAAGCGGTGTGATTTATAGCCGCCAGAGTAGGATAGCCAGTCGGCACCGTTGGCTTCGTCAGCTAAATGGTCTTCGTAGGTGGTATCAGCAAGAGTAGAGACGGAATGTAATGTGCCGATTGCTAAAATGAATGAACAGGCAAACTTCACGTTCATTTTGTTAATTTTTTTCATTATTTTTCTCTGGAATCAGTCGCGCAGTGTCATCAGGTAGGAAACCACATCGTTGATCTGGGTTTCTGTTAATACTGCGCCGTAACCTGGCATATAGGAGTGACCAAAAGCTTTTTCAAAGCTGAGCAGGTCTGCTTTTTCGAAAGAGTAAATGTCACCAGCCAGGTCCCGCATCTGCACAGTAAAGGCATCTTCATTAATACGCATGCCTTCATAAGTGCCACGTTCAGATACGATTCTTACTGTCAGGAATGCATTCAGAGTGCCACGAAAGCGATCAACAATTTTAGGTTGTTCAACTTCCGGGCTGGTAACCGATCTGCGCAGGTATTCTGAGTTTCTTCGGGCGCCGACTCCATTTAACTGCGGGCCGATGCCTTCGCCAATTCCATTTAAAATGTGGCAACTGGCACAATTGCCTGCATTGTTGTAGACGATCTCGCCTGCTGACGGATCGCCCGGCATGGGTTCGTCCGGCAACTGGCCCAGGTTACGAACATAAGAAACTAATTGTCGCCCATCGGCAGGACTTAGCATCCATGAACCGGGCATGCCAGTGCCGGGTATGCCTTCTGTAATTACTGAATAGAGAGCATCGTCATCAGGGGCATGATTGAGTTGCGGTCGTTTCAGGCTGGGTCCTTCGCCACCTTCACCGAGAATCCCATGGCATCGCGCGCAATGAGTCTGGAAGAGTTGCTCGCCTGCTTCCGCTTCCTGAGCTAATACGGGCAATGAATAGCAAATTAGAGCCGTAAATAATGCGGGCGGCAGTGCAACTATTGATCTTCGTAATGGCCTGAGAATAAAACGAAATGGCATCATAATCTCCTGACAAAAAAGGGCGGAAGATTCAAAGAAATTTGCGTTTTCTTTATCTTCCGCCCTGTTTATTCGTTTTTACTGTCTTACTCTGCTCCGCCGCCTGCATTACCTGCCAGGTAAGTACGTGCTTCGGCAACAAAACCTTCGTCGCCTTCCCAGATGTTAACCAGCATCTGGTAGTACTCGCCTGCCACATCAGCATTACCTGTCGCAGCCTGGGCCTGGGCCATGCCTAGTAATGAGCGTGGACGATTTGGCATACGCTCCAGCGAGATTTCAAATTGCTTGATGGCATCAGCGTGGCGACCGAGGTCGTTCAATACTTCACCGTACATCTCGAATACCGGCTTGATTGGTTGGGCTGAACCGCGAGGTGGCGCCATTGGTGTGATTATCTCAACGGCTTGATTAAAGAAGTTAGCAGCGACATCGCCATGATCCATACCGGCATGCAGTAATCCGCTCACCTGTTTTGCCATGATGGCAGTGAAACCATCTGCGCCATCTGCAACCCGACGATTCAATTCCTGCTCCGCCGCTTGCATGGTGGCTTGATCTTCCATGTGATAGGCAGAAAGTGCTGTAGCCAGGATTTCATGGTCAGGTGAATCTTCAGTGATGTCCTGAGTGCGCCATTCTTCGGTATCTACGATATAGCGATTCTTGGTTAGCGCAACGGTGTTGTTAGCTCTTGCTGCACCGGCAGCGCCGCGGGCGCCGCCTTCGGCAAATCCACCCTGGGTAGACATGGTTTCAATGCGATCGATCCACAAGCGGGCTTTTTCGTAGTCACCTTTTTGCAGGTCGCCATACTGTCCCCAATCCAGTGCGTGGATAGCATCACCCATGCTCTGACCTGGCCTCCACAGTTCACGGGCTGCGTCATAAGCAGACTGGTTATTGAAAGAAACCAGGTCCCACATGCCATGCTGAATAAAGATATGGGTAGGCATATGGCGGGCATGAGATACCGCTGGTGCGATTTCGGCATAGCGGTAAGCCGCTTCCAGTGCCAAGGGAGCATGAATCGGATCATCGAAGGAGTGAATCGTGTAGTGGGCCGCACCCGGGTGATTTGGTCTTCTGGTAAACATGTCCAGTGCTATGGTGCCGGCCTTTATTGCCAGGCGATTATCCAGATCACGGTCCGGCGTAACTGCGCGGGCGCTCAGTATAGACAGGGCGTAAAAAGCGGCGACTTCGTCGTCTTCAGGGAAGGCCTCATAGAGATCTTCCATGGCTTCCATATAACCCAGCTTGCGCTCAGCGATTTCTCCTTCGCCCCAGAGAATCTCCACGGCCTTGAGAAACCCTTGCTCGCGAGCAGTTGGCGCTTTAGCCATCCGAATTTCCGCGGTTGGGCCGAGACGTTCCAATGCAGCACGGGGCTCGGTGGAATCCATGTTTGAAAACAGAGGATGGTTGTAAGCCAGAGACTCACCCCAATAGGCCATGGCAAAATCCGGCGCTATCTCCTGTGCTGCCCGGAACTGCTCCTGGGCCTGTTCCCAGCCAAAACTGTGCAGTATCGCCACTCCTCTGAGGAAGTGCTGCTGGGCCTCGCCTGATTCGGAAGTAGGAAATTCGATTGAGCCGACGTTTTCGAATTGAGCATTTGCTGACAGTGAAATGACCGCAAATACGGCGCTTAACGCGAATTTTTTTAGATTCTTCATTGGCTTTCTCCTAGTTTGTAAAGGGTCAGGTTTGTTTTTGCATTGCTAATTGGCTTACATGAATGGCCAGTCATCATTGGCCGCAGTAAAAAACCGGTCCCTGTTGTTTTTGCTCTTACACAGCGATATTACTAATTTCGCCCGCTGAATTCACTGCCCAGCTTTGAATTCCGGGGTTGTGATAAAAAGCATTGGTTCCGCGATCTGCTATCACAGCTTCACGGGTTAATTGAACATTGCCGGCGCTATCGGTGGCGCGGCTCTGGAGAATCGCTTCTCCGCCATCCCATTGCCAAGGAATACTGAACCGAGCCAGGGCCTTGTCCCATCGCTCACTTTCAATCAGTGCTTCAGCCCAGGTGCGACCGCCGTCGGCACTGACTTCCACCCCGCTGATACTGCCGCTTCCGGACCAGGCGATACCGGTAATCTTGTAAAGACCGGCTCGGGGAAGAGTCATTTCTCCGGAGGGGGAGGTAATCAGTGATTTGGTTTCCATCGGGAAAGTAAATTGTCGGCTGCTGCGATCAGGCAAAGTGTCGGTATATTTGCTGGTCTCATCCCGGAACTGGGCTGGACCATTGGTCAGCTTGATCTGGGTGAGCCATTTCACGCTAATATTACCTTCCCAGCCGGGCACAAACAGCCGCAAGGGATAACCCTGTTCCGGACGCACCGGTTCGCCATTCTGGAACAGTGCAACAAGTACGTCATCGAGCGCTTTCTCCATTGGGACCGAGCGCCCCATGCTGGCAGCATCGGCGCCGACAGCCGCAATCCAGGTCGCTGCAGGCAATACACCGGCTTCATCCAGCAAAGTCGACAGCGGAATACCGGTCCATTCGGAACAGGACAGCAGGCCGTGAATGCTCTGGGCAGTTCCGCCGGGAACTCCTTGTGTATTAGATCTGCCATTTCCGGAACATTCGATGAAGTAAACCTTGCTGACCATGGGGTATCTGAGCAGGTCATTGTAATCAAACACCAATGGTTGCCTCACCAGGCCATTAATTACCAGCTTATGGCCGGCGGGATCGATGTCCGGAACGCCGGCATGGTGGCGTTCAAAGTGTAGGCTGTTGGGCGTAATAATGCCCTGCAAATGTTGCAAGGGCGTGCGAGAAATACCCCCGCCAGGGTAGGTTGGATTGGGCGGCGCAGCCATCCGCTGGAGTCCTGTATGGCGTGAAGGCTCCCCGTAGGCGCTGGGTCCCGGGCCCGGAAATCTGGACCAGGTGGGAATTTCCAGGCCAGCATCGGCGCCTAACACGGAATTGGAAACCGCCATGCCCATCCCGGTTATTCCCATGCCAAGCAGGTGGCGCCTGTTTATCAGGCCATTGCCGGCGACTTTTTCCAACGCTTGCTTCTTCATGTCAGACTCCTGTGGCTGGAGAAGAAAGAACGATTTTTCCTATTCTATCTAAGCTATGGCTTCCTGCGTAGCACGAGTTGCCTCTTCGGTTTCATTCCTTAGCAATGCTTCGAGGGAGATGCCTTCTTTTGCAAGCACTCTTTGTCGCAGCAGATAGTAGACAACCCCTAAAAAGAGCAGGAAGAAATAACCAAGAGCTGGCGCGGTGTTATCCCTGACGGCGATAAAGATAAACAGTGCCCCTATGACTATGTTCACCACTGCAGTAATCCACAGCCAGGTTGGGCTTAGTTTAAACTGGGCATTGTTGTAGTGGTCTGGCAGTTTCTTTGGTAACAGCACCAGCGCAACGCCCCAAATGATTCCATATAACATCCATCCTATTACCGAAACCGAGGCATACTGGGCGATGTTGCCCTGGAAGGCGATGCCGCCGAGAATAACAAACGCCACTAAAATAATTGTTGTATCCGGTTCGCCGGTGCGGCGGCTGACGCGGTTGAAAATATCCGGATAGATTCGATTGCGTGCAACCGCGAAGAAGGAGCGAGAGCAGGTAATGATAATCATGTTAATAGATGTGCCGGCGGCCAATAATGCGGCCAGGGTAATGGCAGTGGAATACCATTCCGGTAAAAAAGTTGCAGCGGCAGCACTGAGCGGTGCAGCAATGGCACCCAGTTCCTGCCAGGGAATTAAGCCCGGCACGACAAAAGTTACCGAGATATAAATGAAGGCAACAATTAGAAACGTATAGAGAGTTATTAGTGGAATATTTTTTGCCGGGTTTTTTATTTCCTCGGTGATGGAAAGCAACATGGTGAAACCGGTGTAGGAGAAATAGGCCGGAACCGCCGCTGATAAAACCGCACCCCATCCCAGCGGTGCCATGGGCGTTAATAAATCCAGATCGATAAAGAAAAGTCCCCCCAGTGAGAGTATCAATAGCGCAATTACAAATATCGACACCATCACCATCTGCATTTTGACGCTGGAACGAATGCCCAGGAGATTTATCATCATGATTATGACGACAATAGCGACAGCAATTGTAAGTCGGCTCAGATCAGGCATAAAAAAGGCAAAATAATCCGCAAAGCCATAGGCGAGGATCGGGCCACCAACCAGGGCGCCCAGCATTGCTGCCCAGACTTTGAGAAAACCGAGCAAGGGATGCAGCACGATACTGGTAAAGACATAATCGGAAGCGCTGACCGGCAAAATGCCACCAACCTGCGCGGCCACCAGGGTGTTAAAGAACGCAGGAATAATCGCAATCAGGTAGGCGATGAATACTGCCGGCCCGGCAATGCCGGCAAGATTACCCGGCAGGATAAAAATAGAAGCGCCAACGACATTACCTACCATGAGAAAAACGGCACCCGCCAATCCCACCTTCCGTTGCAGTCGCACACCACTCATTCTTTATTCCTTATATCGCGTTGCTCAGTTTGCCGGAAATGATTCTTTGCAAGCTTCTATTCCCGCAGAAAGAGTTTTACAAAACTTATCGATGTGATCCTCAGTAGTAGCGGTAGATAAACACCCCGCCATATTGCTACCAATCCAGATGCCGTTGCCGATGAGGTAGTTACGCAGATGTTCCATAAAAACTCTCTCATCATCGCGCACCAAGATGTCGGCAAAATTATCCATCGGGCGGTCATGAAATCGAACTGCAAACAGGGAGCCTTTACCGATTACCTGACCGGGCATGTTCAAATCGGCCAGGGTAGAAGCCGTTTCTTCTCTTAACTGGTCACCTAGTGCATTGAGTTGATTGAATTTTTCAACATCCATTGCCGACATGGCGGCCTTGCCTGCTGCCATGGTGATGGGGTTGCCATTAAAAGTTCCGCCGTGGGGAAGGCGGGCAATACCATCAGCACCGGGCTCGAATACTGACATAATGTCAGCCCGACCGGCGATGGCACCGACGGGAAATCCTCCGCCGATTATTTTTCCCAAACTTGTTATGTCAGGTTTCAAGCCGAACATACCCTGACCACCGGAATAGCCCAGCCGAAAACTGATTACTTCATCAAACGCCAGCAGGATGTTGTACTGATTAGCCAGGCGCGCGAGGGTCGACAAGTATTCTGCCGAAGGTGAGCTCATACTGAGTGTCTGGGGCATCAGGTCGATCATGATGCAGGCCAGGCTGTCGGCATGTTGCTCTACGATAGCCTCGGTTACTTCCGCTTCATTAAAGGGAAGGGGAATAACTTCGTGAAGCACTGAATCCGGTGTGCCAAAACTATAGGGGGTAGAACGAGGCACCAGGCCTTTGCGATCTTCCGGCCGGTTCTTCAGGCTCACCTCAGCAAAATCATAAGAGCCATGATAGAGCCCTTCGATCTTGGCAACCTTTGGGCGTCCGGTAAAAGCTCGTGCTGCCTTTAACATGTTCATGACAGCTTCGGAGCCAGAATTACAGAACCTGATTTTTTCGAAAGATTCGACACGATCGCATAACAGTTCTGCCAGTTCGATTTCGGCTACCGTTGTGAATGAACATGCTGTTGCTTTGGTAAGTTGAGATTCAACTGCTCTTGTTACGGGTTCAAAACAGTGGCCATGCAGTAAAGAGGTATAGTTGTTATTGAAATCGATGTAATGATTACCATCTACATCGATAACCTCTGCGCCAGCAGCACTTTCGATATAGATGGGATAAGGCTTTAGCGCGATTGTTGTGCGACTGTTGCCATCGGGAAGCACATGCCTTGCTCTGGCAGCAAGCGTCGCAGATTGCGATTCGGGATTTGGATATTCCATACAGAAATCCTGCTTTTCAGTAGTACCTGATAAATACTAATCATAGGAGAAATTTAATTCCCAGGCTCGCAATATTTGATACAGTGTTTCCCTTCATGAAAACTCTCACTACTCTGGCGTCTATTATCCTGTTGGCTTTGTCGACCCAGTTGGCTGCACAATCGGCTGAGCGTCAATTACAGGAATTGATGGATGATTACTGGGCATACCGCTTGCTGGAGAATCCGACCCTGGCGACTCGAGCTGGAATAGCGGCTTATAATCATCTATTGCCCCAGGTTTCTTCTGTTGATCAGGCGCGGCGTTTGACATCGGAAGAAGAATTTCAAGAACGACTGGATGCCATTGATCGTGATGGTCTTAATCGTGACGACCAGGTGAATTATGATTTGCTGGGATGGGTCCTGGCTCGATCAATTGATGGTATGCGCCTGAATACCTCGCGCATTCCTTTTAATACTTTTTCCAGTTTTTTTGCCGGCGCCTTGAGAGCCAGTTTCGGTGTGCCCATGAATACCGAAGAAGACTATCGGGCCTATATTTCTCGCATCGAAGAATTTCCCCGTTACTTCAATGAGAACATCAACAATATGCGGCAGGGTATGCGTGAAGGCTTCGTATTACCCAAGATAATTATCGATGGGATCCTGCCGACTGTTCAGGCCCAGGTTTATGACAATCCCGATGATAGCAGCCTGGCAGAGCCTATTTTGGATATTAATGAACGCCTGCCAGAGTCGCTGCGTACACAATTGCTAAACGATACGCGCACAGCTATTCGTAATTACGCGATTCCTTCATTCCGGCAGCTGGCGACTTTTCTCGAAGAAGAATATTACCCAGCGGCAACTGAAGGAATCGCAGCTTCTGATCTTGCAAATGGAGAAGAATACTACGCCCATCAGATACGGGTTTATACCACTCGTACTGATTTAAGCGCGGATGAAATACATCAAATTGGTTTAAGTGAAGTGGCAAGAATTCGCGAAGAGATGGATGCTCTGATTGAGTCTGCAGGATTTGCGGGTGGTTTTGCAGAATTTACGGAGTTCCTTCGTACCGACCCGCGCTTCTATGCGCAAACCGCCGAGGAATTATTACAAGCGGCTTCCTTTGTTGCCAAAAAAATTGATTATCGGATGCCGGAATTTTTTGGTCGCTTGCCACGTATGCCTTACGGTGTGGTCGCCGTCCCCGCAGAGATAGCGCCAAA
Source organism: Gammaproteobacteria bacterium (assembly GCA_028818225.1). Lineage (GTDB taxonomy): Bacteria > Pseudomonadota > Gammaproteobacteria > Pseudomonadales > Pseudohongiellaceae > UBA9145. Next base: position 43,944 of record JAPPOG010000024.1, on the reverse strand, counting down.
CTATACAACTGCTTCTTATAATTTCGGTGTAAGCGGTGGCACCCGAGGAGGGGCATATTGGGTAAATACCTACGCCTTGGATCAGCGACCACTTTATGAACTGCCGGCTTTAACGGCCCATGAGGCAGTGCCGGGGCACCATCAACAAAATGCGATAGCCCAGGAAATGGAAAACCTGCCGGCTTTTCGCACGCAACTGGGATTTTCTGCTTTTGGAGAAGGCTGGGGCCTGTACTCGGAAAAACTCGCTATCGAAATGGATATATATGCGAACGAGTATGAACATTTTGGTCGCCTGAGTTATGAAATGTGGCGCGCCTGTCGATTGGTTATTGATACAGGTATTCATGCCAAAGGTTGGAGCAGACAGCAGGCAATAGATTATCTCAGTGACAATACTTCTTTGTCGCGAGCGAATGTTCGAGCCGAGGTAGACCGCTATATTTCCTGGCCGGGTCAGGCTTTGGCGTACAAGCTTGGCGAAATGAAAATTCTGGAGCTACGACAGCGCGCTGAAGATGAACTTGGTAATCGATTCGATATCCGGGAGTTTCACGATGTAATTTTGGGGCAGGGCGCGTTACCTCTGGAATTACTGGAACGCATTGTTAATCAGTATTTAGAAGACAAGCGCCAATAAGACGCTAATGAGTTAAGTGAGAACAGAAATATTAAGGCAAGATTTTAGTCGGATGATTTTTCAGTTTCTTCATCATCAAGATCAATATCGGCAAGCAGGTCTTCTTCAGGGTCGTAGGTTTCACCCTTGAAGAAAGCAACAAGTTTGTACCAGTAGATTTTTACGGTTACGGAAATGACTGCGAAACCAGCTACCAGGGCTTGCAAGATCATGCTGCCGGTGCCCGGATTCATGTAGGCATGAGCTTCGGCACTAAAGACAGCAATGCTAAGAATCGCTACCAGGCTGGTTATGACTTGACTACTTGATGACATTAACTTGCTTTCTCTTTTGTGAACTTGCAACTGGGTTAGTGATGTTACAGAATCCTTGCGAACCCGTCATCCCAGCGACAGTATAGGGGAAGCAGGTAAGCATTACTACCGGAGATGGCTTGATGACAACATCTGAAGTATTACCATCCTCTTTTCGAGATCCAGCTGGTTTCTTGTTTAAGCAGGGCGATACCCTCTATCGCCAGATCAATAATAGTTATGCAAAAGATTACGACACATTGATTTCAAGTGGGTTGTATGCCGCGTTAATCAAAGCGCAGCTTCTTATTCCTCATGAAGAAGTTGAGATTGAGCTGCCTGATCCAGAGCTCTCGTATAAAACAATCCAACCGCAACTCGTTCCTTTCATATCCTATCCCTATGAATGGAGTTTTAGTCAACTAAAGGATGCTGCATTAGCAACAATGACTGTGCAGCGGCTGGCATTGAAGCATGGCATGAGTCTGAAAGATGCTTCTGCCTATAACATTCAATTCCATAATGGGCGAGCTGTATTAATCGATTCACTTTCTTTTATGCGATATGAGGAAGGCAAACCCTGGCAGGGCTACAAACAATATTGTCAGCATTTTTTGAGTCCCCTGGCGTTAATGTGCTATTCCGATGTGCGCTTGTCCCAATTACTGCGTGTCTATATCGATGGCATTCCATTAGATCTGGCCAGCAAACTACTTCCGGCCAGGACCAAACTTTCACCTTTTCTGCTTTCTCACATTCATGCCCATGCCAAGGCCCAGCAGCGCTTCGGAGAAACTGCAGAAGATGGGTCGCCCTTGCAGGTAAAACCTATAAGCAGAAAGGCAATGGAGGCAATGATGCAGACCCTGCACGCAGGCACTCGCAAACTCCAGTGGCAGCTACCAAAAACAGAATGGGGTGATTATTACTCGGCAACTAACTATGAGGACGAATCTCTGCAGGAGAAAGAAAACCTGGTTCGAGAGTATTTAACAGAAATTGGTGAGCATGCGCTGCCAGTGCATGATTTAGGAGCCAACAATGGCCATTTCAGCCGTGTCGCCTGTGAACTTGGCTATAAAGCTGTTGCCTGGGATATTGACCCAGTAGCGGTTGAAAAAAACTATCTGCAACTGAAAAAAGAGAGACAATTTAACTTGCTCCCGCTGCTTTTGGATTTAACCAATCCAAGTGGCGCTATTGGTTGGTCTCTAACTGAAAGGGACTCGTTTTGTGAACGCATAAATGATGGAGTAGTGATGGCGCTGGCGCTTATTCACCATCTCGCTATTTCCAATAATGTGCCACTAACTATGATCTCCGCTTTTTTGAAAGCTATTGCGCAGCATGTGGTGATTGAATTCATCCCCAAGTCAGATTCCCAGGTCAGGCGATTACTGGCGAACCGCACTGACATTTTTACTGAATATTCTCAGGAAGGATTCGAGAGCGCTTTTACTGTAGATTTTGAAATAGTAAAGCGAGAACAAATACGGGGAAGTGAGCGCAGCTTGTATTTATTGCATCGCAAGAATAATTAAATGTTCCTCAATAATCAGTTGGACGGAAACTGCATTTTTTTAAGAACTTCTTTTACCGGTGAGGTGTTTAATAGTTCATCTGGATACAAGCGGGAATAACGTAAATAAGGTAGGGCCGGGTCAAAAACTTCATAAGCTTTCCTGATGTATTCGGCCCCTCGCTCATGCTCACCTCCAAAGCTATAGAGCTGTGCAATCTGGGCAATAGAGACAATTTCGCCATTTTCAGCATGGGTAGCCAATGTTTCAGCTCCGCGAATCATGGCGTTTTTATAACCCCCGGATTCAAATCCTTCTTCGATGGCAGATGCAACGTCGTTCAGTCCTACCAGTTTGTACATGGTGGCGGTAGCATCCATCGCTTCTTTTTCATCGCCGAGAAAATGCCTGGCTACTCGTAAGACTTCATACCCCAGCCAATTCTCGGGCATGCTCGTGATAACTTTATTCAGCTCAGTAATTGATTGCTCATACTGACCTTGAAAGCAAAGCACAGCGCCATAAAGTCCTCGAATTAGTGGATTGAATGGATCGAGGTTTACGGACCTGATAATAGGATCATTGGCTTTATCTGCTTGACCAATTATGCAGAGCAAATGTGCATAATAGGCAAAGGCATCGGGAAAGCTGGCATCAAGTTCAATGGCGGTCTCAAAAGCCTGTTGTGCAGATTTCCAGTCAAAAGCAGACCAAACAGAATAAACGCCATAAGAAAAATGAGCTTCAGCCAGATTCGGATCCAGGGCCAGGGCCTTTTCTACTGCAGCAAGTATTTTTGGTCTGGTTTGAGTTGGATTAGCGGCTCCCATCTGCTGCAATCCGGCCCAACAGGAAGCTATGCCTGCATAGGCTGGGGCAAATTTTTCATCGTATTCCAGGCTTTGTTCAAATTCCCTTATTCCTTGTTTTAAGCTCTCTGGCGTTATTTGATACCAATAATGCATACCTTTTAAGTAGGTATCATAAGCCTGCGGGCTTACTTGAGGTACTGCTGAAAGTCTGGCTTCCTCCTCCGCGGTAAGCAGCACGCTGACTTGTTTTGCAATGTCACTGGCAGCATCTCGTTGAAGCTGCAAGATGTTGCTCAGTGTGCAGTCATACTGCTCGCTCCAGTTAAGTGTGTCCGTAGCCACATCAATTAATTGCACAGTAATCTGTACCAATTCTTCATCTCGATAAACTGAGCCTTCGATTATCTTGGCAGCGCCAAGTTCAGCTCCAATTTCGCGAATCGATTTGGAAGTGTCTTTATAAAGACGAGTCGAGGTTCTTGAAAAAACATTAAGAGCACTGATCTTGGATAGGCTGGTAATGAGAACGGCATGCATCCCGTCGACGAAATAGTCATAGCCCTCCTGGGCGCAGATATTTTCCAATGGGAGAACGGCAACTCCATTTGCCTGCACAGAAATTTTTGGAGCTACCGCCTGCTGAGTATCTACCGGGTCAGTAATAATACCTTCTGGTGTAAGGTCATAGGCCCAGGACAAAATCAGTGCAAGCGGAAATCCAAGCACCAAAAGAATGACAAAGGCCTGACTAATCCAGATTGGTGCCTGAAAGGTGGAGAGTAAAAGCGTGGCAACCTGTACTAATATCCAGGCTACAACTACGTAAGCAGTTGCAGCACGAAATACCTAGCGTCGTTTTAGTTCCCGGAACAGATTACTCATGCCTAGAACCTGTCAGTTCTTCTAGGGTCACTGGCGATTGTATCTTAGTTGCCAAAAAATCTGTCAAATCAATTAATCACACTCAGGCCAGACTTTGTCGCTGTTCTTCTTTTCCTGCCACCCAATCCTTATCGTCCACATCCCATGCTCTGGCAATATAAATAAATGGGGTGTCGATAATCGCAATTAAAACTTTGAAAAAGTATTTCGCCAAAGCCAGTTGCATGGCAGTGACAAAGTCAACCACACCCCACCAAACCACAATGCCATAAATGACTGTATCCAGTGCCTGTGAACATACGGTGGATACATTATTGCGTAACCAAAGATGCCGACCCTGGGTTTTGTTTTTAATGACATGAAACATCCACACATCGAAACGCTGACTAATTAAATAGGCCAGCAGGGAACCCAATACAAATCTCGGTGTGAAGTCGAAGAGGGTGGCGGTCGCCGCATGCATACTTTGGGCAAGGCCTGCTGTTTCCGGATCAGTTGCCGGTAAATAAAAGAGGCTCATACTGATCATGACGATAATGATCACACTCACGGTAAAGCCAATCATGACCGCACGGGTTGCCTCAGCTTTACCATATCGTTCACTTAACAGATCGGTGGCAAAGTAAATACTGGAGTAGAGGATTACTCCCATACTGGTCTGTAAGCCGAAAATTTCCGTGAGCTTCGGGCCTTGTAAATTAGCCAGCAGCAGGCTGATTACGATCGAGGCATAGAGCCCCTGGCGTCCAAAAGATCGAAATAAAAGAATGGCGAAGCTCAAATCCACCGCAATGGTAGTAAACCAGAGTAACTCCTGGTTTACGCCAAACCACTCAGAAAGTGTCGACATAATCATGGTTTAGCGCTTACCTCGCTGTGCTAGCGACCCTTGTAAACAGGTCAATTTGGCTAATCAGTCATTATATTAACAAGAATCAAAGTACCCAGGCTGTCCTGATTTGGTAAACTCTACACCATTACTGTAGTTGAGAGAGCTTTATGAAACGATTTTACGAACTTGGCCAATCGGTGTATTTCTGGTTAGCAGGAATTGCCTACCTGGTAGTCATGGAAGGCATTGCCCTTTATTACCAGTATGTTCTGCAGTTTTTTCCTTGCGCTCTCTGTGTACAGGTCAGGGCCTGGGTAGTTGGCGCGATTATCAGTGCAGCCCTTAGTCTCTATTTCAGGGCGACTTTCTGGATTCGTTTTGTAGGTCTCTCTGCCACCATCTTCTTTTTAGGAGGTGGGCTCTATACCAGCTGGTATGCCTGGGGCGTTGAAAACGGCACGGTCATTTCCAGTTGCACTATCGGCGCGGGCTTTCCAACATTTATGCCTCTGGACCAATGGATCCCTTTCTTCTTTGGTGCTAATGGCCCTTGTGGCCAGTCACCGGAAATGTGGTTCGGCCTCTCCATGGTGGAAACCTTGCTTATAACTTTGGGGATTCCGTTGATCGTATTAATAGCTCAATGGTTACTGCATTTACCACATGCAGTTGTTTCTACTTATCGCTTCGCTGTGTCTTAATCTCAATTCAGCTCTAATATTTTTGAGGTGCTAACAATGAAAACTCCTATTCGCAGCTCACTTTTATTTCTCACAGTAACTTCTGTTTTTGTCGTAAATCTGGCCTGGTCCCAAAGTAGCATCAGTGGCCGCTATGCTGTGGTGGAGTCTTCATCAGCCTATGCTGATGCGATTGCCAGGGCGCGCGCTGATGTGGAAGTGTTAATGGAGGCCGGTGCCCCTGGAGTTTCGATCGCCGTCGGTGTCGATGATGAGCTGGTTTGGGCCGAGGGATTTGGGTTCGCTGATGTGGAAAACGCAGTGCCAGTAACAACTCAGACTAAATTTCGAGTTGGCAGTGTTTCCAAAACCATGACATCAATTGCCCTCGGCATACTATATGAAGAGGGGATGATCGATCTGGATATGCCGATTCAGCAATATGTGCCAGGCTTTCCAGTAAAAGAGAAGGGTACAGTCACTACCCGTTTGTTAGCATCTCATCGAGCCGGCATACGGCATTACCTGCCAGATATGTCTGACAATTATGTGCAGGAACATTATGACGACGTTATCGATGCCCTGGAAATATTTGCTGACGATCCTCTGTTAGCTGTGCCAGGGGATGAGTATTCCTATTCCAGTCATGGCTACAATTTATTAAGCGCCGTGCTGCAGGAAGCCAGCGGTGTTGAGTTTTTAACGCTGATGCGCGAGCGCGTATTCAGCCCACTTAAACTTATTGAAACCGTTGCAGATCACACTGACTACATTGTGACCGGGCGTGCGGCGCCCTATGCATTGCGCGACGGCAGGCTAATCAATGCGCCTTTCGTTGATAACAGCTACAAGTGGGCTGGAGGTGGTTTTATTTCGACTCCGTCTGACCTGGTGAAGTTTGGATTTGGAGTGTTCCACAGTGGCATTCTAAAAGAGGAAACTATTGATCTCTTGCTCAGCCCGCCATTGCTGCCCAATGGCACCGTAGCCGAACAGAATTATGGTCTGGGCTGGATGACTTTCAGTGAAGAAGGCCCCTGGGTGGGACATACCGGTGGTTCGGTAGGGGGTAACACGCTATTTACCATGAACCCCAATGAAGGCGTAGTTGTCGCGGTTGTTTGCAATCTGTCTGGGTGCCTGGGTTCCAATCCCGACCTGAGAAGCATTGGGAATTACTTCCTGGAATAGGCGATTTATGCCTGTAACTTAATTTGACCCAATTAGTCATTATTCAAGAATTGGATTCAAATTCAGGTAAACGGGAGATCTCGTGCTCGCTCATTTCAGCAAGATGGTGCGGGTGGAGCTAACTTTGTCTCCCTTTATTGTGAGGTTTGCCTTGTCGGCGCTCATTGCTTTCTTTGCGGTAGCTTCTCAATCCTGGCAGAGTGCCAGGGTGCGACCAGCTATGGTCCTGTGTTACAAATGATCTCGTAAGGCTACTGATTGAGAAAATTTCAGAGTTTCTTCTTTTATTTCCGGGTCAAGTTGGACCATAATTCCCCTGCGCGTCGACTTGCGTTGGGAAGGGAGTGATGAAGCTACGCGGTTTATTTCGGATTACATTACTCGTCAGCATTCTAGCTAATGCTTCTTTCAGTATCGCTCAACTTCAATACCAGGACCGTTTACCCCGGGAAGTATTCGACGTAGTTGCGCCCTCCACCCGGGTAACCGGGGCGCCAGGCGATATGGCGTATCTTGAGCGGGATTGCCGCGCAATTTCCACCAATAATCTGCGTACCCGCATCGTCAACACGGCTGTGCAGGAATGGGCGTATTTTGGCCATGCCGTTTACGACCTTACCCACACCCGCGATGACAATCCTGATTATCAACGACGCCCCTGGACCCGGCCGCGCATCGATTCAGGTGCAGCAATTCGTGTGGCTGATTCCATCGCGGGTTACTGGTCCTCCACGCCTGACAGTGCCTGGATTCTGGAAAGACAGAATCAATCCTGGGACTCCCGTGGTGCCGGGTCCCGTTGGCGTAATCCCTGGTCGGCGGCTTTTATTTCATGGGTTATGTGTGAGAGCGGTCTGGGCGATAACCGCAGATTCCGCCGGGCAATCGCCCACCACAGTTACATCGACCAGGCGATAAGGGCGCGGGATGATAATGAGTCTCTCTCTGCCTACGTGGCTCACGATACAGGGAATTTGGAGATCGAGCCGGGAGATATGCTTTGCCGTGGAATGCGCCCGAATTATCGATCACTGGAAGCACGCCGCTCGCAAATGGGAGTAGGAGCCAGGACACACTGTGACATCGTGGTAAAACTGGATGCCGACCATGATCGCATCATGGTTATAGGTGGTAATGTACGCGGTTGGGTGCGGCTTAAACTTTTACCGGCTGATATAAATGCTGAAGGATTATTGGCACCGGTTCCCTATAATGGACGCCAGATATTTGCTCACCTGAAGTTGCAAGCGGATTCCATTCCCAATAATGCCCTGGAGCAATCGCCTTCCGTACAATCACTCTCCTGTGTCGAGCAGAGCGACCTCTCCCACATCGTCGACAGTCCCGACTGCTCCTGATCCAGTAAGCATTATTCGCTTATAATCCTTTTGTGTCCGATTCAAAGGGAGCCGGTAATGTCTGACCTCATTTCTTCCGATCATTCCAATTTCGATTTTAAGGATATGATTAATTCTCTTAACCAGTTACTACGGATAAGAACAACGCCCATCGGCATGAAGCTCTTCGAAAAAGCGGAGGACATGGAAGCCATTGAGCGTATTCGCCGACCTGATGCCATACACACCACCGATCAGGTAGTTGGCATGGCTGCCCGCAACGGTTGGACAGTTGGCATTACGGCCGATGACTTGGTGGGTACCCAATGTAAAACTGTCATTGGTTTAGCACCGCGGGATGAGGAATGGCTCTCCGGAGATCGCATGAGCGGCGTCTGGTATGCCGATCAAGAGAATGCCAGTGCCCACCAGCATGCTATGGATGTGGTGCCGTTCGGTAGATTTGAAGCTATGGCAGTAAGCCCGTTGGTAAGTGGCCGATTGAATCCACCGGATATCTGTCTGATCTACGCCACTCCTGCTCAGATGATCTTGTTTATTAATGGATTACAGTGGACCGGGTATAAGAAACTGGAATGGGGCTGCGTCGGAGAATCTTCCTGTGCCGACTCCTGGGGCAGGGCCCTTTCCACGGGCGAGCCCAGTCTTTCCATTCCCTGTTTTGCCGAACGGCGTTACGGTGGTGTCATGGAAGATGAATTGTTAATGGCGATTCCACCGGGGTATTTGCCTAAAGTTATTGAGGGATTGAAACAGCTCTCGGCGAATGGGTTACGCTACCCGATAGCACAGTATGGTGTGAACAATGATGTCCGTGCCGGTATGGGTGTGAGTTATAGTTGATGGCTGGATTGGCAGTCCAAGCTTGCCAATCCAATTAAAGATTACTTCTAGCGTGAGCGTTTCTTCTCGGATATGAATTGCATCATTACCCTGATGCATTTACCCGGGCTTGAAAAAACTCCGGGGATTGCCTCCATAAACCCCTTACAGAATTCAATAGCTGCATTAATGGTGGCATATTGTTTACCGTAGTTTATTGCTGGTTGACCGAGTACAGGGATTATCAAGCCTACGAACAGGCTGGTCAGCCAAACAATTTTCAGGTGAAACACTCTGCGCCCTGTGATTTTTTAGCTATCATAGGATCATGAGTATGAATAAGCCTACCAAATGGGGCCTGATTGTATTCGGCGTGTTTTTCCTGGCCTATGTGGGATGGGTAGTGGAATTCGAATATAGCCTGGGCACGAATCAGCCCATGGGCGGAAACTCCATTGTTATCGCCACCTATAATGAGGACAACCAACGCCATGAGCGCGTGTTGAGCCTGCGCCAAGTCAATGGCAATGACTATGTTGCCGCCAACCACTGGCCTCGCGCCTGGTATCACCAGGCGCTGGATAATCCCAATGTTGAAGTGAAGATGGCGGGCTCTGAGGAGTTCGCGCCTTACCTCGCTATACCTCTGGAAGGCGAGGAAGACTCCTTGCTGCGGGAGGAGTATGCACTAAGTTTTAGAGCGCGCGCGCAAATGGGATTTCCTCCCCGTTACTTCCTGCGATTAGATCCACGCTAAGACGATGATTCGCGCTTTATTCAAATCTTCGTTCTGCATCTCCTCGCTGCTCATTGCTTTCGTGTCTTCTTATTCCTTGGCCCAGACCGATGTGGTCAATGTTTTAATGACGACCAGCCAAGGCGAAATAGAAATCGAGTTGTATCTGGGCAGGGCGCCAATTACCGCTGCAAACTTTTTAAGACTCGTGGAAGGTGGTCACATGGATGACAGCACTTTCTATCGAACCGTTACCTATGAAAATGACAATGGGTCTCCCAGGATCGAAGTGATTCAGGGAGGGCCAAATCAGGGCGAAGGCCCGTTTCCTCCTATCGCCCATGAAACCACGGAACAGACTGGTATCCTGCATGTAGACGGTGCCATTTCTATGTCTCGGGGCGGAGTAGGTACTGCTAGCACTGAATTCTTTATCTGTATTGGCGACCAGCCAGGCTTGGATTATGGCCAACCACGCAATGCCGACATGCAAGGCTTCGCGGCTTTCGGGAAAGTAGTAAGAGGCATGGATGTGGTAAGAGCGATAAACAACAGCGCTACCGATGAGACTTCTTATTCCGAGTACACGCGAGGGCAGCAGATTTCAGAACCAGTTGTAATAGAATCGGTCGTGAGGCTCTAAACTCTTCGTAACAATATGGCCAGAAACTGTTTCAAATCTTTTTTAATTATTCTGCTCATTCAGGCCGGTAGTTTTCTTTCTGCTGCAGAGAACTACGAAATTCCCAGGACTCAATGGGGCCACCCCGATTTACAGGGGGTCTGGAACTTTGCCTCCAACGTACCCATGGAACGCCAAGAAGAATTTGGCGATAGGCAATTTCTCACTGAAGAAGAAATTCTCGCTGCACAGCGGGAACGCTTCTCCATCGGGCGAAGGAGAGAGCCTAGCAGAACATCCACCGGTATCGAGGCTTTTTATAATGACACCATGTGGATGGAACGGGCACGCACTGAAGGTGTGGTGCGCACATCTCTTCTGGTTTATCCATTGAATGGTCGTTTGCCGGAACGAGTGGAAGGCATAGAACATCATCCAGGAGGAGAAAGAGACACGCCCGGTGAGCGGCCAGTACGTTTTGTTGTGGGAGGTATAGGGCGAGATGGTCCTGAAGATCGAGGGTTATCAGAAAGATGCCTGGTTGGATTCAATGCCGGACCGCAATTAATGCCTAGTGTTTACAACAATAATGTGCAAATAGTGCAGAATAAAGATCAGGTGGTAATTTTCGCAGAGATGGTTCATGACGCGCGCATCGTCAACTTAAGCCCGGGGCCTGAGCTGGATAAATCAGTAGGATTGTGGTCCGGTGACTCCCGCGGCTATTGGGATGGAGATACCCTGGTTGTCACTACAAAAAATTTCAATGGGCTTACCCAGAGTTTCGAAGGATACGGTTCTTCGAAAAATAAAATTCTAACGGAGCGATTTACGCGAGTCGATCCGGAAACAATCAATTACGAATTTACTATCGAAGATCCTTCAACATTTAAAGATAAACTCACGGCAGTTGTTACCCTGGCCAAGGTTTCTTCGCAACTTTACGAATATGCCTGTCATGAAGGAAACTATGGCATGGGTAATATGCTCAGAGCAGCCCGTAACCGAGATGCAACGGAGTTCACCGATCGGGTGAGGGAAATGTTTCGGGATCGCTAAATGCGGAAAAGCTAATGACCTCTTAATCAATCAATCCGGGGCGCCCGCACAACCATTAGTTTCATTCACACAACTAATGTCATCGACTGGCATGCCATTGATCAAATCTGATACCCAATCAACAAAGCGCACATCTTCCACTTCATATTCATAAAAGATTGGAGCACCCATAATCGTATGGGTTGCACCCCCAGCCGTGTAATGGGAAAACTGATCCACACTGTTTTCAATGATCAGGTAGTTATTTAACAAACGCTGGGGTAGGGTGAAACTTCCCTGTGGATCACCAATCAAGTAAGTAAAGTTGTATTGCACCTGGTCTTCTGCGGTGTTGTATTGTGCGATGATCAGATTGTCATTGTGATTTGCGCTGGCAATGTAGAAGTCTTCGAATGTCAGTGTTCGATTTGTTTTTCCAGCATACTCAGGCCAGTCAGGTAGTATGCTGGCCACATCCCATGCTTCGAGCGTTCGGTAAAGGTTGGGGGTACCGTAGCCACCCGCTGCGTCGGCGATTAATACTACCGGCGTAGCGGCATAATGCTCGGCAATAAGTCCGGCATAAAACGATCCACCAATAGCGCCAGCACTGCTGCCGCTGACCACTATTCGGTCGGGGGCAGAAAAGTTTGCATACACCCAATCCAGGGCAGTCTGGCTATTGGCGAATCCATTGTGATAGGCAGTAACGCTGACTTCTTCGCCTGTTTCGTTCTCATAGGTGTACTCGCGAGCGCCACCGCCAATATGGACGTCGCCATTACAATAAGGCACTACTACCATTGAGTAGTTGGCAAATGGATTTTCCGAGGATTCAAAATCAAATATGCCTCGCGCCATGGCGGGATTGTTGGCATCCATGTCAGCAAAAGGCGTGTGAACATTTGGCTGTGCATTCAAATCGCAGGCCTGACCAAACCAACAGGCGCCACCACCATTAAAAAACACCAGCACTTCGGAATTATCGGCAGAAGGCTTGGCATAAAACTGGTAGGGCGTACCCGCTGAGCAAACACCATCCGTTGCGAGAGTGTTCCAACCACTATCCAGACTATTCAAATTCGGCAAATTACTTTGTGCAATTACAGTCACGGAGAATATCAACGCCAATACGTTGATAATTAGTTTGATCGAATGCTGCATGAGATTTCTCCTTGCTTGTTTCCGCATGCTAACCACTCGAAAGTATTCTGTCGATAATAAATCATTTTCAGACGTCCCCAACACACCGAAATTTTGCTACTCTCATTTGCCTGAATTTCAATCGCAGTGTTGGATCTGAATAGATAGTGGGCATTTGATGTTAAAAGATTTCTTGCAATCTGGTGAAAGTATTGTTGTGCCTGGTACCTACGATGCGTTATCTGCTCTCGTTGCCGCGGAAGCTGGTTTCAAGGCTATTTACCTTTCAGGCTTTGGTGTGGCCGGGAGTTTACTGGGTAAGCCCGATATTGGCCTGGTTTCAGCAGAACAAATGATTACCAGGGTTGGGGAGGTCGTGGGGGCGACAGGAACTACACCAGTTATTGCCGATGGCGATAACGGTTACGGGGATGAGAGCGCCGTTGCTCACCTGGTCAGATCCTATGAGCAAGCCGGCGCACAATGCATTCAGTTAGAAGACCAGGTAAGCCCCAAACGTTGCGGCCACATGGACAACAAGGAAGTCGTAGAGCTCGAAGAAGCAGCAAGCAAAATTGCCATGGCGGTGCAATCGAGAGAGTCAGATAACTTTCTTATCATGGCTCGTACTGATAGCCGTGCGACTCACGATTTAAATGAAGCTTTACGCAGAAGCGAGGCCTTTCTGAAGGCTGGTGCAGACATACTCTTTGTGGAAGCGCCAACGAGTATCGAGGAAATGCAAACGATTAAGAGCGAATTTCCTGACACTGTGTTGGTGGCCAACATGGTGGAAAACGGCAAGACACCAGAATTGCAAGTATCGGAATTAGAAGAAATGGGCTACCAGCTAATTTTACGCCCAATATCCGGTCTGCTTGCGGTCGTCAAGACTTTACAGCAAAGCTATGGCGCATTGCTAAATGATGATTTTAAAGCAATGCGCGCCATTTCCAGACTGACGTTTCAGGAATACAACCAGGTCGTCAAGCTCTCCGACTATAATTGAACCGACTCTTTACCCTACCAACTAATCTTTCCAGGCGGCACCAGCCCAATCAGCTACCTCTCCCGCTTCGGGAACTGGAACTTCTCTAATTCTTTCCGGCACATCATCGTATTCCAATCTCAGTGCCCTGCAACAGACGGCATGTAAGTTGTAACCCATGACATGGTAGGTTAACTCCAGTATATCTTCATCGGACAGATGAGAGTGGAGCGCTTCGAAGAGTTCGTCAGAGGCGCGGCCCCCTTGCAAGATTAACGCGTCACTCCAGGCGAGGATGGCCCGGTCTTTAGGGTCATAGACATCGGAAACTTCCCAGTGAGGAATGGCTGCAATCTTCTCCTCACTCATGCCGAAGCGTCTTGCAGCTTTGCAGTGTTGAGAAAACACGAACTGTGATCCCTGCACATATCCAGCACGCAATATGCCCAGTTCTCTTACGATTGGGTCCAGTTGGCTAATACTCTTGTCGGCGAACATGCCAAACATGCCGAAGTGTTTGGTGGCGTGCTCGAAGATATAAGGAACCAGTGCGAATACCGTCCACCAGTTCCCTGGCGTGCCTGTGGCCGTGCCGGGCTCTTCCACAGGATCTCTCTCGCCGAAAAGTGCTGTGTAATATTTGCTGATGTATTCGTTTGCTTCGTTCCGTGGAACTTGTTTAAGTCTGGGCATAATGCCTCCTGAGCATTGGGAAAAGCGTTTAAAGTAATACACGGGAAGGTATTGACTTTATAAGCAAATTGTCAATCATTGGGAGTTAGATTATTTGCGATCAATTAATTAATAAGCAGGGGAGGTTGTCATGCCCGCTAATGAAAAATTTGAAATCCGTGGTGTAAATCACCTGGCTCTGGTGTGCAAAGACATGAAACGCACCGTGGATTTTTATTCAGGAATTCTGGGTATGCCTTTGACCAAAACTATCGAACTACCTAACGGCATGGGCCAGCATTTTTTCTTCGATATCGGAAAAGGTGATTCACTGGCATTCTTCTGGTTTCCAGATGCCCCAGAAAGTCAGCCCGGTGTAACACACCCGGAGGCGATGGTGGGGAGAGGGTCAATCGTTTCTGCTCATGCTTCCATGAATCATATCGCTTTGGATGTGCCGGAAGATAAGATTGAAGAATATCAGCAGCGTCTTGAAGAGGCAGGGATAGAAGTCACTAAAGTGGTCAATCATGACGACTCACCAGCCCAGGCAAGCCCCACCGTTACTGATTCAACATTCGTCCGCTCAGTCTATTTCCGCGACCCTGACGGTATTATGTTGGAATTCGCCAGCTGGACTCGGGAAATGACTGAAGACGATGTGAACTGGGAGTCCTAGTTACTTTAGTTACTGCGTGGGCGCCAGAGTATTTGCCCTGCGTGGATGCTGGTTGCCTGCGCATTCCGTCAGGCAAATTGCCCGTTTACAATAGTATGAAGAATACCTTTCGACATTAACGTCGGTTGGTGGTACGAGACGTGGTCAATGCTTGTATCTAAATTGAACATCGTTATGTCTGCTTTCACTTAAATCGTCACAGGTATATTCGTTAGAGCAGGCTGAAAAAAGAAAGTGTTGTTATTCCGGAGATAAGTGCGAAACATCTTTGCCGAGGTGACAACTTCTTCTGATTGCCTTTATTCCTTTTAAATACAGTATTTGCACTGTAGTTAGAAGCGATATAATCAGTTGTAAAAGTACAGAATTCCTCCTTTTTGATTACTTCTCCTGACGGTAAAATGCCTACGATGTGTCAGTTTCGAGCCGTGAATATCAAAAATTCAAGCTATCTTTTCATTGCCGGGTTGCTGTATTTGATCAGTTCAATTCCAGCGCTAGCACAGGACAGTTCGCCTTATGAGCGCGAATATCCTGTGCTGGATTATGGCCGGGAACAGCTTCAGGATGTGGTTACCGGGTTGCAAGGCCGCATTGATAGGGGTGAATTGGTAATGGAATACGACTCCCGGCGCGGCTACCTTGATGCTGCGCTGGAAGCTTTAAATATCAGTCCTAGTTCACAACTGCTGGTTTTTTCCCGCACCAGCTTGCAACAACCATTGATATCTCCGCAAACTCCAAGGGCAATTTATTTTAACGATGATGTGTACGTGGCCTGGGTGCAGGAATCTGGCTTATTGGAAATCGCAGCCATGGATCCAGAAATTGGACCTGTATTTTTTACTTTAAGCCAGCTCGAGTCGGAGCGACCCCAATTCAACCGGGAATTTCGCACCTGCCTGCGTTGCCATGACAGTCTTTCCTTAACCGGTGGTGGTACGCCGCGCTTCATGATGAGTTCAAACTACACCGGCGTAGCGGGTCAGCTGGTATCTCATGAAGGCAGCATTATGACTACGAGCCGGACGCCCATCAGTAGCCGTTGGGGCGGCTGGTATGTTTCCGGTTATCACGGAGAGCAGCGACATCTTGGAAACCTATTGATTCGTACTGCTGACGATATTGCCGACGAAAATCTGGCAAGAATGGGAAATCGACAAGATGTTTCAGGGTTGACTGACACCGGTCCTTATCTTACACCTTATAGCGACATAGTGGCTCTTCTCGTAATCGAGCATCAGGTGGAGGTGCAAAACCAGATAGCCCGCACAAATTTCTACGCGCGCACTTTACTTGATGAAGCCGATGTACTGAGTGCTGCTGAAGTTGAACAGGGCTTGCAATTGTTAAGTGAAGAGCTTTTACAATCCCTTTTCATGGTAGGTCAGCCTCCACTGACGGATTCTATAGAGGGAACATCCGGGTTTGCCCAGACCTTCATGGCGAATGGGCGCAAAGATGAACAGGGACGATCATTAAAAGATCTGGAATTGCAACAGCGATTGTTCAAATATCCGCTGAGTTACCAGATTTATTCCAAGGCCTACGCAGGTCTTCCAGGTCGGGTAAAAGAAATCATTACCGTTCGCATAGAGGAAATTCTTTCCAGTGAATACAGCGAGCCGGACTATTCCCATCTCAGGACAGAAGATAAACAGGCCATCTCAGAAATTCTCGCAGCGACTGGTTGGCAAGATTAAATAAATTAAAAGTCTTGTTTTATTTATTAATCATTTAAAGAAACCAGCAAGCGCAAGACTCATTGATTTTCGAACATCTGCACTGGTACTAATGGCGTCTACTGCGGTCAAAGAAGTATGGATTTGTCCCGGTGCCTGCTGGTGTTGCACCTCTACGCCTGCCTGGGCCATAGCTTCTGCGTAGGCATTGCCTTCATCTCGGAGTGGATCCAGCTCGGCTGTTACCACCATGGCCGGTGGTAATCCTGCCAGTGATTCAGATTTTAAAGGTGAGGCGCGAGGATCACTGCGCTCGCTCACATCACAATAGTGATCCCAAAACCATTCCATGAGTGAGCGAGTTAAAACATATCCTTCTTCATTGTCCTGGTATGAGCCTCTGGAAAAATCTGCATCGGTGACAGGAGAAACCAGTAATTGTCCACGAATGGTCGGACCGCCCTGACTTTGTGCCAGCTGGCACATGACTGTTGCCAGGTTGCCCCCAGCGCTCCAACCGGCGACGGCGAGTTGATCTGAACTGCCGCCGAGGGATTCGGCATTGGCGGCAACCCAGTTCAAGGCGGCGAAAGCATCATCTACCGCCGCTGGAAATTTCGCTTCCGGTGCGTGACGATAATTTACTGAAATGATTACCGCGTTCGAATTTGCGCAGAGATAGCGGCAAAAAGGATCATCAGAACTGGCGTGTCCCAGTACCCAGCCACCTCCATGGTAATAAACAACAATGGGGTGTGGGCCTTCTGTGTCAGGACGATAGAGTCGGTAGTCGATGTCTCCGTCGGGACCAGGCAGTGTTGCATCAACGATTTCACCAACCTCAGGTCCAGGTGGTCGTTGGGCAGTGGCGGCTTCCATCTGGGCTCGGGCATCTTCCGGAGAAAGGCTGTCCAGTGGTGGTTGCTCAAGGCTGGCCAACAGTTCCAGTAATAGCTGCACATCCGGTTTAACGAACCGAATGCGTCCTTCATTACAATGGGTACCATCAGCTCCGGCCTGCTCAAAGCCGAGATAGTCTCTCTGTACAACTTCGTTGCAGGCCTGGCGGTATCGATCTACTCCACCTATATAGGGAAGAAAGACACGAGGTTTTCCTGGCACATTCGCTCCCATATACCAACTGTTAGCCTGAGGGTAGAGGGTTAAATTGCCATAATCATTAACATGAGTAACCCAGGCCTCTTGGGCGTTTTCAGTTGCTTCAAGGGATTGCAATCCTTCGTCGCGCAAATGTTTTAATGCTGCGGTAATCCAATCTACATGCTGCTCTATGGAAACAACCATATTCGACAAGACTGAAGGGCTACCAGGGCCAGTAATAGTGAAGAAGTTGGGAAAACCATGAACATTCAAGCCCAGATAGCTCTTTGGTCCATCAGCCCAGACATCTTTCAGTTCAACGCCACCGCGACCTCTAATGTCTACTGCAACGATTGCACCGGTCATGGCATCGAAGCCTGTGGCAAAGACAATGGCATCGAATTCCATGGATTCGTCACTGGTCTTGATTCCTGTCTCAGTAATGGCTTCGATTGGTGTGCGATGTAAGTTAACCAGATTTACATGAGGCTTGTTAAAGGTTTCGAAATAGTTAGTTTCCAGACAAAGTCGTTTGGTAAAAAGCGGAAAATCTTTTGCGCATAAATCTTCGGCTGTTTGTTGGTCCTCGACTTTTGCCCGCACCTTGTTGCGGAAGAATTCCTGGACCTCCTGATTTGCTTCTTCGTTGATTACCAGATCTGCAAACGAGGAATTGATTGTGAGCAGATCTCCTTGCTCCCAGCCCGCTTCTATTCTGCGCTGTCGCTCTCCCACTTCCACAGTGAAGAAAGGTTCCACCGAAGGCGGGATAGGAACGCCTGCCCGCGACCAGCGAGCACCTTCCCGATAGGCAATCCGGTCGGCCTCCAGTTTATCCAGATGCGCTTTTCTCACAGGGCCATTGTTGGCAGGTGCGGCATAGTTTGCTGTGCGCTGAAATACCGTTAGCTGACTAGCTTCTTCGGCTATTAACGGAATGGATTGTATGCCGGAGGAGCCAGTGCCAATAACTGCCACGCGCTGACCACTGAAATCGACACCTTCGTGGGGCCAGCGGTTTGTAAAATAGGTGGGGCCAGTGAATTTCTCGACACCGGGTACATCGATGTCTTTTGGCATCGACAGGCAGCCTGTTGCCATCACGTAAAACTGGCTAGTCAGTTTATCGCCATTGTCTGTGATTACTTCCCAACATTGAGAGCCTTCGTTCCAGGCAGCTTGTTTTACCCGGGTGGAGAAGCGAATGTCTTTGCGCAAGTCATAGCGATCGGCCACGAATTGCAAGTAGCGCAAAATTTCCGGCTGAGTGGCGTAGCGCTCTGACCATTGCCATTCCTTTTCCAGTTCAGGATCAAAGCTGTAGGAATAATCCAGACTTTCGATGTCACAACGAGCACCAGGATAGCGATTCCAGTACCAGGTTCCCCCAACATCATCTGCGGTCTCCAGCGCTACCACTGAGAATCCGGCTTGCCTCAACTTGTGTAATAAGTAGAGCCCCGCCATACCTGCGCCTACTGCTATTACATCGAAATTCTGCTTGGTGGCATCATTATTACTCATTCTTCCCTCCCCCATGAAATACTTGGAGCTAGCGATTTATCACGAAACCGTAAGGTAAAGGGAATGGGCGAAAGAATCAAAGCACCTGCGCCGAAATGAAATGAATATCTATTACGTGAGCAAATAATCATGGCTTGCACCCATAAACCAGCGGCAAGCCAAGATAGCCGCTTGAGTCTTGATACCTGATGATTGAAAGGAGCCAGATCTGGCGATTTGGCTCCTTTGTCAATTGGATTTTACAGAGGATCCTGCACGCCTACCCGAACCGGGCCCTCGTACAATACATAGCTATCTGGATAAAGATAACGATCATGCACAGTAAATCCTGCACTGAGGCCTCTGGAAATGAAGTTACCGCGATAGTTAGCGGTGTTGTCGCATGCTGCGAAGTCAACTGCAGTTACCGCAGCCTTGGCATCGATAGATATTTGCTCCAATGCAGAGATAGCAGCTGTGTATTCGCTCTTGGGTAAGGCTTCTCTGGCAAGGTCGAGTGATATCTGCAATTCTGCTATGAGCAGTCGTCTGCGCAGAAAGACGCTTCGTCTATCGTTGCTTGTAATCCATCTAGCTGCACTCGAAGGTTTTCATTCTCTTTGCCTGAAGCCGCGCCGGGACCATCTAATCGTACCGGGTAGACATGGGTAGTTCTGCGGGTTAAGCCCCAGTCTCGATTACATTTAACGGACTCAACAATCATATAGATGAACATGAAGTTTGGAAAATGGGCACATAGAGGCGATAGTACAACTATTAACTCAATTTTTGATGGTAATCACCATCATTAGCCTACAGTAGCTATTTCTGGCAAAGATCTCGAATATTTAATTTGGGCGACCTGCGATGAAGGTTGTCCGGTCACTTTTATAATACCTGTGCCTTCGGGCCTTCACGTAGCAATTGCCTGCATTTAAGTTATGCGAGGCCATAGTGCATTAAATTCTGAAAAAGCCGCGATCGGGAAGGCCTGAAATAGAACATTCCCGTTTTTACTAACATTGGAACTGGTCTACCCTCCGGCGCTTAATTTTCCAATGGGCCGAATGGCAAGGGCGCATACCCTCGTAATTTTATAGCTGGCAAGAAGCTACCCTGAGAGCAGGTAGTCTAGATACCATATGGTTCCATTATCGATTGATAGAGATAGCGGTGTGAGATACCACGAACATTGGGTGTAAACGCACCTGCGGCTTGTATCATGCCGACAAAGACGATGTCTTCGACCGGGTCTATCCAGAACCAGGTGCCTGCCGCGCCGCCCCAGGAATATTCGCCTTTTGAGTAGCTTTCGGCTTCAACGGGGTCTATAACGACAGAAAAATCCAGGCCAAACGAAGTGCCACCGCGGCCGAATACAGAAATGTCTACACCTTCCGGAGATTGATCCCGACTCATTAATGACACTGTCAGTGGAGCAAGAATGCGTGTGCCGTTTAATTCGCCACCGTTCAGCAACATCAGGCTAAAGCGCATGTAATCAGAAGCTGTAGAAACCAACCCCGACCCGCCGGCCTCGAAATCAGGGTATGTTGTATAGTCAGTTCCCGGAAACAACTCACCCACTGTTAGTTCACCATTTTCGTTATATCCATACATTTGCGCAAAGCGATCGCGCTTTTCCGGAGGTGTGTAGAAATGGGTATCAACCATGCCGAGTGGATCGAATATTCTTTCCTGCATGAATTCACCCAGGCTTTGTCCGGATAACACTTCAACCAGGTACCCCTGTACGTCGACGGCAACTGAATATTCCCAGCGTATACCAGGTTGATGCTTTAGTGGAATTTCCCCCAGTTTGCGAACGAAGTCTCGACTGGTCTCGCCAGCTTGAAGCACTCCGGATGCAACAGCAAGATCGAGATCGGCATCAAGATATGCTGAGTCGACAGGCGATTGCGCAAAAATGCCATAGGTTAATCCGCCGGTATGACTCATGAGTTCACGAACAGTCATTGGGTGATCGGCTTTTTCGGTTAGCATATTGCCACTTGAATCCGTTCCTGCAAATACACGCAGATCTTTTAACTCAGGGATATGCTGTTCTACAGGATCGGAAAGATTAAACTTGCCTTCCTCGTACAGAATCATCAACGCAACACCAGTTATCGGCTTGGTCATGGAATAAATGCGAAAGAGAGTATCGTTGGTCATGGGTGTTCTATTCTCCAGATCGCGATAGCCGACTGATTCGAAGTGGACTACCCTGTTATCCCTGGACGCCATGGTAACAGCGCCAGCAAGCAAGCCTTCGTCTACCAGGCTTTGCATGGCTGCAGCAATGCTTTCGAGCCTATTTGAATCCATACCGACAGATTCTGGCGACGCGACCCGCAACTCACCACTTGCTGAATTGTCAAGTTCGGCGTCAATATTGTAGGAGACACTGCAAGCAATGAGCATTGAACCAGCAATGAGGGATAATGTGGTTCTGGGCATGAAGCGAATGACCTTGAGCATTAAACTTTTCCTCTTAAGTGGAGTCACGCGCACGTGATCTGATAAATCTCAAGCGCTCAATTCTTCCATCTTATGTAACTTTCCTCAAGTTACCTCGCTTGTCGTGGTTGATTGGCGTCAACGACCCCCTGGTTCATGCTTGCTAGAGTAAAAGCTGAATCACCATTAATGAAAAAGCGTTATTGATGAGAGTGCGTTAGGACTGAAACCAGGCTTGCAGTAATGAATCGTGTATTGTTGGTCTTGCTTTTATGCGGACTCTTGATTGGCTGCGCGGGAGGAGATAGTTTTCCCCAGCTTGGCAGTCCAGCGCTGTAACATTAATAGTTAAAATAATCCCCGGCATACAACTTGGTTCCCGCATGGGCTAATTTCTATGCCGATGTCTGGCAGTTTCTGATATCTTGCGATTAACGTGAGAATAAAAATAAAAGAGGGTGAATAATGAGAGTCTTGTTAATCTTTCTTACCTTATTAACTGCTTTTAGTGCGCAGGCAGCGACCGATTGTATTTTGGAAATGAATGGACGTTGGGCACTGAATCCTGAGAAAAGCCTGGATCCGGAAGAACTGCAATACGAAATCCTGATATTTACGAATACCGAGACCGAGCAGCGCTACGCTATGGAATTCTCAAACGGTCCCGATGACAACGGCACCCTGGAATGGTCTGCCCCCTGTGATGGCAGAGATCATCCCTCACCGGACTTTCCCTGGAGCACTGCAGAGAATTCCACTGTTGCAATTTCTCGCTTGGGTGAAAAATCAGAGTTTGTTGTACAGAAAGAAGATGGGGTCCTGACTACTACTTATACCCGTGTGCTGGCTGATGACGATCAGACCATGATATCGGTCGGCCGCAATGCTGCAGGAAAAATTGTTTGGGTAAGAGTATTTGACAGAGAATAAGAGTAATAATGCAGTTTAAGTTGAATCAAAGAGTGCGCTGTTCGCGGGCCGTCGGTCCTAATCTCTTGAAAGGAATATCGATAAACCAAGTATAGTTAGATTAACAGAGACAAACTAATGTCGATTGTTAAGGAACTAAAGCTAAGAAAAGTGCTCTGAGTTGCTGCTGCCTATGAAATGCTGGCTTATGTCTATTGGTTTTTAAGTGCTACTACGCTTGATGCCAGAGAAGGGCAACTGCTGGTGAGCAATGCAGCGTCGAGCGCGCTGGAAATTGATGCAAGCCTGCCTATTGCAAATTCGTTACATGTGGCTTCTAACTCAAACCCATATTCTGTGCTGGCAGAAATAGAAGCGCTGGAGCAGGGATCGGCGATACAGATTGATAATCCCTGGATTCTGGATATTCCAGTCTGGTAGGCAACCTTTTTCAATCGACTTGGTTTTACTGCGTATCCTGGCTATCTGGAGATCGCAGAGATGTTGGGTTACATCGACATGTGGGAGGAGTGTGGCCCACCAGATTTTTGTCAACAGACTTTTACAGGCTGGACTTGTGAGTAAGCAGAAAAGGACAGTTATAGAGATTTCCCAGTCTAGGGTTTAGCCACGCTCCAATAGACACCCGCGCCACCCATGGCATTTCCCACTTCGGCAAGTAACTTGGTGCGCGCAATAGCCGCCTCGTCACCGTCCACGTCGGCAATCTCGTAAATGCTATGACCATGCATTTGACCTGGCTCGGTGTCAAAGTTATTGGTGTATACAGCAAATCCTTTGTAAGCCCACTGCCGACTTCCGTCGTGCCGGGCAATGACTTCCCAGAATCCATTAGATACGGCATTTTCGGATGCAATAAATGGCTGCCAGGTCTGCAGGCACTCATCGCTTACACAGGCTTCCCCGCCCAGACGCTTGCCTTTGAAATAGGCAATCTCGAAGCTGCCGCGTAAGTTTCTCCCACCCCAATACTTTTCAAAGGCAGATCCGAAATACAGGGTCTTGCCATCAAGCGTGTAAATATCACCATAGCCAGTCTGCGTCGCTACTTCCACACCAATGGGACGAAAATTTTCTTTGACTACCGCGAGTTGGAATTGCTCATAGACGTTTCTGCCATGTGCGTCTCCCTCCTGTAAATCCCCTTTAAATCGAAACAGGGGCTGATCGCGGTAGGCCCACTGCCTCGTACCATCTATTCGATCAACGATAGAGAACTCACCGAAACCGACAGCGAGGGCTGCTGCGGCAACTGGAATCCACTGTTCATAACACTCATTATCAGGGCAAACACTGGCTGAATCTGCGCTCGTCGAATATGTATAAAGAGAAAAACCTTGGTAATTGGTCAGCACTACCCCTTGGGCTGAATCGATTTGCTGCAAATCGAAACCATCTGGAATGATTGCAGTTTCTGCAGGAGTGAAGCGAGCGACCTGCCAGCCTGCAGGAGGCATTAATGCTCCCCGACTGTTTTCATTAAGTGGTGCCTCGCCATTTGGTCCGGGCCCATAAAGGGCGAAGTTAGTTGCAATTTGTCCTGCTTCTTCTTCCAGCGACCAGGTGAACAGTGGATGGGATTGATAGGCCCATTGGCTGACATCTCCATGGGAGACGATAGTCCAATCGTCAAATGGTCTTGCGTCTTCCTCGGCCACTACCGGTTGAAAATTTTCCAGCGATTCTCTTTGTTGAGTGGTTGAGAAGAAAAGAGTATTTCCATTTTCATCACCGAGCCGGGTAAAGAAATAGGGGTCGGATGAAAATCCTTCTTCCCGGTGTACCTCTACCAGCATGAGACCAGGAGGAGTAGATGCCGGGATTTGTGCTTGTTGGGCAAATACGGTTGAAGAGAGCGCAACACTGGCTAACACAACCGGTAAAAACAAACTGCGCAATGCCAAGCGAATGCTCATGCAAGCACCTCGCTGAATGGTGTGCTTACTTCGTTGGATTCCGATCCCCATCGATCAGTCACTACACCCAGAGCCTTTTGTACCGTAAAGCCAACACGGGTTGCTGCATCGCCCTCTGCATTAATGTGAATTCCAGTTTTTAAACGTCCACCTGCACTACCGGCAGTAAATACCGGCAGGTTTTTCATCGAATGCAGACGAGCCTCACCGTGATCGGTAAAAGCATAAACCAGGCTGCGATCGAGCAGGGTGCCATCTCCTTCCTGGATGCCATCCATAGCCGTTAATAAATCGAGGAAGAATCCCATGCACTGCTCACCCAATACTTTGCATTTGGGTTGGTAGCCAAGGTCAGGATCAATAGGTTCTTCGTGGGTAAGAGCATGGTAGGCACTCGGTTCGCCCGGTAAGCGTAAAGTCGAGAACGCATTGCCAAGGGTCACATGGAAAATGCGCGTCTGACCGCAGGCTAATGCATGTGCGAGTAAAGTGGAAAACTGTTTATGTGTGTTTTGAACCTGCGCCACCATAGTGCCAATTTCTTCATCCTGGATGTCAGGAATTGTGCAGGCGGGTAAGGGGGCAGGGCGTTCCAATTCAAAAGCGAGTTTCTGTTCTACATCTCTCAGTGATGTGAAGTATTCGTCCAGGCGAGAACGGTCATCGGCAGAAACAGAGTTCATTAATTGTTGACGCTGCTCAGTCACTGCTGACAATACGCTGTGTCGAACCATGACTTCAGGGTCAGGTGTAAACTCGGCCTGATTAGGATCAATGAAGCCCTCGCCATAAATGCGACGATAAAGTTCCAGTGGGGAAATCTGGCAAGGTGTTTTTCCATTCTTGCCACGGGCAGTCCAGCCGGAGGCCGCGTTGCCATCACAGGCAACTTCTAAGGTGCGGAAACGCACATTAGCGCCAAACTGCTGATCGATGATGGCGTCGAAACTTTCATCATAATCGGCGGCACTTCTGGTTACGATTCCGGTCATCTGGCCCTGGGCGCCGGAAATGTGATTCTGATTAACCTTACCGTCCAGGAAGATTTGCAATCCGCTGAAAATGTTCAGTTTTTCTCTGACCGGATTTAATGCAGCGATATGCTCGGGAAGCTCATATCCCGCTCCTGTTATCGTTGGTTCCCAGCGTCCCGGAGTCAGGCCGAGCCCAAAAAACCAGCTGCCAAAACAGGGTGGAAGTTCAACGCCATCGGCATATGCGGTTCCATTTTCATTAAGAAAGTATTCGAGCACTGGCAGTCCCATTACCACTGCAGACCCGTGAATTGCTCCTCTCAATAAACTGCGTCTATTAAACTTCCGGTTTTTGCTTGTCATTAGTTCAGACCTTTAGTTTGTTGCCGCTTCCGGCACAGTGTAGAAGTCAGGATTTTTAGAAATTCGTTGCATTAACTCTCGCCAATGGACGCCCTCGTCTCTCAATTGTGTATGAGTTGCATTGAGCCATTGTACCTCGGCGCGACTGGGTTCTCGCGCTGTGCCGTAGTTATAGGCTCGCTGAATCAAGCAGGATGTCAAAGTTGGATCATCTTTTAACAACGTGGCCAATTCCCTGACATCAACGTACTCCTGCCCGGCCCATTGACCGCTGGTATCGATAGTTTCACCATTCTCCATAGTGCGGTATACGCCAGACGCATCGAATATTTCCAGTGCTAATCCAATCGGATCCATCAGCATATGGCAGCCGGCACAGGTAGGATTCTCTCGATGCTGAGTCAATCTATCGCGCACGGTTTTCAAGTCAGGATGGTTGCCGTCCCTCACCAGGCTGAAATCCACATCACCCGGTGGTGGCGGAATCGTCTGGCATAACAGGTGTTCTCTCACGGCTTTACCACGCAAAGTCGGCGATGATGCACCAGGATGGGAGAACAGGGAGAGAAAAGTTGCCTGGCCTAAAAGTCCAACCCGCACATGATCCTCGGGATAAGTGTATGCTACCCAGGGTACGCGGCCGCCTAATTCCTGGCGAATCGGAATAGGTACGCCATAAAGTGCAGCCAGGGCTGGTGTTAAAAAGGTTTCCCTGGAATCAAACAGGTCACGATAATCGGCATTGTTATTTAACAGGTGATGAGAAATCGTGCGCAGGGTTTGTTCCCGTGCTTCGTCTTCGACATTCTTGGTAAACTTGGGAAAGAGATTCGTGTCGATATCCAGGGTGTCGAAGCGATCGAAAGCAAGCATGTCTGCAAAGAAAGCGCGCAGACCATCTTCGATTCGAGCAGAACCCATCATTTGATCCACTTGTTGAATTAATCCGTCTTCGAACAGCAAATCGCCATTACGGGCTGCTTCCAGCAAGGCAGGATTGGGTGTGGTATCCCACAGGAAGAAACTCAAGCGGGATGCACGAGACCAGGCATCCAATCTGCGCATCCCAGGTTGTTCCGGATTAGACACGCTGCGTTCAATTCGAAATAGAAAGTCTGGCGCAACCATCATGCCCACTAACGCGGACTGCAGGCCTGCATAAAAATCACCCAGTGATTCAGTCGCAGTCGCTGCCATGGCGGCATAAGTTTCAATCTCAGGCTTCGATAGCGGTCGTCGAAATAAATGCAGTCCTACGCTTTCGATGAATGTGCTTGCACAAGTATTATCAGCGGCACTTTCATCTCGCGGCTGGCAAGGTATTAAGGTTGCCCTTCGGCTCGGACTGAGCACCTGGCTGGCGATATCCAGCGCCAGTACCTCATAAGTCTCCACTTCCGCTGCGCTCAAGGTGAGGCGACGCCCGCCGACGGCCATCAAGCCTGCTTCTCGCACGCCAGTACTGGCGGCATTTCCGCTTACCTGGATGCTTTCGCCAAAAATATCGCGGATAGCATTTCTGTACTGATCTGAAGTGAGCCTGACGAATGTGATCTGTTCGTCAGCAGAATTTTCCGCTGCAAGTACTCGTGTCGGTATAAGTCCAAATACAAGAGCTATGCAAATAAGCTTCGTCAAAATTGAAATTCGAATATTCATTTTCTTATTGCTCATTATTCGAATATTGACTAACTGCAGGACCGCTAAATTTGGGGCCAGGACCAACCGAATCCGCTAGCAGATTTCCGCCTTCGTCTACATGGAAGGCTGGAACAGCTTCCATGAAATAGGCTGCCGAGATTGCCATGTTTTGACCAGTGTCAGGATCGGGAATTGCATCGGCGTATTTCTTCATGTCATAAAAGATACCAATCAGGTCTATCATGCCATCGGTTTCACCGCGCACGGAAAGATAATGGTAGTAATCGCGCCAGGGCTGGTAGCCTCCGATGTGGCCTGCCATGCTGCCGTCATCTTTTAATTCGAAACGCAACTGCGTGCCACTAAACTGCAAGTGGGGATAAAACTGGGATTCACCTTGCAGGTAAAAATCACCTGGCTCGATCGTCAGAACACCGTCACTAATTTGCCCTTTAAATTCACTGTGTGATCGTGGATTGGGATCGACAGCGAAGCTGGCTCCGGACATGATGCTGCCATAAGCATCCCGCAAAGGAATATTTAAAGCGCGATCGAATGTAACTGTAACCTCACCATCCTGATCAAGATCGTCGCCGGTAATGGAAATTAACCAGGCCGGCATAGCATCAACGGCAGTATCCCAGGCGATACCTTCGTTATACGGATTAACTGGCTTGTTAACGTAATAAACATCCCAGCAACCCAACACACGCCACATCTCATTATCTATTCCGGTTTCGCCAGTAACAGGATGTTCCCAGGAATTTGGTCCAGCCTCGCCATCGAGATTTAATCCGAGCATATAACGGCCCTGGGCATTGTGGGCATTGGGATCCGGCAGCACACTTGGTACATTAGCAGGATTAAAATCGAATCCGTTCCAGCTCTGGTCGCCACTGAAACTTGCGCCGCCTCCCAGCACAATCGCCGAACCAACCAGGTTGCCATCATCGTCGCGCCCGCCATTCGCTCTAATACCGCTGACAATGCGAATGGCTTCCTCCCTGTCATAGCCATCTGCCATTACTCTCCGGATCAATACATCGGGACGGGACCCATTGGTGCCATTAGGGCAGGTTAATTCGTCGTAGTATGTGGCGGTGTGAACCATGGAAACCACGTAACCTCTGGTTTCCTCCGCCAGGACGTGCAGTGGAAATAGGGTAATTCCGAGAAATGTGAGGGAAAGTACAACTAAAATCCCTGGCCAGGTTACTTTTCTTCTTTGTAGGCTTTCGGGGCGAAGCATGCTAGCTACCTTCTACTGGTTTTTTCGGCTATCTTGTTATTCTACCTTTTTACTAGTTACCTGCGATTAAACAGGCAAAAGCTTGCCTTTTCCTGCTACTTTCTGCAAGTGGATGCACGCATAAAAAGGCGGTCGATGATCGAGTTAATTGACTTGGAATACCTGTAGGCAACCCGCACTTTCTTCCTGGCAACGGCATCCAGGCAAAATGGAAAAACCCCAGCAGCCTTACCCGATTTCCCCATCCACTTAACAGCTGGCTGCTGCTGCCAATTGGTATTGTCTCCGGAGCACTTGTCTGATTGGTTGCCTGGGCAACTGAGTTGGAGATAACCCGGCTGATTGCCAGGGCCAGTTCCCTGCAATTACGGCGCGTTGAAAAATCTTAATGAGCAAATTCGCTCATTGGTGAACTCACTGGCGCCACATTGCCTGCAGTGCATGATCATGGTCATCTTTGATAGAAAAATCCGATTAAGTCTATCGAATTAATTCGTTATACCGATGGTTCCTTCCGCGCTATTTTAGCCTCGTAACATTCTTATTGATTGAGCTCTAATTCCGAGCAGGAGAATCTAAATGAAGTCAGTAACAGCCAGATCCCTGGCAATTGCGGCGGTGGCAATATCCAGTTTATTGCCATTAACCCGGGCCATTGCTCAAAGCGATGCGCCTGATAACGAGTATTGGTGGCCAAATCAATTAAGTCTGGAGCCACTGCGACAGAACTCCGCGGGGATGAATCCCATGGGAGACGATTTTGATTATGCCGAGGCTTACGCAAGTCTCGACATGGATGCGTTAAAGGCAGATTTAATCGATTTGATGACTACTTCCCAGGACTGGTGGCCTGCTGATTTTGGTCATTACGGTCCGTTCTTTATTCGCATGGCCTGGCACAGTGCTGGAACCTACCGAAGTATCGATGGAAGAGGTGGTTCGGATGGGGGCCTGCAACGGTTTGCGCCACTGAATAGCTGGCCCGATAACGCTAATCTGGATAAGGCTCGCTATCTGTTGCTACCCATCAAGCAAAAATACGGTCGTGCCATTTCCTGGGCCGATTTGATGATACTGGCCGGTACCGTGGCCATGGAATCAATGGGATTTGAGACTTTCGGATTTGCCGGTGGTCGAGAAGATGCCTGGCAGCCTGAAGATGTTAACTGGGGGCCTGAAGGTGAATGGCTGGCTGCTGATCGCAGAGATGCAGAGGGTGCCTTGCTCGCTCCATTCGGTGCCACGCAAATGGGTTTAATCTATGTAAATCCAGAAGGGCCAGGGGGTAATCCCGATCCACAAGCCTCAGCAGATGCCATTCGCGAAGCCTTTGGTCGCATGGCCATGAACGACGAGGAAACTGCAGCACTCATTGCGGGTGGCCATACCTTTGGTAAAGCACACGGTGCGGCCAATCCCGGCGATTATGTTAGCGCCGAACCAGAAGGTGCCAGTCTGGAAGAGCAGGGATTGGGTTGGAGAAACAGTTACGGCAGCGGTAATGCAGGCGACACTATCACCAGCGGACTGGAAGGTGCCTGGACGATAAATCCAGCTGCCTGGACCAACAATTATCTGGAAAATCTTTACAACTACGAATGGGAGCAGACTCGCAGTCCGGCCGGTGCTATTCAATGGCGTCCAGCTGGTGGTGCAGCCTCGAATCTGGTTCCTGACGCGCATGATTCTAATCTGCGTCATGCCCCGATGATGCTAACTACAGACCTCGCACTTAAGGTCGATCCAGCCTACCGTGAGATCACTACACGTTGGTTAGAAAATCCAGAGCTGTTCGAGGATGCTTTTGCCCGTGCCTGGTTTAAGTTGACTCACAGGGATATGGGTCCAAATTCCCGCTATCTGGGTGACCTGGCGCCTACTGAAGCATTACTGTGGCAGGATCCTATTCCTGAAGTTGATTATGACATGGTTAATAAC
This sequence comes from Gammaproteobacteria bacterium, assembly GCA_028818225.1. Classification (GTDB taxonomy): domain Bacteria; phylum Pseudomonadota; class Gammaproteobacteria; order Pseudomonadales; family Pseudohongiellaceae; genus UBA9145. Next base: position 13,279 of record JAPPOG010000024.1, on the reverse strand, counting down.
GGTGACATCGCCCGTTTAAAAGATGAAATACTGGATTCAGATTTGAGTAATTCTGAACTGGTACGAATTGCCTGGGCCTCAGCTTCTTCATTCCGTGGCACCGATTATCGCGGTGGAGCTAATGGAGCCAGGTTAAGATTGTCGCCACAAATTGATTGGGATGCTAACGATTCGGCGGAAATTAACAGGGTAATAGGAGTACTGGAAAGTATTCAGGCTGAGTTTAACGGAAGTAATTCAGGCAAGCAGGTTTCACTAGCGGATCTGATTGTTTTGGGTGGTGCGGCTGCAATCGAAAGGGCGGCTGCAGATTCCGGTGTGGATATTGATGTCCCATTCAATCCCGGTCGCGCAGATGTTTCGCAGCAGCAAACGGATGTAAATTCATTTGCGGTCCTGGAACCTACGGCTGACGGCTTTCGAAATTATTTCGCATCGGGAAATTCCCGTTCGCCAGCCGAAATGTTGATCGAAAAGGCAGCGCTGCTGAATTTAAGCGCACCTGAAATGACCGTTCTCGTTGGTGGCATGCGCAGCTTGAATGCAAATGTTGATGGCAACGCTCACGGCGTGTTTACGGATAATCCAGGGACCCTGAACAACGACTTTTTTGTAAACCTGGTAGATATGTCAACTGTCTGGCAGCAGTCATCGACAGAGGGAGTCTATGAAGGTCGTGATCGTGATACAGGCGAACTGAAGTGGACCGCAACGCCTGTTGACTTGATCTTTGGCTCTAATTCAGAGTTGCGTGCGATTTCTGAACACTATGCTTCTAACGATGCTAGAGAAGATTTCGTTACAGACTTTGTTGCTGCCTGGAGCAAGGTTATGACATTGGACCGTTATGATCTGAACTAACAGCGAGCATTAACTTGGAGGGGGGTCAGAGGCCAGGTCTTTGACCCCTTTTTTTATGCTGGTTTGATTTTTTAGCAAGAAAAAGTGGTTAGAAAACTCTATTTCAGCCATCGCGTAAATGATCGGATGGACAGCACCGTTGCATTGATCGCTAACTCATGAATTTTATCAATGATTCAGCTGCATAAAGATTCGTAACTGACAGTAAGGTGAAGAGTAGCAGAGTACTGATCGGTTTGTGTTTAATTTTCTCAAGCCTTAACGAAGTGGAGGGGTTTATGTTTGATCTTGCGATCAACATAAACCCCTCCAGTAAACCTTGCGATTGGTATAGCGGTTTACTGTGCTTCAGCCTCGTCTAATGCAGCGGGTAAGGCCAAAGCGATTAACTTTGGACCAGCCTGTAACATGATGTATTGATGACCATCATGCATCCAGGAGCTCATGCCATAACGAACTTCGCCAGGAATTTCGATACGACCATACTCCTCACCTGTCTGTTTATCGACCGCATATAGCAATGGACTGCCATCGTGATCAATGGATGCGTAAATCAGCAAGTTTGCTGTTGCTACCATCGATGGCGCCCGTCCGCTTCCCGTATCTCCAACATCGATACCTTCGAGAGCAGGACTGTTCCGCACACGATCAGGTGTTTCGCCGGCTGGAATGCGAAAAGCGATCTCGCCGGTATTCATGTCATAAGCGGTAACCGTGCTATAAGGTGGTTTCACATAAGGAAGGCCGGACGCCAGGCGCGGAGGCCTGCCCCCGGGGCCATTCGCATAGGCCGCGAAAGTTGTTCCGGTTGGCTTGTCGATGCGAGCATCAGCCTCTTCACCAGGAATAACCCGCTGCCAGCTACAGTTGTTGGCCGACGGGACATACAAGAATCCAGTTGTAGGATCTGCAGCAGGTGGAGCATAGATATTGGCACCGCCGCCATCACCCGGGCACATGGCTGCACTGATCAATCCCTCCACGTTCTCGTCGTGAATCGGTGGATTAAACAATGGGCCCATCTTATAGCTGCTCATGACTTCTAGTGCTTCCCTTCTTAATTCAGGTGTGAAATCGATAAGATCATTTTCACTAATGCCTTGTTGTTCGAAGGGTGGTGGCTTGGTGGGAAACGGCTGAGTTGTCGCCAACTTCTCACCAGGTACTTCCGATGCTGGAACCGGCCTGTTTTCTATTGGCCAGATTGGCTCACCAGTAATACGGTCAAAGGTATAAACGAATCCCTGTTTCGTTACCTGCATGACAGCAGGAATTGTTCCCCTGCCGGGAACATCCAAATCTAACTGAATGGGAGCGGCAGGATTATCGTAGTTCCAGACATCGTGCTTGACAGTCTGGAAGTGCCAGCGCCGTTCACCGGTTTCTGTGTCCAGTGCGATAACGCTGGTACCAAATAAACCGTCGCCTGGTCGGAAGCCGCCATAGTAATCAATCGTCGGGGGATTGGTTGGCACGTAAACAATGCTGTTTTCAGGATCTGCTGTTAATGGTGCCCAGGAAGAAACATCGCCAGTCCACTGCCAGGCATCGTTTTCCCAGGTTTCGTGACCGTACTCACCAGGTCGTGGAATAACATTGAATTTCCATTTGAATTCGCCGGTGTGCTTGTCATAAGCGAGGATGTCGCCGGGGATGTTTTCAACGCGCGCCTGCAGGTAACCTTGTTCGGCCGAGTTACCGACGATGATAGAGTCATTAACCACAATTGGTGGCGAAGAGGTAGTGATATAACCAGTCTCCAGGGGAATGCCGTCGTAAGGATCATAGGGATGTCCCAAATCTGCCAGCATGTCTACGACACCAGTTTCTGGAAAATCAGGAATAGGCAGCTGACCTCCGAAGCCTTCTAAAGGGCGGCCAGTCTGTGCATCCAATGCAACCAGGAAGAATCCAGGTGTTGAGATGTAGATTACGCCTCGCCCGTCGATGCGGTCATAAGCAATTCCCTTTCCGTAAGAGGCGCGCATGGAATATTCCCAACGTCCGGTATTGGGTAAGCGATATGCCCAGAGGGTTTCACCTGTTTTTGGGTCGATTGCGACAACATTACGGCGCGGTCCAGAAACTGTATACAACTTCCCATCTACGTAGGTGGGAGTAGAGCGACCGCTGTAACCATTAAAACTGGAACCATCCCATTCCCAGGCAACTTCCAGGTCCTCGAAATTATCCGCTGTAATTTCAGCAGCAGGGGTGAAGCGGGTATGAGCATAGTCTCCGCCGAGGGTATACCACTCAGCTGTGTCGTTGGTCACCAGATTCTGCGCAAAACCTGCCTGCCCTAATAGCATCAGGGCTGACAACATTAGGAAACGCGAACGCATGATTTAAGCCTCTATAATGTAAGGAAAAGGGTTTGAAACTAACTGGCTAGTTTATTAGGGAGCACCTCTGGAATCAAAGCGAGGCCCCGGTTTTTGGGGCCGGAATGGGCTTTTCTGGCAGAAAATTACGAAATGTCACAATCTGCTGCCCAGATTGCTCCCAAGGCTGTGGTTTTGACCTGAACCATGGGAATGCAACTTTCCTTTACGGCCGGATTTCATAGCTTGTTGCGGCCCGCCAGACCGTTATAATCAAGAAAAACCAAACGCCTTACTCGAGAAATTGGCAGGAGATTTCAGGTGATAACAACAAGAAAGATAGTCTCGACATTTAGTGCTGTTCTGGCACTTAGCTTTACTTCCGCTGCTTGGAGCCAGCAAGGGCGCACCGTAAATGATGGTGACTGGAACACTTATTATGGCGGCGACTGGGCCCATCGTTATTCGCCGCTGGATCAGATTAATGCGGATAACGTAGCAGACCTGGAACTTGCCTGGAGTTGGTCCACGGAAAACTTCGGTACCACCATCGATTATGCTAATCCCTCCACGCCATTGGAAATCAATGGTGTGCTCTATGTAAATATTGCCAATACGCGTAACGTGGCCGCCATCGATGCTACTTCCGGACAGGTATTATGGCTGTATCGCTATGATGAAGGTGCGCGTTTTGATGAAGCGCCCAGAAAAGGTCCTGGCCGGGGTGTCGCGTATTACAGTAATGGTGAAAAGGATCGTGTAATCGATATTTCTCCGGGCTATCAACTGGTATCGCTTGATGCAGCCACTGGTATTCCCGATCCCACTTTCGGCGAAAACGGTATTGTCGATTTGTATGTGGGTGTGCGAAACGGTGATGATCCACGCTATCCATTCCCTGATATAGGAATTTCGGCACCACCGTTCATCATGAATGATGTCATCGTGGTAGGTGCTGCGCACCGTACCGGTGGTCGCCCCCGTTCCAAATTCAATACTAAAGGGGATATTCGCGGTTTCGATGTGCACACTGGCGAATTGTTATGGACTTTCCGTACCATTCCGGCTTTTGGTGAATACGGCTATGAATCCTGGTTAACCGGTAACGACATTACCGGTAACTCTGGTGTATGGGCGCCAATTTCAGGTGACGCTGAAAATGGAATTGTATTCCTGCCCATAGAAGATCCAACTGGTGATTACTACGGTGGCGATCGTCATGGTGATAACCTGTTCTCCAGTGGTATCGTTGCAGTGGATGTGCGTACCGGTGAACGCCTCTGGCACTTTCAATTCATTCATCATGATATATGGGACTGGGATGTTCCCAACGCACCAATCGTTGCCGACCTACCTAATGGTCGTGAAGTCGTTTTCTCGGTAACGAAGCAAGCGTGGATTTATGCTTTCGATCGAATCACTGGCGAACCGATCTGGCCGATCGTTGAGCAACCAGTGCCGGCTGGTGACGTCCCCAATGAATGGTATGCGCCAACACAACCATTCCCAACTCGTCCGGCTGCATTTGATCGCCAGGGATTTACCGAAGCTGACTTGATCGACTATACGCCTGAACTGCGTGCACTCGCCCTGGAAGCTATTCAAGGTTTTCGTTTAAGTCCAAGCATTTATTCGCCGCCTTCATTGCAGGATCATCCTGATGGTACCCGTGGCCTGTTAAGCCTGCCTTCTTCCACTGGTGGAGCAAACTGGGAGCATTCAGCCTTCGATCCAGAAACAGGAATCGTTTACGTTCCGTCAAGAACTCAGTTACAGGTTTTAGCGTTGGCAAAGAATCCCGAATCTGATATCGACTTGAGCCAGGGTTTCGGTGTGCGTGCGCCACGTGTACAAGGTCTTGAAGTGGTTAAACCACCTTACGGAAGAATTACCGCCATCGATATGAATAGCGGTGATCACTTGTGGATGATTGCCAACGCCGATACACCGGAGCGAATTGCCAACCACCCTCTATTGGAAGGAGTCGACTTGCCGCGCACTGGTATTCCAACTCGTTCCAGTGTGCTTGCGACCAAAACTTTATTGTTTATTGGTGAAGGAACAGGTGGTGCTGGTGCCAGCCCAATCTACCGGGCGGTGAGTAAGGAAACAGGTGAGATAATTCACGAGATGGAATTACCGGATAATCAGACTGGCTTGCCCATGACTTACGAGCATGATGGTAAACAGTATCTTGCCATGTGGGTTGGAGGCAGAGGTCAGCCAACCCAGTTGATCGCCTACGCATTACCAGATTAATAGTTTGAGTCAGGGCAGAAGCACAAAATGCTTCTGTCCTGATAATTTGCAGCCCTCAACCCAGGAGGCATCGATGAAACTTATCGCAAAAAGTAATCACGCATTAACTGGGATTTTTGTTTTTACAGTTCTCTCATTTTTTTCTGTTCAGTCATTCGGACAATTCGATACTGCGCCAACTTACTATGGCGGAGTCAGAAATGCTTTGGTTCGAAACTGCGCCGAGTGTCATCGCGATGATGCGCCTAATCTTGGCGGAATAAGTGCGCCATTTTCCGTATCGTCCTATGAACAAGCGAAAGTTTGGGCGCCAGTGATCGCGTTGCGTTTGCAGGATGGCAGCATGCCACCCTGGGGCGCTCATCGCCAGCATCAGGGCACGTTTAAAAACGAGCGATATATTTCTGACTTTGATAAAGGATTAATCATTAACTGGGTAGAGCGAGGGGCATTAGAGGGTGATGCTTCGAGGCAAGCAGAACATAAAGAATTAGAAACCGTAGCTGCCAATGTTCCATCACAAGCACCCGACGGCTCCCTCTGGTGGATGGGTGTTCCCGATGCAAGAGTAGCGTTTCCCGAACCGATTGAAGTTTGCGAAGAAGCCAGTGACTGGCAACCGACGATTAGAATGGAACTCGCTGATGGTGATTTAAGTCAGCCTCGTTGGGTAAAGGCTACTGAAATTCGGCCCGGCAGTTCTACCATGCATCATTCTGTGTCCAATTATCTTGGCGTGGCAGTGCCGGGAAGAGGGCCTCAAGTTTATCCCGATGGCTGGGGTTTTTTATTGCCCGCCGATCCTTTTATTTCTATCAATATGCACTATGCAAAAGAAGCAGGGCCCGGAACTGCTGTGGAAGATAACACTGCGGGAGGGTTTCTATTTTACAAACCTGGCGATGTCATCGATTACGTTGTCGAAAACACGATTCCAATGAATACGGATATTGTCATTCCACCGGGTGATCCAAACTACATGGCAACCCATGAGCACGTGATAGAAGAAGATATTCTATTGTTGGCATTGGCTCCTCACGCCCATTACAGGGGCAAAGCAGTCAGACTCGAGTTGCAGCTCCCAGACGATGACGATCTGGAAACTTTACTATGGGTACCAGATTATGATTTCAACTGGCAGTTTCATTATGAATACCATGAACCCATGTTCGTTCCTGCTGGCGCAAAACTGCATGTGACCTGGTGGTTTGATAATTCTACAGATAACGCAGCGAATCCTGACCCAACCGCTGAAGTGCGCTATGGGCCTCGTTCGGTAGATGAAATGATGAATGCCCGTTACTACTTCACCAAGGCGGAACCACAGGGGATTGTAGTGGGCGATGATGTGGCAGAAAGTCTAATTGCCAGTGCGAGCCAGCGAGAGCAATATGAGCGCAGGATGCGGGATAGCTGGGAAACTGAAAATCTGAGCCAGCGCTGTCAAGCCAACTAGAATAAGTACTAAAAAGTGAACAGCGCCTAAAGAACTGGGCATAAAGTCTTGAAGTCATCTTAATCAGGAACTAGTGCTGCTCGTCCTTAGTTATCTTTAGATCTTTCCACATTAACTTCTTGGAGCGGGTTATGCGCTGCCAGGGCAATCGCGGGAGCAGTATTTACGCCAACAGGCCCTAAAGATTACTGACTGCTGATTGTGTTTATCCTGATAGCTGGTTTTGGAGATTAAAGATTTCTCACTATCCAGCATAGATGCAATCTTTTTAATTACATCACTTGTCATAACGATTATTAATTAAGTGAAGGGCAAAACCCATCTAATGTAATGGCTTGCAGAGTTGAGCCAATTAAGCTAAACCAAGTTGTTTCATTTTTCGCCACAGGGTCCCCTGCATTCCTCGGCTTCGGTATTGGCATAGCGAGTTATCCGGCTACCGCCATGACTGCTACCATTGTTGTGGCCAATTTTGAACTGTTCCAGTAGTAAAGGATTAAGACCAACCTTGGCGCCATGATAGGCCGCAGCACTTCCCATAGCGCCAGCACCGACGATAATCAGTTCATGAGTTTCCATTTACCGGCAGCGAAACCAATTTGCCTGGTAGTCAGAAGCGCCTGCTACCGTATTCGAATATATTTTCGTAATTCCTGTGGCCGCGGTTCGCCCGCGAAGATACTGCCATGTCGGTCAACGGTAATTGACTCGGCACCGCTGCCACCTTGAGTAATTGGTGGATTATCGCCAGTGTCCAGGATAAAGTAATCCACCCAGGCGGTTTCCACATCGCCAATTCGTATGCCTTTTTCCCAGCCGGGATTCTGTGTCATGTCCGATTCGGAATCGGCCACGTAGATTGTGCCATCCCCCGAAATCCAGATGTCGCTGGGCATGCCAAACTGCGTCCAATGGGAAAGAAAGTTGCCGTCCTGATTGAAAATGGAAATCCGTTTGTTCCAGCGGTCAGCAACAAACAGCCTCCCATCAGGCGCCATTGCCAATGCGTGAGGTCCTAACATTTGTCCCGGACCATAGCCGGTTTCTCCGAAGTCCATGATATAAGTTCCATCGCTGGCATATTTAACAATCCGATTATTGCCGTCTTGATTGTGTCCATCGGCAACGAAGATATCACCATTGGGAGCAGTAATTACATCGCTTGGTGCAGTAAAGTGGTTTGGTCCCGAGCCTGAAACGCCTGCCTCACCCAAAGTCATTAATAGCTCACCGGAGGCAGAAAACTTGAATACTTGATGGCCGAAGGGAACACCAGAAGGGGATTCTCCACTTCCAGCTTCGGTTACCCAGACGTTACCGTCACTATCGACGTGCAAACCATGGGGCCAGGCAAACATGCGGCTGCCAAATTCGTCGACAACATTTCCCTCGGGGTCGAATTTTAAAACCGGATTTAGATCCGAATCATCGCAGTAAGTTTGACTTCCCCTCGGTGCGTCTCCACCGCAGCGAATAATGGCCCAGAGATGCTCGCCATCAGCATCAATGTTCACTCCGCCGGGGGATCCCATGGGTCTGCCATCGGGTAATTGCATCCACATCTCTCCGATGCGACCGGGTCCACTGCCGGCTTGCAAACCATCTGCCGGTCGATAGGGATTGCGTCCCGATTGGGCCTCAACTGCAGAAATAGAAAATACCAGGGTGACTAGAAGGTAGAATTGCTGAATTAAAGTTTTTCTTATAGCGCTGCTCATGGGGACAGCCTCTTTATTGTTGTAAGAGAAATAACCATTGTAAAAATACCGCAGTTTTTATCCTTTGAACATAATCAACCAGGCCATCCCCCTAGCCAAAAGTAAAAGATTTAGAAGAATAGTGATGAAGCAAAATAGAGCTGAGTGACAAAAAGCAGGTGGCCGCTTGAATGGGCGAGAATTAAGATCCAGAGATTGTGACCGCATAGCAGGTGGGCTGTACCCCAGGCCGCACCCATTATGCAGGTCATGAGCATCCCTCCAATTCCCCATTGAAAATGAATCGCACCATCCTTGGTTAATCCTGAACAACGCCAAGCTGCATATACCAAAGGGATCTGACCCTGTCCGGGCATTTCATCGCTTGATTTAGGACTGACCCGATGGCGATCAAATTCCATATTGCCAATTATTTGGGCGGAAAATGAATCAATCGCAACATATTCCAATTCGCATTTGACCATGCTGTAGTTGCCGGCAATGGAGGCGCTGGCAACCCAAATAATGGAAATGACAATACCAATCAACGAAACGGCAACGGAAACCAGGTCTATAGAGTGGTCACCCAGTCAGCGCCTTAACAGGATAATTTATTTTTCAGTTACGCACCTTGCAGGATCAGACTCAGCAAGCACGTGAGTCATGTTGCCACTGTGAATGTAATCAGCTGCCAGTTTGCCTGCCATGGGTCCACGGCCAAATCCTGAAGACGCCATACCACTTACAATAAACAGGTTATCGCGAATTGGAATTTTGCCAATAACTGGCGCGCCATCAAGGGAGAAGGGCATTAGTCCGGCCCAGGTACGGGCAATAGGTAAGCTTGCCACGAGAGGAATCACTTCCGCTGCATGATCGCGGTTCACTTCGATACCCGCAGGATTTGGTGTGGTGTTATAACCAAGGCTCTCGCGGTCACCGCCGAAAATAATTTCGCCATTCTTACTCTGTCGCCCATAAAGATGGCGAGTATTACGGCGGCCGTTTTTATGGGTAAGGTTTGGTGGAGTAACATTGTCAGAGCCGTTGTCCTTACTCCAGGCATAACTGGATATCGTTGAACCAATCGTATGCATGATGCGCATAGGTAAACTTTCCGTTGCCCACATTTGTCCCCGGACTGGAACGATTGGGATCCTCAAGCCCAGCATTTCTCCTACTGGTCCACACCAGGCTCCCGTAGCCAATACTAGTGTCTGACATCTAAATTCAGTCGATTCAGTTTGTATCAAATAACCGCCAGCACTCATTGGTGTAATTGATACTACATTCTGACCGGTATTAACGGTGGCACCTGCTATTTGCGCAGCATGGGCAAAGGCGCGCGTAGTTTTTACCGGATCCGCCTGTCCTCGCTGGGGTCTATACATGTAACCGGGTAATGCGCCGTTTGCCTCGGGTTCTATTGCCCTCGCTTCTCTGGCAGAAAGAAGTTCTATTTCGTAGCCGTTGTTTCGTTGGCTGGCAACATCATCCTGGTAAAACTCGTATTGTGCATCGCTATGAATTGCTGTGAGAGTGCCCGATAGGCGAAATTCTATGTCGTAATCCATATCGATCTGCATACGTTTGAAGATTTCGACACTTCCTGCGGTTAAATATGAGAGTAGATCAGGATTGTTTCCCCAGCCTGAGCCACCGAGTCCGCCCATATTCTGACCCGATGCTTCCGATGCAATGTCGCCGCGCTCCAGCAAAATGACATCGCGACCTTGCTCAGCCAGGTGAAAGGCAGTAGATGATCCCGCTATACCGCCGCCGATAATCAGAACATCTGTATCATTGCTGCGCTGTGCAGACAGTCGCCGTGGCAATAAACTGCTGGCGGCAACAGCACCTAAACCGGTAATTACCCGTCGTCGAATTTTATTAATTTTTTTATCTGTCATTTGCAAAATCCACTGGATCGGCGTCAAATTTCACAAAAACAGGGTAATTTGACGGGTAGAAATAAGCAAGAAAGCCATTATCCCCAGATTTTCCCCAAAATTCGTAGCAAGCGCAGAATTGCCGGTCTATTATGCCGCGCAGAATAAGCTTCAGCTTGAATTGGTAAATTGCGATGGGACTCTCTACTGGTAAGCAGGTTTTATGAAGAATACGGAAATCAATTTTGTGGGCGCTCGCAAGGGTGCAACTGGCACCCTGGCAGATTTACAGGATAGCCCCCCTGCTCCAAAAGCCTGGGTAAATCCTGCAATTATGACGGCAGTTATCAATCGCCTGATATCAGAGCAACATACTCATTCACGTTTAGATCTTCACGCTTTAATTCAGAACCACTTTTTCGATGCAGACAACAATCGTTACCGTTTCGTCTGGTCAAAGAATATGATCACTTCCGCCGGCGTTTCCAAAATAAAAACCAAAAGCGGCAAGGAAGAAATGGTCTTGCATTTTCGTGATGGAGAGGAAGAACGCAAAAGCAAACCACGCTGGATGCGGAAAATTCTTGAAGGCTTGCATGCCAAGGGTGGTCGAGCCGGAGACTCCGTCGAGGATTTCATCTATCTCACCCTGGTCCATGAAGCGAACGAAATCCATATAAGAGAAGAAGCTGAAGTTGACACGCTGGTACCCGATGTAAAAGCTGAAGTGCATGCCGAGATTGAAGAAGCCAAGGCTTATTTCGCTCTCTCTGCGGAGAGGAAGAAAGTTCTATTACAACTCTACAAAATGCTTGATGAGACAGACGATCCACGCAAGGCGGTTTACAGCGGTGAAATTGAAGTTTTCGAAAGTATTGGTGAAGAAAAACTGGGCACGATTGCAGGCTTGTTGAAGTTAATCTCTTATGTCCTGGAAATGCCTGATTATGTCAAGGAAGCGAATCTTTATAATGACGACAGAACGCGACAGCAATTAGCAAGAAGTTTATTTGTCGATGTGCTTCATGACTTTTCTGGTGCCAGTCCAGTTGATAATTGAGTTCGAGAAGTAGAGCGTAGCGAAGTATTTGCCGAGTCTCCTGTCAGATTCCTTTACACTGAAAACTCAAAGGCTCTAAGCGAAAACGCAAAAGAAACATTCTGCGCGGCGGCCAGAATTCTCGAGACCTTACATGAAGAAGGTTCAGAGCCAGCTATCATGCCCGGCAAAAAACAAAAGAAACAGGCAATTGATAGTTTCAATAAGCAGATAAAAAAACTGGACACAATCAAGAGCCAATTAAAGCTGAATGAAGTGTTAAGTGTTCCTGCTGAATTGACAGCTGCCCTGGAAAATAACAAGTTAAATCGTCATTTCTCCTATATGGATGAAGTTGGAATTCATCATTCTTTAAACCTTTCGCGCCTCGATCTTCGAGGACTGGATTTGCATTCCGGTCAGGGTGAACGAACTGATAAAGACCGGGCAAGAGAGATGAATCAGCACAAAGATGAACGTGCAGATCTGAAAGGTGTTCATATCTTTGGCAGCGATATCTCAGAAAAGGCTAACTTCAGTGCCGCACAATTAGATTTCGCGCTTGCCTGCTATTCCAATTTCAGTGAATTGAATTTTACCCGAACCCGGGCAGTCGGCATGGTTTTCTATGGGGCCAACGCCAATGAAGGACAGTTCGAACATGCGCGTATGACTGCTGCGGACGCCAGGGGAATGAGCGCCAGTTTTGCCCGAATTCAGATGAAAGAAACCGATATTAATGGTATGAAAATCTGGCAATCCGATGTACCCAGCTGGCAGCGGGCCTATGTAGATATTGCCCAGTCGGCTCCACCGAAAGAAGAAGAATCGAAAGACATTACTCAACGGGAATCCCTGAAGGCTGATCTGGACTTTCTCGACGATTCCTTTCTTGATGAATTAGATGCCATTGAAGAATCAGCAACTTTTCAAAGCGATGAGAACTGGATCGAATTGAGAGAGAAACAGGGGCAGCTTGAATTCCTGAAGGGACGCGGAATTGTTTTTTATTCTCGAGACCAGGTACTGCAATATAGCTATGAGCAGCCTGGAGTTAAAAAATCATCTACCTAGATTAATGGGGCGCAGTAATTATATTCTTTAATGATTAAATGGCATCCCTGAGTATCTGTAAAATTTCATCACGATTATTAGTTTCCTGATTGGTCAGTATCACGTAAGGATACAGACCATCGGGCCCCTGAATATAACCGGAGAAATTATAAACTCCGGTTAAGGTGCCGCTCTTTCGCAGTGCGCCATTTATCTCCGGCAATAAATCTGCATAAGGTCTAAAGGTCTCCAGTATCCGCATCATGCCACTGGCAGTGCTGCGTTGTTGGCGAGAAAGACCTGAGCCCTCAAGCATTAACAATGACTGTGTATCACTGCCAATTCCAATTCCGTAAATTTCACTGAGCTGTTGTTGTAAAACTTCCCTGGCGGAATCCGTTGTTGCCGGAAATCCGTCATTTTGTGCACCCAAAGTAAGAAACAATTGATTGGCTATAAAGTTGTTGGAAAAGCGCAACATACCTGTCAGTATTTCTCGCAGAGAACGAGAACTGGAATGTTCATAAAACACTGCCCATTCATTTGAAACAGCTTCCTGATAAAACTCAGAATCTAATATTGTGACACCTGACTCTGTTAGAAAATACCTAAATAGCTGTTGCGCGTGTCTCAATCCGTCTTCAGGCTCACTACCGAGATTGATTCGCTGTGGTTCTCCTGCAGAAAGACTTGCACCAAAT
>JAPPOG010000050.1 GCA_028818225.1 Gammaproteobacteria bacterium | reverse complement strand
TTGCTATCCGTGAAGGCGGTCGTACTGTTGGCGCCGGCGTTGTAAGTAAGATTATCGAATAATTCGATAACCAAGATTTGATAGTGCCAGCACATCCAATGGATGTGCTGGCTTTATCGTATTTAGGGGCGCAGCGGCCCCGCGAACAAAAGGCCAGTAGCTCAATTGGCAGAGCAGCGGTCTCCAAAACCGCAGGTTGGGGGTTCGATTCCCTCCTGGCCTGCCATTTAGGCGGGTGGTTAAAAGAGAACTGCTAGTAGAAAAGATTTGAGAAGACTGACATGTCAGAAAAAATCGACGGTGAAGGTAACAATCTAGATTGGATAAAGTGGGCAATAGTCGCGGTAATAGTCGCGGCTGGCGTTTACGCTAATTCCTATTTCTCGGCTGAATCTTTGTTGATTAGAACAGTTGGATTATTGGCTGCAGCAGGTGTGGCAGGCTGGATTGCCGCACAAACTGACAAAGGGCGCAATTTCGTAAATCTATGTCTTGAGGCCCGCGTTGAAATCCGAAAAGTTGTTTGGCCGACCAGGCAAGAAACGACACAGACCACTATTGTTGTTCTGATTGTCATAATGATTGTAGCGATCATATTGTTTGGGCTTGACGGGCTGCTTAATTGGATTATTTCCGGCTTTATTACGTAGAAGAATTAAATGTCTAAACGTTGGTATGTAGTCCACGCTTATTCGGGCTATGAAAAAAAAGTAATGCATGCGCTGAAAGAGCGAATCAGCCTTTCAGGTATGGAAGATTACTTCGATGAAGTTCTCGTCCCTACAGAAGAAGTTCTGGAGATGCGAGCAGGGCAGAAGCGCAAGAGCGAAAGAAAGTTTTTCCCTGGTTATGTACTAGTCCATATGGATTTAAACGATGACACCTGGCATTTGGTTAAAGAGACGCCGCGAGTCATGGGATTTATCGGTGGCACAGCAGAAAAACCTGCACCGATTACCGATAAGGAAGCTAATAAAATTCTTCAGCGCATGGAGGATAGTGAAGAGACGCCAACTCATAAGACTATTTATGAGCCAGGAGAAATGGTTCGGGTTATCGATGGGCCATTTAATGACTTCACTGGCACAGTCGAAGAAGTGAACTACGAGAAGAGTCGTCTTCGGGTTGCTGTACTAATTTTTGGTAGATCTACACCGGTCGAACTTGAGTTTGGCCAAGTGGAGAAAAGCTAACTACGCTGTGTTTTTGGAACCAGCCAGTTCCAGAAGCATTTAACAAGTCGAATGCCTAGTGCTTGCGCATTAAGGTAATCGCCGGGAAGACAGGACTGAACGCCTGTCGTTTGAACCCACCAGGAGTATTTACAATGGCTAAGAAAGTACTGGCTTATATCAAGCTGCAAGTTGGCGCGGGACAGGCCAACCCAAGCCCACCTGTTGGTCCAGCACTCGGACAACATGGTGTGAACATTATGGATTTCTGTAAGGCGTTTAATGCCCAGACTCAGGGCACTGAACCTGGATTACCTATACCGGTAGTTATTACAGTTTATGCCGATCGCAGTTTCACCTTTATTACCAAAACTCCCCCAGCTGCGGTGCTTTTGCGCAAAGCAGCGGGTCTTAAAAAAGGCAGTGGTCGCCCGAATACAGAAAAAGTTGGCAAAGTTAATCGAGCCCAACTTGAAGATATTGCGAATCAGAAGATGCCTGATCTTACAGCAGCAGACATGGATGCCGCAGTACGAACATTGGCGGGCAGTGCGCGCAGCGCCGGCATTGAAGTTGAGGGGGTAGAGTAAAATGGCAAAACTATCCAAAAAGCGTAAGCAAATGGCCGAAAAGATCGAAGCTGGAAAAAGTTATTCGATCGAGGAAGCGGTTGCCCTGATTTCAGAATTCGCATCTGGCAAATTTAAAGAATCTTACGATGTTTCAATCAATCTAGGTGTTGATCCGCGTAAGTCCGACCAGGTTGTAAGAGGTTCAACCACCTTGCCAGCAGGCACTGGTAAAGAGGTAAGGATTGCCGTATTTGCCCAGGGCGACAATGCTGAGAAGGCCAAAGCTGCTGGAGCAGATATTGTTGGTTTCGAAGATTTAGCAGAATCTATCCAGGGTGGTAATCTTGATTTTGATGTCGTAATTGCGACTCCAGACGCCATGCGCGTCGTGGGTAAACTGGGAACAGTGCTGGGACCTCGCGGTTTAATGCCAAATCCAAAAGTTGGAACAGTTACCCCGGACGTCGAAGCTGCTGTGAAGAATGCCAAAGCAGGTCAGGTTCGTTTCCGCACCGACAAGAATGGCATTGTCCATGGCGGCATAGGCAAAGTTGGATTCGACCCTGAAGCGGTGAAATCAAACCTTGAAGCGCTTTTAGCCGACCTGAAGAAGGCCAAGCCATCTTCAGCTAAAGGTATCTATATAAAGAAGGTAGTACTGTCGTCGACTATGGGCCCCGGGCTCCAGATCGACCAATCGTCTTTAACGATTTAAGCACTAAACGAATTTCGGGAACCAGATAAGTCTGGTTCTCTAATGACTTTGTGGTAATCGCCTTCTGGCGATTCCATCAAAGACCGTAGGTGAGCAGCAGAGTGTAGTCGTTGCATCTTAATTTCCTACGCAGATGGTGAAACCCGATCCGGATATTCATGCCGGGTTCTTATCACCGAACAAATGGGTATTCGCAATTTGAATACCTTTAACTGAACTGGTGACAGTTCATTGAGTGAGGTTAAACAAAGTGGCTATAGGACTGGAAGACAAGAAACAAATAGTTTCGGAAGTCAATCAGGCTGCTGCTAGTGCCTTGTCTGCAGTGCTCGCGGATTACCGTGGAGTCGATGTAGGCGAACTTACTGCACTTCGGAAAACTGCACGAGAAAACAAAGTATATCTTCGCGTCGTTCGCAACACCTTGTTGAAGCGCGCAGTAGCAGATACTGAATTCGAGTGCATTCAAGAAGTGTTGGTTGGACCAACTCTTCTCGCATTATCCCAAGAAGATCCTGGCGCCGCCGCGCGTGTGCTGAAGGATTTTGCAAAGGAAAATGACGATTTTGAGATTAAGGCACTGTCTGTTGGTGGCAAGTTGCTGGAAGCAAACCAGATCGATGTATTGGCGAAACTGCCAACGCTTGATCAGGCGAGATCCATATTAATGAGTGTCATGTTGGCACCAGTTACAAAACTTGCACGAACTGTGAATGAAGTTCCTTCCAAGGTCACTCGCGCTGTTGCGGCTGTGCGAGACCAAAAGCAGGAAGCAGCCTAATTCCATTGATAACCGTTTTATTAAAATTTTATTGTAGGAGATAAGAGTCATGGCTCTATCTAAAGAAGAAGTACTAGATGCAATTGCTGATATGTCAGTTATGGACGTGGTCCAACTGGTTGAAGCAATGGAAGAAAAATTTGGCGTTTCAGCAGCTGCGGCTGTTGCTGCAGCCCCTGCGGCGGCGGCTGCTGGTGGCGATGCTGCTCCAGCTGAAGAAAAGGACGAGTTCGATATCGTTCTTGCTGCGACTGGTGACAAGAAAGTAAATGTCATCAAAGCGGTTCGAGGAATTACTGGCCTTGGACTGAAAGAGGCGAAAGAACTAGTAGACGGAGCGCCCTCAACTATTAAGGAAGCTGCTCCCAAGGCAGAAGCGGAAGAAGCCAAGAAAGCACTGGAAGAAGCTGGCGCGTCCGTTGAGCTTAAGTAATAAGCGACAGCTACTACACGACCAACGCCAGGCATGTTTTTCGCGCCTGGTGTTGGCTCGTGCTTGATTTTCCTCGAAGTAATTTTTCGAGTAGATCTCGATAGTTTGTTTGCAAAGCTATTGAATGTCGCAGAGCAGATCTGCCAGAAGTAAAAAATAATGCACTGCCACAAGCAAATGCATTAATTAAGAGTACAAAACGTCAGGAACACAACATGGCCTATTCGTATACAGAGAAAAAACGTATTCGTAAGAATTTTGGAAAGTTGCCTAGCGCAATGGACATTCCTTATCTGTTGTCTATTCAAATCGATTCTTACAGACAATTTACTCAGGCTGGCACTCCAGTAGAGGAGCGCCTCGACCAGGGCTTGCATGCCGCGTTCAAATCTGTATTTCCTATCGTCAGCTATTCCGGAAAAGCAGTACTGGAGTATGTAAGTTATGACTTGGGAAAACCCGCTTTTGATGTAAAAGAATGTCAGCTCAGAGGATCTACTTACTCAGTATCCCTGCGCGTGAAGGTTCGTTTGATTCTTTACGATAAGGAATCAACAACTCAAACAATTAAAGATATAAAAGAGCAAGAAGTTTACATGGGTGAAATCCCATTAATGACGGAGTCAGGTACTTTCGTCATCAATGGTACTGAGCGTGTGGTTGTGTCACAGCTGCATAGATCACCGGGCGTATTCTTTGATCACGACCGAGGGAAAACTCACAGCTCTGGTAAATTGCTTTACTCGGCACGGGTAATTCCTTACCGCGGTTCCTGGTTGGATTTCGAGTTTGATCCTAAAGATATGGTTTATGTGCGAATCGATAGACGCCGAAAACTTCCTGCAACCGTACTCTTGCGGGCATTAGGATTCAGCTCTGAAGAAATCCTGGCTATGTTCTATGAGAACAATAGTTTCAAGATCACTCAAAAGAAAGATCAGGATGCTGAAATTAAACTCAAGCTGGTTCCAGCACGACTGCGTGGTGAAGTGCTTAACTTTCCTATTAAGGACAAGAAAGGAAAGCTTATTGTGGAAGAAGGCCGCCGCATTACATCTCGCCATATTCGTCAGATGGAAACTGCAAAGCTTACCGAACTGATGATTACCAATGATTTTCTGGTAGGTACTTCACTGGCCAAAGATGTAGTAAATGAGGAAACAGGAGAAGTTATGTTTCCTTGTAACGCAGAGCTCACCGAAGAATTATTGGCAGAATTTGTTGAGCAAGGTGTAAAAGAATTCGAAACTATTTACACCAATGATCTCGATTGCGGGCCGTTCGTCTCTGACACATTGCGCATAGACACCACGACTTCCAAGCTGGAAGCCATGGTGGAAATTTATCGCATGATGCGTCCGGGTGAGCCGCCTACTAAAGAATCTGCAGAAAACTTATTCTCTAACTTGTTCTTCTCGCCGGAGCGTTATGACCTGTCAGCGGTAGGGCGTATGAAGTTCAATCGCCGACTAGGTCGTCCTGAGTCCGAAGGCGAACCAGTTCTTAGCACTGATGACATTGTTGACGTGTTAAAGACTTTGGTTGGAATTAGAAACGGCTTTGGATCTGTCGATGACATCGACCATTTGGGTAACCGTCGTATTCGCTCTGTGGGCGAAATGGCAGAAAACCAGTTCCGCGTTGGTCTGGTTCGAGTTGAGCGTGCGGTGAAGGAACGCTTGAGCATGGCTGATTCTGAAGGACTGATGCCTCAGGACATGATCAATGCCAAGCCTGTGGCAGCGGCGATCAAGGAATTTTTTGGTTCAAGCCAGCTTTCGCAATTCATGGATCAAAACAATCCTCTATCGGAAGTTACTCATAAGCGTCGCGTATCTGCTCTTGGGCCAGGTGGATTGACCCGCGAGCGCGCTGGATTTGAGGTGCGTGACGTACATCCGACACACTATGGTCGTGTATGTCCAATTGAAACGCCTGAAGGTCCAAACATTGGCTTGATCAATTCATTGGCAACTTATGCGCGGACGAATAATTACGGCTTCCTTGAAAGCCCATATCGCAAAGTTGTTAAGAACAAAGTTACTGACGAGATTCATTACTTATCTGCCATCGATGAAAGCGATTTTGTTATTGCTCAGGCCAGTGCTGAGTTAGATAAGAAGCGTGGCTTCGTCGAGAACCTGGTAACGGTTCGCTATAAGGGTGAAACAACCTTAAAGCCAAGGGAAGAAGTGGATTATATGGATGTGGCGCCACAGCAGATGGTATCTGTTGCTGCAGCATTGATTCCTTTCCTCGAGCATGATGATGCGAATAGGGCATTGATGGGTTCAAATATGCAACGCCAAGCTGTGCCAACGCTGAAGACCGAGAAGCCCCTGGTAGGGACGGGGATGGAACGTAATGTTGCCAGAGACTCCGGTGTGTGTGTGGTGGCATTCCGTGGTGGAGTCATCGAGTCTGTAGACGCCGCTCGAATCATTGTTCGGGTTAATGATGAGGAAACAGATGCCGGTGAAGCAGGTGTGGATATCTACAACCTGACTAAATACACCCGTTCGAATCAGAATACCTGTATTTCCCAGCGACCACTGGTTAGCGAGGGCGACGTAGTAGCTCGAGGTGACATTCTTGCCGATGGTCCTTCCATCGATATGGGTGAGCTGGCTCTGGGGCAGAACATGCGAATCGCTTTTATGCCCTGGAATGGTTACAACTTTGAGGACTCCATCCTGATTTCTGAGCGTGTAGTAAAAGAAGATCGATTTACTACGATTCACATTCAGGAATTAACCTGCGTTGCTCGAGATACCAAACTTGGCTCTGAGGAAATTACTGCAGATATTCCAAACGTTGGAGAGGGTGCCTTAAGCAAGCTAGACGAATCCGGAATCGTTTATATCGGCGCTGAAGTAAATGCTGGTGACATTCTGGTTGGTAAGGTTACACCAAAGGGTGAAACCCAGCTCACTCCGGAAGAAAAATTGCTACGTGCAATTTTTGGTGAGAAAGCATCTGATGTGAAAGATACTTCCTTGAGGGTTCCTACCAGTGTGAAGGGAACGGTCATTGACGTACAAGTCTTCACGCGGGATGGCTTGGAAAAAGATCAGAGAGCGGTTGAGATTGAGGAATCACAATTAGCGAAAGTGCGCAAAGACATCGATGATGAATACCGCATCGTTGAAGGCGCGACTTTTGAAAGATTGCAGAAATCCCTCGTTAATAAAGTAGTCGCAGGTGGCCCCAAACTCAAGAAACGGCAGAAAGTAACTAACGACTATTTGAGTAACCTGCCTCTGGATGATTGGTTCAAGCTGAGAATGTCTAATGATGCTTTGAACAAGCAGTTGGAGCGGGCAGAGGAGCAGCTTAAAGAGCGAAGAAATGAACTTGATGAGCGCTTCGAAGACAAGAAGAAAAAACTTACACAAGGCGATGACCTGGCGCCTGGCGTTTTAAAGATTGTAAAAGTTTATCTCGCCATTAAGCGTCGAATTCAACCGGGTGACAAGATGGCAGGTCGTCACGGTAACAAGGGTGTGATCTCCGTAATCATGCCAGTTGAAGATATGCCTTATGACGAAAACGGAGAGCCAGTGGATATTGTATTGAATCCACTGGGTGTTCCGTCTCGCATGAACGTGGGGCAGATTCTTGAGACTCATCTCGGCGCAGCTTCTAAGGGATTGGGCGAAAAAATCGGCAAGCTGATCGATGCGCAAAAGAAGGTTACCGAAGTGCGTAAGATAATTACCGAGGTTTACAACAAGATTGGTGAGCGTACGGAAGATATCAAAGGCTTGTCTGAAGAGGAGTTATTCGAACTGGCAGGAAATCTGCGAGATGGTGTGCCGATGGCAACGCCTGTGTTTGATGGAGCTGCCGAAACCGAAATCAAGGAAATGTTAAGTCTGGCTGGAATGGACGAAAGCGGACAGGTCACTCTCTTTGATGGAAGAACTGGTGAATCATTCGATACACCGGTGACAGTGGGCATTATGTATATGCTCAAACTGAATCATCTGGTTGATGACAAGATGCACGCCAGATCAACTGGCTCTTATAGCCTGGTTACACAACAGCCGTTGGGTGGTAAAGCACAATTTGGTGGTCAACGCTTCGGAGAGATGGAAGTGTGGGCATTGGAAGCTTACGGCGCTGCGTATACCCTGCAAGAAATGTTAACCGTTAAATCGGATGATGTTGCTGGCCGCACCAAGATGTATAAGAACATCGTGGATGGCGATCATCGAATGGAACCAGCAATGCCGGAGTCGTTTAACGTATTGGTTAAAGAAATTCGATCACTCGGGATCGATATGGAATTGGATGTTAGTAAATAGTCCAAAACGAGTACGAATAACGAAACCGACTAAAACATACTTAGAGATCATTTAAAGCTGATCACTCTATAGTGATTAGTGGAGGAAACAGAATGAAAGACCTACTAGGTTTACTAAAATCTCAGTCCCAGTCAGACGAGTTTGATTCCATTCGAATTGGCTTAGCCTCACCGGAAATGATCAGATCCTGGTCATTTGGTGAAGTCAAGAAGCCAGAGACTATTAACTATCGTACCTTTAAACCAGAACGAGACGGTTTGTTCTGTGCCAAGATATTTGGTCCAGTAAAAGACTACGAGTGTCTTTGCGGCAAATACAAGCGTCTGAAGCATCGCGGAGTTATCTGTGAAAAGTGTGGTGTAGAAGTCGCCCTTTCCAAGGTGCGCCGCGACCGCATGGGCCATATCGAGCTTGCGAGCCCGGTTGCTCACATTTGGTTCTTAAAGTCACTGCCATCCCGAATTGGTTTGCTGCTCGATATGACTCTGCGTGATATCGAACGCATTCTTTACTTTGAATCTTTTGTGGTGACTGACCCGGGCATGACTACGCTAGAAAAAGGTCAGCTATTAACAGATGAGCAATACTACGAAGCTATGGAAGAGTTCAGCGATGAATTCGAAGCGAAAATGGGTGCAGAAGCAGTTCAGGCACTGATGAAAGATATGGATGTGGATGCTGAAGTTGCCCGACTCAGGGAAGAAATTCCGGCTACTAATTCAGAAACCAAATTGAAAAAATTGTCCAAGCGCTTAAAGCTTTTGGAAGCCTTTGTTGATTCAGGCAATAAGCCGGAATGGATGGTAATGACTGTATTGCCCGTACTTCCACCTGATCTGCGCCCATTAGTGCCGCTTGATGGTGGTCGTTTTGCCACTTCGGATCTTAATGATTTATATCGCCGGGTGATTAATCGAAACAATCGACTCAAACGCCTGCTTGATCTCAATGCGCCGGACATTATCGTGCGCAATGAAAAGCGTATGCTGCAGGAAGCGGTTGACGCCTTGTTAGATAATGGACGTCGTGGCCGTGCGATTACCGGCTCTAACAAGCGTCCACTCAAGTCTCTTGCGGATATGATTAAAGGAAAACAAGGTAGGTTCAGGCAGAATCTCCTTGGAAAACGTGTCGATTACAGCGGCCGTTCAGTCATCGTGGTCGGTCCTACCCTGAAATTGCATCAGTGTGGTTTGCCCAAGAAGTTGTCAGTGGATCTTTTCAAGCCATTTATTTTCGGCAAGCGTGAACGACGGGGTCTTGCTACTACTATAAAAGCAGCCAAGAAGATCGTGGAAAGAGAGACAGCAGAAGTCTGGGATATTCTCGCCGAAGTTATTCGGGAACATCCGGTACTTCTCAACCGCGCTCCAACGCTTCACCGTTTAGGTATTCAGGCATTCGAACCGGTTCTAATCGAAGGTAAAGCCATTCAATTACACCCGCTGGTTTGTGCGGCTTATAACGCAGACTTCGATGGTGACCAGATGGCTGTGCATGTGCCATTAACACTGGAAGCGCAGCTTGAAGCTCGAACCCTGATGATGTCTACCAATAACATTCTTGCCCCGGCAAACGGTGAACCAATCATCGTACCTTCGCAAGACGTGGTACTTGGTTTGTATTACATGACACGAGAGCGTGTTAATGCCCAGGGAGAAGGCATGATCTTTGCCGATGCGAAGGAAGTGCAAAGAGCCTATGATACCGGCCAGGTTCATTTGCAGGCCCGCATTAAAGTTCGCATTATCGAAAACGTATTTAATGAAGAAGGCGAAACCGAATCCAGAAGCGAAATCGTTGATACTACTGTCGGACGCGTGCTGCTTTACAACATCGTTCCTGATGGACTGCCGTTCTCGATGGTTAATCAGAAGATGGCGAAGAAGCCAATTTCACAAATACTGAATGCTTGCTATCGAAATGTTGGCTTGAAAGAAACAGTTATCTTTGCTGACCAGCTAATGTATACCGGTTATGCCTACTCGACTCGCTCTGGCTCATCAATCGGTGTTAACGATTTCGTAATCCCTGATGAGAAGGCCACGATAATTGGTCAGGCCAATGCTGAGGTAGAGGAAATTGAAGCGCAATTTGCTTCTGGCTTGGTAACCCAGGGAGAGAAGTATAATAAAGTCATCGATATCTGGTCGCGCGCCAATGACATTGTTGCGAAGTCAATGATGGAGGGTCTGTCGACTGAGGCAGTTATCAATAAAGAAGGTGAGGAAGAACAACAAGAGTCCTTCAACTCCGTATATGTGTACGCGGATTCTGGTGCTCGAGGTTCTCCTGCCCAGATTCGACAATTGGCTGGTATGCGTGGCTTGATGGCGCGACCGGATGGATCCATTATCGAAACTCCAATTACAGCCAATTTCCGTGAAGGCTTAAGCGTATCTCAATACTTTACTTCCACTCACGGTGCTCGCAAGGGTCTGGCAGATACAGCACTTAAGACTGCGAATTCTGGATACCTTACTCGACGCCTGGTCGATATTTCGCAAGACCTGGTAATTACTGAACAGGATTGTGGTACCGAGAATGGCTTAACCATGGCGCCAATCATCGAAGGTGGTGACATCATTGCGCCGCTTGGTGATCGTGTTCTGGGTCGTGTGCTCGCAGCTGATGTAGTCCAGGAAGAAGGCGATGAGGTCATTGCTGAAGCCGGCACCATGATCAATGAGCGCATGGTTGAAAAGCTGGAAACTTGTGGTGTTGACCAGGTGTATGTACGTTCACCGATCACTTGCGAAACCCGGTTTGGCATTTGTAGTCAATGTTATGGAAGAGATCTCGCCCGTGGGCATTTAGCTAATGTGGGTGAGGCAGTAGGTGTAATCGCTGCACAATCGATCGGCGAACCGGGCACGCAGTTAACGATGCGTACTTTCCATATCGGTGGTGCGGCCTCTCGAGCTACTGCCAGCGACAATATTCAGGTCAAGAACACCGGTACTATTCATCTGAGTAATATGAAGACGGTTGAGAACACTAAAGGCGAGTTGGTCGTAGTGTCTCGTTCCGGTGAACTAATAGTTAATGACACCAATGGTCGCGAGCGCGAGCGCTACAAACTTCCATATGGTGCACTTATCACTGTTGGCAAGAAGATTGAAGTTGAAGCAGGCCAGGTAGTAGCGACTTGGGATCCACACACTCACCCAATTGTTTCTGAAGTGGCTGGTAAAGTTGCATTTGAATCCATGGAAGAAGGAATTACGGTTCGTGAACAGACTGATGAGATCACTGGTCTTTCCAGCATCTCTGTAATTGATCCGGCAGAACGCGCCTCGTCTGCGAAGGAATTGCGTCCAGCGGTAAATGTTGTTGATAAGAAAGGTAAAGAAGTATGTCTGCCAGGTACTAATGTTCCGGCACACTACCACTTACCAGCCAATGCCATTATTGGCTTGAAAGATGGCGCTGACTTGAACATTGGTGACGTGATCGCGCGTATTCCCCAGGAAGGTTCGAAGACTCGCGATATTACGGGTGGTCTGCCACGCGTGGCTGACTTGTTTGAAGCGCGTAAGCCGAAAGAGCCTGCGATTCTTGCTGAGATCTCCGGTACCATTAGTTTCGGTAAAGAAACCAAGGGTAAGCGCAGACTGGTTATTACTCCGAAAGATGGGGTAAATCCGATCGATGGGTCTGATCACTATGAAGTGTTGATCCCCAAATGGCGCACCATGACTGTGTTCGAGGGCGAGCACATCGAGAAAGGTGAAGTTGTATCGGAAGGTCCTCCGGCTCCACATGATATCTTACGCTTGAAGGGTGTTGAGGCGCTTGCACAATATATCGTTAACGAAGTGCAGGATGTATATCGATTGCAAGGTGTGCGAATCAACGATAAGCATATCGAAGTTATCGTGCGTCAGATGTTGAGAAAAGTAGAAATTACTCAGGCGGGCGATTCCAACCTGATCAAAGGTGAACAGCTAACTTATATCCAGATTCTTGAGATTAATGACAATCTTCAGGAAGAGGATAAGCAGCCGGCCAAATTTGATCGCATGCTTTTGGGCATTACCAAAGCATCCCTCGCAACTGAGTCTTTCATCTCGGCGGCATCATTCCAGGAAACCACGCGGGTTCTTACCGAGGCGGCGGTTACTGGTAAGCGCGATTTCCTCCGCGGCTTGAAAGAAAATGTGGTGGTCGGGCGTCTAATACCGGCAGGTACTGGATTGGCTTATCACGAGGCCCGCAAGAAGGCGAGTCTGGAAGATACCGAGCTGGAAGTTTCTGCTAGTGACGTGGAAGCTGCCCTCAGCGAGGCACTGAGTGAAGAAACCAGCGAACAGGCTGAAAGCTAGTAAAACTGCGGGATTCAAGCCCGAAAACAGTTGACTCAAAGATGCGAGATCATTAAACTCTCGCATCTTTTGGGCCAGGGGACTCTAAAAGTCCATTACGCCAGAATCTAGATCGCTTCAGAGATGCTGGATAGATTACTGGAAGACGTCCAGAAATGAGGATTTAAAAAAGTACGATGGCAACAATTAACCAATTAGTCCGCAAACCACGAAAGAGCAAGGTCTCCAAGAGTGACGTACCTGCCCTGCAACGTTCTCCGCAAAAGCGTGGCGTCTGCACCCGGGTGTATACCACGACACCAAAGAAGCCTAATTCAGCACTGCGGAAGGTTTGCCGTGTTCGCCTGGTTAATGGTTATGAAGTTACGTCATACATAGGCGGAGAAGGCCACAATCTGCAAGAACACTCAGTGGTTCTGATTCGTGGTGGCCGGGTCAAGGATTTGCCGGGTGTGCGTTATCACACCGTACGCGGTAGCCTGGATACTTCTGGTGTTTCTGATCGGAAGCAAGGTCGCTCCAAATATGGTGCCAAGCGTCCCAAGTAGACGCTCCCAATAGTTATAGAGCTCTGCAGTAGCACAAGCGTAAGGATTGCGCGGCTCATCGTGGCTCTTTAAACACAACGGTGAGATTGAGTAAGGCTGGGTGTTGGTTAGAAGTTTGAAGTTAATCAAGAATCCTGGGTAAACCTGAATAAACATAGAGGTCGCATATGCCTAGACGGAGAGTAGTGGCGAAACGTGAAGTTTTGCCAGATCCAAAATTCGGAAGCAAAGTCCTAGCGAAATTCATGAACCATGTCATGGTCGATGGCAAGAAGTCAGTTGCCGAAAAGATCGTGTATGGTGCATTGGACGTAGTCGCAGAAAAAACCAGCTCCGATCCCTTAGAAGTATTCGAAAAAGCCTTGGATAGTATCGCGCCCATGGTTGAGGTGAAATCTCGCCGTGTTGGAGGTGCTACTTATCAGGTACCGGTGGAAGTTAGAGCAGAGCGCCGCAGTGCGCTGGCCATGCGCTGGTTGGTTGAGCATTCCCGTTCCCGTGGTGAAAAGTCCATGGCGCTGCGTTTAGCTGGCGAGATCGCTGATGCTGCAGAAGGACGGGGAAGCGCAGTCAAGAAGCGCGAAGATGTGCACCGCATGGCTGAGGCCAATCGTGCTTTTTCACATTATCGTTTTTAATTAATTTATTTATTTGAGGGTAAAGCTGTGGCTAGACAACACCCCCTAAGCCGTTATCGCAATATTGGAATCGCAGCACACGTAGACGCGGGTAAAACTACCACGACTGAACGAGTACTTTTCTACACCGGGATTTCCCATAAGATCGGTGAGGTACACGATGGTGCGGCGGTTATGGATTGGATGGAACAAGAGCAGGAGCGTGGAATTACGATTACTTCTGCGGCCACGACTTGTTTCTGGAAAGGAATGGACAGCCAGTATGATGAGCACCGTATTAACATCATCGACACACCGGGACACGTAGACTTCACCATTGAAGTAGAGCGTTCTCTGCGTGTATTGGATGGTGCAGTTGTAGTGCTTTGTGCATCATCTGGTGTGCAACCACAGACAGAAACAGTATGGCGCCAGGCTAACCGTTATGAAGTTCCGCGTATGGTCTTCGTGAACAAAATGGACAGAGCCGGTGCTGACTTCCTTAAAGTAGTTCAGCAGATGAAAGAGCGTCTTGGTGCCAATGCAGTACCTTTGCAGTTAGCAATCGGCGCTGAAGATGAATTCAAGGGCGTTATTGACCTGGTGAAGATGAAGTCAATCATCTGGAGCGAAGATGACCAGGGTACTACTTTTGAGTATCAGGAAATTCCTGCCGATTTAAAAGCACTCAGTGATGAATATCGTGAGCACATGCTGGAGGCAGCAGCGGAAGCAAACGAAGAAGTCATGGAAAAATACCTGGATACAGGTGAGCTGAGCGAAGCGGAAGTCATGAGCGCAATTCGTCAGCGAACCTTGGCGAATGAAATCGTACCTGTACTTTGTGGATCTGCGTTTAAGAACAAAGGCGTACAAGCTGTATTGGATGCAGTCATTGATTACATGCCTGCCCCAACCGAAGTAAAAGAAATTGAAGGTGTTAAAGAAGACGGCACAGAAACTACTTGTCCGGCTGACGATAGTGCTCCATTTGCGTCGTTAGCCTTTAAGATCGCAACCGATCCTTACGTAGGTACCTTAACTTTCTTCCGTGTTTACTCTGGAACATTGAATTCCGGTGATACGGTTTATAACCCGCTTAAGCATAAGAAAGAGCGAGTAGGCCGAATGGTGCAAATGCACTCCAATTCCCGTGAAGAAATTAAAGAAGTATTGGCAGGTGACATTGCTGCAGCGATTGGTCTTAAAGATGTGACTACTGGTGAAACTCTATGTGATCCGAACAACATCGTTACTCTGGAAAAGATGGATTTTCCAGAGCCAGTAATTTCTGTTGCAGTTGAACCCAAGAGTAAAGCAGACCAGGAAAAGATGAGTATTGCTCTTGGCAAACTTGCTCAGGAGGATCCTTCTTTCCGTGTTGAGTCTGATGAAGAATCCGGCCAAACCATTATTTCCGGAATGGGCGAGCTTCATCTGGACGTACTCGTAGACAGAATGCGTCGTGAATTCTCGGTGGAAGCAAACATTGGTAAGCCTCAAGTGGCCTATCGCGAAACCATCAAGAAGTCGGTTGAGATTGAAGGTAAGCACGTTAAGCAATCCGGTGGTCGTGGACAGTACGGTCATGTTTGGTTGCGCCTCGACCCGCTCGATCCGGACGCGGAATACGAATTCGTTAACGAAATCGTTGGTGGTGTAGTACCGAAGGAATACATTCCTGCGGTTGATAAGGGTGTTCAGGAACAGATGCAAAATGGCTGTCTGGCAGGATATCCGTTACTAGCGATGAAGGTAACTCTATACGATGGTTCATTCCACGATGTGGACTCCAGTGAGATGGCTTTTAAGATTGCCGGTTCACTCGCACTTAAGAAAGGTGCACTGGAAGCGGATCCTGCCTTGTTGGAACCAATGATGGCAGTTGAAGTTGTTACCCCCGAGGAATACATGGGTGATGTGATGGGTGATCTTAACCGTCGTCGCGGTATGGTAGGCGGCATGGAAGATAGTGCATCCGGAAAAGTAATCACTGCTGATGTTCCTTTGTCAGAGATGTTCGGTTATGCAACTGACTTGCGTTCAGCCACGCAAGGGCGAGCAACTTATACTATGGAATTCAAGCAATACGCCGAAGTTCCAGGCAACATCGCTGAATCAATTATTGATAACACCGCTGCGTAACTTTAAAGAAGAGAGAGGATAGAAAAGTGGCGAAGGAAAAATTTGAAAGAACGAAGGTACACGTAAACGTAGGCACGA
>JAPPOG010000083.1 GCA_028818225.1 Gammaproteobacteria bacterium | reverse complement strand
TTTGCAATTCCACGGGCGGGCCGTAGCTCATTTCAAATTTGAATCCATCCAGGTCGCCACTTTTGCCAGCCAGTCGTTGGTTATTGGCAATTAAATCATCACGTATATTCAAAAAATCCAGGCTATCGTTAACAGCCAGTCCAGCCAGGCTCAACTCGAATTTACCCTGATTGGTGGTATAAGCAGAAACATTGCCAGCATTAATCCAGCCCAGTAGTGTGTCTGCCCGGGAATGAGCCATAAAAAATGCGTTGGCGATGCAACAGACGAAAAGGCAGCCAGATTTTTGCAGCTTATTGCTCATGATTTGATCAAATACATTCGATTCTGCTTGTAAAAAGGCCCACAAGTTGCTGGAAAGTAAGTGGATTGTCAATCTGATTTATGACCAAGGCAATTTTTCTGAAAATGTGGGTTTTATTGGCCTCCAGCGCTATTTTTTTAGCTACATCGGCCGACTAAAAGTGTTATTAATGCACTTTATCAGATAGAATTCCGCGCCATTCAAATGCTGAATTCAAGTTTTAGTTTTTTCTTGCAATTATCAGTCTCAGAGTCCAGACGCCGCACCCGTTCCCCTCGGAAAAGTCAGCTAGTTAATTCGAGGCAGCCATGCGCCTGAAGTGTATTAAGTTAGCTGGTTTTAAATCCTTCGTCGATCCGACAACAATCAACTTTCCCTCAAATTTAGGCGCCGTTGTTGGTCCTAATGGTTGCGGCAAGTCAAATGTGATCGATGCAGTGCGCTGGGTGATGGGAGAAAGCTCGGCCAAGAATCTGCGTGGCGAGCACATGACCGATGTCATCTTTAACGGTTCCAGCGCGCGAAAACCAGTGGGTCAGGCGAGTGTCGAGCTGGTGTTTGATAACCATGACCGCAAGCTCAAGGGTGAGTATGCCAATTTCAGCGAAGTATCGATCAAGCGTAAGGTTGACCGAGAAGCCCAGTCTACTTACTCCCTGAATGGGACCGTATGCCGCCGTAAAGACATAACGGATATTTTTCTCGGCACCGGCCTGGGCGCCCGAAGCTATTCCATTATTGAGCAGGGCATGGTGTCGCGACTCATTGAATCCAAACCGGAAGAGTTGCGTGTCTATATAGAAGAAGCAGCAGGAATCTCCAAATATAAAGAAAGAAGAAAGGAAACCGAGCGGCGTATCAAACGGACTAAAGAAAACCTGGAACGTCTCGCTGATATTCGTGAAGAACTCGAACGTCAGCTTGCCCATTTAAAGCGTCAATCAGTAGCGGCGGAAAAGTATGGTGAGCTTAAGCAACAGGAGCGGGAAACCACCGCCAACCTCAATGCGCTTCGCTGGCGCAGTCTGGATGAGCAGATCAAAGCTAATCAGGCATCAATTAATTCTCTCGAGCTTAATATTGAATCCAAAGCGGCAGACCAGCGGGGTATTGACGCCAAGATTGAGCAGCACCTGGCAGATAATGCCGATTTGACTGATGCCCTGGGGGAAGTGCAGGCAAGATTTTACAGCCTCGGTAACGACATTGCCCGCATCGAGCAATCTATCGAGCATCACTTGGAGCGCGTAGACCAGCTTAAACTGGATTTAAGTGAAACCCAGGAGGGCTGGACCCAAACCCAGGAAGAACTCGACATAGATTTGCGCAAGATAACCCAGCTCGATGCGGAGTTAAGATCTGTTACTCCTGAACTGGAGTCAGCAAAAGCAATGGAAGTGGAATCATCAAAACTGCTGGCGGCGGCGGAGCAGGCGTTGCAGCAATGGCAGCAGGAGTGGGATGAATTTAACCAGCGCGCAGAAGAGCCCAGACAAACTGCTGAAGTTGAACAATCCCGCATCCAGCAAATGGAATCCATTGTGGATAGAGGCTTGCAGCGGCAGAAGAACCTGCAAGAGGAGCTGCAACAATTAGAGCAAGCGCCGACAGATACCGAGTTTGCGTCACAACAAAACGCGGCTGAGGATTTAGAAACAGGTATCAACGACCTGCGAGGTAATTCGGCGGCACTGCTAACGTCAATCGAAGAATTCCGGAAGGAGCTCAATACTTGCGCCGAAGAGTTGGATTCGGTCAGAAGTGAATTGCAAACCAGCAAGGGCAAGCAAGCCTCGCTAGAGGCACTGCAACAAGCGGCATTGGGTCAGGATAACCAGGAAATTAATCGCTGGCTGCAGGCCAAAGGATTGAACAATCAGATACGCCTGGCTGAAAGCCTGCGCATTGAGCCCGGTTGGGAAAAGGCAGTTGAAGCTGTGTTGGGTGAGTCTCTGCAGGCAATTTGTGTCGAGGGTTTGGATCGGGTCGACCAGCTTTTGGCTGATTTGCCTAAAGGTAAATTGGCGCTGCTGGATGTTTCCAATTGTTCACCGGCGGGGCCAGTAAAGACGCAACTTAGCACGCTCAGATCCAAGGTGAGCAGTGACTGGGAAATAGGTGATCTGCTGGAAAATATCTACATTGCGCAGAACCTGGAGGAGGCCTTGCAGCAGCGCTCAAATCTGGGCAGAAACGAGTCAATAATCACCAGTGAAGGTGTTTGGATTGGTCATAATTGGATCCAGATCAAGAATAAAACCAGCCAGGATTCGATTGTAGAGCGACGAGGTTTAATTGCGAACTTATTGCGCAAAATCAAGCTATTAAACGACCAATCTCAGAATTTAGCTGAACAAAGAGCCCGGCTTCGGACTGAACTGGAGCGGACTGAACAGGCGCGTGACCGGGTGCAGACTGACCTGGCGGAAAAAACCAAGCAGTTAGGTGAGATTAAGTCCAAAATCAGCGCGAAACAGGTCAAGGCAGAGGAGGCTGCGGCGCGCAAGGCGCGCATTCGAACAGAACTGGAAGAGCTGGCGAAACAGCTCGATCAGGAGGAGAAAAACACGGCGGAAGCCCGGGCTCGGCTACAAAGCGCGCTGGATAGTATGGCGACCGACGTGGAAGCTAAGGAGGCGCTCGAGCAGGCGCGGGAAAAAACCCAGAAAGCTTTGGAAAATGCTCGAGAAAAATCTCGGAATGACAAAGACTTAGCTCATGAACTTGCACTAAAACAACAATCTATTCAGGCATCCCTGCAATCTACACGTGAAACCATGGACAGGATGGCAAGTCAGGTACAGCGCGCCAAGGAGAGAATCGAGTCCCTCAGCACACAAATCAACGAATCTGATCAACCTCTTGGGGAGATGCGGATTGAACTTGAACAGCTTCTGGGGCAACGCCTGGAGGTTGAAAAAGAACTGGGGGTGGCTAAGCGCCGGGTAGACGAGAATGAGCATACGCTGCGCAGCCTGGAGCAACAGCGTAATGAATTGCAGGAGGGCCAAAACACGTTCAGGGAAGAGCTGATGCAGGCCCGCCTGAAGAGCGAAGGCGCGTCGGTTAAGCGAGACGGCTTATTGGAGCAGCTGCAAGAGGCGAAATTCGAGCTGCAGCAGGTGCTGGAAAACCTGCCGGAAGATCTTGCAGAGCAACAATGTGAGCAGGAATTGGAAAAGCTCTCTAATCGTATTCAGCGACTGGGGCCAATCAACCTTGCTGCAATCGACGAATATGAACAACA
The DNA here is from genome assembly GCA_028818225.1 of Gammaproteobacteria bacterium. Classification (GTDB taxonomy): domain Bacteria; phylum Pseudomonadota; class Gammaproteobacteria; order Pseudomonadales; family Pseudohongiellaceae; genus UBA9145. The sequence goes on along the minus strand of JAPPOG010000083.1, from coordinate 61,549 downwards.
GAGCGAGAGAAAAATTTACCTGGATCGGCAGAACGACGACCTGGAGAAGGCACTCAATACCCTGCAAAACGCTATTCGCAAGATCGACAGAGAGACACGTACGCGCTTTAAGGAGACTTTCGACAAGATTAATACCGGACTGCAAAGTCTGTTTCCGCGGGTATTTGGCGGTGGTCACGCCTACCTGGATATGACTGGTGATGATTTACTGGATACCGGCGTGGCCATCATGGCGCGTCCTCCTGGCAAGCGCAATAGCACGATTCATCTGCTTTCCGGTGGTGAGAAAGCCATGACTGCTATCGCCTTGGTGTTCTCAATCTTTCATTTGAATCCGTCACCTTTCTGTATGCTGGACGAGGTAGATGCACCGCTGGATGATGCCAATGTAGGGCGTTATGCCAATCTGGTAAAGGAAATGGCTGAGAATGTGCAGTTTATTTTCATTACCCACAACAAGATCACCATGGAAATGGCTAATCAGCTGCTGGGTGTCACCATGCATGAAGCAGGGGTTTCCAGGATTGTCGCGGTAGACATTGACGAAGCTGCTGAAATGGCAGCCATGTAAAAGCCTAAATTAATTACTAATTGACCCTGCCCGACCCTAAAGAAAATCCAGTAACTGTAAGATAACTTTAAAAATTTTCGATAATTTTCCATTTCAATTCGCTGATCGTATATGAGTCCGCGCGAGCTGGTAATCTTGTTATTGGGCCTTGCCATTGTTGCCGTGATTTTACGGGGGCTATACGTGGCTTTGCAGGCTCGGCGTGGCCAAATCAAATTGGCAATCGATAAGAACATACCGCAAGACGTCGATCTGGATGCGCTGGAACTGGCTGAGCTTCCCAGTGGCGGCGCGCGGGTGGTTGAACGCTCATTTGCTGCGGTAAATTCCCAAAACAGCGCTATCGAAGCGGCAAACGCCCGTGCAGCTTCCTTGGGTCTGGGGACAGTGCAGGACGAAGATGAATCAATTCCAGTTCTGATGGATCCAGTCGTGCTCAGTGAAGGATCAGAGCAACAGCAAGAGATAGAAGATTTCGATGCAGCAATGCAAGAACCTGACATCGATGCGGAAGTAGAATCTGAAGAATATGAGGACCCTGATACTGTCCTGTTCGATTACGGCGAAGGGAGACAGGCAAGTACGGAGGAGGAAGATGACTATGGCGCAGACGAACTAGAAGAGGATGATTCAAGTTCGGGTATGTACCGCGAAGACGGAATGTCATCAGTTATGCCCGATTACCACGAAGATGCATGGGGCGATGAGGAAGATGACGAAGACGAGATCCCGGAGGGCTTTCATGAGGAGAATTTTGGTGATTCATCCTACGACGATGAGGAAGAATGGGATGACGGGCTGGGGCACGAGTCTGATTATGAGGAAGACCTTGATGAAGAGTTCGCCTCGGATGATGAAATAATAGCGGCATTTAAAGGCAGCCAGGCAGCAGCTCAGCCCAAGGAGGCAACCGAATTCGATGATATCGATGGCTATGACTTCGATGATGATGAACTGGATAATGAAACTGATGAGCCGCAGCGCCAGGAGCCTGCGCTTGGTGCAAAGTTTGAAGATTCCCTGGAAGAATTTTCAATGACTGCGGGCGAGCGCATTGGTTATAACGAGCCAGCCAAGACTCAATCACCACAATCTGAATTATTTGCAAATGACGAATTGGAAACTGAAGAAATTGGGCAAGTTCGTAAGAGCAAGCGTGGCCTTAAGTCCTTGTTATCAATCTTTGCGCGTGCGGAAAAGGCAGAGGTCGCAGATGACGAATCGGCAGACGAAGATACTTTTATACCTGATCAGTTTGAAGAATTAGAGGGCGCAGAAGAATTTGAAAGTGCTGCTTTTGAAGCAGAGCCAGCTGACATAGAAACTCGTGAAGATCTTCCTGCTCAAGAGGAAGAATCTGACCATGACAGTATCCAGCAATCTGAAGTATTAGTTGTAAACGTGATGGCCAGGGAAGGTAGAACTTTTCATGGCAATGATTTACTGCAAGTCCTGGTAACTTCTGGCCTGAAGTTTGGTGAAATGAATATTTTCCATCATCGTTTGCATAACGAAAATAAAGGTCCGGTGATATTTAGCGTTGCAAATATCTTGAATCCGGGCACATTTGATCTAAATGACATGGAAAATTTTTCCACCATTGGTGTCAGTCTGTTTCTCGCACTGCCTACCCAGATGAATAACCTGCTGGCGTTTGAACAAATGCTTAATGTGGCGCAACAGGTACGGGGAGCACTCGATGGCGAGCTAAAAGATGATCATCGAAATGTTATGACGGCGCAAACCATTGAGCATTATCGTCAGCGTATTCGTGATTTCGAGTTAAGGCAGTTAAAAACTGCTGGTAGCAGCAACTAAAAACCGAATAAACTTTTCTTCATGACGGTTCCTGCGAAAATCAAACAGGAAGTTGCTTCCTTACGCAAACAAATTGCGCATCATAACAGGCTGTATCACTCTCTGGATGCCCCGGAGATCCCGGATGCCGACTATGATGCGCTCTTGCTGCGTCTCGAAGAACTGGAGCAAGACTACGATCTCGCCACAGCGGATTCACCAACTCAGCGTGTGGGAAGCACTCCCCTCGATCAATTTACCCAGGTTAGGCATGAGATCGCCATGCTCTCCCTGGATAAAGTTTTTGGCGAACAGGAATTACGCGATTTCGAAAGTCGAATTCAGAAACGCCTGAATTCAGACGAAGACTTAAGTTACAGCTGCGAACCAAAAGTAGATGGTGTGGCGGTTAGTTTACTCTATGAAGATGGTGTTTTGTCGCGGGCAGCTACCCGAGGTGATGGCGTCACCGGTGAAGATATTACCCATAATGTAAAAACAATTCAGTCTATTCCGCTAAAACTGAAAGGCCTCAATGGGTCTTCACGATTGGAAGTGCGGGGAGAAATTTTCCTCAGCAAGCCGGGTTTTGAAAAACTGAACGAGCGGGCGCAAAAGGAAGGAACTAAAGTGTTTGTGAACCCCCGCAATACTGCGGCTGGCGCCGTACGTCAACTCGATTCTAAAGCAACTGCGAAGATTCCCTTAGAAATGTATTGCTACAGCGTGGGGATAGTTCAGGGTATAAGCCTGCCAACCCATCTCAGTGAAATATTCAATGAACTGGCTGAACTGGGATTGCCAGTTAATCCTGATCGACAAACTGCTCATGGCATTGATGCGTGCCTCGATTACTGCATGTCCTTATTGGCAAAACGTGATGATCTTGTTTATGAAATCGATGGTGCGGTTATTAAAGTAGATGATTTGGTTACCCAGCAGTCCTTGGGACAGAATGCTAAAAGTCCCCGTTGGGCAATGGCATACAAATTTCCGGCGGAAGAAAAATCTACCAGGGTGCTTGACGTAGAGTTTCAAGTTGGGAGAACTGGCACTGTCACCCCAGTTGCCAGGCTCGATCCGGTATTTGTCGGCGGCGTGACGGTCAGTAATACAACTTTACACAATATGGATGAAATCAAGCGCCTGGGGTTGCGCATTGGCGATACCGTTGTTGTGCGTCGAGCAGGGGATGTGATTCCAAAGATCGTCAAGGTTCTGCATCCGGAGAAGAACAAGACACCGAGGAAAGTAAAGCTGCCGACGACATGTCCAGCCTGTGGTTCCGCGGTAGAAAAAGATGGTGAAGTACTGTTCCGTTGTAGCGCTGGCATAATTTGCCCGGCACAAAGAAAGGAATCCATTAAGCACTTTGCATCCCGAACAGCGATGGATATTGAAGGCCTGGGCAGCAAGTTAGTGGATCAGTTGGTTGATGAAGAATTGATAGAAAACGTAGCAGATATCTATAAATTAACACTAGATCAACTGGCAGGGCTGGAAAGAATGGGGACAAAGTCAGCACAGAACCTAATCAATGCCATCGAGGGAAGCAAAGCGACTACATTGCCACGATTTTTGTTTGCCTTGGGAATTCGCGAAGTAGGCGATGCTACGGCAATGGCTTTGGTGAATCACTTTGAGGACATCGATCCTCTCGCCAATGCCACTCCGGAAGATCTGGAAAAGGTGGCAGATATAGGGCCAATTGTCGCGCAACACATCGCAATCTTCTTTAACAATAAAGACAACCTGGCCTTGATCAAGCAGCTCAGAAAATCAGGTATCCACTGGCCAGTCGTGGATACAAGTGTTGCTGAGAAACCGCTGGAAGGTCAGACTTTTGTGCTCACTGGCACCCTGGAAGCAATGCCCCGCAATGCGGCAAAAGCGCAGCTGGTAGGCCTCGGAGCCAAAGTCGCAGGCAGTGTCTCCAGGAATACGGATTGCGTGGTAGCAGGCCCTGGTGCTGGCTCAAAACTGGCAAAAGCGGAAGAATTAGGGTTAAAAGTTATGGATGAAGGGGAATTTTTAGCCTTTCTTGATGATCTAACCAAGTAGGGTCGAGCTCTCTGGTATTCAGTCGATTTCGGTCGATATTTATTAAAACGGAGAGTCAATGCTAGACAGTAATTTACTTAACAATCGTGTCAGTTGCTCTTATCCAAAGAAACTGAAGATTCTGCTGGCAGGAGTGATTCTTGCATCCTGTGTCGCATCCCAGCCAAATAATATGACGAATGTGTGCGCTATCTTCGAAGATCGGCGCGGCTGGTATCGTGCGGCAAAAGCCTCAGAGGATCGCTGGGGTATTCCGATCGCCGTGAACATGGCATTCATTTACCAGGAGTCCAGCTTCAGGGCCCGCGCCCGGCCTGAGCGAACCCGTGTTTTATGGGTTTTGCCGGGACCCCGACCATCCTCGGCTTATGGCTATGCCCAGGCTCTGGACAGCACCTGGGATGAGTACCAGGTGCGCTCTGGCAATGGCGGCGCTTCCCGAACCGATTTTGATGACGCCATCGATTTCGTGGCCTGGTACAACGCCAACTCGACTCGTCTAAGTGGCATAGAAACTTATGATGCGCGCAATCTTTATTTTGCCTACCATGAAGGTAATGGTGGATTTCAGCGTGGTACCTATCGCAGTAAGGACTGGTTAGTCGACGCTGCAAACCGGGTTCAACAAAATTCGGAGAGGTTCTCTTCTCAGCTCAGTTCCTGTCAGGTAGAGCTGGAGAAAAATTGGTTTCAGCGTCTTCTTTCCTAGTAAACTTCTGTCTCCAGTTATAAGTCCATTCGAAGTACAACTTTAATCACACTAGTAGTCTAAAAATATGAGTTGGTGGGGGAAAGTAGTCGGCGGAACCTTTGGGTTCATGATGGGCGGACCTTTAGGTGCGTTACTTGGTGCTGCGCTGGGCAATTACTTCGACGGTGGGTTAGACGGCATTATTCTCGATGAGTCCCTGGGACTCGGGGCTACCGAGCGGGTTCAGTCGGTTTTCTTTACCACAACTTTTGCGCTAATGGGTTATATCGCCAAGTCTGATGGTCGAGTAACTAAAGATGAAATCGTCATGGCTGAGCAGGTCATGCGACAAATGCATCTTAATCCGCAACAACGAACAGTTGCCATTAATCTTTTTAATGAGGGCAAGAAGCCGCATTTTCCGGTACATGAAGTTTTGGCCCAGTTTAAGCGTGAAAGCTTTCGGCGCCGTAATTTAGTGCAGATATTTCTGGAAATAGTGGTAGCGACGGCATTTGCCGATGGGCGTCTGGATTCTCGGGAGCAGCATGTATTGGAAGAGATTGCTGGGGATTTAGGCTATACCCAGAATCAATTTAATGAGTTGTTGGCACGAATGACTGGCCAGGCTCATTTCGCTGAGCAAATATCCAGCGAGGAAAAATTAACAGCAGCTTATGAATTAATTGGCGTCAGTGAATCTGCTACCGATGGTGAAGTAAAAAAAGCTTATCGAAGACAGATGAATCAACACCACCCTGATAAACTGGTGGCGAAGGGATTGCCGGAAGAAATGATTGATATTGCGACCCAGAAAACCCAGGACATAAAAGCCGCTTACGAACTAATTAAATCCCATCGCAAATAATTTCTTAGCGGAAAGTCTCATTTATGTCTTTCAAGACTTCGTTACCGGGGCACAGGTCGTGATTGCCTAAACTATTAAACGGCTTGTCAACGGTATCCTGCAATTCATGAAGATCAGAAGTGGATTGATTGATGTACAGCAGTCCGGTCGCTATCTTTCCTTGCTTCTTGTGCTCATTGATATGATGGAGCGCATTTTCCTTGTCATAAGGGTCATAATCAGTGCCGGTCTTATGAAGATGAATCACCGACCCATCATGTAAGGTGATTTCTTTATCTTTGCCAGCATCGTATGCCGTGGTTATCTCCTTGCGCATGGGTACGAAATCTACCTCACTCAAGGCGATGTAATTTTCCCAGGTATTTTTGTATCCGTGAGTGGAAAAGTCAGTATTATTGAAGGTGACGCAAGGGGAGATCACGTCTATAAACGCAAAGCCTTTATGGGTTAACCCGGCCTGCAATAAAGGAATTAGTTGCTGCTTGTCACCAGAGAATGACCGTGCCACGAAACTGGCCCCTAGTTCGATAGCAAGAGTTGCCATGTCTATGTTGTCATAAAGGCTTTCCTCACCCGATTTGGTTTTTGAGCCCAGGTCAGCAGTTGCTGATAATTGCCCTTTGGTTAAACCATAGGTGCCGTTGTTGGCTACGATGTAGAGCATATTAATGCGGCGTCGCACAATGTGGCAGAACTGCCCTAAACCGATTGATGCACTATCGCCATCACCGGAAATGCCTACATAGAAAAGATCTTTGTTGGCAATGTTCGCACCAGTTGCAACAGACGGCATACGCCCGTGGACCGAGTTAAAGCCATGAGCTTTACTAAGAAAATAGGATGGAATCTTGGACGAGCAACCTATGCCGGAAATCTTTGCTACCTTATGGGGCTCCAGACTCATTTCCGCGGCCGCCTGAATAATAGCTGCACTGATTGAATCATGCCCGCAACCGCCACAAAGAGTCGTCAAGGTACCTTCATAGTCTCTTCGTGTTAAACCAATCTCGTTTTCATCAAGTTCCGGATGCTGGAATTTGGGTTTGCGTATATAACTCATTTTTCTATGCTATCCATTCAGGCAGGGATATTTCCGGTGTCTTCTAGCGCAGGCATGGAATCCAGGATTTCCCGCTCTATGTGTTGCGCGGTAATCAATACACCGTTATAGCTCAGGATTGAATGCATCTGGTCTTCGTTAGTATTGCATTCGATTTTCAACAGACTCTTAAGCTGAGCATCTCGATTTTGTTCGATTATATAGACTAAATCATGACAATTAATAAACTCTTTCACGCTTGTATGAAAAGGAAATGCTTTTAAGCGCAGAGTGTCTAATGCAATTCCTTTCTTGGAAAGACTATCCAGTACTTCCTGAATCGCACTCGCAGTCGTACCAAAATAAATAATACCCAGCCGGTTCCTGGACATATCAGAAATTTCAGGTTCTGGAAGATACTGCAAGGCGGTTTCGAATTTGAGGGCAATTCGATCCATAACTTCCGCATAGACATTACCGTCCTCAGTATAAGCCGCATTTGCGTCATGGGAGCTACCGCGAGTGAAATAACTTCCCTTGTGCGGATGCGTGCCAGGATAGGTACGATACGGAATACCATCGCCATCGACGTCTTGATACCGCCCAAATTTTTCCATCTCTTCCAATTGCTCTTCAGACAGTACTTTGCCCCTGTCGTAAGCTTTCGAATCATCCCAAACCAGCTGGTCACAGATTTGCTCATTCATGCCTAGCTCCAGGTCACTCATCACGATAACTGGCGTCTGCAGACGGTCGGCGATATCAAAGGAATTGGCTGCGAACTCAAAGCATTCTTTAGGAGTCGAGGGAAATAGAAGAATTTGTTTGGTGTCGCCGTGTGACGCATAGGCGCAGCATAATAAATCGCCTTGTTGGGTTCTGGTGGGCATGCCAGTAGATGGTCCTACTCTTTGTATGTTAAAAAGGACAACTGGCACTTCTGAAAAATATGCAAGTCCAAGAAATTCTTGCATGAGTGAGACGCCTGGCCCCGATGAGGCAGTGAAGGCCCGCGCTCCATTCCAGCCAGCGCCGATGGCAATACCAATAGCGGCCAATTCGTCTTCTGCCTGAATGATGGAAAACTTGTTTTTCCCAGAGCCGGGATCGATTCTCAAGCGCTTACAATACTTGCCGAATGAATCAACCACCGATGTGGAAGGGGTTAGCGGATACCAGGAGGCGATAGTGGCACCACCATAAACACATCCCAGTCCTACTGCAGTGTTGCCATCCATAAGTATTTTATTGTTATTTTTGTCTGAAGATTTCAGTTGTAAAGGTAAAGGGCAGTCAAAATTTTCACTGGCATATTGATGGCCCAATTCGAGGGCATGAATATTTGGTAATATAAGTTTTTCCTTGCCTCGAAATTGATCGCTGACCAATTCTGTTAACACTTTAAAGTCGATATTCAGGAATGCTGCCAGGGCGCCCACGTAGACGATATTCTTGAATAATTGTCTTTGTGCAGGTTTATCGAATTCCTTTAAACAAATATCTTTTAAGGGGATTGGTAGATAACTCACATCATCCCGAATTAAATCCCTGCTCAAGGACTTGGATGAGTCGAATAGTACGAAGCCGCCGGGAACTACTGCATCTATATCTTCCTTTATAGTTTGCTCGTTCATGGCCACCATTAAGTCAACACCTTCCCTGCGACCCAGGTAAGAGTCTTCAGAAATGCGTACCTCATACCAGGTAGGCAATCCCTGGATATTGGAAGGAAAGATATTATGGGGACTTACCGGAATACCCATGCGGAACACTGCCTTGGCAAACATATTATTGGCGCTGGCAGAACCGGAGCCATTCACATTCGCAAACTTCACCACAAAGTCATTAACTTTGGGCATAGTCTTGATTTTTGTTGAATGGACTAACTCTGGCACGCGTTTTCTGCCTTAGCGGTATTGAATAAGTACTTTCTCATATCCCAGGCGCTGGTGGGGCAGCGTTCTGCGCAAAGTCCACAGTGCAGGCACAGGTCTTCATTCTTGGCCATGATGCGACCGGTTGTAAGCAGATCTGAGACGTAGATATCCTGAGCCAGGTTGGTGGCAGGTGCTAACAGATTTTCTCGCAATTCGGATTCTTCTGCGTTAGCGGTAAATGTAATGCAATCTGTAGGGCAAATATCAACACAAGCATCGCATTCAATACAGAGTTGGTCTGTGAATACAGTCTGCACATCGCAGTTCAGGCAACGCATGGTTTCACCAAAGGCGAGCGCTTCATCAAAGCCTAATTCCACTTCCATGTTGATGTCGTTTAGCGTTTGTTCTTTGGCAGCATGAGGCACGATATAACGGACATCATTACTAATATCATTATCGTATGACCATTGATGAATACCCATCTTCTGACTATCGAGAGAGGTCAATGGATTAGGTCGAACATTGATATCTTCTTTATTACAAAGCAGATGGATAGACAGGGCCGCATCGTGCCCATGGGCGACGGCAGTAATGATATTGTCAGGACCCAGCGCTGCATCACCACCGAAGAACACCCGTTCATGGGTGGATTGGAAAGTTGTCTTATCTAAAACGGGCAGTTCCCATTTATCAAATTCGATTCCAAGGTCTCTTTCAATCCAGGGAAAACTATTATCTTGCCCAATTGCGCAAAGCACATCGTCACAGGGAATGATAACAGGGTCTTCGCCAGTAGGCGTCAGCAGGCGGCGTCCGTTTTCATCGTATTCTTTTTTGACTTTCTCGAAGGCCATGGCGACCAGCTTGCCGTTTTCAATTATGTATTCCTTGGGAACATGGAAGTTAATAATAGGAATATCTTCATTCATTGCATCTTCAATTTCCCAGGGCGAAGCTTTCATTTCATCGAATCCGCTACGCACGACTACCGTGACTTCGTCGCCACCTAATCGTTTGGAAGTTCGACAGCAATCCATCGCGGTATTGCCGCCACCCAGAACGATTACTTTCTTGCCAATGCTATCGATGTGTTCGAAAGCGACGCTGGCTAGCCATTCAATACCGGTATGAATGTTTTCTTTTGCTTCCTGGTAGCCCGGCAAATCCAAATGTTTGCCCAGGGGTGCACCGGTACCAACAAAAATTGCATCGTAATCTTCTGCAAGCAAATCCTTCATACTGGTAATTTCTTCGCCGAACCGGCAGTTAACTCCCATATCAAGAATATAGTGAAGCTCTTCTTCCAGTACTTCTCCCGGTAAGCGAAAGCGGGGGATTTGAGTGCGCATTGCACCGCCACTTAGTTTATCTCGTTCGAACAGGGTAATTTCATAGCCTAAAGGCAAAAGATCTCGTGCGACCGTGAGTGAGGCAGGGCCGGCGCCAACCAGCGCAATATGCCTACCATTTTTCTTTTTTGGAACCTGCGGGATTCTGTCCCTGATATCTGACTTGTAATCGGCGGCGACGCGTTTCAGGCGACAAATCGCAACTGGCTGCTCTCCTTGCTCTATTCGGCCACGCCGGCAAGCTGGTTCACAGGGACGATCACAGGTACGCCCCAGGATTCCCGGAAATACGTTTGATTGCCAGTTGATCATGTAGGCGTCGGTATAGCGTTTTTCAGCGATTAACCGAATATATTCAGGCACTGGCGTGTGAGCGGGACAGGCCCACTGACAGTCCACCACTTTATGGAAATAATCTGGATCTGTAATGTTGGTCGGCTTCATCGTAATGCCTTACTTCTGTCCATCCGGCAGGCTTATTCCGGCCTCTCTGGTGGGGCCCTAGTATATGTAAAAGGGCGCCAATTGTAAGTAGTTTATGAGAGCTTGGAATTTGCCTGTGCCTCGAATAATTTATTGTAAATTCGGAGGGTTGCGATATAGGGAAACTGCTCCAGTTTTGCCTGAAAATCTTGTCCAAGTTGCTTATTGAAGGATTTATTCTTAACCGTTATTTCTATTTCGACAGCTTCTTCCAAATAGTGAAGACTAATGGTCTCTATTTCAGTATCGATTGCCAATTCCTGCCATTGTTGATGCACAATCTCGAGCAATTCTTCACGATCCGGTAAATGGGTATAGTGACTACCCGGCAATAAATGTTGTTCATGGGTTTCCGGATCGATATGCACAATAACATCTGAAATATCGCTGAATGATCCGCACAAAGCTTTTGTCACTTTCTCGCCCAAGCGATGCCCTTCAGAAACGGAGATTCGTGGGCTCACCAAAAGATGCACTTCGAGAATTATTTTTCCGCCTGACTGACGGCTGCGAATACTGGTTACTCCCATGATGCCACTAGTAGAAATAATGCATTCTTCGATTTGCCTGCGCCGTTGTGGTGGAATTGAAGTATCTACCAGTTCTTTCAAGCTATCGGCGCAAAGCTCCCAGGCAATCTTGGCAATAATCAAGGCGACAAATATTCCGGCGACAGTATCCATCCAGGGATATCCCTGTTGGGCTGCAAGTATTCCGATTAATACTGCGATTGAAGAGATGGCATCTGATCGGCTATGCCAGGCGTTAGCCCTTAATAAGCTCGAATTAAGTCGTGTAGCGACCCGCAAGGTGTAATGGTATATCCATTCCTTGCCAGCGATAGAGACTATTGCGATGCCAATTCCTGAGAGGGCGGGGATGGCCAGGTCAGAGGGATAGCGCAAGCGTTGGTAACTGTCATAAAGTAATATACCGGCGGTTATGAAAAAAATGATACCCATGACAATCGTGCCAAGGGTTTCAAAGCGCCCATGGCCATATTGGTGTTCTTCATCCGCCGAAGTATTGGCAATTCTGGCAACGATGAGTACAAAAATATCGGTAATAGCATCGGTTAATGAGTGAATACCATCAGTAACCAGCGCGAAAGACTGGGTAATAATTCCCCCGACTATCTTGCTGACCCCTAACACGATATCCAGCCACATCCCGACAAGGGTTACTCGTGTTGCTTCCTGCTTAGCGGACACGGATGACATTGGTGATAATAAGACTTAGAAAAAGAGGATGGGATTGAAAGATTTCACGTGCAGAAAAAAAGCCCAACAACCGATTGGTGCTGGGCTTAATATACTATCAAGGGAGAGATAAATGAAACAAAACCCACAATTTTGTATGACATCTACCTACACTTACTCAGACTGAGGCAAAATCCGAAAGTTCCCCAAAAATCAAAAAAATCCTCCTTTTCCCGCGGTTTCATCCGGCCCCAAATAGACCCTCTAACTTATTGTTATTATTCGATATTCTCAATATTTAAATGCAGTCCCCTGGCAATGTCACCGGATTCTTTATGGGTAATTACGCCAATGCTGGCATTTTCCGGGTGGAAATACAGTTCGGCTACCCTGCGCAAGTCCTCCAGCGAGGTCGCTAACACGCGTCGCCGAAATGCCATGCGATGCTCCAGGTTGCGGTGAAACAAGCGGTTATAGAAAGCCTGTTTAGCTTCTCCGGCAGGGGAAGGAGGTTTGTCCATCGAGGCAATTACGCCAAGGATGGCCTCTTCTAATTGGTGTTCTGCATGTTTCTCATTTAGCAGCCACTTTATCGAGGCGTCAAAATCAGCAAGCGTTTCCTCAAGTCGGGGATCGCGATAAGAGAAAAACCGAAATGAGGCGGAGTTTGCATCCTGACTGGCACCGCCACCATAGGCCCCACCCTGTTCGCGAATTGCACGATGTAAAAAGCCATTGCGTAAAAAACCTGCCAGTACATGCAGCGTTGCGTTGTCGTCATGACCGGAGGGAACAGTGGGAAAGGCTTTGGCGCAAAAATTGACTTGTGTCGCCGTGATCCAGGCTTCAGCAACTGACGTCCTGATTTCCGGCAAGGTAATTTTCTGCGTTTCGCTATTTTCCAATGAGGCATGCCAGACTGAATCGATGTCTGTAAGCAGCTTATCTTTTAAAGATTCTTCGCCAATAGACAGGAACTGCTTGTTAGCCGTTAGTATAATTTGATGCAGCGCCTTAAATTTTCTTAACAGGGATTCACTGGTCTCAGGCTCATCCAGGCTATCGCGGATCGCTTTTAATTTTCTGATGCCTGCAAGCCCACCCGAAGTGTGCGATAGATTCGCTGTAGGACTCATTTTGCTGGAGGCCAGGCTCATTGCCAGGCTGTGACCCTGGCCAGTAATACTGGCTTCCTTTCTTGCACAAATCTGTTCAATAAGTTCTATCAGTCGCTGGTTTTCATCGAAGCGAACCTCATTGACAGTGGCATGGAGTAATTCCGTAAGTGCTGTATGGTTTGCGTTTAGTGACTTGGAAGAGTAAGCAAGGTAAGCATCTACGGACTGCTCGTTACCAATTTCGCTGCGCATACTATTGAAGCAATTAATTCCGCCGCTAATCTGGGACTGCCACACCTGTACTTCGGAGTAAGTCTTATTACCAATTCCAAGCTCTGGAAGGCAGCTCGTATATAATGGTAAAACATCCAACAATTCATCCTCTAGTTGTGGAAGTTCAAACACCACTTTTTGATAACTCAATCCATTGGTTCCCTGGCCATAAAAACTACAATCGAACTTTGATTTGCTTAATGTTTGTAAATGAAAGTCCGGTTCATGAATCGATGCGGGCACATCTGTTAAGTCTACTTTAGGCAGCACGCCAGGGTCGTCTTCCTGCAACTGACGTTCTGCTAGTGCTTTCGATCGTTCAATAATTTCAACGATCTGTGCAGAGCTCAGGCTTGCTTTAATTTGTGCGAGTTTAGCTTTCTCTGCAGCAACTTTTTCATTGGCAAGATTCGAATCTGGTGTCAGGGTTAAAGTAATGCGGTGAGGATTATCTAGAAGTAGCTCCTTAATAAGAGTGGGTATAAATTTTTCATCTTTTATCGCCTCACGCAGCTCTTCCAACACGGGATCTATATTCAGCAAGCTGATTGGGTCGCCACGATGCAGTGCCGTGGACAGACCCATAAGAATCAGTTGCAAGCCATAAGGATAGCTATCACCAGAAATTTCTCGCTGATTCAGTTCAAGTTGATGGAGTGCGGCTTCTACCTGGTCCATTGGAACGCCTGCTTTAACAACTGCTTCCAATGTATGGGTGATAAGTATTTCAATCTCCTCAGTCGATTTGGCATTGCAGCCCTCCAGGCCAGCCATGAAACTCATTTCGCGACTGGTATCCTCCAGGCCGCACATGGGGGAAGGCGCGCTGCCCAATGCACTGGTCTCCAGTGCCATTAGCAGTGGGCTGGCGCTATTCTCTAACAGGACACTGGATAATAATTGCGCCTTGAAAACATCGCTTAAATTTGTACTTTGGCCCAAAAGCCAGCCGAGTACCACATGGGCTTTATCCGGATCGTCGGAATCTGCAGCATAACTTTCCTCAAAACGAAGAGGATCCTGATATCGCTGTTCATCACCAACTTCAATATTTATATCTAACCTTTGGAATTTCGATAAAGCCAGTTCTTCGAACTTTTGCTGATGCTCCAGAGCGGTGATGTCGCCAAAAGTCATAAATACACTATTACTTGGATGGTAATGGGTTTTATAAAAAGATCTGAGCTGTTGATAACTGAGCTGAGGAATTTCCTCAGGTTCGCCGCCGCTATTATAGTGATAAGTGGTGGTTGGATAGAGATGCTTGCTCATGGTCTGCCAGAGCACACTGTTAGTAGAACTCATGGCACCTTTCATTTCATTAAAGACGACGCCTTTGAACTGGAGCTCGGACTCTGGATCATTCATATTTTCAAATTCGAGACGATGGCCTTCCTGCAAAAAGTCCAACTCATCAAGGCGTGAAAAAAAAGCAGCGTCGAGATAGACGTTTAACAGATTGTTGAAATCCTTTTTGTTTTTCGAAGCAAAGGGGTAGGCCGTCCAGTCGCTGCTAGTGAATGCATTCATAAAGGTATTCAATGAACGCCTGATCATCATGAAAAACGGGTCGCGAACCGGAAATCTCTCGCTTCCGCAGAGAGCAGTATGTTCAAGGATATGGGCAACACCGGTCGAATCCATGGGTACCGTTCGAAAGGCAACCAGGAAAACGTTTTCCGCATTATCGCTGGCCAGGTGATAATGCACGGCACCTGTTTCTCGATGTACATATTTCTCCATCACGATATCCAGTGAAGGGATATGCTCGCTTTGTAACCATTCAAAGGCGGGATGAACTTGTTCTGGTTGATAAATAGAGGAATTCTGAGTCGAACCGGTGCTGCTCACATCTGTCATGCTATATAAAAAACCTATGCTAAATTAATTGTGAATAGTATAGGAGTCAGGCTTGAGGTGGAGCCTCCAAACTAAGGAGGCCTAGTTTACCTGAGCGTAAGTCATTTAGTAATGTCTCAGAGACTTTGCGAAAGTTTGGGGTACCCCCTTTGCCGATAGCCCCGGTAGCGTCGCCGATAAATTGGTAAAGCTGTTCTACCGTTGGCCTGTCCTGAAAACTGTAACGAGACTGTAATACTTCAAGCTGCTCATTCAGCAGGTGCTCAGCCATATGCCAGGCAACATCCTCAAGGTCGATAGCGGTGTTTCTGATTGTGCCCAGGGCTGCCAGTTTATAGGCGGCTTCCTGATCTTCAAGTTTTGGCCATAACAAGCCTGGCGTATCTATCAGGTAGGTGTTCGCGTCAAGTTTTATCCGTTGCTGCCCCTTCGTAACAGCTGGCTCGTTACCGGTCTTAGCCACTTTTCTACCGCAAAGACTATTCAGGAAACTGGACTTACCGACATTAGGAATACCAGCAATTATAAGATTGAGGCTGTCACCGGGGTCATTATTGTGCTTTACCAGTTCGCCAATATTATTGAGCAATGTTTTCAGGGCAAGAGGATTGTGAATTGAATTAATTAAACACTTGGTTGACGTCTTGCGTGCCAGGTAGTTCTGCCAGTCTCTGGTAGTTGAGTCTTTGGCCAGGTCAGATTTATTCAGAATAAATATTCGCGGTAACGTCGCTGCGATAGATTCAAGTAGCGGATTGCGACTCGCATTTGGCATGCGGGCATCCAATAGCTCAATAACCAGATCTGAGCGCTTAACTAATTTACTCAGTTCCTTTCTGGCTTTGTTCATATGTCCTGGAAACCAGGAAATCGGCATTCTAATAATCCTTGCTGGCCATTAACTTGCGTATAATTGAATTTTCTCAAACAGCATGAATGAAACCCGAGTAAAGCATGAATGTTCAAGAAACAATTGAATCAAAAATCAAGAATTCACTAAATCCTCAGTACTTCCTTGTCGAAAACGAAAGCCATATGCACGGTGGTCCGGCGACTGAGTCTCATTTTAAGTTAACGGTTGTAGCAACAGATTTTGAAGGGATGTCACTGCTTAAGCGTCACCAAAACCTATACAAAATTTGCGCAGAAGAATTAGCAGCCAATGTTCACGCACTGGCACTTCACCTGTACACGCCAGAAGAGTGGCAGCAACGCCAGAAATCAAGACCTGACTCTCCAGACTGCCATGGCGGCAGTAAGGCGGAATAATGATTGATTAAGAACCTGTTTGTTTTTTGGGCAGGTTGAGGGGATTAATTGAATAATCTGGGCCTTTTCAGGGAAAAGCTGGTCAATATCGCCAATTCTCCTAAGTAATCACTAGCTATTGTGATATTCTCAAAACGGTCGATAAACAGGTAAATATCCTTATTTCTCAGGGACTTGGAGAATTTATCTGAACTTTGATATTGCTTAAATTTCAGGTACATGAGGTTGGTACTTAACTTTGTTTATCAAACAAGCTGCCTAAGTCCTAGTTAACGTTTTTGGGCCCAAAGCAGAAAAACGGGTAGTTCAACCAGGTTGGCTATGAGTTCGTCATCAGTTGAAAAATCGTTCTGGTTTCAGTTGTTGAAACGGGACGATAGCCGCAAAATAGAATTGACTATCGCTACCGCTGTCTCTGTAGCCATGGTAGGGCTCATAGTCACTGTTCAAAACTTGGCCGATTCCCAGCGCCCCCCACAAATCATTGAAATAGCGGAACTGGAACCTATCGCAGTATTTCCTGACTTTGCTTCTATTCAGGAAATTTCCGTAAAAAAACAACAGTTCTTCGATTTTCTCGAAGTTTACATAGTTGCCGAAAATAAAATCATCAGGTCCGCACGCCATGAATTGTCTCGCTATGTCGATATTGCTCAAAGCGGTGTTGGTTTTAGTGACAGGGAACGCGAATGGCTTTTTGAACTCGCTGCGAAGTATCGCATTGAAACGGAAAAGTATTCAGAAAAAGAAATTGTTGAGGAATTAATGTTGCGTGTCGATGTGCTGCCGGTATCGCTGGCATTAGCGCAGGCAGCAAATGAATCCGCCTGGGGTACTTCGCGATTTGCGCTGCAAGGCAACAATATTTTTGGTCAGTGGTGTTTCGAAGAAGGCTGCGGAATCGTTCCGGCGCGACGTCGATCCGATGCCAATCATGAAGTTAAGTCTTTTGAAAATATTGCGGGTTCAGTTGAAGCCTATTTTCTTAACATAAATTCCCACCCGTCCTATGCTTATCTTCGAGATCTGCGGTCGCGTATGCGCGAGAGAAATCTGCCATTCGATCCAATGTCATTGGCAGTTGGTTTGGGTCGCTATTCCGAGCGTGGTGATAATTATGTAGACGAAGTGCAGAATATCATTCTGCAAAACGATCTGAGAAAGCGCGATAGAAGATTGGAACTTAAGATCTCTAATCCAGTTTAATCCATTGCACTGAATACCAGTAATACCGTCTTTCATTCGGCACCGGCGCGGTGCAAATGTAGCGCCAACGTCTCCCTTGATATTCCTCAGTTGGGTTGATTTCGACAATGCCTCGATCCCTGTCAGTCCATTCCATTGGCAGGGCCTGGCTATTAGCAAAGCAACCTATTTGAGAGAGATTGTAATTTCCTGGATTAAATTTAAGGGTAACGCCTGGATTGCGTACCGCAGTTACTGGAGAGGCTGGTTCCACAAGTTCCACGTTGAAGGCTTTGGTATCCAACTTCGTGCGAGCGGTATCAAGATTTGCATAAATTGCTGCAAGCGGAAAACGGGGCAGTGCCAAAAAGTCAGAATTGACGCCGATGGCGCCTGAATTCTGTGCCAGCCCGACAAACTCATGTTTAGCCAACAGCCTTTTAATTGCTGGATCGAATTCGCCATACGGATAGGCTAGGTAGCGATGAGACTGGCCCGTCTCGTCCAGTATTCTTTGTTCTGCTTCCAGTAATTCGCTTTCCTGTCTTGTAAGCCAGCTGGTGTCATCTTCGCCATCAAGCCTTTCCAGCATATAAGGATGCTCAACCATGTGATTGGCGATTATGACGCCGGCGTCGGACATTTCTCTTACCTGTGCCCAGGTCATGTAATTAGACTGAGCGCGATCGATAGGGCCGGTACTAAGAAACAAGGTAAAGGGGAATCCGTATTCCTGTAGCAGTGGAAAGGCGGTGTCGTAAATGGAGATATAACCATCATCGAAGCTTATAGCCACCGCTTTGTCTGGCAGGGTTACACCACTTTTCAGGCCTTCGATCATTGCATCCAGTGCCATGACATTAAATTCGTTATCCCTGAGGTAATCGAGATGCGCTCGGAAATCTTCTGGCGATATGCTGGTGGAGGGGGGTGTGTCTGTCGCCACGTGATGGTAGAGCAGAATGACACCATGACTCTCTTCGGAAGCCGCTAATCCGAGTTGGCTAATAAATAGAAGCAATAGCAAAAAGTAGCGCATTCGAGTCACCAATCACTGTATAAATTGAATGATACCGCAATTAATCGAAACTGACGCCCTCCAGGCATGGTTTCGTAAATTCCGGAGCCGAAGGTATAATGCGCCCCCCAGATTTATCCAGGATCAGAATTCCCTCAGATGGAGTAAAAACATGATTTATTCGGGCAAAGCACTAAGTGTGCATGTGTTGCCTTCCGGCGTTGCCAATGTGGTTTTCGATTTAGAAGATTCTTCGGTGAACAAGTTTAATCAGGCGACACTGCGCGAATTACAGGAAGTCGTTGCAAGCTTGCGTACGCATGAAATCGTTGGGGTAATTATTTCCAGTGCAAAGCCTGCTTTCATCGTCGGTGCGGATATCACTGAATTTACCGCCATATTTGCGGATACAGAAGAAAATATTCTGGGCTGGTTGAGAGAGGCCAATAAAATTTTCTGTGATATCGAAGACCTGCCTGTGCCAACTGTCAGTGCAATCAATGGCATCGCCCTTGGCGGCGGATGTGAATTGGCGGTTGCGACTGATTATCGGGTAGGTACCGCGCAAGCGGTTTTGGGATTTCCGGAAGTTAAACTGGGTATTCTTCCTGGTTTTGGAGGCACAGTGCGAACCCCGCGCATTATAGGTGCTGATAATGCTAACCAATGGATCAGCAGCGGCTCTCAGGTCAAAGCTGAGCAGGCGCTAAAAGAAGGAGGCCTGGACGCTATTGTTGAAGAAGACAAGTTAATCCCCGCCTGTGAAGACCTTATCGCCCAATGTAATGACGGCAGACTTGACTACCAGAAACTCAGGGCAGCCAAAAACTCGCCCCTCACACTATCCCCTATCGAATTAAATGTTGCTTTTGAAACAGCTAAGGGTCTGGTTGCTGCCCAGGCAGGACCAAACTATCCAGCTCCTATAACAGCAGTTCAGGTTATGCAGGACGCATCCTCATCAGATAGAGCAGGAGCGCTGGAAGTTGAGCATAAGGCTTTTGTAAAACTGGCAAAGACAGACGTCGCTGCAAATCTTGTACAGATGTTTCTGAATGACCAATTTCTGGCAGGGGCGGCAAAGAAACAGCTGGCTAAGGCCAAAGAGGTAAAGTTTGCCGGTGTCTTGGGTGCCGGAATCATGGGCGGGGGCATTGCCTATCAGTCGGCGCTGAAAGGTACGCCAATAATAATGAAAGACATTGCTCAGGAAGGTATCGACCTGGGTATGAATGAAGCGAAGAAGTTATTGGGTAAGCAAATGGCGAGAGGCAGAATCGATGCCGGCAAAATGGTTTCAATTCTGTCCGATATTACGCCAACGCTCGAGTACGATGGCTTTGAACAAGCCGATATCATTGTTGAAGCGATTGTCGAAAATACAGGTATTAAACAGTCGGTTCTTGCGGAACTTGAATCTCTCGTTGACGAAAACACCATCATCGCCTCAAATACTTCAACGATTTCCATTGACGAATTAGCGATGGCACTGAAGCGGCCAGAAAACTTTTGCGGCATGCACTTTTTTAATCCGGTTCCAGTGATGCCCCTGGTGGAAGTGATCAAAGGAGAAAAAACCAGTGAATCTACGGTGGCAACAACCGTGGCCTACGCAAAGAAAATGGGCAAGACGCCTATCGTGGTGAATAACTGCCCTGGGTTTCTCGTAAACCGGATCTTGTTCCCTTACTTTGGTGCGTTTTCCAGGTTGATTCATGACGGAGCTGACTTTAGGCAAATTGATAAAGCAATGGAGCGGTTTGGCTGGCCAATGGGCCCGGCCTATCTATTGGATGTCATAGGGGTTGATACTGCAGTGCATTGCCAGGATGTAATGGCTGCCGGTTTTCCAAGAATGAGTCTTGATTTTGACAGTGCCATCGACAAGCTCTATGGGCAGAAAGATCTCGGTCAGAAAACCGGAAAGGGCTTCTACTTATACGAGCCTGATAAAAAGGGAAAACCGCGTAAATTGCCCAATCCAGATATTAATGCCCTGGTAAGTTCTATGCAGCCAGCTGCACGCGATTTTAGCGATGAGGAAATTGTCGAGCGCATGATGGTGGCTATGTGTATCGAGACTGCGCGTTGCCTGGAAGATAATATCGTTGCCACAGCGATTGAGGCCGATATGGGGCTGGTGCTGGGACTGGGCTTCCCGCCGTTCCGTGGGGGTGCCTTGCGCTATGTCGACAGTCTGGGTGTGGCTAACTTTTGCCAGATCGCTGGAAAATATGCCGAGCTCGGGGAGCTGTATACACCAACAGAAAATATGAGAGAAAAGGGCGCCGCAGGCGAATCCTATTACGCTTAGGGAGATAACAAATGACTTTAAATGCGAGAGACGCAGTAATCGTAGATGGAATCAGAACTCCCATGGCCAGATCTAAAGGGGGAGCTTTCAGGAATGTGAGGGCGGAAGAATTATCGGCGCGCCTGATCAATGCTTTGTTCGAGCGCAATGAAGGCGTCTCGCCGCATGAGACGGAGGATGTTATTTGGGGATGTGTGAATCAAACACTGGAACAGGGTTGGAACGTCGCCCGCAATGCAGCCCTTATGTCAGTCTTGCCCCATTCAACATGCGCGCAAACAGTAAATCGATTATGCGGATCTTCCATGTCTGCCTTGCATACTGCTGCAACCGCTATCCAGAGTGATAATGGCGATCAGTTTCTGGTGGGTGGTGTAGAGCACATGGGTCATGTAGGAATGACCCATGGAATCGATCCGAATCCTCGCGCTTCCAGGCATATTGCCAAGGCCGCCTGGATGATGGGGGTAACCGCTGAAGTCTTATCAAAGATGCATGGGATAGGCCGAGAGCAGCAGGACGAATTCGCTGTGCGTTCCCACAGTCTTGCTGAACAGGCCAGAGTCAGTGGTGGATTCGATAACGAAATTGTGCCGATTGAAGGTCACAATGCTGATGGCTTCAAGTCTTTAATCCAACAAGACGAAACCATTAGACCTGATACCAATAGGGAAGGGTTGGCACAGTTACGACCGGTATTTGATCCGGCCAACGGCACGGTAACGGCAGGCACCTCCTCTCAGATTTCTGATGGTGCCTCGGCAATGCTCATGATGTCGGCGGAAAAAGCTCAGTCATTGAATTTAAAAATTCGCGCGCGAGTGAAATCCATGGCCTATGCCGGAGTAGATCCATCCATCATGGGGTATGGACCGGTACCTGCCAGTCAAAAAGCACTTAAAAAAGCCGGTTTGTCTATTGCTGACATTGAATGTGTCGAGCTGAATGAAGCTTTTGCTGCGCAGTCCCTGCCGGTATTGAAAGATTTAAACCTCATGGATGTAGTAGATGATAAGGTGAATCTCAGAGGTGGCGCCATAGCGCTGGGCCATCCACTGGGATGCTCGGGCACGCGCATCGCGACAACTCTCTTGAATAATATGGAAGCACAGGATGTAACACTGGGGCTCGCCACCATGTGTATTGGCTTGGGTCAAGGTATAGCGACAGTATTTGAGCGGGTTTAAGGCCGCATAATCTCAGACGATGAAAACACAATCAGATCAATTAATACTAAACCGCAGCAGGAAAAACCTGCGCCGGGACGTGGGTCATGCAATTGCTGACTTTATTATGATCGAAGATGGCGATCTGGTAATGGTCTGCCTGTCTGGTGGAAAGGACTCGTACACGCTGTTAGATATCTTGAGAAATTTACAAAAACATGCGCCAATCGAATTCAAAATTCATGCGGTAAATCTTGATCAAAAGCAGCCAGGATTTCCCGAGGAAGTTCTACCCGATTATCTTGATTCCATTAATATCGATTACAAAATTCTGCAACAAGATACCTATTCCATCGTGACTGACAAAGTAGCAGAGGGTAAAACTTACTGCGGGCTTTGTTCGCGTCTGAGAAGGGGGATTTTGTACAACTACGCGGATTCTATCGGCGCTGATAAAATTGCCTTGGGTCATCACCGCGAAGATATCGTGGAAACTCTATTTCTGAACATGTTTTATGGCGGTAAGCTCAAGGCCATGCCGCCAAAGTTACTCAGCGATGATAAGCGCAATGTCGTAATCAGGCCGCTGGCCTATTGCAAGGAAAGTGAAATAAGTCGCTATGCGGAACTAATGGATTTTCCTATTATTCCCTGCAATCTGTGCGGCAGTCAGGATAATCTCCAAAGGCAGGCTATAAAAGCAATGCTGCAGGAATGGGAGAAGAGCAATCCGGGAAGAATTGAAACCATCTTCCGCAGCATCGCTAATGTTTCCCTGTCGCAGTTGGCAGATATCAGCCAGTTTCCTTTCCAGGAATTACGCAAAGCTAGTAGCGGTGAGCTGCAACTGGACGTAGTAGAGCTAGTCTGACAGATCCGACATCTCGCGCCCTACTACACCCGTGTTTCATTTGCTGTATAAAGTTCTATAAGGTAAAAGCTTGCTGGCTGGACGCTTTGGAAATGGCCTGGCATTGCATTTATTCAAACGGCAAGCAGGTTTCGGTCATGCCTGTTATTCCGGTAAGTGGGGCGCAGGCGAAAAGGGTTTAAGCAATAGATTTTAAAAAAATGTTCCTGAGTTATATGTTTCGCATTGACAGTAATCTATTCAAATCCCTGAACCTGCTACTATAAATAACAGGCAACACTGCAGGCAGTTGGCTAATTACTGGTTTTTCGAAGGGTAGAGCCTGCCTTATAAATTGCAACCAGCTTCGTAATAAAAGGCATACAGTTTTGGAAATACCCTATACAGAACTCTCAGCAGAGGCGCTAACAGGAGTTATCGAGGAGTTTATTTCGCGGGAAGGTACCGAGTATGGGGCGCGGGAGTATTCAATGGACGAAAAAATAGAGCAGGTAATGCGACAACTGGCTGCGGGCGAAGTGAAGATATTTTTTGATGACGAAAGCCAGAGCTGTAATCTGGTAAGAGCGAGCTAGGATTTAATCGGCAGTATATCTGTCCATGGCTTTCTTTTCCCTGCCGTAAAGCAGCCACATTCCAATGAAAACTCTGTTTGGCTTCGCAGTTAATCATGCTGCATATGTGGCTACGCAATTCAGTAAATTAACTACCGAGCTTTTAAGAGCCTGTGTTCGACTAGCAGATAGATAGATAGTATCCTGCTGCGGTCTGCAGCACACAATTACCAATTAGTTATATTGCGTCATGTCCAAAGACCTCAATGAATCTAACGGGACGGCAACAGCTATCGAGCTGGACGCCAGGGGGCTCTATTGCCCAGAGCCGGTAATGCTCCTGCATAATAAGATAAGGGACATCGGAGCCGGACAGATATTGCGCCTTGTTGCAACGGATCCTTCCACCACCAGGGACGTCCCCAAGTTCTGTATGTACCTTGGGCATGATCTAATGTCCCAGAATCAGGAAGGGGATCTCTATGTCTACCACATAAAGAAGAAGCAAGAATTAAACTCGCCAGATGGTAAATGAAAATCCACAAGTCTATTTAGTCGACGCCTCAATCTACATATTTCAGGCGCACTTTTCTCCCTTCGTGGAGTGCTATGACGAACATGGCGAAGAGTTAAGCGCTCTGTATGGGTTTACTCAATTTTTGTTGCAATTTGTGCGACGAACCAAACCGAAATATCTGGCAGTTGCCCATGACGAGAGTCTGTTCTGCGGCTTTCGTCATGAACTCTGCCCTGAATACAAATCCAACAGAGAGCTGCCCGACGAAAATCTCGAAATGCAACTAAAAGGCTGCGGAGAAATTTGTTCGATTCTCGGTTTAAGTTCTTTTGCCAGCAAGGTGTACGAGGCTGATGACATCATCGGCACACTAGCGCAATCGACACGCGAAGCTGATCCGTCGACACAAGTAACCATTGTGTCAAAAGACAAGGATCTCGCGCAGATATTGGCATCTGAGCATGACTGTCTATGGGATTATAGCGGTAATAAAAGACGCTATGTCGGTGATATCGTCGATGAATTTGGTGTTCACCCGCGTCAGTTTCCTGACTATCTGGGCTTAATAGGTGATTCGGTGGATTGTATTTCCGGTGTGCCAGGGGTTGGCCCAGTAAAGGCCAAAGCACTGTTACAGGAATACCGTGATATGGACGAGATATACGCTAACCTCGAAAAGATTCCAGAACTGGGGGTAAGGGGAGCAAAAGGTCTGGCGCAAGCCTTGGCAGATAACAGAGCACTGGCAGCATTGAGTAAAGAGTTAGCCACTATTGTTTGCCAGATAACTGATAGCGAGGAACAATTCGCTCAGGCATCCACATGTCATTTGCAATTAGGTGAGCCGGACAAGGATAGTCTTGTCGATTTTCTGAGCCAATATCGTTTCCGCGAATCAGATAGGAAACGACTGCTAAATCTGGCTAATAGCCTAACTTCACAATAGACAAGCCAATTCATGAAAATAGTTGCAGATGCAGATCTTTATCGCATAACCGAGTTATTTGGTGATCTGGGTAAGCTAACGTTGGTGCCGGGCCGGGAATTAAGTCACGCTGACCTCGCTGGTGCCGATGCACTCCTGATCAGATCAGTAACCAACGTAAACAAAGAACTGTTGTCCAATAGCTCCCTGCAATTCGTCGGTACCGCCACCAGCGGCACAGATCATGTGGACATAAAACTTCTCCAAGAGCGTGGCATACATTTTTGTGATGCAAAGGGCACGAATGCCAATGCAGTGGTTGACTATTGTTTTGCAGCGCTAGGTGAACTCGGTTATTTGCAAGCACAGGTATTTAATGAGCTGAGCATTGGCGTTGTTGGATACGGTTTTATTGGTAAAAGTCTGGCCCATAAACTTGCATACCTGGGTGCAAATGTAAAAATTTGCGATCCTCCTGTTCAGGATTTGCAACATGAACCAACCGATTTCTCGGATCTGGAGGAACTAACGCATTGCGATATCGTAACTGTTCATACTCCCCTTACTATTGATGGAAAATATCCAACCAGGAAACTTATCGATTCGAATTTTCTATCGAGCATGAAGAAAAACGCCTTGTTAATTAATACCTGCAGAGGTGGTGTAGTTGATGAACAAGCAGTCCTGAAGAAAAAAATACAGCATGAGGAATTTAAACTGGTTTTTGATGTCTGGGAAAATGAGCCCGCGGTATCAATTGACCTGGTTGCCAAAGCTACTATTGCTACTCCTCATATTGCTGGTTATTCGCAGGAATCTAAATATGAGGCAGTTAATTGTTTAAGAAAGGTATTTATCGATTATTTCAATCTTGAAAATGATAAAATTTGCCAGACTGAGAATGCGTTCCCAGCATCAGGCAGCTTTACTGCAACTGCTAGTAGCCTGGTACCGCTTTTGCAATGTAATTTCTCCATAGCCAAACAAAGCGCCGAATTTAAACGAGCAGTTGCCAGGGGTAGCACAGAGGATTATTTCGATCAGGCGCGTAAGCAGCTGCTTGACAGACGGGAATATAAATCGTTTTCAGCTTCGCAAGCCTTATTTGGTGGCTTTGAAGGAGAAGTCCTCAATCAACTGGGGGTAGCAATTAATCCGGTGCATTAATTTTGATATTGCGTCAACACATTACCAATTTGTGCTATTGCTTTTTGCAGTTCGTCTTCCCTGGGTAGGAAGACAATT
This sequence comes from Gammaproteobacteria bacterium, assembly GCA_028818225.1. Taxonomy (GTDB): domain Bacteria; phylum Pseudomonadota; class Gammaproteobacteria; order Pseudomonadales; family Pseudohongiellaceae; genus UBA9145. Next base: position 35,296 of record JAPPOG010000083.1, on the reverse strand, counting down.
CGAAAATGTTGCGTGTCTTTGATGTTAAAAGCACTGCCCTGTACCAAAAGAATCTTTTCCTGCTCGAGAATGTCCAGTATTAATTTAACATCGTCATCAATCTTGTAAATATCCGGATCAAGGCGTGGGAACAAGTAGATAGCTCCCATTGGTTTCACACAACTGACACCTGGAATTGCATTGAGTAAATCCCAGGTTGCATCTCTTTGCTGCTTTAACCGGCCGCCGGGAAGTATCAGTTCCTTAATGCTTTGATAGCCGCCCAGAGCAGTTTGCACTGCATATTGAGCGGGCACATTGGCGCATAGACGCATATTAGTGAGAATTTCCAGGCCTTCTATATAGCTTGTTGCAAGATGTTTGGGGCCGCTCAGAACCATCCAGCCTGATCTGAATCCGGCCAGACGGTAAGATTTAGAAAGACCATTAAAGCTAACGGTAAATATATCGTCACTAAGAGATGCGATGGGAATAAATTCGGCATCGTCGTAGATAATCTTGCTATAAATTTCATCGGCAAAAATGATGAGCTTGTGTTTGCGAGCCAGACCAATCAGTTCCAGTAAGATCTCGCGGCTATAAACCGCACCAGTAGGATTATTCGGATTGATGATGACTATTGCCCGGGTCCTTGCATTTACCTTGGATTCGATATCGGCAACAGAAGGAAACCAGTCGGCGCTTTCATCACAGACATAATGAACTGGGTTACCGCCAGCCAGGCTGACAGAAGCGGTCCATAGAGGGTAATCAGGTGCGGGTATCAGAACTTCATCACCGTTATTAATCAATGCTTGCATGGCCATGGTGATTAATTCACTTACACCGTTGCCCAGGTAGATGTCATCGATCTCCACATTAGGGATATTGAGACGCTGGCTCTCCTGCATAATGGCTTTTCTGGCTGAATACAGACCCTTTGAATCACTATAACCCTGGGCTGCGGACAGGTTATGGATAACATCATAGAGAATTTCGTCTGGCGCATTGAAGCCAAAAGGCGCCGGGTTTCCAATGTTCAGCTTAAGAATCTGGTGACCTTCTTCTTCCAGCCGTTTGGCTTCTTCCAGCACCGGACCACGAATGTCATAACAGACATTACTCAGTTTGTCCGATTGCTCGATACTGTCTATAGACATCTCTGTAAGTGCTTCGATTTGTGCCATTTCAGTGTAGTCGGCCGATTGCGCTTCGATGTAACTCAAAATCCAATTTGGTAAAATATAAAGCCCAGAATGCATCTGGCAAGAAAACTTCCATATTATACAGGAAGTTACAGTACATACCTAGAAAACATATTATCGATAAGGAGTCGCCATGTCAGATGAAAATAATCCTTCCGCAAAACCAGGCAAGTCCGAGGAGGAGTGGCGTCGGGAGCTGGATGCGGAAAGCTACTATGTTTTGCGTGAAAAGGGCACGGAAAGAGCGTTTACGGGCAAATTCAACGACCACAAAGATACCGGTATGTATAGCTGCGGAGCATGCGGTGAGCCCTTGTTTTCCTCAGAGAATAAATACGATTCAGGCTCTGGCTGGCCCAGTTTTTATCAGCCTGCAAACTCGGAATGCGTCACTGAAATACCTGACACTTCTCTTGGTATGATTAGAACCGAGGTAATCTGCAGTAAATGCGACTCACATTTGGGTCATGTTTTCCCGGACGGGCCACCGGAGTCAGGATTACGCTATTGTATAAATTCAGTGTCACTCGACTTCGAGAAAAAGGAATAAGGATGACCAGAATAATAAAAAGGGGCCATCTGGCCCTTTTTTTAACTTGACTGTGATTTACTTTTCGATCGTAAAGATGCCGTTTACGTGATTAAACTGATTGAGTTGGTCGATTAAATCGAACCCACCGACAAATGCTTCGGCATTTATGCCAGTAAATACACCACCAAGATTGGCCTCGATAGAGTTACTGATGAGTCCGCCTGGGTCAGACAAGGTGCCACCCAGGGCGTTAAGATCGACTATGCCATTGTTAACCATGCCAGCAAAGTCGATGTCCCATGCTTGCGATCCCGCAACCTGCACTTGTAAATTTCCGTTGCTGATGAGTCCGTTATTAAAGTCCACATCGAGGCCAGCAATAACTCGCGTAACGTTGCCCGCGCTGCCGCTACCAATAAAAGAGGAGGCGAGGGTAGTACCATAGGAAGCTGAGCCCTGTAAGTTGGCAACTGGAGTGGGAGTCACGTTGGCTTCATAGCCGGAATTTTGCAGCTCAACCTGCTCCCCTGAACCTTCGTTAACGACTACCCAGTTATCTTCAATTGGGTTGTCCCATGATCCCCAAGATATATTCTGAGTTTCGATCGTTGCATCAGGTGTAGAAGCGGCAACTTGCTGAGCACCATTTGCGTTGACAGCGACAGTTCCGTACAAGACATGCTGATAGCTGTCGGCAGCTGCCGAGCTTGTTACTTGCAGCTCAAAGCCCAATGCCACAGCGCCATTACTACCTGTACTGGTGGCGCTGCCGGTAAAGTAACCGCCAAGATTACCACTGAGATCGGCCCCGGAAGCAACTGTCGCAAAGGATGCATCTGGATCAAGGTTTTCCAACAAGTTTGGGCCGGCGCCAGCAACAGATGATTCATCCATCGGAAAACGCATTTCTTCAAACGGCAAATCGAGCGAATCATTTTGGGTTAGCTTGAAAACCAGTTCTCGCTCGTGATCATTGATATCATTTATCAGGTAGAGAAAGGCTGCGTCACAGCATGCAATGTTCTGACCTTCCGTGAGGATTTTGGTCAGTAGCGTCATCAGGTCATCTTCTGCCGACAGGGAGATACTGATATCTGCGAGTTTGTTTAAATATCTGAAGCTAGTGTCTCGTCGCGTGGCTCTATCGGTCTTTTCACTTTTCAATACCCATTGATAACAGGCCATCTCTATCAGCTTCATAGTCTGACGGTAAGGCAGATTATTTGTGAGAATCAGATCTGCGTCGATTTACATGGACTCGGCGGCCAGGATAATTGCGTCAGGAAACTGCTCTACCCACTGCTTATGGTCCATTTCCCGAAGCAAGTGATGATCGAGTAGGATCAGTGCGGGGTTATACCGTTGAGCAGCAGTAATAGACAATATCTCTGTAGGAATAACCAGCTTCGATTGCAGATCATTCCAGACGGCCGCATTCGCATAGCCGGGGCCATAGGCAATGGTAATAGTGCGTTGATTATTGGCGAATGAGTTCATGTCAGAGTTGTGTCAGTGCGGCGAGCTATCGCGAGTTTAACGCAGCACTGGAATAAGGGGTAGTGCAATCCCTCTAATTTAATGGGAACAGCAAGCCTACTGATGGAGCCAGTATAAGCGATGAGCTGGGCGTGTAAGAGTTATCAGCTATGTTGGAGTTTTTCTTTAAGTCGCGCTATAAACCGGTCGAGGTTGCTTTCCGCTTCAGAACGATAACGAAAGGGTCCGATTTCCTCACCTTCACGGGTTCTGAAATACCAGAGATTTTGTTGGCTGTATACGCGGTCGCTACGAGCGGGAGTGGCGGTGTTGAGGTGGTCTTGGTGGCGAGATTCAGACATCGTTTTTTGTGTAGTAAATGGCCCTCATAACGAGCGTCCATATCGATGGTCTCCGCTAGCTTAAGGCTACTGCTAATCAACTTAGCCCCGGCAATTGCCGGCAGGTAACCTTAAGCTAACGAGTATGGGCACAATAAACGTAGCCTCAGGCTTTTTGAATAGCGCAAAATGTATGCCACGGTATAAATTTTGCTAATTTTGTGCAGCTTTTAGCCACATTAATTTTCTTAGGTGAATCACCAACATACAGCTTATTTTGAAAATTCGTGGGCCTTTGATTTTTTGCGTTGAAACAAGCAGATAGGAATGATTCTTAATAATCGAAAAATTTTCTGCGGAATTTTTATCTGCAACAAAAATGTAAAAATCAGCTCGATTTGATCATTTCTTGTACAGATTCAAGCGTCTCTCGGTCATTAATATTTAAAAAATCGAGGTCGGAATCTGGCTCTATCGTTATCAGATGATTGGATACGAAAGGCATAACCAATTTCGGCCCAAACAAACCTTTACTCAGAGCCTCTTGCAGTTTGTCTTTACAGTTGAGAGACCAGATTGAGAACAGGGGTTGTATTTGTTTTTCGCATTGACACCAGATGACATCGCAGGAATTGTGAGTAAATTCATCCCAAAGCACAGAGACTAAATTATTCGGAAAGAATGGCACATCAGCAGGGATACACAACAGGGCAGTGGGCGTTTCTTCTTTTGCAATGATCCATTCCATTGCGCTGACTATGCCTACTAATGGTCCCTGATATTTTTCAAATTCGTCACCAACCAGATCCAGGTTTAAATATTCATACTTTTCCCTATTGTGATTAACGCTAATTACAACTCTGGCTACCTGGTCTTTTATTCGCTGTAATCCCCATTCGATGAGCGGAGTGTTATTGAGTTCAAGCAAGGGTTTATCCTGATCTCCCATTCTGGATCCTTTGCCACCCGCCAGAATGACTGCATACAAATTTAAGTTTTTGGAAATCATGCGTTAATGCGAGTCCATGGCTAGTAGGAAGCTTGAGTTTAGGTTAAGCAGCTTCTCCTACTCAATCGCTTATAAAAAGTATGCGGGTTTTCAGCGTCGGATACCCTTATATTTTGCGTGGCTTTGCAGATTGCAGTTGGCCTATCTATATGGGAAAATCGCGCACTTCGCGAGCAGTCTAATTTTAGATAACTTATTGAATTAACTGACAAATAGAGTCTAAAGTTTGGCGTGTCATCCAAGGCTTCGAGTCGTTTTGTCTTTATAATTCACTCTGCAACTGCGATTTTGTAAACAGCGTGAATTTAATTCATGAGCTAAAGAGGTAATACATGCAGGTTTCAGTTGAAACTACTGAAGGATTAGAACGAAAAATGACCATCGCTGTGCCTGGCGGACAGGTGGATTCCGCCGTTAATGAGCGATTGCAGGAAGCGACCAAGACCATTCAGCTAAAAGGTTTTCGCAAAGGGAAAGTGCCTTTTAAAGTGGTGAAAAGCAAATTTGGAAAAGGTGTGCGTGCAGAAGTTATTAATGAATTGATGAGTCGCACTTACTACGATGCACTCAATCAAGAAAGTTTGAAGCCTGCTGGTCAGCCCAAGATCGAGCCTACTAATATCGAGGAAGGTAATGACCTCGAATTTGTTGCCACGTTTGAAGTATATCCAGAGATTGCGTTGCCGGATTTTTCCAAGATCAAAATCGATCGCTTAAGCGCCGAGGTCACAGATAAAGACATCGATGAGATGGTAGAGACCCTGCGGGAGCAAAGACAGACCTGGGAAGTTGTTGAGCGGGAAGCGGCCGATAAAGACATGGTTAATATCGATTATCTGGGCAAGAAAGGCGGCGAAGAATTTGAAGGTGGCGCCGCCCAGGGTACAAATTTAGTGTTGGGTTCCGAGCGAATGATTCCTGGTTTTGAAGCTGGCATTGTTGGTAAAAAAGCGGGCGAAGCATTTACTATACCGCTGACATTTCCAGAGGAATATCACAGTGAGGATCTTGCCGGTCAATCCGTGGAATTTGATATTACCCTGAACTCCGTAAGCGAGCAGGCCTTACCGGAAGTTAATGAAACATTCTACAAAAGCTTTGGTGTAGAAGAAGGCGGCGAAGAAGCGTTCCGCGCAGAAGTTTCCAACAACATGAAGCGCGAAATGAAAACCGCGAGCCGCAACAAGGTCAAAAATAAAGTCATGGACGCCTTAATCGATATTGTCGATGTTGGGGTTCCAGCAGCACTGGTCAGTGCAGAAATCGATCAGTTAAAAGTGCAGGCGATGCAGCAAATGGGGGGCGGTCAGGGCGCAGACCCTTCCATGTTGCCTGATGATTTGTTTAAGGAGCAAGCCAATAGAAGAGTAGTTCTCGGGCTGGTCTTGGGCGAGGTCATTAAAGAAAAAAATATCCAGGCAGACCCTGCCAAAGTGCGCGCGCAGGTTGAGGAGCTCGCTGCGACCTACGAATCACCGGAGGATGTGATCAACTGGTACTACGGCAACAAGGAGCAGCTTGCCTCAATTGAGTCCACGGTCATTGAAGATCAGGTTTTTGACTACATAATAGAAGAAGCCGCGGTTACCGATAAGCAGGTTAGTTATCAAGAAGTCATTAAACCGGAGCCCCGCGCAGCAGATGCCGAGGCTACCCAAGAGGAAAGCTAGTTCATCAGCAATGGCTTAGCTTTGCCTGACCCTGTCGTGCTGCCGTCTACCCTTGAAAAATGTGCATGCGGAAGCCACTTACAACGCTTTTTATAAAGGAACACCTGTTTATGCCAAATACCCAACCACCAAGTGCAGCTTTGGTACCCATAGTTGTAGAACAGACTGCGCGGGGTGAACGGTCTTATGACATCTACTCGCGATTATTGAAAGATCGGGTAATCTTTATGACGGGTGTTGTCGAAGACCACATGGCAAACCTGATTGTAGCCCAGCTGCTCTTCCTTGAGTCGGAAAATCCCGATAAGGATATCCATTTGTACATTAACTCCCCAGGAGGCTCAGTGACTGCGGGTTTATCGATCTATGACACCATGCAGTTTATCCAGCCAGACGTGAGCACTATGTGCATTGGCCAGGCTGCCAGTATGGGTGCCATGCTGCTGGCCGGCGGCGCCAAGGGCAAAAGACTGGCCCTACCTCACTCCAGAATGATGATTCACCAACCCAGTGGCGGGGCCCAGGGACAGGCGTCGGATATAGAGATACAAGCCAATGAAATCATTAAGTTAAGGAAACAACTTAATATTTTACTTGCTGAGCATACCGGTCAATCCGAGGAAACCATCGCCAGGGATACTGAACGTGATAATTTCATGAGTGCGAAAGAAGCCCTGGAATATGGTTTGGTGGATAAAGTAATTGAGCGAAGAGTAGATAATAAGGGGAGTGGTGAGGCTGAAACCGACTAATTGCGCAGGTTTCCCTTGCATTTACGGGCTAATGCCTTCATTTTAATTGGCTGTAGAGCAGGGAAATTGCGGCTTCGCAACGAATTGGCTTAGTCGGGTAGATAAATCCCTGCACACATTGGAAGATACAGAGAAAACCTAAAGAACTAACTTAGCAAGATGTCAGACGATCGATATAACAAAGGCGACGACAACGGCAAGCTGCTGTACTGCTCTTTTTGCGGGAAAAGCCAGCACGAAGTCCGCAAGTTAATTGCCGGTCCTTCAGTATTTGTCTGCGATGAATGTGTCGACCTGTGTAATGACATTATTCGAGAAGAAATCCAGGAAAAGGAGTCGGAAACCACGACCCGCAAGCTACCAATTCCTGAAGAAATCAAAAATACCCTGGATGAATATGTCATTGGCCAGGAAAGTGCCAAGAAAGTGCTTTCCGTGGCAGTTTATAACCATTACAAACGTCTGAACTATGACAAGGCCATTAATGGTGATGTTGAGCTGAGTAAGAGCAATATCCTGATGGTGGGGCCAACGGGAACCGGCAAGACCCTGCTGGCGGAGACGCTGGCGCGCTTGTTGGATGTTCCATTTACCATTGCCGATGCTACCACTCTTACGGAAGCAGGCTACGTAGGCGAAGACGTCGAAAATATCATTCAGAAATTACTGCAGAAATGCGATTACGATGTTGAAAAAGCGCAAATTGGTATCGTTTATATCGATGAGATCGATAAGATTTCGCGCAAATCGGATAATCCTTCCATTACCAGGGATGTATCCGGGGAAGGGGTGCAGCAAGCCCTGTTGAAGTTAATCGAAGGCACTATTGCTTCGGTTCCGCCACAAGGCGGTCGCAAACATCCCCAGCAAGAATTTCTCCAGGTTGATACTTCAAATATCCTGTTTATCTGTGGCGGCGCGTTTGCCGGCCTCGATAAGATTATTCGTGATCGTTCCGAGAAGAGCGGGATCGGCTTTACAGCGGAAGTTCGCTCCCAGGAAAATGATCAGAAAGTCGGTGAAACCCTGCGAGATGTGGAGCCTGAAGACCTGGTGAAATATGGCTTAATTCCAGAATTTGTTGGTCGCCTGCCAATGATTGCAACCCTCGACGAGCTTGATCTTGACGCACTGGTGAGAATCATTCGTGAGCCCAAAAATTCACTGACTAAACAGTATTCCAAACTCTTCGAGATGGAAGAGGTGGAAATTCAATTCCGTGACGATGCCTTGCGCGCAATAGCGAAGAAAGCACGGGAGCGCAAAACCGGAGCCCGAGGCCTGAGATCCATCATGGAAGCGGTGCTGCTGGATACGATGTACAAAATCCCTTCGTTGGAAAGCGTCAGCAAAGTCATTATCGATGCGGCAGTGATCGAAGGTGAATCAGAACCATTACTTATGTATGAGAATTTAGAGCAGCAGAGCAAATCCGCTGTCGACGAATAGTCTTTTTTTTGGCTTGAGGTCTTGATTTTCATGGGCCGGGCACTATTTATACAAGTAATGGTTGAATGCAACCGAAAGAGACTTAGGCATGCCCGCGGACGCAGAAAGTAATACCACTTTTCCACTTTTACCACTACGAGATGTAGTGGTTTACCCTCAGATAGTGCAACCCTTATTCGTCGGGCGCCCCAAGTCTATCAAGGCGCTTGAAATTGCAATGGCAAGCGATAAGCAAGTCTTGCTGGTAGCGCAAAAGAACGCCTCGGAAGATGAGCCAGGCGTAGACGATTTATTCACCATCGGTACGGTTGCCACGATTTTGCAATTAATACGCTTGCCGGACGGCACCGTCAAAGTGCTGGTTGAAGGATTGGATCGAGCCAAAATCAGGCATGTTATTTTTGAATCTGATTATTTCAAGGCTGAGACCAATTTGCTGGCGCCTGAGGAAATCCCGGAAAAAGAATCGTCGCTATTAATAAGATCTCTGCTTTCTCAGTTCGACCAATATGTCCAGCTCAGCAAGAAGATTCCCCCAGAAGTCATGACATCTATTTCCAGTATCGATGAGCCGGGTCGATTGGTGGACACTATTGCTTCTCATTTGTCCTTGCAGCTGCAGGAAAAACAAAATCTGCTTGAGCTTGCTGGCTTGCAATCGCGAATCGAGCACTTGATGGCCCTGATTGAGTCTGAGATTGATTTGTTCCAGGTTGAGAAGCGCATTCGCGGTCGGGTCAAGAAGCAAATGGAAAAAAGCCAGCGCGAGTACTATCTGAATGAACAGATGAAGGCGATTCAGAAGGAAATGGGCGAGCTGGAAGATGTGCCCAATGAAGCTGAAGAGTTGAAGCAAAAAATCGATGATGCTGGCATGCCTAAAGATGCGAAAGAAAAAGCATTGTCAGAATTGAATAAGCTCAAGCTAATGTCGCCGATGTCATCGGAAGCTTCAGTTGTGCGCACCTACCTTGACTGGATGATTAATATCCCCTGGAAAAAGCGCTCCAAGGTTCGGATGGATTTGAGCAAGGCCGAAGATATCCTTGAAAACGATCATTACGGGCTTAAAGAAGTTAAAGAGCGAATTCTTGAATACCTCGCTGTCCAGAAGCGAGTCAAAAAATTGAAAGGCCCCATATTGTGTCTGGTGGGGCCACCGGGTGTCGGTAAGACTTCCCTGGGTGAATCTATTGCTCGTGCCACAAATCGCAAGTTTATTCGTATGGCCCTTGGTGGAGTCAGGGACGAAGCAGAGATCCGTGGCCACCGTCGGACCTATATAGGCTCCTTGCCAGGCAAATTATTACAGAAGCTTTCAAAGGTAGGGGTGCGTAATCCGCTATTTCTGTTAGATGAAATTGACAAGATGGGAATGGATCACCGTGGTGATCCAGCGTCAGCTTTGCTGGAAGTTTTAGACCCGGAACAAAACAATAGTTTTAATGATCACTACCTGGAAGTTGATTACGATCTGTCCGAAGTGATGTTTGTGTGCACCTCCAACAGCATGAATATCCCTGAACCGTTACTCGATCGTATGGAAGTTATTCGAATCCCCGGGTATACGGAAGATGAGAAGGTGAATATTGCCGAACGCTATCTCGTTCCTAAGCAGATGAAAAACAACGGTCTTAAGGAAGGTGAACTGGTGATCACGGAGGAGCCAATCAGGGACTTGATTCGTTACTACACTCGGGAAGCTGGTGTGCGCGGACTGGAACGAGAGATCGCCAAAATCTGCCGAAAAGTAGTCAAGGAAAGTGCGTTGTCCAAAAAGGAACAAGGCAAAAAATTGGTTCATCTCTCCTCTGACATGCTCGAAAATTACTCAGGTGTGCAGAAGTTTGACTATGGAAAGGCTGAAGAAGAAAACAAGATTGGTCAGGTTAATGGCCTGGCCTGGACACAGGTTGGTGGTGAATTATTAACCATCGAAGCAATTGCCGTAGAAGGTAAGGGCAAGACCATCAAGACGGGATCTCTCGGTGATGTCATGCAGGAATCGATTCAGGCGGCTTTCACCGTGGTTAGAAGTCGGGCACAGGCCCTTGGTCTTGATCCCAACTTTCATGAAAAATATGATTTACATATTCATGTTCCGGAAGGCGCTACGCCAAAAGACGGTCCCAGCGCTGGCGTAGGTATGTGTACAGCATTGGTTTCTGTGCTTACCAATATTCCGGTAAGAGCGGATGTCGCCATGACCGGGGAAATTACCTTGCGTGGCCAGGTGCTTCGAATAGGTGGACTAAAGGAAAAACTGTTGGCGGCACACCGCGGAAACATTAAAACAGTCATCATTCCTGCCGACAACGAGAGAGACTTAACAGAAATTCCAGACAATATTAAAGCTGATCTGGAGGTGATTCCTGTCCGTTGGATCGATGAAGTTTTAGAGCATGCTTTACAATATCAACCAACACCTTTGAAAGATGAAGAAAAGGCTAAACAGAAGAAAGAAGTCAAACAGGAAGATATTGATCCGGGTAGTGATGAAAAACACATAAATACCCACTAAATACGCGCGTTTCCGGTTGACAGGTCTTTCTGGCACTTGGTATAAAGATTTGGACTTACAGGGCGTAAGCGTCATTTTCAGGTAAAGAAAATAAACCAATTCAGGAGTCAAAATTCTAATTAAATTTTCGTGAAGAACTCATCACTAGCTGAGCCAGAAATGGTAAATCAGTGAAGCAAATTGCGGAATTATTTTAACGATCTTAAATAAAAACAACTTTATTTATAAAAGGGGATAATGTGAATAAATCAGAACTAATTGATGCTGTTGCTGCTAGTGCGGACCTTCCTAAAGCTGCTGCTGGCCGTGCTATTGATGCAATGATTGATGCGATTACGGATTCATTAAAGAAAGATGATCCGGTTGTACTTGTAGGTTTTGGTACCTTTGCTACTAAGAATAGAGCAGCGCGTACTGGTCGTAATCCCCAAACAGGTGCTCCAATCGAAATTAAAGCGGCACGTGTGCCTAGCTTTAAAGCTGGTAAAGCACTCAAGGATTCAGTGAATTCATAAACTGAGTTGCCTCAGTTAAAAAACTCAGTACACAATAAATAGATTGGAGTACTGAGCAATCAGCCAGACTTGGCAGTCGATGAGAGGCTAACGAGTCGGGTTGATTGTCCCTCTGAGAAAAGTAGGGACTTTACTTACTCATCGGGTCGTGGAATTAAGGGCGCATCTATGATGCGCCTTTTTACGTTTATAACGGTATCAAGTTACTAAGGCAAAAAACGCGATACATTAGGCGGTAAAGAAGTATGTTGCAGGACATTAGAGATAACTCGCAGGGCGTAATCGCCAAGATTATTATTGGATTAATTGTGGCAGTCTTTGCCTTGTTCGGTGTCGAATCGATTATTGGTGGGTTTATTCAGTCACCTCCAGTCGCCGAAGTGAACGGTGAAGAAATTTCACAACTTCAGTTAGATCAGAGCACCCAAAACCTCGTTAATTCATTAGGGGGTAATCTTAATGGGATTGACCAGGGCTTACTCGAATCCATAGCCCTGAATCAGATAATTGATGAAACCATGCTGCGCCAGCATGCCTTAGACGCTTCCATGGCAGTTTCCAGCGCCCGTATCGACCGAAATATACTCGAAACCCCGAGTTTTCAAATAAATGGCGTTTTCGATTCTGATCTTGCAGTCCGAACCATGGCTGCCCAGGGCATGAATGTCCCCATGTACCGACAATCTCTGGCACAAAGCATGTTGCTTTCTCAAATTGCCAGTGCATTTACCGGTTCAAACTTTCTTACTGAATCCGAACTGGACAGGTTTGCTCAGTTAACTGCTCAAACCAGGGACTTCCGCTATCTGTCAGTGACCCTTGGCACCAGAACTCTGGGCACGGCAATCAGCGATGAAGCGATTGCCGAATATTATGATGCTAACCCGGAAGAATTCACAGAAGAAGAAACTGTCGTCGCTGAATATGTAACCCTGGATAAAGATGTAATTTCCCGGGAGCTCGAAGTGGACGAAGCTGAGCTGCTTGAGCAATACGAAGCAGAAAGATCTGAATATGAGGGCTCGTCAGAAAAACGGGCAGCCCATATTCTTTTTGAGGTTGGGTTCGACCTGACTGAAGAACAAGCTTTGGAGCTTGCCGCGTCGACGCAACAACGACTTGTCGACGGTGAAGATTTTGCAGCCCTGGCCTTGGAGTTGTCCAGCGATGTTGTTTCTGCAGAAGAGGGTGGTGATATCGGTTATACCGACGGCAGTGCCTTCCCGCCAGAGATCGAGGAAGCTCTTGAGGTTTTAGCTCTGGATGAAGTTTCAGCCCCTGTTGTCACCGAATTCGGCGTTCACCTGGTTAAGCTCACGGAAGATGCGGAAAATGTCTTCGCTCCTTTTGAAGAAGTGCGGGAAAGGCTGGAGCGGGACATGAAGAGTTCTGAGGTCGAGCTGATCTATGCTGAGCGATTGCAGGATCTGTCAAACCTCGCGTTTGAAACCGGTGACCTTGAGACTATTTCCGAAGAGCTTGGTTTAACTATTCGCATAAGTGAAGCTTTCGGTCGTCAAGGCGCCTCTGGTATTTTTTCCAATCAAAATATTATCGATGCTGCTTTTTCCGATGAGGTATTAATAGATGGGAACAACAGTGATGTAATCGAAATCAACGAATCGCAATCGGTTGTTGTCAGAGTTCAGGAGTTTACGGAAGCGTCTGTTTCATCCATCGAAGAAGTCCAAGCAGAAATTGCTGTTATTTTACGAACCGAAATGGAACGGGAAGCGGTCCAGCAAATCGGTGATCAATTAATTACAGCGACAGATACTGGCGAGGGTCTGGAAGAATTGCTCGCAGAAAATGAACTGCAATGGATTGAAGAAACAGGAATCGAACGGAATGCTTTTACTGTTAACAGCGAGATCGTCAATCAGGTATTCTCATTACCGCGACCAGAAGACGGTCCAGAACGTGCTAGCTTGACACTTCCTAATGGTACATTTGTTCTGGTCGAGTTATCTCAGGTGAATGAAGGATCGGTAGCGTCATATTCAGATGAAGAACGGCAAGGGCTAGTTGAGTCAGCGTCTGCAGATTTGGGTAACAGCGAATTCCAAGCCTATATGAATACTCTGCGGGAAAATTCAGATATCGAAGCTAACCTTGAAGAAAGTGTATTTTAGAGTCTGAATATTTATTCAGACTCTAAATCGTTCAGTGATCCCATTGCGGTTGTATTAAACCCTCCATCGACGTAAAGGATTTCACCGCTAATACCAGATGCCAGGTCAGAACAAAGGAAAGCGGCTGCGTTTCCTACTTCATCAATAGTCACATTCCTGCGTAGCGGGGTTTGCCTGGCATTATGTTCCAGCATCTTACGGAAACTCTTGATGCCGGCTGCGGCCAGGGTTTTGATCGGCCCGGCAGAGATACCATTAACCCTGGTGCCCTCAGGACCAAGGCTCGATGCCATGTAGCGCACATTTGCTTCTAAGCTGGCCTTCGCCAGGCCCATTACATTGTAATTAGGCAGGCTGCGCAGGGCGCCCAGATAGCTTAAGGTGAGGAGAGAGCCATTTCTTCCCCGCATTAATTCCCGCCCTTGCTGAGCCAGTGCTACAAAGCTGTAAGAGCTGATTTCATGGGCAGTGAGAAACCCTTCCCGGGTGGTAACATCAACAAAATTACCGTCTAATTCATGCGCAGGGGCAAAAGCCAGACAATGAATAATTCCGTCCAGGCCATCCCAGCTTTCGCCTAACTGGGAAAATAGATCAGCAATCTGTTGGTCTTCAGTTACATCACATGGGAAGACTAGCTTAGATCCCCAGGATTCAGCGAAGCCTTCAACCCGGCCTTTTAGTTTTTCGTTTTGGTAAGTGAAGGCAAGCTCAGCCCCTTCTCGGTGCATGGCTGCAGCGATACCGGATGCAATTGATAGTTTGCTGGCAACGCCCAAAACCAGAATACGTTTTCCTGTGAGAAAAACCATAACATTTGTTCCTTGTTTAATTTATTACTGCTAGCTTTCTTCTTTTATCAGCGATTCCCAATGTCGGGTCTTGACTGCGAACAATCCAATTACAATACCTGCTGCAATAGTAAAGAAAGCAATATAAAGATAGAGGTTCGGCATTTGCTGAATATTTTCCGGATCGAAATTACCCGCTACCAAGCCTGCTACGACATTCCCAATGGAATAAGTTAGGGTAAATACGCCCATCATCTGACCGGCAAATCTGCGTGGAGAAAGTTTACTAACAGCGCTCAGGGCTACGGGACTCAGGCACAGCTCCCCAACGGTATGCAGAAAGTAGGTAGCAATTAACCAGTATGGCGCGGCAGAAAGTCCTGATGCAGCCACCTGAGCGGCGAAGAACATGACGATAAATCCTGTGGCCATGATGATTAAGCCCAATGCGCATTTGAATCCGTAATTTGGGTTCACCAGCCGTTTTCCGAGATTAATCCAGAGCGCGGCGAAGAATGGCGAAAGAATTACAATGAAGATTGAGTTAGCTGACTGGAACCAGGCTGGAGGAATTTCGAAGCTACCAATTAGGCGGTCAGTATAATCACGACCAAAAAGGTTCAGCGATGATCCAGCCTGTTCAAAGCCTGCCCAGAAAAAAGTCGATGCAACACAAACAAGAAACAAGGCGCCCAATGATTTCTTCTCATTACTGCTTAATTCGGCAAAGGCAAACATGCCAGCATAGTAAGCGAGGAAAACAGCGGTAATAGTTATTGCAGTATACTGTGCCAGGGTAACTGGATTAATCGTAACAGCGCCAATCAGTATGAGTAGTGTCAGTAGACCGAGCACAGCGAGGAATCCCATGACTGCAAGCTGGCTGTTTTTTCTGCCCGGACTGGATAACGGCTGCGTCGGTTCCGCACCTTCCCCCTCGAGCTTGTGAAGGGTGAGGCGGAATTGTATTAAACCAGCGCCCATGCCGATGGCAGCTGCCCCAAATGCCCAGTGGTAACCCATATTTACTTGCAACCAGCCACACACGATATAGCCGATGATTGAACCGATGTTTATGCCCATATAGTAGAGGGCATAGCCAGCGTCCCTGCGGTTATCTTCTCGGCTATAGAGTTGTCCCACCAGAGCGCCAATATTAGGCTTTAGTAAACCCGTGCCCATAACGACAAAAATCAAACCGATAAAAAAGGTGCTATCACTGGGGATCGCCAACAGAATGTGGCCGCACATGATAATAATGCCGCCATACCAGACGGCCTGCTGACCACCGATTAAGCGATCTGCAATCCAACCTCCTGGCAAGCCCATGAAGTAAACAGCGCCGGTATACAGACCATAGATAGCAGTTGCTGAAGCCACGGTAATTCCCAAACCGCCCTCCTGAATGCTCAGGGTCATAAACAGCACTAACAGGGCGCGCATACCGTAATAACTCATGCGCTCCCACATTTCAGTGAAAAAGAGGGTTGATAGTCCAGCTGGGTGGCCGAAGAATGCTTCGTCTCGAACCGGGTTAAGTGTAGTGTCAGTCATTTTTTAGTTTAAATTATTATCTGGTGGGGTTATTTGAATTAGTTGTCCGGGGAAAATCAGTTCATCAGCCTGCATTTCATTCCAGTTCAGCAAATCGCTCAAGTCGATTCTAAATCTGTTTGCTATCACATGCATAGAGTCACCACGCCGTACTCTGTACTCTTCTGCTCCATCCGTAGCTGACACGGTAGAAGGCGCTTCTGTTTCAGATAAGGCGAACTCGAGGTTTAGTTCCTGTCCAGGCTGAAGAGTGGAGTTAAGACTAATATTGTTCCACTGGGCGATTTCGGCAGATCTCAAGTCAAATCGCCTGGCAATGGTCCAGAGATTATCGCCATTGCGAACTAGATAAACATTCGGAGTGGGCAAAATACGTCTAGCACTTTGATTGCCCCGATTGAAATTGGCCAGAAGTGATAAATCTGTAGTCCTGGGGACCAACAATGAATCACCGGCAATTATTCGTGAACCACTTATTTCATTCACGGTCTGCAAAACATCAACCCTGGTACCGAGTTTCCTGGCAATACCTCCGAGGGTATCGCCAGGTTGTATTTCATAGCGATCCCAGGTAACGAACTGATCGGGGCCAAGCTGGGAGATGCCGGTTTGCAGTAGTTCTGCGTTTTTAATCGGAACCGCGATTACCTGTGGGTTGTCGGGATGAGTGGCCCATTGCAGGTAACCAGGATTGAGACGTCTTAATTCACTGTACTCCAATTGGGCGAGACGAGCTGCCTGAATGAGGTCAATCTGTGAATCCACCTCTACTAGCACCAGCGGTTCTTCGTTTGCTATGGGTGTTAATTCCACGCCATAGGCTGCGCTGTCATTTACAAGTTTTGCCAGTGCCAATATCTTTGGTACATGAGAGCGAGTCTCATTAGCCAGGCGTAGTGACCAGAAATTCGCGGTTTCAATGTCCAGACCTGCGCGACGGATTGCTCTATTAACATTGCCTTGACCCGTGTTATAAGCGGCCAATGCAAGCAACCAGTCTTTGCCGAATTCTTTGTGTAGTTGCTCGAGATAATCCAGGGCAGCGATGGTGGATGCCCTCGGATCGCGTCTGCCGTCATACCACCAATCCTGTTGTAAGCCAAAACTTCTAGCGGTGGGACCGATAAACTGCCACAGCCCTACAGCGTGTTCAGGAGAATAAGCATTTGGATTAAAAGTACTCTCCACAATAGGAATTAAGGCTAATTCCATAGGCAGTTCGCGCCGTTCAATCTCGCCAACTATCCAGAACAGAAAAGGCTGCGCACGTTCCGATATTCGATCGAAATAGGCCTGATTGTTTACATAATTCGAGAGTTGCTGCTCGACTGCCGGGTGTTCATAGTGCTCTATTAACTGGAATCTGGCCTGTAGTCGATCCCAGAGATTGTCGAAACTTTCGATAACATCTTGTTCCTCGATGGCCAGCACTGGCGAGTTAATAGCCTGTTCAATCACCGCGGCTTCATCGCTTTGTGCTGCGGGAATCGAACTGATTGATTCAGTGATCGGTGATACTGTTGATTGACATGCGGCCAGAAACACTAATAAGGAACATAGAAAGGCAATGCGCATAGCAGGGTTATTTCTTGAATACGACATAGGCATGCTTAGACAAGGAAAACTTAGAAGTTATCCTTCCAATTCCTGATTGTGGCGAATACTTCTACTTCGTCTTCAATATTCTGGCCAAGTCTGTTACTGGCGCTTGTTATAACCCCTGCCTGGTCACAGCGAAGAAAAGGATTGGTATCCAACTCTAGTTGAACTGTAGAAGGAAGCGTTGGCATCCCCTGGTCACGCTTGGATTGCTCCTCCTCGATTCTATTCAAAAGAATTGAATTATTTGGGTCTGCTGCCTTGGCGAAGTTCAAGTTTGCCATTGTGTATTCATGGGTACAGTAAACACTGGTGGCACTATTTAACGAACTTAGTTTGGCGAGCGACTTATGCATCATCGCTGGGGTGCCTTCGAATAGTCGACCACAGCCTGCAGCAAATAATGTGTCGCCGCAGAATAGAATTGGTGGATTTGTCTCTTCACAATAGTAGGCAATATGGTCGAGTGTGTGACCTGGCACTTCAAAAATTGAAAACTCATGCCCAAACAGCGTGGCTGTATCACCCTCGTGAAGATAGTCGGAAATTCCCTGAATACCACTGGGCTCCGGTCCATAAACAGTGGGCGAATATCTTGTGATCAAGCTGCCTAGCCCGCCAGTATGGTCCGGATGGTGGTGGGTAATAAAAATATCGGTTAATTCCAGGCCATTGGATTCAAGGTAATTTATAACAGGATTAGCGTCACCCGGATCAACCACACAAGCCTTGCGTTGTACGGCATCGACCAATGCCCAGATATAGTTATCTGAAAAAGCAGGTATCGGATGTATCCTATTGATATTACTAGATATATTACTCACGAAAATACCATTGAATTGTTTGCAGAAACGACATGATAAAGGGAAAACGGCCGATTACAAGCAGAGAAAAAGCGCGGCATAATGGAGACTGTGTGCAAAGCCGGATATCATTTGCGTAATCAGTTCAATTGCAGTTGCTAATGAATCTATTTTCCAAGCATGAAACACGCCGCCGCCTGCTCAAGGGGCTACCGGATTCGGACTTGCTGCCCACTCTGGTAAGTCAGTGGTACCAGACCCCTCAGGGAACAGCGGTATTGCAAGCCGAAAAGGATTTTACCTCTCCACTTATTGCCCGGATGTTTGGCTACCACATTTTGCAGGTAGGTCCCAATGAGGAAGTCTCTCTGATTGATGACAGCCCTGTCGGTCACAAGATCATTTTTGCGCCGCGCTGGCGCCCGGGTACCAAACAGGCAGTAGCGAATATTGAAGAATTACCATTGGCCACTGACAGTATCGATGTGGTTGTTGTTCACCATGCGTTGGACTTCGCGGAGGACAGTCATCGTCTGCTAAGAGAAGTGACCAGAGTATTAAGGCCCGGCGGGCAAATGCTGATAATCGGTTTTAATCCTTTAAGTTATTGGGGATTCTGGCGATTATTTAAACGCAGGATCCATATTCCCTGGCGCGGTCGTTTTATTTCCAAGCGTCGCTTAAGTGACTGGTTGCAACTGCTAAACCTGCACATTAATACTGTTGACTACGGACTGCACTTCTTGCCGATAAAATATGCAAGATTGTTAAAACAGGCGCAAAATTTTGAAAAATTAGGCCTGAAGATTCGCAGCCCCCTGGGGGGTGCCTATTTTATACAATGCGTAAAGCAGGTTGCGCCCATCACTCCAATTGTGCCGAAATGGAGACCATTGCGTGCTCCGGCTACCGTTATCCCGGCAGCGGAAAATGTGCGAGCAAAAATTCATTAATGATTGAGTAGTTAGTGTCCCAGTTAGTTGAAATGTATACAGATGGTGCCTGTCGCGGTAATCCCGGTAAGGGTGGTTGGGGCGTTCTGCTGCGCTATGGCGATGCGGAAAAAACCCTGCATGGCGGCGAAGCAATGACGACCAACAATCGCATGGAGCTTACCGCCGTTATAAAGGGGCTTGAGGCCCTGAACAAAGCATGCCGGGTAAAAATAACAACAGATTCGAAGTATGTGTTGTCCGGTATTACGGAATGGATGCCCAACTGGAAAAAAAGAAATTGGCGTACAGCAAATAAAAAACCTGTGCTCAATGTGGAGCTTTGGAAAAAGCTTGATGAGTTAGTGGTACAACATGAAATAGAATGGGATTGGGTGAAAGGTCATAGTGGCCACCCGGAAAATGAGCTTGCTGATCAATTGGCTAATCAGGGCATTGATGAATTGTAATTGAGCGCTTAATTAAGCAATCAACAGAATAAGAAGAATGCGTCAAATTGTATTAGATACTGAAACCACGGGACTGGATCCGCAGCAAGGCCATCGCATAATCGAGATCGGTTGTGTCGAAATCGAAAATCGCAAGCTTACCGGTAATCACTTTCAGGTGTACTTAAATCCAGATCGGGAAATTGATGAGGCGGCGATCGAGATTCATGGGCTTACGTCAGAATTTCTCGCAGACAAACCCCGCTTTCACCAGGTTGAGCAGGAGTTTATCGATTTTGTTAATGGAGCAGAGCTGATTATTCATAATGCACCATTCGATATAGGCTTTCTCGATTACGAACTTGACCAGACCAAATCGTCAAATCAAAATCTTGCGCAATTCTGTAAAGTGCTGGATACACTGATATTCGCCAGGGAAAAACATCCCGGTCAACGCAATAGTTTAGATGCGCTATGTAAGCGTTACGAAGTAGACAATACCCAAAGAACCTTGCATGGTGCTCTTCTGGATGCGGAGATTCTTGCTGATGTCTATCTGGCGATGACCAGCGGACAATCAAGCCTGTCCTTGAAAGAAGAGCCGGCCCGGGCAAATGATGCAAGTCGTAACATCCGTAAACTCGACCCCAACCGACCACGAATCCCTGTGCCGGGAGCTAACGCAGAAGAGCTCAAGCAGCACCAGAATCGCCTGGAAGAAATCGACAAGCAGAGCACAGACGGTTGTCTGTGGTTGAAATTGGAAACTAAAATCTAGGAACCATTCGGGTATTTCCAGCATTCTGTATTATTTCAGGACAATAGCTTTTCCTAGTACCGTTCAAGCAGATAAAGTAACTTAGTCCTCTATGGCTACCCGTAGTTTTTTTCTACCAAGAGAACATTTGGCTGCAAGCGACAGGCTAGTGTTGTTCTGTGAAAGCAGAGTTGTTGTGCAAGGTGAAAATTTTCTTTGGCAACAACAGCAAGTAATTGATCAATTGCCTGATGATTCTGAATTCCTGCTTATCGATCACAATGGCGAGCAATTTGTAATCGCGCACACTAGTAAGGACATAAGCGAACATATAGCGGCTGAATCCAGAAGTTTGCGCAGCCTACTGTTTAATGAAAGTGACGCTGACTTCTCATTGGCGGGGAAGGCGAGTCAAATTCTTTCCTGGTATCGAACACATCGCTACTGTGGTGTTTGTGGTGGTCAAACTACGCAGTATGAAGAGCAGAAAGCCTTGCTCTGCAATAATTGTGGTGAACACTATTTTCCGCGCATTAACCCCTGTGCCATTGTTTTGGTAACGAAAGGTCGAGAAGTATTACTGGCGCGTAGTGCGAGATTTCGCACAGGCTTCTTCAGTTGCGTGGCAGGATTTATCGAGGTTGGAGAGTCAGCAGAAGATACAGTTCTCAGAGAAGTGAAAGAGGAATCAGGGGTGGATGTTGAAAATATCCGCTATATCAAGAGTCAATCCTGGCCTTTTCCGTCACAGTTGATGCTAGGCTTTCATGCCGACTACAAATCAGGCGATATTGTGCCTGAGCCGGGGGAAATCGAGGAAGCCGCATTTTATGATGTAGATGATTTGCCAGCGGTACCCTCTCCAGATATAAGTGTCGCCGGAGAATTGATCCAGATTTATGTAGATCAGGTTAGGCGGGGAGAAATTTGAATTACAGGGAAATTGCTGGAAAATGCAGCCCCTGGCCGCGTTAGTCTGTTAACTAGGAGAAACAATGGAATATCTGATTGAATATGGCATGTTTTTGGCTAAGGCCGCGACAATTGTGGTTGCCATTGTAATCGTGGTGGGAACAATAGCCGCAGCGGGATCCAAGCAGAAAAAAGCTGGCAAGAAAGGCTTTCTAAAAGTAACCCGGCTCAATGATCATCTCGATGAAATGCGTGATGCTATGAGAGAAACCGTTCTCGATAAAGACCATCTTAAGCTGGCCCACAAAGAAGAGAAGAAACAGGCCAAAGCCGACAAAAAAGATAAGAAAGCGAAGTTAAAGCAGGAACAAAAACAAAAAGAAGTAGACGGCGCTGAGGATAATCGCAAGCCAAGGGTCTATGTTTTAAACTTTAAAGGTAATATTGCTGCTGATGCAGTAGCTTCACTCAGGGAGGAGATTACTGCTGTTATCTCCATGGCAGAAAATAGCGACGAAGTTATCCTGCGCCTGGAGAGCCCTGGCGGGATGGTCCATGCTTACGGTCTAGCGTCTTCACAATTGCTGCGCATCAAAAATGCAAAGATTCCTCTGACGATTTGTGTTGACAAGGTTGCCGCAAGTGGTGGCTATATGATGGCCTGCCTGGCAGATAAACTGGTGGCAGCACCGTTTGCCATTATTGGTTCAATTGGAGTGCTGGTACAACTTCCAAATTTTCACAAAGTTTTAAAGAAACACGACGTCGATTATGAACAGATCAGTGCAGGTGAGTACAAGCGTACTTTATCGGTATTTGGTGAAATTACCCAGAAAGGAAGAGATAAAGTTCAGGAAGACGTCGAGAACATACATGATATCTTTAAGAGTTGGGTAAAAGATCATCGCCCAAGTATAGAGATAGACAAGATATCTACTGGAGAAACCTGGGTAGCCATGCAGGCAAAAGAAAGATACATGGTGGATGAGATCAAAACCAGCGATGAGTGTCTTGTTGCAGCTTGTAATGATGCTGAGGTTTTTGAGGTGGAGTATGAGTTTAAAAAATCGATTCAGGATAAATTAGGCAGAGTGCTTGAAGAATCTTCTTTCAAAGTACTAAGCCGCTGGTTTGACAGGCCTACCGATGACATCTATCAATAGTCGAAGATTTCAATAATTCACCAATTACGAGAAGTAAATGTCTGATCAATCATTTAAAGCTTTGCTGGTTAGTGAAGTTGCAGAAAAACAATTCAGCTCTGAATTAGTTGAGCGTTCTATTTCCGAACTCCCCGCAGGAGATGTGCTGATAAGCGTTGAGTATTCTTCGATTAATTATAAGGATGCGCTCTCCGCCAGCGGTAATAAAGGAGTGACCAGGGAATACCCTCACACGCCAGGAATTGACGCCGCTGGAAAAGTTGTTGAATCCTTTTCGGAAAATTTCAGGGAAGGTGATGAAGTCATCGTAATTGGCTACGACCTGGGAATGAATACTGCCGGGGGCTTTGGTCAATTTATAAGGGTACCTGCGACATGGGTGGTGCCATTACCGGATGGACTGAGTCTCAGGGAGAGTATGGTACTGGGAACAGCCGGTTTTACTGCGGCTCTCTGCGTTGAGAAATTGTTGGCAAATGGATTAAACAAGGACAACGGCAGGGTGCTGGTCACAGGCGCTACTGGCGGTGTTGGTGTCGTTGCTGTGGCATTGTTAGCGAAATTAGGCTTTGAAGTGATCGCCAGCACAGGTAAAGCAGAAGCAAAAGCATTTCTTCAGACAATGGGGGCAGCGGATATTATCGACAGAAGTGAGCTTGCAGAGTCCAGCTCGCGTCCATTGTTGAAGGAACAATGGGCTGGTGCTGTCGATGTTGTGGGGGGCGATACCCTGTTCAATGTAATTAAAGCGGTGAAATATGGCGGTAGCGTTGCGGCTTGTGGCTTGGTGCAATCTCCTGTGTTCCAGGCTTCCGTATTGCCGTTCATTTTGCGTGGTGTCAACCTGCTTGGAGTAGATTCCGTGGAATTACCATTGGCAACCAAAACCAGGGTTTGGGCTCTGCTCGCCAGTGACTGGAAGTTGGAAAATCTGGAAAAAATTGTTAGTGAAATCGGGTTGGATCAGTTACAAGATTGTCTTTATCGGGTACTGAAAGGGCAGGCCCGGGGCAGATATTTGCTAAATCTTAATGCCTAATCACGCCGTAACTTCGGCGAGATGGCTATGGGCGTTGGACAGAAGAGCACCACCACATAAGAAGAAATCAAGAAAGTAATAATTGCAGCAGCCTGGATTACCAGGGATGCGACCTCACCGATCATGCCAGATTGGACAGCAACAAAAGCAATCAACAATGAGAACTCACTAATCTGGCCGAGACGCAATCCTGCGTCCCAGGCCAGTCGATTACGTTCGCTGCAACGGCGCAGCAGATAATGAAATACGATGGGTTTTAAGGTTAAAGCAAGAGCCGCTAACAGCAGGGCAGGAGCGATTATTTCTGACAATAAGCCAATGTTGAATTGGGCACCCAGCGAGAAGAAAAATAATATCAGGAAAAAATCGCGTAACGGTTTAAGGCTGTATGCAATAAACAAGGCAATCGGACTCGTTGCCAGTGAAACACCAGCTACAAAAGCACCGATTTCAGCTGACAGCCCCATAGCAGAAGCCAGTTCTGATAAACCAAGACACCAGCCTATTGCTAACAGGAAAATGTATTCCTTGAAGTGATCAAATTTACCAATTAGTTTGATTAGTACATAGCGCGTAATCAAATAGGCAACTAGTAGCAGAATAAGAAACGCAGCTAGTACCCGCAAAGCGTTCGCCTGCTCAGGGTTGCCGGAATCAAGAAATGCCAGAATAAAGATTGCAATAAAGTCCTGCAGTAAAAGGATTCCCACCATCAACTCACCCATATGCTTCTGATGGAGTATAGTGGTTGGTAACAATTTAATTCCGATAATGGTGCTGGAAAAAATCATGGCAAAGCCAATTACCAGGCTTTCCGTTTGAGAAAAGGCAAACAGAATGCCGGTGCTATAACCAAGAGATACAAACAGTAGTGAACTGGCGAGGGTAATCAGGAAAGTATTTTTTAAAGTCGCGAAAAGCTTGCTGGGTTGCATGTCTAATCCCAGCAAGAACAGGAGGAAAATGATCCCAAATTCCGATATATCAGCTAGCAGGGTAGCGTCTGCGATTAGTTTTAGCCCGAAGGGACCGAGAATGACGCCAATGATAATATAGGCGACTAATAAGGGCTGGCGCAGAAAAAGTGCAACAGTGGATAAAAGCGCCGCACCGGTGAAAATTAGGAAGAAGCTAAAAAGAAGAGAGTCTGCTTCCATTGTCCTTAAAGTCGGATCAGATAAACTTCACTATAGACAACTAGCGACGGCGGAACAAGGGATTGGGATTGTCTATAGCACCCTGGTAAGCGTTATCAAAATCATTAAATGCAGAGAGGCAGGCCTCTTCGTCCTGATCATGGCGAATCTCAAACGCATCAAATCCACATCGAGCCATATAGAACAGCTGGTCTCTAAGCACATCGCCAATCGCCCGAACTTCACCTTTATAGTTGAGTAGTTCTCTCAATTCCCTGGCGTTGGTATAGGACCTGCCATCGGAAAAAACAGGAAAGTTAAGTGCTATGAGAGGAAATTGTTGGATATCGGCGTCGATGTCGTTGACGTTTTCATTGCTGTCTAACCAGAGAGCAATCTCGCCAAGGTAATCCTCAAGATCTTCCCGATAAAGCTGCCAGAATTTTAATGGCACGATAAAGTTTTTACCTGGTACAGCTTTTAAAACCTCCGGTCCAGTGGCTTCGCGCAGCACGGTCCAGGAATCCTGAACTATTTCGCCGTTCTTAATCAGCTTTGGCATAAATCTTCTCCTTGAATGGATCCATGCCGATGCGCTGATAAGTATCCAGGAACTCTTCTCCGGCTTGCTTATGGGCTTGATAGACCGTAACAATTTGTCTTACTACACCGGGAATTTCTTCCTGGGCGAAAGCAGGACCAATTATTTTGCCAAGGCTTGCTGCATGCCTTGAGGAGCCCCCCAGGGACACTTGGTAAAACTCCTCACCTTTTTTATCGACGCCGAGTATGCCGATATTACCGACATGATGATGACCGCAGGCATTCATGCAGCCAGAAATATTTATGCGCAGATCTCCAATGACTTTTAATTCTTCAATATCTTCAAATTCTCGCTGAATTGATTCGGCTATAGGAATTGATTTTGCATTCGCCAGAGCACAAAAATCCCCACCAGGGCAGCAGATCATGTCCGTCAGTAATCCGAGATTCATTGCTGCCAGAGATTGTTCTTTCAGTTTGTGCCAGAAAGAAAATAGTTTGGACTGTTCGACATCGGCGAAGACAACATTCTGGTGATGAGTTACCCGCACTTCACCAAAACTGAATTCATCAGCCAGGGTTGCGATATAATCCAGTTGAGTGTCTGTGATGTCACCGGGTGCAATACCGGTTTCTTTTAAACAGGCAGTAACAATTGCGTATCCTGATTTTTTATGTGGCTTGACGTTTTGCTCGTACCAGCTGTTAAACAGTACATCGCTTTGTAAGGCTTCAACTAGCTCTTCAGGATTATCTTCTTTTTTCAGATAGCTGGGATCAACAAAGAATGATTTGCAGCGTTCAATTTCTGCCTCAGTTAAAGTCTGCGGACCGTTTTTTATTCTTTCCCATTCGATATGCACCTTGTTGCGAAACTCATCAATGCCAGTCTCTTTAACCAGAATCTTAATTCGGGCTTTGTATTTATTATCTCGCCTTCCGTATCGATTATAGACACGAAGAATCGCCTCCAGTGCAGTGAGAAGGTGTTTTTTCTCGACAAAATCGAATACCACTTGTCCAATGACTGGCGTTCTTCCCAGTCCACCACCAGCGAGAATTTGAAATCCAATCTCGCTATCTTCATTTTGAACTAAGTAAATGCCTATATCGTGCACCTGTGTAGCGGCCTGATCGACACTGGTGCCGCAGACTGCAATTTTAAATTTCCGTGGTAGATAGGCGAATTCAGGATGGAAACTTGACCACTGGCGAATTATTTCACAGTAGGGCCTGGAGTCTTCCAGTTCATCAACAGCCACGCCGGCAAATTGATCGGTGGTAGTGTTACGTATGCAATTACCGCTGGTTTGAATTGCATGCATTTCAACTTCTGCCAGATGGGCAAGAATATCTGGCACTTCTTCTAAAGCCGGCCAATTGAATTGGATATTTTGGCGCGTAGTAAAGTGGCCATAGCCTTTATCATAATGCCTCGCAATAAAAGCGAGCTTGCGCAGTTGTGTTGATGATAGCAATCCATAAGGTATAGCTACGCGCAGCATTGGAGCCAGGCGTTGTATATAAAGGCCATTCTGCAGGCGCAAAGGAAGGAATTCAGTGTCGCTTAATTTTCCGGCCATGAAACGGTCAGTCTGGTCGCGAAACTGAGCCACTCGATCCGCTAACATTCGATGGTCGTAGTCGTCGTATTGATACATTAGTTTGCTACTGCGCTATCCTGAGAGAATTATTGTAATCAATGATGCCAGTTTTACCAGTTACTTCATGCATTTACTTACAAATGGAAAGTGCCGCCAAGGTCTTACAGGTTTGGTGCGAGTAGTCTGCTTAGCGTATCTAGTGGCACATCTTTTCGTACCGCCAGATCTTCAATCTGGTCTGAAGTAATCTTTCCAACTGAAAAATAGTGAGAGTCAGGATGTGCAAAGTAGAGGCCGCTAACTGTTGCGGCCGGAGTCATGGCGAAACTTTCTGTGAGATTTACCCCTATATTTTTTTCAGCATCTAGCAGCCGAAATAAAATTTCCTTTTCAGAATGATCCGGACAGGCTGGGTAACCTGGCGCAGGACGAATCCCCCGGTACTGCTCGCGTATTAAATCTTCATTACTAAATGATTCATCAGGTGCATAACCCCAGTAACCTTTCCTGACACATTCATGCATATGCTCGGCAAACGCTTCTGCCAGTCTATCTGCAAGTGCTTTTACTAGAATCGCGAAATAGTCATTGTTTTCTTCTTCATAGGTTCTGGCTAGTTCGTCTGCTCCTATTCCTGTAGTAACTACAAAGCCACCTATATAGTCTTTATAGTTTTTATTAGCGGGAGCGATAAAATCAGCAAGACTTAAGTTTGCCTGGTCTCCATCTTTAGCGGTTTGTTGACGCAAGAAATGCAGTGTGGCAATGGCATCACTGGATCCATTTTCCGATAAAATTTCGATATCATTTGCACCTTTGCGGAGCGCTGGCCAAAAGCCGATTACTGCTTTAGCGACTAACAGCTTTTCATCGATTATGCGTTGCAGTAATTTTTGTGCGTCGGAAAATAATTCTGTTGCTGCCTCGCCTACTTTCTCATCTGATAATATAGCTGGATACTTACCCGCGAGCTGCCAGGTAACAAAGAAAGGTGTCCAGTCTATATAGGGAACCAGTTTTTCTAAGGAATAGTTAGCAAAAACCTTGGTTCCAGTGAAAGAGGGAGTACATGGAACAAAACTATTCCAATCCAGTTTTAATTTTTGCCTGTTGGCATCGGTAAAACTAATAAGCTGGCGTTTAATGGAGCGCTTGGAGGTTCGTTCACGAATAGTTATGTATTCATCTTTTATTGCTGCGCAATAAGACGCTTTTTGAGATTCGTTGAGCAAGTTGCTCACTACAGACACGCTACGAGAGGCGTCGGGTACATAGATAACACTGTCATTCTCGTATTGCTGCTCGATCTTTACTGCCGTATGGGCTTTGGACGTAGTGGCGCCGCCGATAAGTAAAGGTATATCAAAATTAAGACGTTGCATTTCACTGGCAACATGTACCATTTCGTCAAGCGAAGGAGTAATTAGTCCACTCAAGCCAACAATATCAACATTTTCTTTCCTGGCGGTATCAAGAATTTTTTCGCAGGGAACCATTACTCCCAGATCTATGACCTCGTAGTTATTACAGCCGAGCACGACTCCTACGATATTCTTACCAATATCATGCACATCGCCTTTTACCGTCGCCAGCAGTACTTTGCCTTTGCTGCTTATGGCATCACCGGATTTTTCTGCCTCTATATAGGGAAGCAGGTAGGCGACTGCCTGTTTCATCACCCGGGCGCTTTTTACTACCTGGGGAAGAAACATTTTGCCGCTACCAAACAGATCACCAACCTCGTCCATCCCGCGCATCAGGGGTCCTTCGATGACTTGAATGGGTCTGTCGACTTGCTGTCGCGCTTCTTCAGTGTCTTCTTCAATGAATTTCGAGATGCCTTTTACCAGCGCGTAAGCCAGGCGTTGCTCAACGGGATTTTCTCGCCAGGCCAAATCTTCAGTTTTGACTTCCTGACTCGAACCGCTGACTGATTGGGCGAGCTCCATGAGTTTTTCTGTCGCCTCTGGTGAGCGATTGAGAATGACATCTTCTACCGCCGTCTTAAGCTCAGCGGGAATATCATCATAAACTGTTAGCTGCCCGGCATTGACTATCCCCATGGTCAGACCGGCTTTGATTGCATGAAAGAGAAATACGGAATGAATCGCTTCACGTACCGTGTTGTTGCCTCGAAACGAAAAAGAAACATTACTAATGCCGCCAGAGATTTGCGCGCCCGGTAATTCTGACTTTATGAATTTGCAACTCTCGATAAAGTCCACGGCATAATTATTGTGATCTTCGATACCCGTGGCTACCGCAAAAACATTTGGGTCGAAAATAATATCTTCTGCCGGAAAATCCAATTTATCCCGTAACAAATGATAGGACCGGCTACAGATTTCATTTTTGCGCTCAACGCTATCGGCCTGTCCTGTTTCATCAAAAGCCATAACGATGACGGCCGCACCATAGCGCAGGCAAAGAGTTGCTTTCTCGAGAAAATCTTGTTCACCTTCTTTCAAGCTAATGGAATTAACAATCGCTTTACCTTGACAACACTTTAATCCAGTTTCAATAATTTCCCATTTGGAAGAGTCGATCATTAAAGGCACTCTGCTGATTTCAGGTTCAGAGGCGACTAGTTTCAGGAATTTTTCCATCGCCGCTTCCGAATCCAACATGCCTTCGTCCATGTTGATATCGATTATTTGTGCGCCTGCTGCGACTTGCTGCCGGGCAACTTCCAGCGCTTCATCAAAATTCTCATCTCGAATGAGACTGGCAAATTTTGCCGAACCGGTTACATTGGTTCTCTCGCCAACATTAACGAATAATGATTGGCTTGTGATGTTGAATGCTTCGAGTCCACTGAGCCGGCAGGCAGGACTAATTTCCGGCGGTTTTCTGGGAGGGTGATTGGCAACGGCATCGGCAATGGCAGTGATATGCTTTGGTGTTGTTCCGCAACAACCCCCGACGATGTTCAATAAACCTTTTTCGGCGAATTCACCAATTATGGTTGCCATCTCAGCAGGGGTTTGATCGTACTCTCCAAATTCATTGGGAAGTCCCGCGTTTGGATGGCAACTGACAAAGCAATCCACATAGGACGAGATGGTATCCATATGGGGTCTTAACTGTTCAGCCCCAAGTGCGCAATTCAGGCCTATGGCGATGGGCTTGGCGTGAGCCAGTGAATTACAGAAAGCTTCCACGGTCTGGCCAGAAAGCGTGCGTCCACTGGCATCAGGAATCGTGCCGGAAATAATTAGCGGCAATCGTCTACCCAGTTCAATAAAAACCTCTTCGATGGCAAACACTGCAGCTTTAGCGTTTAGCGTGTCAATCTGCGTTTCAACTAACAACAGGTCAACGCCGCCTTCAATCAAAGCTCTGGCACAATTGGCATAGTCTGCAACAAGTTCATCGAAGCTAATATTACGGAAGCTGGGATCATTCACATCCGGAGAAATTGAAGCAGAACGGGTGGTTGGTCCGATTGACCCCGCCGCGAAGCGCGGTTTGTCAGGAGTGATGCTAGTGACTTCGTCACACACCTCGCGGGCTATCCGCGCCGATTCCAGATTTAATTCGTAACTTAAATCCTGCAAATGATAATCCGCTTGTGAAGCCGCGGTGGCACTAAATGTGTTGGTTTCGATTATATCGGCGCCCGCGTCCAGGTATTGCTTGTGTATGGCTCTTAATTTTGCTGGTTGGGTCAGGCAGAGCAGATCATTATTTCCTGACAAATCCTGGGGAAAATCCTTGAATCGTTCGCCACGAAATTCCGCATCGGATAACTTCAAAGACTGAATCATCGTACCCATAGCACCGTCCAGAATCAGAATACGATCCTGTAATGCTTTACGTAGTATTATTTCAGACTCTGAATAATTCATGGCTCACCCGTTCATGGCCCTTCAAAAAAGTTCGCAATTCTACCAGATGCCACTATTCATGGTAGTTCTAAATAACTGAGTGTTTCACTCAGGTATTCTAATTGTTGGCCTTATCGAGTAGAATTGGCCAATAATTTGTACTCTCTAGAGGTACCTATGGTTAGCATCACGGAATCCGCGCAAGAATACCTGGCAGAATTGCTGGAAAAGCAAAATGTTGAAGGCATTGCTGTGCGAGTTTTCATACTGGATGCAGGCACCCCAAGAGCTGAAACCTGCATTTCATTTTGTCGGCCGGGAGAAGAAAAAGCAGACGACGAAGTGAAACAATATAAAGGATTCAAAGCCTTTATCGATCAACATAGTATACCCTTTCTCGAGGACGCGGTCGTCGACTTCCAAAAAGATTCCATGGGTGGCCAGCTAACCATTAAGGCACCTAATTCCCGCATGCCCAAACTTACCGAGGATAGCCCACTGGAAGACCGCGTAAACTATATTCTTTATAACGAGATCAATCCTGGCCTGGCTGCACATGGTGGCCACGTGACTTTGGAAGAGATTTTTGAGGAGAGTGTGGCGGTACTGCGCTTTGGAGGGGGTTGCCAGGGATGCGGTATGGTCGATGTCACGTTGAAAGACGGAGTAGAAAAGACCCTGATGTCCCAGATTCCTCAGTTAACCGAGGTAAGGGATGTTACTGACCACTCAATCAAGGAAAATGCTTACTACCAGTAATCATTCAGAGGGGTAGGCGGCTTCAAGCGCGGCATAAACTTCATCCTTGAATTCCAGTCGGCTCGAATCCAGCGACTCGATGATTTCCACAAGGTATTCATTGTCTTCCCGCCCATTCCAGATTTTCTGGTAGGTACCTGCCTTGTAGCCTTTATCCTGGCGAAACATATTGAGTACGTTTTTTCCCACGTATTGGCAATAGAGGGCTTCCCAGTCTAGTTCGCAATCACTCATGATTGCTGAGAACAGGGCAAGCTCAATGCGCCTCGATACAGCAAGCGCGATGAGCAATTCGAACTTGGTAATTAGGTCCAACTCGGCGATTACGTATTGCCGGCCATCGAAGGCGATGAGATTTTGAGCTTTAGCTGAACCTAACATTCCCATCAGTGCATGCAGGGACGAGTCATGATCGGCATTGTTTGCCAGGAGAATCTCTGACATGACGAAATGCCAGATATCAATGAGTTCCATCTGCAACTGAGGCAAATCTTTCTCCTGCTTCTTCCACCACTTCCATCCGTGATGCTCAATAGCCTCAGCGCCTTCAACAACAACGGCTCGCAAGTAGGGATAGCGTGATGAAACCCAATCAGGATCGACTTTGGCATTCATGCTCGCTTGCAGCGAGAGCATGATTGACGCCTGTTCTTTTAACAGCATAGAGATTTAGTGGAGGTGTAGATGTTGACAGTGCGCAGGTAGATGATCGGCTACTCAGCTGCAACTGCCTGAAGTTTTGCCTGTTCGTTCAGAGTACTCAGCATTTCTTTCCGGCTGCGCAGCATATCATTATAGGATTTGCGGGTAGCCATAACTTCCGCGTCGTTTTCATCGGAAGCATCCAGCTCTCTTAACCAGGCTTCTAATACTTCGATTTCGCTGGTGAGCTGAGCGGTACCTTCTTCTATAAGCTTCTGGTCGATGCTGACGTTATCTGTGGATTCAGACTGGTCTTTGCTCATAGTTTTTCCTTGTCGTCCCCGGTATCGTATCGGTCGCAGGCTGATTGTCTTTAATCCTTTTAAAATCAAGCCGGCCGAGCCATTTTTGCTTCGCTTGCTCTTAGCGACTTGAAAGTCTTGTTTTATTGCGATCTTCCTTAAAAACAGCTTTTCATCAATCAGTTACCGCCAGAAAGTAACAATATATCGGTGCAAATCAGCATGGCATAGACCCAGTTAGTGGTCAAGATTCGAAAATCCAGGGTCGGCGGTCTTTCTCTTACTTTTAGCGGCAAAAGCAGGCCCCGGACTCCGGAAAAACTGGTTATGCCAATTCTGGTGCAGTGTTCGAGGCAGGTTGTAATTGGCGGGACTGCCCCAGTGAGGGCGCATGAGTTTGTCATCGCTCTTACCAATCAGGCGCAGGTTTATGTAAGCAATTTCCAAATAATCCAGATTTGGCTCGCTAAATTAAGCGCGATTGGGCTGTTCAAATTGAGTCATTGATAAGTGTGTCGTACAGGCAGATTTTAGAGGTATCTGTACTCTTTAAGCTCGGGGTAACCAATTTCTATTGGCCAGACTTTTGGCTTTTAGTTTTCTTGTCGTAGCTGGCGTCTGCGCGATAAGCCATAAGCGCATGCCAGTGTGGTAGCCATGATTATTGCAACCAGAGCCAAGAATGCCATTGCATGCTCCCAGCATGCCTATGGCATAGCCTGAAAGAATCCCTCTTGCGCATAAAATAAAAGTGCTTATAAAAATTGTAGGAATAACTGACGCAATTCAAAGGGATTGCTCTTGACTGCAATCCCCAAGATTCTTAGAATCCCCCGCTGCTTGATTCCGCTGCCTTGGTAGCACTCTGTCCCCTTCGTCTAGAGGCCTAGGACACCGGGTTTTCATCCCGGCAACAGGGGTTCGAAACCCCTAGGGGACGCCATTTTTAAAGCCCGGCATTGACCGGGCTTTTTTACGCGCAGTGTTTGATTTGATTCTCTGCAAGCCGCAGGAGATACTCCTGCGTTGTTCCATAACCGGAAGTGTGAATGACTGTTGCTATATCTATAAAGGATTTGCATAAAACCTATGCAAACGGATTCGAAGCGTTAAAGGGAATATCTCTTGAAGTTGAGCAAGGGGATTTTTTTGCTTTACTTGGTCCAAACGGAGCTGGCAAATCCACTACCATCGGTGTTATCTCTACTTTAGTCAAACGTAGCTCAGGTGAGGTTGAAGTCTTCGGTAAGAATGTAGACACCCATGTCTACGAAACCAAGCTTGACCTTGGTGTAGTGCCTCAGGAAGTTAATTTTAATCAGTTCGAAAAAGTTCAGGATATTGTTATTACACAAGCTGGCTACTATGGTCTGCCGCGGGATCTGGCCAAAGAAAGAGCTGAAAAATATCTGCGTAAACTGGGCTTGTGGGATAAGCGAAATGATCGTTCCCGATCTCTTTCCGGTGGCATGAAAAGGCGGTTGATGATTGCGCGAGCATTAGCTCATGAGCCACGGCTATTGATACTTGACGAGCCAACGGCTGGTGTAGATATCGAACTGCGCCGGTCGATGTGGCAGTTCCTGAAAGAAATAAATGCAAATGGTACAACGATTATTCTTACCACCCATTACCTGGAAGAAGCAGAACAACTTTGCAGGAATATTGCAATTATTGATGAGGGCCTGATTATTGAAAACACCAGCATGAAAAGTTTGCTTGCAGAACTGGATTCGCAAACTTTTATTCTCGATTCCAGTAGTGCAATCAATACGGTTCCGAAATTAAATTTGGAAAATGTTTGCATGCGTTTAACTGATGATAAGAGTTTGGAGGTCACTGTATCCCATGGAAGAAATATTAATGAGGTCTTTACCGAACTGGATAAATCAGGAATCAGTATTTCCAGCTTGCGTAATAAAAGTAATCGCTTAGAACAGTTGTTTCTCTCCCGTCTTAGTGAGAATGGAGCGAAGTAAAATGTTTGCGAATCATAAATACATCGCATTTGAAACGATCGTAATAAAGGAAGTAAGAAGGTTTTCGCGAATCTGGCTACAAACTCTGGTTCCTCCTGCAATTACTATAGGCCTATATTTCGTGATTTTTGGCAATCTGGTAGGCAGGCGAATTGGGGACATGGGTGGTTTTCAGTACATGGAATTCATTGTACCCGGCCTGATCATGATGAGCGTCATTCAGAATTCCTATTCCAATGTTGTCTCCAGTTTCTTTAGCCAGAAATTTCAGAAAACAATTGAAGAGCTACTGGTGGCGCCTGTTCCAAATTATGTGATCCTCTCTGGAGTAATCGTGGGCGGAATGGCGAGAGGGCTGGCAGTTGGTGCGATCGTCACTGCGATGTCGCTTTTTTTCGCGGATCTCAGTATTGAGTATCCGCTTATTACGATTCTGACGATACTGCTCACGTCTATAGTGTTTTCGCTGATGGGATTCATCAATGCGGTATTTGCAAATAGTTTCGATGACATATCCATAATCCCGACTTTTGTATTAACGCCACTAATATATCTGGGTGGTGTTTTTTATTCAGTGCAGCTGCTGCCTTCTTTTTGGCAAATAATTTCTGGCCTCAATCCTATTTTTTATATGGTGAACACTTTTCGTTACGGAATTCTCGGCAGTTCTGATGTTGATGTATATTGGGCTTTTCTGATATTGGGCGTGTTTATCATTACTCTCTATTCAAGTTGTATCTGGTTGCTTAGACATGGAAAGGGTATACGCAGCTAGGGTCTCTCATGGAAAAAAATCCTTTAGGCGAAAAGACTGAGTATCCGCAACATTACGATCCTTCGATTTTGTATCCGATTCCCCGCTGGCCTGCGCGTTCCTTGCTGGATATCGATAAGAAAATAAGGATGTATGGTATCGACCATTGG
>JAPPOG010000071.1 GCA_028818225.1 Gammaproteobacteria bacterium | reverse complement strand
GCTTAGGGGCGGGGCAATAACTCAGGAGGGGACGGGTTGAACACTTTAGCTATGTATGTGAAATACCTGGGAAAATCAGCAAAAATCACTAGATATTGTTTGACTTTGACCAATTAACACTATATGTTGCGCTCCTAAGTACTCGCTAACTTATTGAATTTTCAGGGCAAGAGACGGGGACAATCTCTAAATTCAGTTGTCTAAGCAGCTATGAAAAGCACTAATTTTTATCTGGGAATATGAAATTTCGCTTTTCCACAAAAAAGAAAAACAACACAAAGGCACCCAAAGAAAATCACATTTCAATCATTTAGTAATTTACTTGGCAGAAGCTGGAGCACTATCGAATGAGTAAACTCGCTCAAGTAGTAGTCGAAGATGCAAGAGACGAAAAACTGCAGGAAGCAGAATTCGACGGCGATAAACTATATCTCAAAAAGAAAAAAGAAGACGAAATCAGAACTCGATTGGAGGAGTTCGCCAGGGAACTTTCTGAGCTTAAGAAGCTGAGAGGCGACGGTAACTAAAAGCCGATCAATCGAAAAGAGTGAGTGGGCAATCCACTCACTATGTAATCCCTCCCCCCCAAAATACTGCAGTTTCATTTTTTTAATCAGCGCCGGGTTAACCTTTATCCGGCAAATGGCAGGTTTTATGACAGTAGCGGGTCGCTTGATCTCATTCCTATTGATAAGTCTGTTGTTGATCGCTTGCGCTACCACGTCAAACCATTCGCCCTTACTTTACGCCGAACCTGAAATCGATGGCTATTTAACCCGCGCTCCCAGAACGCTCCGCCTTTACTACAGTGCTTTTCCGGATGTATCCCGGAGTAGTTTGCGGCTATTCGGACCAGATGGCGAGCACCAACTAAGAGGCCTTCACACCATGGCGGCTGATGATTTGATGATAGAAATCATGGATCCTGTATCAGTTGGCGCTTACACCGTTGAGTGGGTAACCGTAGTAAGAGACGATCCGGCAGTGCATACAGGCAGCTATTCTTTTTCGGTCATTGAAAATTAGTATCTTCACACTAATAGTTTGCCCTTGGGGCAGACTAACTAATCAACTCTGGTCGCTCGCTATAATCGCCCCCGCCTGGGATTCTGTTAGAGAAATCCCAGCTAATGGACGTTTTGGTGTTATGCCAGCATTAGGAGAACGCCTGGAGAATGTCCAGATCAAGTATTCGTTGCGCTATTGGCGCACTGATTAACTTCCGCTCAGAGTGAACCAATTGAAGATCCATATTGTTGCCGTTTTTCCTCAAGCATGCCGTATCTGACCACGGCATAGGCAAACGCATTGTTTCTGAAAATCAAGTCAGTAAATTCTGTCCAGAATTCACGCATTTCATCTCCCATATCTACTGACCAGGTAATTTCATCGGTGAGTATATTGAAGTCTTGGGAAAGAAAACCCGCGTATCGATGATAGGATCTGCGCATAAATGCGGGAGCACAGATGCGCTTTGGAAATGGCGGAGCCCGTGACATGTATTTTCTGACAGCGAATATCAAATCGGTTAGCGCTATTATTCGCATTGAAAAGCTTAATGATGGTTTGTTGGACCTCATGAATTTCAAGATCATAAGCTTCCTCATTTAGACTGAATCCTGTCGTGCCTTCCTGAGCGAAACTTTGGCTTCCTGACAAAGCAAGTAAAGTACAAACTAGAAGCGCTGTGATCGTGCGGTGCGCCATTTCATTCTCCATTAAATTAAAAACTTCTTGCTAAAGCAGCAGGACATAGGCACCTAGAACTAGGGCGAGCACTAGGGATCGAGGCATGTTTTGCACTGACCTTGGCTTTTGCTTTTCAGAAATTTCCATGGCTCCCAAAATAGGGTAATACCTAACACTTTCATATGGTTCAGGTGCACCATATCTGGAGGCCGCATGAGATGGGGATTTTGCTGGTGGAAGAGAAGTGGATTAAGCAGGTTTGGTTTTCGAATCCCGGGCCTGGAGCTTAACTGGAACTGCGACTGCTACTCCAGTTCGTAGAATCCGGCAATTTCCAGAATGATATTGATATCGGAATTTGATTCATTTGAGAAATACCAGCCATGAATGCCATCAAAAGGCGCAACCATGTAGCCCGACGAAGCTTGGTATCTGCCTATTTTATAGAACATCACATCGCCAGGTTCTGCAGAAGTTCGGATAGTATGCCCATGAAACTCAGCCAATAAAGTTTCAGGATTCTCCAGGTTATGAGCAGTCCAGCTATAAGTTACCGAGTTGCCTTTTTGCATTTCGAGTTTGTATTCGAGATCGTTGCCGGCGAACAAAGGGATTTCCACAGTATCGGAGCGAAAGACCTGTTCAGATTCATAAAAGACGTTCTCTGCCAAAGGGACTTCATTCCACTCTACCCCTTCTTGGGAGCATGCTGAGAGGTAAAAAGCGGCAAACGAAGTAGTAGCAATAATTTTTATTCTGGTAGCCATTGAATACCTGAGTTTATCGACAATATTACCGAGCGTATCGACTCATTAGGTCTTGTGTTCGACGAGCGCTTGAATGATATTGCATACGACCGATTTGATCTAGCAATCGGTGGCAGCCCTGCGGCAAGTTTCGACACCAATTTTTCTGAGTTTACCTGACAAGCAGAGCTGATTTACCAGCCATCAGAAGTAATGAGCTTGTATGCGCAGGCTAGCCTGGCTGCGGATCCATTAACAACGCCGATCTCTATAAGCGACGGTAGCCCAATCTTTGATCTGGCGACTGACACCAATGATGGCAATGCCGTGGAGCTGTCGGAATGCACGCTGTTCGATGCCACCACTAACCTCGACGAATAGTCAAACCACCATCGACAGGTATCGCTGCACCTGTGATATAGGAGGCAGCGGGTAGCGCCAGGCTAAGAGTAATGTGTGCTACTTCCTCGGGATCGCCGTATCTGCGCAGCGCAATTCTTCTCCGCGAGTATATCTCCCTATCTTCTTCGGGAATCCAATCTGTCATGGCGGTAAGAATAGGTCCTGGACAAACTGCATTTACGGTTATGCCTTCTTTGCCTAATTCCGTGGCCAGGGATCGAGTGAGTCCCACCACGCCGTGTTTGGAAGTTGTATACGGGCTGTTCCCCGGAATAGCACCCAGTCCTTCCGTAGAGGCGATATTAATAATGCGAGGGGAATCAGCTTTTCTTAAATAGGGCAGTGCTGCTCGAATGGTTCTTGTGTGGGAGGTAAGAAGCACGCTGACGCTTTTGGCAAATCGCTCTTCATAGTCTTCCTCATCAATTGGAGTGCGGAGTGAAATACCGGCATTGTTGATCAGCACATCGATGCCGCCATAGTACTCCGCAGCAGATTGAATGATTTGCTGAATGGCTTCCTTATCAGTGACATCTAACTGCCAGGCATGGGCTTCACAACTGGCGTCGCGAATTTCTGCAACTACATCATTTACAGATGCAAAGTCTAAATCTGTCGCGGCAACTTTGGCGCCATACTCAGCAAATAGTTTTGCTGTGGCTCTGCCCATGCCACTGCCTGCTCCGGTTATAAAGACAACCTTGTCTTCGATTGACCGGCTTCTTGATGATAATTTCCCCATGGATTTCCCTATGCGCCTGCATACCAGTGGAATCCAAAGTCCGAGTTAAGCCCGCCAGTTCCGCGACCAAAGCCCTCTACTGAAGCAACAACCTGGATCGATTTAATAAACTTCAATTGCTTGTATCCGCAGTGACGCTCGACTCTCAGTCTAACCGGAGCGCCATTTCCGAGTGGCAGATCTTTGCCATTCATGCCATAGGCAAGAATTGTTTGCGGATGAACCACATCAAACATGTCATAGCCTTCATACCAGCCACCATAAGCATCGATCATGATGTACCTGGCTTCGGGCTTGATGCCGCCTGCCGCCTGTAAAACTGAGAGTAAAGGAGCGCCGGTCCATTGCGCGATAGCTGACCAACCCTGTTCGCAGATATGCATGGTGGTTTGTGTGCGACTTGGCATACGTTTCAGATCTTCCAGAGATAGAGAAATAGGGTTGTTCACCAGGCCGGAAACTGGCAATCGCCAATCCACATAGTTGCCAGCCTTTAATCGTTGATACTCTTCATCATCGGGATCACTTTGGTTCCATACCGGAAAATTCTCGGTTATTTCACTGATATCGTGTTCTTGTACCAGTTGCTGATTCGACATGAGCATTCTTTGACTGGCCATTGTCAGCGTATCTGCAACTCCCATTAAGCCGCCACGAATAACTGGTGGCCTATAGAAATCCGTATAACAACCAGTTAATAGAATCCCTCCAAGTGCACCGAAGCGAGAGATCAACTTTCTTCGCGTCAAGGTAAATTCTTCGGGCCTTTGTTGTTTCTGTTGTTTGCTCATGAAGAAGCCTCGCTACTTTCGCTGGTGATTTCATATTTGCCTGTGATCATCCCGCGTAATTGATTTAATACACCTGTTACTACCATTTGTACTAAATGTACGACTACAAACAACACGAGTAGTAGTGAACAAATTACGTGGAGAGTACGAGCCGTTTGTCGCCCGCCGAACATATCGATCAATTCAGGGGAGATTGCAGTAAATGCTGGCATTTGCGCAAAGCCACTGATTATCATGAAAGGGAATAAAATGAATAGCACAATTAGATAAGTCAATTTTTGCAGCACGTTGTATTTGGCGGCAGCTGACCCCTCAGCCGCGCGGAATTTCATGTGTCTCTTAAGTTCGGATTTTAAATGGGGTGGTGATAACTCCTGTTTGGTTGGCAGCATCTTCCGATAAAATTTCTTTTGCCAGCCATTCCACAAGATATAAATCAGGCCATTGATGAGGAAAATCCAGGCGAACATGTAATGGTAATTTCTTCCCCAGCGTCGATCGCCGAGCTCTTCCGCTAACTCCCAGGAAATGCCCCAGTCTTCTAATTTAAATATTGCCGGGTACCCCTGAAAGCCGACCTTGCCCCAATAGAGTTCGGGGAAATGCAGGAAGATCATGATGCCACTGTAAAGTAAATAAAAGAACGACAGCACCATGATCCAATGGCAAATGCGGGCATTAGGGGTGTGCCGGTAGATCCAGTGCTTGGCGGGTTTGGGCATATTGCGCAGCGTCTTATTTTTATTGCCTCTAGTTTTACATGGAATCCAGAGTCAATAAAAGAGAAGATGGTGCCCGGGAGAAGACTTGAACTTCCACGGCCCAAAGGCCACTAGCACCTGAAGCTAGCGCGTCTACCAATTCCGCCACCCGGGCTTAATGCTGTTAAGTGCCCGTTGCAGGCACGACAAACTGTAGGGAGGCGGAACTGTATAGGCAGCCAAACTAGGTGTCAACTCCCTTGATTTATCGCAGACATTAGCTATTTCCCCGTGTATACTTGCGCCGGAATGATCCTTCCTTTCCCTCTTAATGCCTAAATCTCGCAAGTCCGCCGATCCTTTCGCTGCCCGCGAATCGGAGAATTACACCAATCCAATCCCAAGCCGAGAATTCATTCTTGAACATCTGGAGCGTTTGGGTGCGCCTGAATCATTTTCAAACTTGTGCGAACAATTAGAACTGGAAAGCGAGGAAAGAATAGAAGGATTACGCCGGCGGCTCATAGCCATGAGTCGTGATGGTCAAATTATTAGTAATAGAAAAGGAGTCTATGGATTAGCAACACATATGGATTTAATAAAAGGAATTGTTCAAGGAACAAAAGAGGGAGTGGGATACCTTATCCCCGAAGATGGAAGCGAAGATTTATTTCTTAGTCTGCGCGAAATGGAAAAGTTATTTGATGGAGACGAAGTTTTGGCACGCTTCAATGGATTTGATAAGCGCGGCCGCAAGGAAGGAATGCTCGTTGAGATATTGAATCGCCGACACAAGCAAATAGTAGGGCGACTGTTCATCGAATCAGGGTTTGGAGTAGTCGTTGCTGATAATAAACGTATCTCACATGAACTCCTGATTCCCGAGAAAGATATCGGTATGGCGAAAGATGGCGAATTTGTCGTTGCCGAAATCAAGGAGTACCCGAGCCGGCGACGAAAAGCCATCGGAAAGATTCTGGAAGTACTGGGCGATCACACAACACCTGGATTGGAAATTGAAGTTGCAATTCGTAGCCATGGATTACCCTATGAATGGTCAGGTATTGTAAAAAAAGAAACCAAGCGATTTCCAAAGCAAGTTACAGCAAAGGAATACCAGGATCGTTTCGATCTCAGGGACATCCCATTTGTCACTATCGATGGCGAAGACGCGAAAGATTTTGATGATGCGGTCTTTGCCCACCGTCATCAAAGAGGCAATTGGACTTTGTATGTCGCTATAGCCGATGTTTCGCATTATGTGCAGTTAAACAGTGCCCTGGATGAAGAAGCACAAAAACGTGGCACGTCAGTCTATTTTCCTGGCCACGTCATTCCCATGTTGCCGGAGGCCCTATCCAATGGGCTTTGTTCGCTTAAACCTCAAGTTGATCGTCTGGCGATGATTTGCGAAATGGAAATATCTTCTGAGGGCCACTTAACAGATTTCAGTTTTTATGAAGGGGTCATTCATTCCCA
Organism: Gammaproteobacteria bacterium; assembly: GCA_028818225.1. Lineage (GTDB taxonomy): Bacteria > Pseudomonadota > Gammaproteobacteria > Pseudomonadales > Pseudohongiellaceae > UBA9145. The sequence continues at coordinate 9,595 of JAPPOG010000071.1, read as the reverse complement.
TGCTCGAATGACCTATAACGAAGTCGCCGACATATTGCTTCCTGCACTAAATGCAATGCAGCAAAAGGTGCAGAACCGTTTAAGTAAGAAGTACAAAAACCTATTGGCGCATTTAGATGATCTCTATTCACTCTATCGAGCATTAAGAATGGCACGGGAAAACGATGGCGCCATGGATTTCGAATCTACCGAAACCCGAATTGTGTTTGGAAAAGACAAGAAGATAAAAGAAATAGTACCTGTTGAACGAACCGATGCGCATCGGCTCATTGAAGAATGCATGTTATGTGCGAACGTCGCCGCAGCCAGATTATTGGAAGAATCTGAGATTCCGGCACTTTACCGAACCCATGAAGGCCCCAATCTTGAAAAACTGGAAAATGTGCGGGAGTTTCTCAGCGAACTGGGACTGTATTTAGCTGGCGGGGAGAAACCTGCACCCGAAGATTACTCGCAATTACTAAAGCACGTAGCTGATAGACCAGATCGTATTCTGCTGCAGACCATGTTGATTCGTTCCATGATGCAGGCGGTTTATCAAGCCGATAACATCGGTCATTTTGGCCTCGGATTCCCGGCTTATACCCATTTCACTTCGCCGATTCGGCGTTATCCCGACCTGTTAGTGCATCGGGCTATTCGTTACCTCATTCGCAATCACAAGGGAGCGCACTTACAAAAGAAAGCTTCCGCCAAAAAAATCGACAAGAAGCAAATCTACCCTTATGGAGGAGCAGTAATAGATGGACTTGGAGTATCTTGCTCGGCAGCCGAGCGTCGGGCTGATGCGGCCAGCTATAGTGTTCTGGACTGGCTTAAGTGTGAATACATGCTTGCCCATGTTGGCGATGAGTTTGCCGGCACTGTAACTTCGGTGACTGGCTTCGGGTTATTTGTCGAACTGGATGATATTTATATTGAAGGCCTTGTTCATATTGCAGAACTTAGCAATGATTATTATCACTTTGACCCGGCGCGGCATTGTCTGGAAGGCGAGCGCAGTAAACAGGTTTATAAACTTGGTGACCACCTGGAAGTCAAAGTGCTCCGAGTCAACCTGGAAGACAAAAAAATCGATCTTCGGCTTATGAAAACTCGTAAGCAAGGCAAAGAGTTACAGCGAGATAGGAAGAAAGCTCAAGATAAAAAGGCAAAAGGAAAAGCCAAATCAATCAAGGATAAAAGAGGCTCCAGAAATAAAACCGCTTCTGGTAAGCACAAGTCAAAGGTAGCCGGTAAAAAGAAATCAAAAAATGTAAGAAAACCCAGAAAGCCTAAAAATACAAAACGCAAACAAATTTCTAAAATATCTGGCGAGCCTAAAGGCAGGAAGCGCCAGCAAGTGTCTAAAAAAACCAGCACCAGACGCCACTAGAATTGATATTGATGAATAAGCAACTAACCTATGGATTGCACGCGGTGAATGAACTACTGAGGCAGCGTGCCAATGAAGTCGATTATGTGTTGTTTCTCGCTGGGCGCAAAGACAAGCGAATGGAACAGGTATTGAGCCTGTGCAAAAAGTTCAGCGTTTCCACTCGCGCAGTAGACAAGAATGAATTGGATTCACATGTTAGCGGTAACCATCAGGGGGTAGTTGCTTTATGTAATCAAGAAAGCGCCACATCTGAAGTTGCTATGAGTGAGCAGCAACTTTATGAACGAGTAAAAGAATTAGGATCTCCGTTTTTTCTTATTCTCGATGGCGTGACAGATCCCCATAATCTTGGTGCCTGCTTGAGAACCGCCGATGCAGCCGGTATCGACGCGGTAATCATCCCCAAAGACAAGGCAGTTGGCTTAAATGCGACAGTAAAAAAAGTGGCCAGTGGCGCAGCAGAAACCTTGCCATTGGTAACAGTCACCAACCTGGCTCGATGCCTGGAAAAACTCAAGGAGAACGGTGTTTGGATCATAGGTACCGATGATAAAGCCAGGAATTCGCTCTTTGAGCAGGATTTCAAAGGACCAGTCGCGCTGGTCATGGGCTCCGAAGGCTCCGGATTACGCCGTTTAACCCGTGAAAAATGTGATTACCTGGTGGCTATTCCCATGGCTGGCGAGCTGAGCAGCTTGAATGTTTCAGTGGCTGCAGGAGTCGCCTTGTTTGAGGCAGTAAGGCAGCGGGAAATAGCCAATAAATAGCTGTTTTTTAGTTGCATCGATCCTCCAAACTCTCTAGAATTCTCGCTCTTTTTGCAGGTGAGGCGTGTCTTCACCCTACATAACTCCTTGTCTCACCACGCGCGCTAGCGTTTGTTGGGAGACCCGAACCAAGAGGAGTCTCTATGAGACACTATGAAGTAGTATTCCTGGTGCACCCTGATCAGTCCGAGCAGGTTCCAGGAATGATTGAGCGCTATACCCAATTAATGTCCGAAAATGGTGGCAAGATCCATCGTATGGAGGATTGGGGCCGCCGACAATTAGCCTATCCAATAAACAAGATTCACAAAGCCCACTATGTATTAATGAACGTTGAGTGTGGCGGTGAAACATTGGACGAGTTAACCACTCTGTTTCGCTACAATGATGCAGTTCTGCGTAATCTCATCATCAAGTGTAAAGAAGCCATTACTGAAGAATCTTTGATTCTGAAGAGCGAGCGCGAGAACAAAGAACGCAAGGCAAGAGCAGAGCAGAAGCGCAAGATGGAAGAAGAAGCAGCTGCAGCGGCCGCCGCTGAAGGTGCTACTGACGACGGTGAAGTTGAGGCTGCTCCTGAAGCTGTCGACACTGACTCCACTGAAGCAGCAGAAGATACCGACTCAGAAGAGTAATTCTTCCACAAGTTAATAGAGGAAAAGATTATGGCTCGTTATTTTCGTCGACGTAAATTCTGCAAATTCACGGCAGAGGGCACGAAAGAGATAGACTACAAAGATTTAGAAACCCTGAAAGCATATGTTTCCGAAACTGGAAAAATCGTTCCAAGTCGAATCACGGGAACCAAGGCTCGATATCAACGTCAGCTTGCCACTGCAGTAAAAAGAGCAAGATACCTGGCTTTGATTCCTTACACGGACAGTCATCAGGTTTAAAAAGAAGTAAAATGCGCGGCCTTGCTGAATTCGTGATGACCGGAAGAAAGCAGGCCGTTCTGACGGCAGGCTTACTTGGCCTGATCCCGGTTTTTAACTTACTAAGCCCAGTTATCGTTGGCCTTGTAATGTTACGCAAAGGCATTCAGGAAGCCGCCTTTGTATTTGCCTGGGGAATACTGCCGCTCGGAGCATGGGCCTTAGCGGGAGATTATGTCCCTCTAATCATGCTGTTTGGTATCAGCGGGCTGGCTTGGTTACTGCGAGAAACAGAGTCCTGGGAATTTACTCTGTTAGCGGCAATCTTGATTGGGTTAGCGGTTGAAGTGTATTTGCGCATTCAGCCTGCAGTTCTCGATGCGGTTTTTCAGCAATTTCAGCCGTATTTTGAACAGAACAATATTCAGGGAATTGATAATGAGCAACTAAGAGAGACCATGACCAGCATGATTGGGGCGGTCTATATGTTTCTCGCTATTGTTTTAACAATGTTGGCCAGATGGATGCAGGCGACATTATTTAATCCTGGTGGATTCAGACAAGAAATTCATCAGCTGCGCATAGAACAAAAAGTAGTACTGCTGCTGATCGGTTTTATGCTCTTGGCAAGTTTTGGAGTATTGATTCCATCATCATGGATTGTGTATTTCATACTTCCACTGGTTTTTTCGGGCATTGGTTTGGTCCATGCCGTGGTGGCAAAGCGCAATCTGTCAGTGATGGTGTTATTAGCGTTTTACGTTTTGCTGATGTTGCCGCTGGTTTTACAACTGGTCGTTCTATTGGCACTGATAGATAGCTGGTATGACTTTAGAAGCAGGATGAATTCTGCTTGAGAACGGGATCTAAATTAGGTTCCAGGTCTGACGAATTGTCAGGTAATAAATTTGAAGACTACGTGAGGAATTCAAAATGAACGTAATCTTGCTAGAAAAAATCGGCAAACTTGGTGAGATTGGCGATACTGCCAGTGTGAAATCAGGTTATGCGCGAAATTTTCTGTTTCCACAGGGCAAGGCGATTCCGGCAACAAAAGAAAATCTTGCCGATTTCGAACAACGCAAAGCGGAGTTGATGGCTGCGCATAATGAGAAGGTTGGCTTTGCTCAGGCCAGAGCCGAGAAAGTTAATGGCGTTAGCATTTCTATTGAAGTTAATGCCAGCGATGAGGGTAAGCTATTCGGATCTGTTGGCACTCGCGACATTGCTGAAGCAGTAAACAAAGAGGCCGGGAGCGATATCACCAAGGCTGAAGTTTTGATGCCTCATGGGGTAATTCGGGAACTGGGGGATTATACAATCGCACTGGATCTTGGCTATGACGTTCATGCTGAAATCAGGGTTGCCGTAGTCGGCTTACAGGCTGCCGCGGGCGTGTCTGCTGATGGCAGCATAATCGAAGAGATCGAAGAAGCTGAAGCGGCGGAGGCGGAGGCTGCTGAAGCTGAAGCAGCGGCTGCTGAAGAGGCTGAAGAACAAGCTGAAGCAGCTACTGACGAAGATTCTGAGGAAGAGAAGTCTGCTGAATAGCTAAATATGCAATCTTGCTAGTGATTCTAGCAGCATAAAAAAGTACTATCTTGAACCTCAGATAGTACTTTTTTTTACGCCTGCGAAAACCGTAAATGTCCGAAACCTTTGAACCAAGTCCGCCAAACCCAGATAGAAATCCTACTAATCTGACGGCATTGAAAGTGCCTCCCCATTCTGTGGAAGCGGAGCAAGCCGTGCTGGGCGGTCTAATGATCGACAATAACGAGTGGGAAAATGTGGCAGACGTCTTGCTGGCTGAAGACTTTTACCGTCCAGAGCACCAGATAATTTTTCAGGCTATGACAAACTTGTCTGAAAATCGCAAGCCAATTGATGTTGTGACAATTGCAGAATCCCTGGATCATCAGGGAGAACTCGAGGCTGCTGGAGGGCTTGATTACCTCAGCGAGCTGGTTGGTTCCAGCCGGGGAACAGCAAATTTTGAAACATACACGGAAATCATCAGAAATCGCGCGATCTTGCGACGGCTGATTTCGGCAGCGAATGAAATTGCGGATTCTTGTTATAACCCCAAGAACAAGCAAACCGATGAAATCGTCGACGATGCGGAGAAGAAAGTTTTTGACATTAACAATGAAAGACCAAGGGTTGTTGGTCCTGAGCACATTAAGCAAATAGTTGCCAGAACCGTAGACAGAATTGATGAGATAGCTGGGCTGGATGGAGATTTAACTGGATTAAGCAGTGGGTTTGTCGATCTCGACAAGATTACCGCAGGGTGGCAAAAGTCAGATCTTGTCATCGTGGCTGGTCGGCCCTCCATGGGGAAAACAGCTTTTGCCATGAATCTGGTGGAAAATGCCATCCAATTGAGTGACGATCCGATTGTTGTTTTCAGCCTGGAGATGCCAGCTGAGAGCTTGGTCATGAGAATGCTATCTTCACTCGGCAGAATTGATCAGACTAAGTTGAGAACGGGGCAGCTAACTGAGGAGAACTGGCAGGGTTTTAACAAGGCTGCTGGCATACTGAATGATAAGAATCTTTTCATTGATGATAGTCCCGGTGTAACTCCAATGGAGATGCGGGCTCGCCTGCGCAGAATCCATACACGAATCAATGCTGGAAACAGTAAAAATGACCAAGATGGAAATGACAAAAAAGCTGAAAAGCAAATAGGGATGGTTGTCGTGGATTACTTACAGCTGATGCAGCTGAAAACCACCACCGAAAATCGTGTTGGAGAAATATCGGAGATTTCCAGATCATTGAAGCTAATGGCGAGGGAATTTAACTGTCCAGTGATCGCTTTATCGCAATTGAATCGCGGACTGGAGCAGCGGCCTAACAAACGTCCGGTAATGTCAGATTTGCGTGAGTCCGGTGCGATTGAGCAGGATGCTGATCTGATCGCCTTTATTTACCGTGATGAAGTTTATAACGAAGACTCTCCCGATAAAGGCATTGCTGAAGTCATTATAGGCAAGCATCGAAATGGGCCCATTGGGACGGTGCGCTTAAGCTTCCTTGGTCAGTTCACCCGCTTCGAAAGCCATGCTCAACCGAGATATGACGACAGTTACACCCACGGCTAGAAATCACCCAGGTAAATCAAGGAATGAGCGAACCCACTAAAAGAACCTGGGCAACTATCGATCTTGATGCTCTGCGGAAAAATCTCGCGTTGGTCCGCGCTCGCTGTCCAGAATCCAAGATATTCCCGGTTATAAAATCCAATGCCTATGGTCATGGCATGGAACGGGCAGCCCGGGCAATTCTCGAGTCACACACAAAGATTGCTGGCTTCGCCGTCGCCACGGTCCGGGAAGCAATAGAATTGCATGCTTTGGAATTGGGCCAGCCTGTGCTGTTGCTTAATGGGTTTGTTAACGAAGATGAACTCATGCTCTGTCTGGAGAAGGATATCGAACCAGTTATCCATTCAACATACCAGGTCGAGCTGGCAATCAAAGTTTTGGCAGGAGATTTTTTTTCCGGTAAGCGTAAGTTCTGGATAAAGATGAATACCGGTATGAATCGGCTTGGCATGGATACACTGGATACCTGTGATTCTTATTTAAGGCTTCATGCCTTTCCTGATGTCGAGCTTGTGCTGATGTCGCATCTGGCCTACGCAGATGATATGGATAATCCGGATTCTAAAGCTTTTACCAAAAAGCAGATGGAAAAATTCAGCGCCGTGAGAAATCAAATACAGGCAAGTTGCGAAGCCGAGGTTGAATGCAGCATGGCGGCTTCTGCCGGCATCCTCACTCTGCCTGACACTCACCTAAATTATGTAAGACCTGGCGTAATGCTCTATGGCAGTTCTCCACTTGCGCAACAAACTGGTGAAGAATTGGGCTTGCATCCGGTAATGACCTTGTCTTCCCGACTGATTGCGATTAATGAGGTTTCTGCTGGAGAAACGATCGGCTATAACGCGACCTATACCTGTGCAAAAGATACACGAGTTGGAGTCGTATCCATCGGCTACGGCGATGGGTATCCTCGCTCTGCAGTCAACGGAACGCCGGTTTTGGTAAAAACTGAGTCCCAGGTAATGCGCACTCAATTGATCGGTAGGGTTTCCATGGACATGATCACAATCGACCTGACTGGTATCGATGACGCGCAGATAAATGACGAAATTATTCTATGGGGATGCGGGCTCTGTCCTGATGAAGTTGCCAGCCATGCAGGCACAATTTCCTATGAACTGTTTTGCAAAGTCACCGGGCGAGTGCCTTTTATTTATCAATGATTAAATGCTTGCTTCGTGTTTCAAGCGAGCGCTGGCAATAAACAATGGCAAAATCCAAAACAGCATTCGTTTGCACCGACTGCGGTGCTGAGCATGGCCAATGGCAGGGACAATGTGCTGCCTGTAAAGCCTGGAACACCCTATCCCAGGTAAATCTTGGCGCCAGCAGTTCGCCTGCCACTAAAGCAGACTTTCGCCGGCAGGGCTACGCCGGCGATAAATCCAATGTACAAAACCTTTCCGATATCGATCTGCAATCGTTGCCAAGGTACTCCAGCTCGATCGGAGAATTGGATCGAGTGCTTGGGGGAGGATTGGTGCCCGGATCAGTAGTACTTATTGGAGGTAATCCGGGCGCGGGCAAGAGTACCTTGCTACTGCAGATCATGTGTCAGCTGGCCCATAAGGGCAGACCAGCCCTCTATGTCACCGGTGAGGAATCATTGCAGCAGATAGGCATGCGCGGTAATCGATTGGGTTTGCCCACCGACAATCTGAAAATGCTTGCCGAGACAAACGTAGAACAGATAGGCGAGGCAGCACAGGAGCACAAGCCAGAACTACTGGTCGTCGATTCCATTCAGGTAATGCACAGCGCCGACGTTCCCTCTGCCCCTGGAAGTGTTTCCCAGGTTCGTGAATGCGCCGCTTATTTAATTCAGTTTGCCAAACAGACCAACACGGTTTTGTTTCTCGTTGGCCACGTCACCAAGGAGGGAAACCTGGCGGGGCCTAAAGTTCTCGAACACATGATTGATTGTTTCATCATGCTCGAAGGTGGCAATGACACCAAGTACCGAATCCTTCGAGGTCAGAAGAACCGATTCGGTGCGGTAAACGAGTTAGGCGTTTTTGCTATGACCGAGCAAGGTTTAAAAGAAGTAAAAAATCCTTCGGCCATCTTTCTTGCGCGCACCGAAGAAGACACGCCAGGATCATTAGTCATGGTTTTATGGGAAGGAACCCGTCCCTTGTTAGTGGAAATTCAGGCCCTGGTGGATGGCAGTCCTTTGGGCAATCCGCGCCGGGTTGCGGTGGGCCTGGAACAAAATAGACTGGCGATGTTGTTAGCCGTCCTGCATCGACATGGCGGTTTATACATGGCGGATCAGGACGTCTTCGTAAACGTCGTCGGTGGAGTCAAGGTTTCGGAGACAAGTGCAGATTTAGCGCTGGTGCTTGCCATAGTTTCCAGTTTTAGAGACAGGGCGTTAGCAAAAGACCTGGTGGTTTTTGGTGAAGTCGGTCTGGCTGGGGAAATTCGACCTGTTCCCGGTGGCCAGGAACGCCTGGCCGAAGCAGCCAAACATGGCTTCAAGAAGGCAATAGTACCAAAAGCAAATATGCCAAAGTCCAAATTGGAGGGGTTGGAAGTCATAGGTGTTACTAAAATCTCGCAAGCGTTGGAAGCCATAGATTAAATGTTGTATAACTAAGCTTTAGCTTTTATCGCAAGTATGACACCCCTATGAAGCGTTCCTTCAGAAACTACTGTATGCTTCTGCTTTACTGCTCGGTCTGACCAATAGCGCTTTGGCGCAAAGCGCCGAGACTTCATTTCAACCTAAATTGACTGAATATGGCTATCCCGACTTTCAGGGAAACTGGACTAATAGCACTTTTACCCCATTGCAAAGAGATGAAGAACTGGGCAGCAAAAAGGTATTGACCCCAGAAGAGGCCCTGGAACTTGAAGCTGAGAAACTGCAGGATCACGAAAATAATGCTGCGCCTATTGATCCCGATAGAAGTGCACCTGAGGTTACGGAATCTGTTGGTAATGAAGCTGAGTTCATTTTTCTCGATAGTCACTTAAGGGCCGCAAGGGTGAAAGGTGAATTCCGCACTTCTTTGGTGGTTGAGCCAGGAAATGGTCGCATTCCGATAATTGAAGAACCAAAAGTTTCGACCATATACGCTAATTGGCGCAGTCTTGGCTTTGGAGATTTTGATGGGCCCGAGATTAGACCTCCTGGTGAGCGGTGTCTGAGTGATTTTGGCCCCATGCCGCCACTGCTGGTTGTTCCCGGAAGCTCGAATTTCAAGTTTGTGCAAACGCAAAGCCATCTCGTGTTATATGGCGAACCTGGCAATGAGGCGCGAATCATTCGCTTTGCTGCAGAGCACGACGACCGGATTCCAAATAAATGGCATGGTGATTCCATTGCTCATTGGGATGACAATGTTTTAGTAATCCATACTACTGGCTTTCATCCACAACACAGTGGCAGACCTTTTTCTGTTTCTGATAATTTTGCAATCGAAGAACGCTTTGAATTAATAAATCATGATGAAA
>JAPPOG010000053.1 GCA_028818225.1 Gammaproteobacteria bacterium | reverse complement strand
GGTAGTTGTTTGGTTTTTAAATGGTTTTATATCTCTATACCAAAGGCTAAAAAATGACTAAAGATAAGACTGTTAGAAACACTATTAATCCACCACAGTCGACTAGCTACTCGCTGCCCGGGGTTCGAAGAGCGCGCTGACTCTTCTCCAGTCGTTTCAAATGTTCTTTCAATAATGGCTTGCGATGGCGGGCGACGCCAGTCGCCAATACATCAATGACCACCAGGTGGGCAATACGGGAAGAGACCGGTGTGTAGGATTGCAGGTCTTCTTCCATATTCACATAGATAGGAATGCTGCACTGCTTTGAGAGGGACGTATTTTCAGGAGCCAGGCCGATCACGGTAGCGCCAGCTTCTCGTGCGAGCCTAACACTTTGCAGAAGCGCCCTGGTTTCACCGGATTGCGAGATTGCTACGACGACATCGCCCGGGCCCAGAGCAATGGCCGACATGTGCTGAATATGGGGGTCAGTATAAGCTGCCGTTGAAAGCTGCAATCGGAAGAACTTGTGTTGGGCATCTGCCGCCACTGAGCCGGAGGCGCCGAAGCCATAGAACTCTACCCGCCGCGCATTGCTAATAGTATTAATAGCCTGCTCCAATACTTCGGCGTTCAGTTCATCCCTGACTGTAAGCAAGGAGCCAATCGTTGTATCAAAAACCTTGTTCTGTAAATCGGTAACGGTATCGCTATCATCCACGGCAAACTGCGTATAGACAGAGCCTAAACCGAGCTGTTGCGCGAGCTGTAATTTAAATGACTGGAAACCGTCAAATCCGAGCGCACGACAAAACCGAATTACCGTTGGTTCGCTTACTTCTGAGTTTGCTGCCAGATCGACGATGCGCATCTTGATGACGTCATTGGCATTAGCCAAAACATAGCTGGCCACTTTCGACTCCGATTTGCGCAGCTTTTGCTGGTTTTCAGCGATGCGTCTAATCAGATTAGGCGAATCCATAAGACACCTGTAACATCAAAGCCTCGGCATTAGTGATACTACTTGAATACCATGCTACTTAAATTAGTAATTACAGGCCAATAGAAATTCAATGCGGAAATTCGAACTAAATTTTGTTGCATCAATCAGCGAGGTCGGAGCAGCGGACTGGAACAGCCTAACCGGTACTGAAAACCCGTTTATGCGTTATGAATTTCTCCACGCCCTGGAAACCACTGGCTGCACTACTCGAGAGACTGGCTGGACACCCATGCATGTTTGGATAAAGACCTCCAAAGAGTCTGCGAATGGTGCTAGTAATACTGTGGCCGTCCTGCCACTGTATTTAAAAACCAACTCCTGGGGCGAGTACGTATTCGACTGGTCCTGGGCAAATGCCTATAAGAGTTATGGCTTTAACTACTATCCAAAATTTGTCACGGCTGCACCTTTCACTCCTTCAGTAGGGCAAAGATTGTTTATCAGTCCTGAAGTAGGCCGTAGAGAAATACTTTCACTACTGATTGAAAAACTGAAAGAAAAGGCTGAATTTTTAGGCGCGTCGTCCTGGCATATTTTATTTCCACTGGAATATGAGCATGAGGAGCTTGCGCAACTCGGTGTACAGGCAAGAGTGGGTACTCAATTTCATTGGTATAACAGGGAATACGAATCCTATGACCACTTTTTAAATGCACTAAACTCCCGCAAACGAAAAGCAATCCGCAAGGAACGCCAGCACATTAAGGCCCAGGGAATTAGCTTTCAAGTTTCAGAGGGTAATGAAATTTCAGAACAGCAATGGTCCGACTTTTACCTGTTTTATCAATCCACTTATTTAGTGCGCGGCATGCAAGGTTACCTGGAGCAAGAATTTTTTCATCAATTGGCCGCAACCATGCCAGGGCAATTGCTTATGATCAATGCCATGCAGGATGGGCAAGTAATAGCCGCAGCGCTGTTTTTTAAAAACAGTGAAAAACTTTTCGGTCGTTATTGGGGGTGTCGTAGAGACCATCAATTCCTCCACTTTGAAACCTGTTATTACCAGGGACAGGAGTACGCCATTAATAAAAAGTTAAAGTCCTTTGATTCTGGCGCTCAAGGAGAGCATAAAATTCAACGGGGCTTTGAGCCAATATTTACTTATTCCAATCACTGGATTGCGAATCCCGCCTTCGCCGATGCCATAGAAAATTTCTTAATTGAAGAACGTCCCCACATTCATCGTTATCGAGCGGAGGCAGAATCTTTGTTACCATTCAAGAAACAAGCATAAATTAGATTCTCTACCCTGGACACAGCATGAAAAAAATTATCGAATATTCAGGTATTTCTGCCGTAATAGTCGTGGTCGTAATCCTGGCTTCCTTGCGATTCTTTGGGGTAGCGCCTCAGGACCTGCGCCCCGGGCTCTGGTTAAAGGGCGAGGTGGCAGTTATGCCAGTAAGTGATTGGTCATTTTCTGACGACCATGCAGAAGTTTATCTCCAAACCAACACACCTTATTTGATCCCGCATTCAGTCACCGTTTATTGTGCGACTTATGATGGCGAGCTTTATCTTCTGTCAGCTTATTACACCGGCGGCACCTTCCCGGAGATGCGCTCATGGAATCGGAATATCGTCCGCGATCCTCGGGTTCGGTTGAAAATCGGCGAGCAACTATTCGATCAAACCGTCAGCTATGTTTCTGACGAATCAATTCGCCGCCCGGTGTATGATGCGCTGGGAGCGAAGTACCCGGATTGGGAGCGGCCTACTTTTGAGAATATGCATATTCTGGCAGTAGGCCCGGCGGCCTAATACCGGTTAGGCGTAGCAGAATACCAGCAGTTGATTATTTGCAGGCATGGGATTGTCTATTTGGAAAGATAATCCATTTGCTTCAGCTAATTCACAGACCCATTCGAAATCTCGTACACCGCTGGCCGGGTTTTGTTGCTTCAGCCATACATCGAAGCGCGCATTACTTTCCGTAGTGAACGCGCCACTGTATTTAAATGGCCCATAAAGTATGAGCCAGGCCGATTTCTTCAGGCTTTGATTCAGCCCACGGAAAAAGTTTTCAACGGAAGCCGCAGACATGATATGCAGGCTATTAGCGCTGAATACGCAGTCATATCGCCCACAATTCCAATCTGAATCATCAACATTCAATGGTTTGGCTGGAGGCAGGTTGACAAGCGAGCTTGCACTAATTCGTTGTTGGGTAATGTCCAGATGAGCGGGAATATCGGTACATTGCCAGATCAGCCGGGGAAAACTTTCCGCAAAATACTCGCCATGTTGTGCTGTGCCACTGCCAATTTCCAGCACTGAGTTAACCGTACTAAGGTAAGGCTTTACGGTTTCCAGGATAGGGAGTTTATTGTTCTCGCTAGCCTGACTGAATGGTAGTGCTGGATTGGAGCCCACCAGGATTATTTCGCTTGTTTGCGCTTGAAGACAAAGTTGGTTTTGTTAGATTCCTCTTCATCAAAGCAATAACCATCTACGTCGAACTGTTTCAGCTTATTAGGAGAATTTACTCTATTCTTTATTATGTAAGCGGCCATTTCACCACGCGCTTTTTTTGCAAAGAAACTCAAGACCCGATATTGTCCACCGGACCAGTCTTTAAACTGCGGCGTTATCACTGCCGCATCCAGTAACTTTGGTTTAACTGAATTGAAGTATTCGTTACTGGCAAGATTAATCAGTACCTTTCTTTTCTGGGTTTGCTTCTCAAGAGCCTTATTTAGAGCATCGGTAATTTTTGATCCCCAGAAATCATAGAGATTCTTACTGCCATTGATACCAAAGCTGCGGCCCATCTCTAAACGATAAGCTTGCATTAAATCTAACGGGCGCAGGACGCCATAAAGGCCGGACAGAATCCTTAAATGCTTTTGCGCGAAATTGAGGTCAGCGGTGCCAAATTGTTCTGCCCGCAAACCAAGATAGACATCGCCTTTAAAAGCGAAAATCGCCTGCTTTGCATTCTTGAGATTGAAAGGGCGTTGCCATTCTGCGTAACGCTCAAAGTTCTGTACCGCCAGGTCTTCACTTATATCCATTAATGAAGACAATTGTGCGGGTTGCAATTTTTGCAAGCCCTGAACTAGCTGCTCGGCTTCGCTAAGAAAAGATGGATCTGAATACTTTTTTGTTTTTGTTTTGGTAGTAAAGTCTAATGATTTAGCAGGGGACACAACGGTTAACATAGATGCTTCTCGTTTCCTTTTTTAAAATTAATCTTGATTATCGAAGTCCAGCCACCACTCCAATGGTGTTATGCCATCTTCGGGATCATATACATTGCCATAATACCAAACAGTCTCTGGATAATCCCGACAAGCGTTATCCAGCAGCTGCTCAATGGTTTGGAAGCCAATTGAGATGTGAATGCTGTACACCAATGCTCGATCTGTTTGCCTATCCCGGCTCCCGCCCAGTTTTTCTATGGCAGAAGTCAGGTTTTGTTCAAGTTCGCTTAACTCTTCCCGGCCAAATACACGCACACAAAGATTACCGCTTCTTGCTACTAACTCATATTCAGCAGTGTCCGGGTTAACGAGTTTGATGGTATCGCCAGCGGCGAGGTTTCTGGTTAGAACGGGAGATTTCATTAGTCGAGCATGATGGGGGTTTTCTGGCAGTAGTTCTACTTCTAGACTTTCAAATACTGGTTCACCGTTATCATTTACGCCGGCCAGAAAGGGCAATTCCAATTTCTCAGGATTCTGCAAAACAATTCCGATTAGTGTCTGGACCCCAGTAAAGGTTAAGCTTGGGGTAGTGCCCTTAGGCACTGGTAAATAGGAACAGTCATGATAGAGCGCCTGCAGCGAATTGCTACTTTTTTACATCGCTTTCGACTTTTCATTGTCGCCCTGGGAGTGACGAGCCTGGGTATTTTTAGCGTTAGCCTGTTTCAAAATTCCTGGCTCGATGGTGATGTCTGGTTAATACCCGGCCTCCTATCTTTATGCTGGTCCCTGACGCTTTACAGCGTGATTGCCCTGTTTCAGCATATACCAGAAAAAGTCGATAAGTCGGAGAGTTGGCGTAATCGAACTTCAAATTCAATTCGGCGGGGAGCTCTCTGGCTAACAGGTGTTTCTTTGTTGTTACTCAGTGGGGCCCTGGTCATTTTGAGCTACCAGCTTTTGCGTACCTGGATTATGGGATAATTACTGCATGATTAACCGAATTATCCAAACTATCGATTATTGCAGTGATCGACTTGGCAAAGCTGGCTCCTGGCTGGCCTTGCTTATGGTATCGGTCATGTTCCTGATCGTACTCTTGCGCTATGCATTTCAAATAGGCTCTATCGCGCTGCAAGAATCGGTCATGTATATCAACGCGCTTATTTTTACCGTAGGCGTGGGTTACACCCTGAAAGAGCAAGGGCATGTTCGTGTCGATGTTTTTTATAATAAGCTGAATGCGAAGCAGCAGGCCTTGGTTGATATGCTTGGATGTGCCGTGTTTCTGATGCTGACAGTGGGTTTCATTTTGTGGGCAAGCTGGGATTATGTGGCTGTATCCTGGCGTATCTTGGAAGGCTCGGCTGAATCTAGCGGATTACCATTAGTCTACTTGCTAAAAACGACGATTCTATTAATCGCTTCATTCCTGGGGATCCAGGGCGTTGCTGAGTTTTTAAAATCGATGAAGAAGTACAGGCAAGAATAGTCGTGTTGGAACTGCTCCCTCTTTTGTTATTCATCATTGTGTGCCTGTTTCTTATGACAGGTTACCCGGTTGCACTGACACTGGCAGGAGTCTCACTCTTGTTTGCAGCCATTGGGCAGCTTGCCGGTGTATTCGATACAGCTTTTATTACCTTAATCCCAAACCGTATCTTTGGTGTGCTGGTAAACCAGAACCTGTTCGCCGTTCCCCTGTTTGTTTTTATGGGAACGATGCTGGAAAAATCACGGATCGCTGAAGATTTGCTAAAAAACATGGAGCTCGTGTTTGGTCGATTACCGGGCGGCCTCGGCATAGCGGTAATTCTGGTGGGAATGTTGCTGGCGGCAAGTACCGGAATAGTCGGAGCAACTGTTGTTACCATGGGCATCTTGTCCTTACCCACCATGCTTAAAGCCGGCTATCGACCGTCCCTGGCCTGCGGCACGCTCTGTGCGACCGGCACCCTGGGGCAAATCATTCCTCCTTCTATCTGCCTGGTATTGCTAGGTGAGGTAATCTCCAATGCTTACCAACAGTCGCAGTTAAACGCAGGGGTATTCGCGCCTGATTTCGTGTCTATCGGAGACCTCTTTGCGGGGGCGATTATGCCGGGCCTGTTATTGGTAGTCGCCTATGCTTGTTATGTACTTATAGTGGCAACAGTACGGCCGATGGACGCTCCATCAGTAGAAGACATGGCCGCCGATATTTCCAGCTCTGAACTGGCCGCTGCACTTTTCAAAGGCCTGCTGCCGCCGGTACTTCTGATGGTTGCTGTGCTCGGTTCGATTCTCCTGGGTGTAGCAACGCCTACTGAAGCGGCAAGTGTGGGTGCAGTTGGCGCAATGCTGCTTGCTTTAAGTAGAGGTAAATTGGATTGGAAAATCATGCACGAAGTTTGCCTGGACACCACACGTATTACTTCCATGATTTACCTGATATTGATTGGTGCGACAATTTTTTCGTCAATTTTTCGTGGCTTTGGAGGCGAAGAGTTAATTGAAAATTTGTTAACTGGTCTTCCCGGCGGAGTGGTATCAGCAACCATCATCGTCATGCTGCTTATATTTTTACTGGGTTTTATTCTCGACTTTATCGAAATTACATTTATGGTGGTTCCGCTTGTCGGGCCGGTTCTGTTAGGCATGGGGCTCGATCCAATCTGGCTGGGAGTAATGATTGCGATTAACCTGCAGACATCCTTCTTGACGCCGCCTTTCGGCTTTTCATTGTTTTATTTACGCAGTGTGGCCCCGTCAGAAGTGGTAACCAGCGACCTCTATAGAGGGGTCATACCTTTCGTTGGATTGCAGCTTCTCCTCCTTCTTTTATTAGCATTTCAACCAGGCTTGGCTGCTTGGTTGCCGTCGATTCTAAATCAATAATGGAAAGCATAATGGGTGATAAAGCAACAACCGACATGGCAATAGAAGGGGAGTTAGCACTACAAACCCTTGCCATGCCAAAGGATACCAATGCCAATGGAGATATATTTGGCGGCTGGCTGGTTTCCCAAATGGATTTGGCAGCAGGTATCATGAGCAAACAAGTAACTCAGGGAAGGTCCGCTACCGTAGCGATACAGAATGTAAACTTTATCAAACCGGTAAGCGTCGGCGCCACAGTAAGTTGCTATTGTCGCGTGACCAAAACCGGCAATAGCTCAGTTCATATCGCAGTAGACGTATGGGTATCTCATCGTCTTACCCATCAGGATAGCGTCAAAGTGGCAGAAGGTTTATTCGTTTTCGTGGCACTCGACGATGATGGCAAACCACGTCCAATACCGAAAGTTAATGAAGCCTAGTTGGTAGGTAGTTTGCGTGCTTCGATAAATGCTTCTTCGGCAATGCCATTGTAATTCATGACGCCGTCTTTAAAGCGCTTCCAGGATTCATAAACCCGCGCTGCAGCCTCATCGGCCTGAGCCATTTCCGCAACAACTTCATCAGAAATGCGCCGCAACTCAATAAGCACATCGTCGGGAAGGCGACGCAGCTGCACGCCGTGATCTTCAACCAGTGCACGCAAGGCTTCGTTGTTTTTTGCGGTAAGCTCATCGAGCAAAAGCTGGTTCATAACCTCGGTACCCGCCATCAATATAGCCTGAAGATCGCTGGGCAGGGCCTCAAATCTTTCTTTATTAAAGACTGTTTCCAGGGTAGAGCCGGGCTCATGCCAACCGGGGTAATAATAGTAGTCAGCAACAGTGTGATAGCCTGCAGCAAGATCATTGTAGGGGCTGACGAATTCTGTCGCATCCAGTGCGCCGGTCTGTAAGGCGGTAAATACTTCACTGACCTGCATGGTTACCGGCACGCCACCGGCGCGACGAAACACTTCGCCACCGAGGCTTGGAATGCGCATTTTTAATCCCTGCACATCTTCCAGAGAAGTTATTTCCTTATTAAACCAGCCAAACATTTGTACGCCGGAATTTCCACCTCGTACCGGAATAAGATTAAAGGGTGCGTACAACTCTCGCCATAACTCATTGCCGCCACCATAGCGGAGCCAGGCATCTTGTTCATAACTGGTCATGCCAAACGGTATCGAAGAGAAGAATGGTGTTGCTGGAATTTTGCCTTGCCAGTAGTAAGCTCCGGAGTGACCGATTTCAGCAACGCCCTGAGAGACAGCATCGAAAACCTCCAGACCACCGACTAATTCATTTGCGCCATATACTCGAATGCGCATACGGCCCTGGCTCATTGTTTCAACGATATCGGCAAAATATTCTGGTGAAGTTCCCAAAGCCGGCAAGTTTTTAGGCCAGGAAGTAATCATCTTCCATTCAAAGACAGTCTGGTCGAGGCCTGAATCATCAATCGCTGCGATTTGTGTTTCGCCACCGCAGGCTGAAAGAGTCAGCAAGGCCAGACCCGGTAATAGGAATTTTCTGAACAGTTGTGAATCTTTAATCATGTCGCCACTCTTTAATGACCTGTCCTGTTTGCTCACCCCAATACTTCCAGTTTGGCATAGGAAAGCACTAACCACTTGCTCCCCACAGCATCAAAGTTTACCTGAACTCTGGCATTCGTTCCCTGACCTTCATAGTTTAATACCACGCCTTCACCAAACTTGCCATGGGCTACCCGTTGCCCGAGTGATAGCTCAGTTTCGGGGACTTCGGCACCATTACTGGACGATTTGCCGAAGCTGCCATTCTTGCTGGATTTACTCCCCGTTCTATTAATAGTTGTTTTTAACCGCACTTCATCAATTAGCTCCTGAGGGATCTCCTTGATAAAGCGCGACGGTCTGCACAAAGTGACATCACCATGCAGGCGGCGGGATTCTGCATGACAGAGATAGAGTTTGTTTTTAGCCCGGGTGATACCCACATAACAGAGGCGTCTTTCTTCTTCCAAACCAGCTAAATTATCCATAGACATCTTGTGAGGAAATAGGCCCTCTTCCATGCCAGCCAGAAATACCAGTTGAAATTCCAGCCCTTTTGCGGAATGTAAGGTCATCAACTGAACCGCATCCTCTGTTTCATCGGCCTGCGCGTCTCCAGCATCGAGAGAGGCTTGATCAAGAAAAGCTGCCAACATTATTTTTGAAGTTAAATCGAATCCTTCGCCTTCTTCTACCTCGATGTCCGCATCATCGAAATTACCACAGGCATTGACTAGTTCTTCCAGATTTTCGATACGGCTGCGGGCTTTTTCACCACCTTCTTTTTCATGATGCTGGACAAGGCCGCTTTGTCTGATGCTATGCTCAGCTTTTGCATGCAGTTCGAGATTCGCACACTCTTCATCCATCTTGTCGATAAGTTCCAGAAAAGCGAGAACTGCATTGGCGGCACGTGAAGTCAGAATCGTTTCATTTACACAGTTCACACAGGCTTGCCATAGGGAGCAGTTACGTTCTCGTGCAACTGTTCGAATCGTGTCGATAGTTCTCCCACCGATTCCTCTGGCAGGGACGTTAATTACCCGCTCTACCGCAGTATCGTCGTTACGATTTACTAATAGCCGCAAATAGGAAAGTGCATTTTTAATTTCCAGACGCTCATAGAACCGATGTCCGCCATAGATGCGATAGGGCATTCCAACTCGGAGCAATGCATCTTCCAATTCCCTCGACTGCGCATTTGAGCGATAGAGCACCGCCGACTCTGTGCGCCTATTCCCCTGATTAAACCAGTCTTGTAAACGATCAACGATAAAGCGAGCTTCGTCCTGCTCATTAAAGGCTTCATACAGACTTAGTGGTTCGCCCTCCGAGCCTTCTGTCCATAAGTTTTTGCCTAAGCGGCCCTGATTGTTGGCGATTAACTTATTTGCAGCATTGAGAATAGTCGAAGTGGATCGGTAGTTTTGTTCCAGGCGCACAATCTCGGCAGCGGGAAAATCCACATTGAATTTCTGAATGTTTTCAATTTTTGCCCCGCGCCAACCGTATATAGACTGATCATCATCCCCTACTACCATTAGCTGATTTTGGTTACCGGCCAGTACCCGCAACCAGGCATACTGGATTGAGTTGGTATCCTGAAACTCATCTACCAGGATAAATTGAAATCGATTCTGGTAATGGGCAAGCACCTGGGGATTTTTTAGCCAGAGCTCATGGGCCCGCAGCAGGATTTCGCCGAAATCGATCATGCCGCCGCGTTCACAGGCCTGTTCGTAGGCCTTATAAACCTCAAGCATGGTTTTAGTATAGTCATCTTCGTAATGTTCGATGTTATTGGCCCGTAATCCCTCGTCTTTCTGCGCACTGATGTACCACTGGCATTGTTTTGCTGGCCATTTTTCTTCATCGATATGCAGAGAACGAATAGTCCTTTTGATAAGCCGCAGCTGATCATCTGCATCCAAAATATGGAAATCTTCTGGCAGACCAGCTTCCTGCCAGTGTGAGCGCAATAAACGGTGGGCAAGACCATGAAAGGTACCAACCCACATACCGCTAAATGATTGGCCTAGTAACTCTTCAATGCGGCCCCGCATTTCCCGTGCGGCTTTATTGGTAAAAGTCACCGCCAATACGGCAAAAGGTGAGACCTGCTCGGCCTGAATTAGCCAGGCAATTCGATGCACCAGAACTCGCGTTTTCCCACTCCCCGCTCCTGCCAGTACCAATAAGTTCCTGGAAGGGCTGGCCACGGCATCGCGTTGTTGATCGTTAAGGGAATCGAGAATGTGGGATACGTCCATGGCAGCGTATTCTATAAAAAATGTAACGCCTGTGCTTGTGATAACTTGTTAGAGGACAAAGATTTTTCAGCGATTGCGACCACTTAGAGAATAGCCCGTTTATTTGCTAGAATAGCGCGCCTTTCAGCGCAGCATCCGAAAGTAAAAGATCAGGAAAATATACAGGAGACACCAATGTCTGTCAGAGCGGACGATGTGCCATTCAATTGGCAAGACCCATTTCTTATAGAAGAACAGCTGAGTGAAGAAGAGCGCATGGTCAGGGATACTGCAAAGCAGTATGCCCAAAACAAACTATTGCCGAGGGTCCGCGAAGCTTATCGCAACGAAGAAACTGATCCAGCAATATTTCGGGAAATGGGAGAGCTTGGTTTATTGGGCCCCATGATTGAAGGCTACGATTGTGCTGGCATGAATTATGTCTGCTACGGACTGATTGCCCGGGAAATTGAAGCAGTCGACTCCGGTTACCGCTCAATGATGTCAGTGCAATCCAGTCTGGTCATGCACCCAATAAATACATTCGGCACGGAGGAGCAGAAGCAAAAGTATCTACCGAAACTAGCCAGCGGCGAATTGATTGGTTGCTTTGGCTTAACCGAACCGGATCACGGTTCAGATCCCGGTGGCATGAATACCCGGGCTAAATCCGTTGCGGGGGGCTACAGTCTTTCCGGCGCCAAAAATTGGATTAGCAATTCGCCAATATCGGATGTTTTTATCGTTTGGGCGAAAGACGACGACGGCGTCATAAATGGCTTTATCCTGGATAAAGGGATGGAAGGGCTAAGTGCTCCAAAGATTGAAGGCAAGCTGGCACTGCGAGCATCAATCACTGGTGAAATCGTAATGGATGAGGTCTTCGTACCAGAAGAAAACAAGCTCCCGGGAACCAGAGGATTGAATGGCCCATTTAGCTGTTTGAATTCTGCCCGTTTGGGAATTGCCTGGGGGGCACTGGGTGCGGCAGAAACTTGCTGGCATGCGGCCTTGCAATACACCCTGGATCGCAAGCAATTCGGTCGGCCACTGGCTGCTAATCAATTAATCCAGAAGAAACTGGCCCAGATGCAAACGGATATTTCCCTGGGGCTGCAGGGCTGTTTGCAGGCCTGTCGTCTGAAAGACCAGGGCAAGCTGGCGCCACCGCTAATTTCCCTGCTTAAACGCAACTCCTGTCTTAAAGCTCTTGATGCAGCCCGGGAAGCCCGCGATATGCTCGGTGGCAATGGCATTTCCGATGAGTATCCGGTGATGCGTCATGCGCAGAATCTGGAAGTGGTGAATACCTATGAAGGTACTCAGGACATCCACGCCCTGATCCTCGGTAGAACCCAGACAGGTATCCAGGCGTTTACCGGAATGTAAAATTCTGACGGCACTATTCTTGGTTAAAAGCGTTTTTCAATTCGTTGGATAAAACGGCTTCTTCTGCTGGCACGATACTGCGTTGAAAGCACGCTCTACAGGCGGATTTTACAGTCAGTAAATGATGACATTGGAGGGCACGCTCAACGAGGAATGCCGCCACCAGGGACGACCGACTCCAACTCATAAGTAGTTAAGGAACGTGCCTACAAATATAATCGCACCGACCCAGTTATTATTCAGGAAGGCCTTAAAGCAAGGGCCAGGCAGTCTATGGCGGATAAGGAATTGCTGATAGGCGAGTAACCCACTAGCGGCCACCAGGGAAAAATAGAAAACTGTTCCCATTTGTAGTTGTCGTGCTGCCAAGACCAGGGAAATAATAAACATCGCTTGTAGCATGCCTATCATTAACCTGTCGGCGTCACCAAATAGTATTGCGGTAGACTTGACTCCTATTTGCATATCGAATTCTCTGTCTACCATTGCGTACTGTGTGTCATAAGCAATAGTCCATAATGCATTGGCGATAAATAGCAAATAGGCTGCTTGTGGAATTTCTGTAGTGACGGCCGTAAACGCCATCAGTATTCCCCACGAGAAGGCTACGCCAAGCACTAACTGGGGAAGGTTGGTAAAACGTTTCATAAATGGATAAACAGCAATTATCGCGATGGCACCGATAGAAAGAAAAACAGTTTCCCTATTGGTTAATAATACAAGTAGAAACCCAACTCCGGATAAAACACCAAAACATAAGAATGCGTCCCGGCGCCTTAGCATGCCGCTAGGTATTGGCCGTTTTTCTGTTCTTAGCACCTGGCCATCAATTCTATAATCAGCAAAGTCATTAACGCAGCAGCCTGCCGACCGCATAATCGCTGTACCCAAAGTAAAGATAAGAAAAAGCGCAATTCCAGGAAAACCTTCAGCTGCAATCCACAATGCCGTAATTGTTGGCCACAACAGTAAATATATTCCGATTGGGCGATCTAACCGGGTGAGGTCGATAAGCGCCGGCAGCTTTTCATAAAACTCCGGAAATCGAGCTCGAAAACGGCTAACAAACTTTGACAAGATTGGCCTGAGGGAAGTCATGATTGGAGTTACAAGAAAACCACAATTCGGTATGAGCCCGTAGCATAAAAGATTTCCACTTCAGATAGAAACCCAAATTTATGAAATTCGTTTCGACGAAAAATGCGGGCACTAATCCCCGGGCAGGAAAGCGCGATACCTCGGCCAGCATGGGTTCATCAATGATGCCTGTTACATTGATTAGAACTGTCAATTGTTCAAGTTTTTCAGACGCCTGGTAAGGTAAAGCGCCTCCATTGCCGACTCGCAACTGGCAACCAAATCTCTATCGGTTAGTGCTTTGGTGCTTTTTACATGCAGCAATCGATTTTCTGGCGCCGAGATTTTCTATACCAGACATATATCTTGTATAGAGGAGTGGGAGGGGAGTAGTGATTAAAATAGGAAGATTTGGAGTTTATTTGCAATTAAACAGGCTGCTACTAAACATTCGCATAATGCTCACGCTCCCCCAGCCAGCGTCTTATCAGGGGCTCAACGATTTCATCATGATTTTGCAGGATTATTTCTGACGCTTCTTTGACGCTGTCCAACAGTGGTGCATCACGTGCAATATCGGCGACACGAAAAGTCATCATGCCAGTTTGCTGTGTACCCAGGACTTGCCCTGGGCCCCTCAGCTGCAAATCCTTCTCAGCAATATAAAAGCCATCAGTGCTGTCTCGCATTACGGCTAATCTCTGTTTGCCCGCTTCCGACAGTGGAGCCTGGTAGAGAAGTATGCAATGGCTTTGAATAGTGCCACGGCCAATACGCCCTCGGAGCTGATGTAATTGCGCAAGTCCCAACCGCTCTGGATTCTCAATAACCATCAGGCTTGCATTGGGTACGTCGACACCAACTTCGATGACTGTTGTTGCGACAAGCAAATCTATCTGGCCTTGTTTGAACTCCGCCATGACATCAGCTTTTTCTTTTGGTTTCATCCTGCCATGAATCAGGCCAACTTTGATTTGAGGTAACTGATTGCGCAACCTATCAGCCGTTGCCTCTGCCGCTTCGCACTGCAATGCTTCCGACTCTTCAATCAAGGTACAAACCCAATAGGCCTGACTTCCTTCCTTACAGGCGTTTTCGATTCGTACCACCACTTCACCCCTTTTATTGCTGGAAATTATTACGGTATTAACCGGCGTTCTTCCCGGTGGTAATTCATTAATAATAGAGCTATCAAGATCAGCATAAGCACTCATCGCGAGCGTGCGGGGAATGGGCGTTGCCGTCATAACTAATTGATGTGGATTGATAGAATTGCTAGCTGCCTTATCTCGCAGCGCCAGACGCTGATGAACGCCGAATCGATGTTGTTCATCAATAATGATCAATCCCAGGTTCTTATACTCAACCTCATCTTGAAATAGTGCATGGGTACCGATTAAGAGTTGGCATTGGCCGGATACTAATTCCTGTAATTGATGGGATCTTGCTTTGCCTTTGGTTTTTCCACTTAACCACCCGACCCGAATACCTAAAGGTGCAAACCATTGCTCGAAATTTAAGAAATGCTGTTCTGCAAGAATTTCGGTGGGTGCCATTATGGCAGCCTGGTAACCGCTACCAATGGCATGTAACGCGGTGAGAGCGGCAACGACAGTTTTCCCTGACCCCACATCACCTTGCAATAATCTCAACATTGGACATAGTCCATTTAAGTCTTGCGATATCTCCAGGTAAGCAAGCTGTTGTGCATTAGTTAGGGTGAATGGTAGCGACTGCAAATACCGGGTTAGCAGTTTGTCATCAGCGCTTAACTGCGCCGCCTGCTGTTGGTTAGAGACATCTCTCAGACGACGCATACATAAGCGATGGGCCAGCAACTCCTCAAACGCCAGTCGCTTTTGACCTGGATTTATTCCGGCATTAATCCAGCTAAGCGGCGCATCGATGGGTGGTTTGTGTAACAGGCGAATGGCATCGGTCAGCCTCTCTAACTCCAGCTGCTTAACCAGTTCTGCCGGCAGATGGTCCTGAACATCGGGAGACTCTTCCATTAAGGCCAGGGCTTGGTTAATCACGCTCCGCAGCCTCGCCTGCTGTAGTCCTTCCGTTGCCGGATAGATAGGAGTGAGTGAGTCTTCTACCGGTAACTCATCGAAATTCGAAAGGATTTTGTATTCCGGGTGATAAATTTCCATCCCGGTCCGGCCTCTTCTCACTTCGCCGTAACAACGAATCAAATTGCCGGTAGCAAGGGATTGTTTTTGTGCAGCGCTAAAATGGAAAAACCGCAGACTGATAAAACCAGTCTCATCCTGAATTACACAATGTAAACTTCGCCTTCGGCCAAATTGAATATTATTGGATAGGATTTCTCCCTGAAGTTGCACATGGTCACCCACTCGTACTTTGCCAATTTGATGAACACGGGTTCTGTCTTCGTAGCGAAAAGGAAGATGGAATAGCAGATCTTGTACGTTAAAAATACCCAGTTGGTTAAACTTCTTTTCAAGAGCAGGACCAACTCCTTTCAACCTTGTTAAGGAAATCTGATCCAGGGCAGGATTTGACATAGAATAGTAATGCAGCGCGTGAAAGCCTGAAGCAGAGTATATGGGCTTTTAGATGAGGCCGCTAGAAATCAAAAAATCGAGGGGCTAATTAGAACAAGCAATCATAATGACATTGTCGCTTCTATTTCGACAATTGCGCCTTTGGGAAGTGCGCTAACCTCGATTGTTGCTCTAGCAGGATAAGGCTCGAAAAAATGTTCAGCCATAATTGAATTTACCGTAGCGAACTCATTAAGGTCAGAGAGGAATATTGTCAGCTTGACGATATCATTGAGACTCCCGCCAGCGGCAGCGGCCACAGCACTCAAGTTTTTAAAGACCTGCTGTGTTTGTTCTTCTATTCCTGGCCCCACTAATTCCATAGTGACGGGATCGAGCGGAATCTGCCCTGATAAGAAAACCAGAGAACCACTTTTTATAGCTTGCGAGTAGGGGCCGATCGCCGCTGGTGCATCAGCCGTTTGCACAGGGTCCTTGTTTGACATTAATGAGCTCCTAAAGTGCTCTTTATGGTTTTCTTAACCTTACGGCTTTTTACTCGAGTTACTCTGCTAACGGGTTTAATCAATCGCACTCTCTTCATTACCCGGGCGAGGTGTATACGATTCTTAACATTGAGTGAAAGATTAACAATGCTGAAGCGTGCATCTCTTTCTACCGTGCTGATTTTTTCAATATTCGCTTCCGCCCCGGTAATCGTTGTGGCCAGGGTTGCAATAATGCCGCGTTGATTTTCCAGCTCTACCCTTAGCTCTACCGAGAATTCGCCTTCAACATCTGGGTCCCAAGAGACCGCAACACATTTTTCAGGGTTATCGCGAATGTCGGCAATGTTATTGCAATCATCGGTATGAATGACCATGCCTCGACCAGAACTAATGTGACCAACAATTGGATCACCTGGAATTGGATGGCAACACTTGGCATAGTTCATCACCATACCCTCAGACCCGCGAATCGCGAGCGTGCCTTGCTGCTCAGGTTCAGTCTGATCATGGCCTGCAGGCACATTGCTATGGGCTGCAAGGCGCTGCGCAATCATATAGGACATTCGGTTACCAAGCCCGATCTCTTCCAGCAGTTGATCCACTGTCTTCAGGTTGGTTTGTTGCAGAATAGTTTCAAAATTCTCACTGGCAATGGATTCAATTTGGGTGCCAAAGCCAGCGAGAGCTTTGTTTAGCAGTCGCCGGCCCAGCGCAACAGATTCAGAGTGTTTTTGATTCTTAAGATAATGGCGAATATTGCTGCGTGCTTTTCCGGTGACGACAAAACTTAGCCAGGCCGGATTAGGTTGAGTTCCCGGAGCAGTGATTATTTCAACTGTTTGCCCACTTTGTAGTGGTTCGCTCAGTGGAGCGAGACGGCGACTGATGCGACAGGCCACACAGGAATTGCCGACATCTGTGTGAATCGCATAAGCAAAATCCACAGCGGTAGATCCTGTTGGTAATTCGAAGATTTGCCCTTTTGGTGTAAAGACATAGATCTCGTCCGGGAATAAATCAATCTTCACATTCTCAATAAATTCCAGCGAATTGCCCGCATGTTTTTGCATCTCCAGCAACCCGTTTACCCAATCTCGTGCACGAATATGTGCATTGCTGGGCAAATCGTCGCTCGATTTATATAACCAATGAGAGGCAATACCGTTGTTAGCCATGGCCTCCATTTCTTCAGTTCGAATTTGAATTTCGATAGGCACACCATGCATGCCAAACAACGTGGTGTGCAGTGATTGATAGCCGTTGGCCTTTGGTATAGCTATGTAGTCTTTAAAACGACCCGGCACTGGTTTATACAAACTATGGACGGCACCTAAAACTCGATAGCAAGTATCAACACGATCGACAATGATGCGAAATGCATACACGTCCATTATCTCAGAGAAAGATTTACGCTTGCTGCGCATTTTTTCGTAAATACTGTAAAGATGTTTCTCCCTGCCAATTGTTCGGCCAGGCAACCCTTCTCGTTCCAGGCAGGCTTCTAGAGAAGTTTGAATCTGGCTCACAATCTCTTTGCGATTGCCTCGAATACTTTTTACGGCAGCATCGATTCTTCTCGCCCGCATTGGGTAAAGAGCTGAAAATCCTAATTCCTCAAATTCTACTCGCACATTGTTCATGCCCAGGCGATTGGCTATCGGCGCATAGATATCGAGAGTTTCTCTGGCGATTCGTCGCCGTTTATCCGGCGTTAATACATCCAGAGTACGCATGTTATGAAGGCGGTCAGCAATTTTGACTAAAATTACTCGCAAGTCTTTGGCCATCGCCATGGCCATTTTCTGAAAGTTTTCTGCCTGGGCTTCAGCTCGAGAACTGAAGGTAATCTTATTGAGTTTGCTAACCCCATCGACCAGGTCGGCAACAGTATTTCCAAACTGAGATTTAATGGCTGTTTTGGTAATGCCGGTATCTTCGATCACGTCATGCAACATGGCAGCCATCAGACTCTGATGATCCATGTGCATTTCGCTTAGAATTGAAGCGACTGCCAGCGGATGGGTTACGTAGGCATCGCCACTGCGACGGAATTGCCCATCGTGTGCTTGTTCCGCATAGAAATAAGCGCGGCGGACGCTATTGACCTGGTCTTTTCCTAGATAATCGGAAAGGCCATCAGCAAGGGAGTCGATTGTGTCTAAAGCAGCTACTTGCAAGACGCGACTCCTTCACTCTAGATTTCAGCGGGGGGTTGTTCTTCCTGTTCGATAACGGGAGCTGCTTCAGTGTCTTCACTAGCTTCTTCGCTTGATGCTTCAATAGCACCTTCCATTTCTTCAATGTCTTCTAACTCTACGCTGGGTTTTTCGACCAGAATTTCAGCATTGACCAGACCGTCAGCAATTTCCCGCAGGGCGATTACGGTAGGCTTATCATTATCGACAGAAACCATGGGATCCTTGCCTTCGATTTGCAGCTGTCGGGCACGTTTACTGGATACCATGACCAGCTCGAAGCGGTTATCTACTTTGTCTAAACAATCTTCTACTGTAATTCTTGCCATTTCAGAACCTTAAACTTTACCGTTACGTTAATTAGCTTGGTTGAAAAATCCAGAAAAAACAATGATTTCCTTAGACTGGCCTGACCAAGCGCTCCTTCTAAAAGGATCGGGGATTGTACAGAATTCCTGCCCAAAATGCATCTCCCGGAACTTGCTGCAACGCTAGTCGCGAGTGAGGCTAGAGAGTAGTTGGCTTAGATTTTCCTGTTGGATAGTAACGGTGAGTCTCTGGGTCCGGACGATGGCACGAATATCAGCGAGGGCATCTTCGAAAACGTCATTCACCACCACGTAATCAGCTTCTGCTACATGCTCAATCACGCTTCGGGCTTGCTGCATTCGGTTTTCTATAGTGTCGCTATCGTCCTGCGCGCGCTCCTGCAATCGCTCTGTTAAGGATTCGATTGAGGGAGGGAGAATAAAGATCGCGCAAGAATCCGGGTACAGATTTCTTATCTGTTCAGCCCCTTGCCAATCTATTTCCAGGATGACATCCAATCCCTGTTCGAGTTGCTGATTGACCCAATGCTGCGAGGTGCCATAGTGATAGCCATAGACCTCAGCCGACTCCAGGAAATCGCCGTCGGATAACATACCCATAAACTCAGGCTTTTCGATGAAGTAATAGTCGACGCCATCTTCCTCGCCGGGTCGGGCTGGACGGGTTGTATGGGAAATCGAAACTCTTAGGTTGTCATCCATCCTGACCAACTTAGTGACCAGGGTAGTTTTTCCTGCGCCGGAAGGCGCAGTGACAATAAACAGCTTTCCTTTACTCATATTCAATCTATTCTACGTTTTGAATCTGTTCGCGCATTTGCTCAATCAGAACTTTTAGCTCAACAGCACCAAGAGTCGTATCTATTACGATGGACTTGGACGAAAGCGTGTTGGCTTCCCGATTCAATTCCTGCATCAGGAAATCCAGTCTTCGCCCTTTTTGCCCATTTGACTCGATAACCCTTTTTACTTCATCCAGATGCGAATCTAAGCGGTCTAATTCTTCATCAACGTCTGCTTTTTGCGCCAGGATCGCTGCCTCTTGTTCCAATCTGATAGGCTCAAGTTCTGCTTTTAATTCTTCCAGACGATTCAGCAAGTTCTTGCGCTGACTGCTTATTATCTCTGGCATCTGCTCGCGAATAGAGGCAACAATTTGCCTGATGGAATCAATTCGTTGATTGAGAAATCCTTTTAAAGCCTCGCCCTCTCTTTCTCGTGTACTAACTAATTCATCCAGAGCAGCACCGAATAGCCCGAGAGCTTCTTTTTCAACAGTATCAGTATCTGTGTCTTGATTAGCGATAACTCCAGGCCAACGTAGTATCTCTGATGACGTTAGCTGATTATCCAAATTAGTAATTTTATTAATCTCATTGTTTGCCTGGATTAGTTTTTCTATGAGCCCCTTATTCAGGCTTATATCACTTTGGGCAATCTCTACAGCCTGATACCTTAACTGGCACTCAACCTTGCCACGATTAAGTTTTTTTCTAACAGCATCCCTGACGGTATTTTCTAATCCACGAAACGATTCTGGCAGACGAACACTGGTCTCCAGATAGCGATGATTTACTGAGCGTATTTCCCATGTAAGGGAACCCCACTCTTTATCCAGTTGCTGCCTCGAGAAGGCAGTCATACTCAACATCATGTTAATAGCTCGATTTCAAAGAGCCGCTATTCTATCTCAATACGCTATCAAACACAGGCAACATTGAAACTATTCTGATTACTCGCAAGTGCAAGTCATTTCAAGGATAATCCGCCCATCTTCTGAAAGTGGAAATTGTAAACAATGACAGATTCCCTGCGCCCGAGTAATCGAGATCCCGATAAACTTAGGTCAATTAAAATAACCCGGAACTATACGAAACACGCCGAGGGTTCGGTCCTTGTTGAATTTGGAGAAACCAAGGTTTTGTGCAATGCCACAGTTGAGGAATCAGTGCCGCGTTTTCTGAAAGGTTCTGGCCGAGGATGGGTAACCGCTGAATATGGCATGCTGCCTAGATCAACCGGAACACGGATGGACAGAGAGGCAGCAAGGGGCAAGCAATCCGGGCGAAGCTTGGAGATTCAACGTTTGATAGGCCGCTCACTGCGGGCAGCAGTTGATTTGCAAGCAATGGGCGAGCATACGGTGAAAGTAGACTGCGATGTTATTCAGGCAGATGGTGGGACTCGCACAGCATCAATTACTGGTGCTTGCGTCGCTTTGCATGATGCGATTAGTTTTATGCTATCAAAAAACCTGGTGAGCACTTCGCCATTCAAACAGCTGGTTGCCTCGGTATCAGTTGGAATTTACAAAGGCCAATCTATTTTGGATCTCGATTACATCGAGGATTCCAATGCTGAAACGGATATGAATATCGTGATGACAGAGTCCGGCGGATTTATCGAATTGCAAGGCACAGGAGAAGATGGTGACTTTTCTCACGACCAGTTATTGCAAATGATTAGCCTTGCGGAAGCTGGGATAAAATCACTTATAGCAGAGCAACAAGAAGCTTTAGGCAAGTGAAGCAGCAACAGGATATGGAGATGCAAGATTTTCAATCAGAGTTTTTGGAATTTGTTCTCAATAATGAAATTCTTAAATTCGGTGAATTCACATTAAAATCAGGCAGAGTTAGCCCATACTTCTTTAATGCAGGGCTATTCAACACCGGAGAGAAGCTTGCTTTCCTGGCAAAATGTTATGCAGCAGCGATTGCTGATTCAGGCCAGCAATTCGACGTTTTGTTTGGGCCTGCTTACAAAGGTATACCATTAGTCTCTGCAACGGCCATTGCTCTCGCGAATAATCATGGTATGAACAAGCCTTATTGCTTTAATCGAAAGGAAGCGAAGGACCATGGCGAAGGTGGATTGATTGTTGGAGCAGAATTAAAGGGCAGGGTGTTAATAATCGATGATGTCATAACCGCCGGCACAGCAATTCGCGAAGCAGTTGAATTATTGCAATCTAATAAGGCCGAGTTAAGCGGTATCGCAGTTGCCATGGATAGGCAGGAGCGGGGTATAGGCGAGTTGTCAGCCATTCAGGAGATTGAGCAGACTTATGAAATTCCTGTAACTAATATCATTAATCTACAAAACATAATCGACTATCTGGAAACAACCAGTGATAGCGCGCTGCAAGAATATTTAGGTGCAGTAGCAGCCTATCGAACAGAATACGGCGTCTAATAACTAAGGAAAATGAAAAGTCCTTATCCGGTAGCCGTACTGGGAGCGGTGAAAGGCGTCAACAAGTTCTTGCTCAAGAATTCCCATTGAAGATCCCAGTTTTCCAATGGAGATTGCTCGAATTCACTGCGCACGAACTGAATTAGTCGGCCTTCTGCGGATGCCAATAACAAATTCGCTAAAGCCGCAGGTGAGATAGTCGGTTTCAGATTTTCTCGAATCTGCGCTTCCCTTAATATTTGTTTCAGCTGTGCTTCGAGCCGACTATAGAATTGCGCAATGCGAGCGCGCAGTCTTTCAGTTTCACCCGCCAAAGCATCTCCGGTAAGCAAGCGAGTCATGCCCGGGTTCTTGGCGGAGAATGTCAGCAGTAAAGTTAGAATTTTATGGCAGCGCACTTCGGCACTGCTTTCTTCATTCAATATTCTGGATATCCGCAGAAACAAGGTTTCTTCAATGAATTTTATAAGTCCTTCGAACATACGCGCCTTACTTGGAAAATGTCGATAGAGTGCTGCTTCTGAGACGCCCACTTCTTTGGCTAAGGCTGCGGTAGTAATTCGCTCACCAGGAGATGTTTCCAACATGCGCGCTAAAGCCTGGAGAATTTGATCTTTACGCGAAATTTTATTTCCTGTTTCCATCGAGAATTTATTCCCGTTCCTGAAGTAACTGGAAGCGCTAGCGCTTCTTTTTTTCAGCCGCCCTGTTCTTGCTCGGCCCGTTCTGTCTGATTAATGTACCCACGCCTTCATCGGTAAAGATTTCCAGTAGTACGGCGTGCTCTACCCGCCCATCGATAATGTGAGCACTGTTAACACCACCTTTTAGCGCTGCGATAGCGCATTGCACTTTAGGCAGCATGCCTCCTTGTAAGGTCTTATCGGCAATTAGCTTGGCAACTTGTTCCATGCTCAAGCCAGTCAGTACCTCGCCTTTCTTGCTTTTAACTCCTTCTACATTAGTGAGCAGAATCAGTTTCTCTGCGTTAAGCACTTTGGCAACTTCTCCGGCGACAGAATCAGCATTAATGTTATAACTCGCGCCGGATTCATCAGTGCCAATGGGTGCAATTACGGGGATAAAATCACTGTCCTTCATCACTTCGAGCACTTCAGTATTAATACTCACCACCTCACCTACATGCCCAATATCGACAATTTCATCTGTCAATTTGGCGTCTTTGCGCCGCAGTTTTAATTTCTTTGCTCGAATCAGATTGCCATCTTTTCCTGTAATACCTACGGCCTTTCCCTGGTTCTTGTTGAGCAGATTGACTATTTCCTTATTAACCAGACCGCCAAGCACCATCTCTACCACATCCATAGTTTGGCTATCAGTTACCCTCAAACCATCAACGAATTTGGATTCGATATTTAATTGCTCCAGTACGGATCCAATCTGGGGGCCGCCGCCATGAACGACAATAGGATTCATACCCACCAGTTTCATCAACACAATATCTCGGGCGAAACTTTGTTTAAGTGACTCATCCACCATTGCGTTGCCGCCGTATTTAATCACCACAGTGCGACCTATAAACTTTTGAATATAGGGGAGTGCTTCGGTCAATACCTTTGCAATATTCCTGGCGCTATTAATAGTTAGAGACATATTTGCTGCTAAAAATTTAAATCTATGCTGTTATCCGCGCGATGAATAAGTGCTTTAAAAGCGGTTTTAATTTCATTTAACTTCTCGTTATCTACTGCTTCAAATCGCAATAATAGAGCCGGGCTCGTATTAGAAGCCCGCACTAAGCCCCAACCTCCATCAAACTCTACTCTCAGGCCATCAAGTGTAATAAGTTTGCAATCGGGAAAATCTGCCAGTTCCAACAATCGATCTACTAAGCCAAACTTCTTTTCTTCAGCCACATCCAATTTAATTTCCGGGGTGCTTACAGTTGTGCCAAATTTGGAAAATACTTCGCTTGAACTTTCTGCGTGAGTGCTCAGAATCTCAAGAATTCGAGCAGCAGTGTAGAGCCCATCATCGAAACCAAACCAGCGATCTTGTAAAAATATATGGGCTGCAAATTCTCCGCCCAGGGGAGCACCCGTTTCCTGCATCTTTTGTTTCATGAAGGAGTGACCACTACGATGCATTACAGGCTTGCCTCCAAATTCGGTAATCTTGTTCGCCAGTAGATTGCTGCACTTAACATCGAATACCACGGGAGCGCCGGCATAATCCGGTAAAATATTTTCTACCAGAAGCATTAACATTTTATCGGCATCTACAAACTCGCCTTTGTTGCTTACGATTCCGAGTCGATCGCCGTCACCGTCAAAAGCGATGCCGAGATCCGCATGGCTCTCTTTTACCTTGCTTGCAAGTGCCGTCAGGTTATCAGGAATAGTCGGGTCAGGATGATGATTAGGAAAACTTCCATCAATGTCGCAGTAGAGAGGTATTACCTCGCATCCCAGTGCCCGGAATAGTCTCGGCGCTACAGTTGCTGGTACCGCATTACCACAATCGATTACGATCTTTAGCTTCTTTTCTAATTGAATTCTTGCCGCAACATCTTCAATGTAAGTTTCCGTAACATCCAGATCCTGATTCCTACCGTTACCACACCTCAAATTTTCGTCATCGATTCGTTCACGAATTTCCTGAATCTGATTGTCAGCCAGGCATGTCTGCCTGAAGACGATTTTCAATCCGTTGTAATTGGCAGGATTATGGCTCGCCGTCAGCATTACACCAGAGTTAAAGTTGCTAACATGAGTCGCAAAATATAAAAGCGGAGTAGGAACTAAACCAAGATTAACGACATTACAACCTGCACTTCGGAGCCCTGTAATTAAGGCTTTTGAAAGGGCAGGGCTAGACAGTCTTCCGTCGTAGCCAACCAGGAGAGTATCAATTTCGTTTTGTAGAGCTTCGCTGCCAATTGCTTTGCTAATGAGCTCGACACTTTCTTCTGATAACTGTTCATCAACAACGCCGCGAATGTCATAAGCGCGAAATATTGATGGCGGTATTGCATTCATACTACTGACTTAGCCCTTAACTTTTTCTGCTATGAGTTTAAGCATTTCTCTGGCGACAACATTTTTATTTGCTGTTGCCAACTCAAATTCATTGTCCGGAGTAATCGCCGTAACGGAGATAGAGTCACTGTTGAATGTTTCCGTCGCATTGTTCGCAAATAATAAATCCAAGTTTTTCTTATCCAATTTTTCTTTTCCGTTTTCGACAATGGAATTAGTTTCTGCTGCGAAGCCAACTACAAAAGGTTTGGGTTCGAGCTTTGCGACTTCACTAATAATGTCGGGATTCTTTACTAACTCGAGTGTTAAATTTTCTCCATCTTTCTTTATCTTCTCTTCAGCTTGCAACCTCGGCCGATAATCAGCGACAGCCGCCACTCCAATAAAGACACTGGCATCACTGATGTTCTCCATCACCGCAGTTAACATGTCTTCAGCACTCTCAACATCCAGCGTTCGAACAGTCTCGGGCGCTGACAAATTAACACGACCACTAATGAGTGTAACCTGTGCACCGGCAGCGGCAGCTTCCTGGGCCAGGGCATAAGCCATCTTTCCCGAACTATGGTTGGTAATGAAGCGGACCGGATCAATCGCTTCGCGGGTTGGCCCACCGGTTATAACAAAGCGCAGTCCGGCGAGCTCGCCTACTTCAAAAAGAGCGGCACTATGTTCTATTAATTGCTCGGGTTCTAACATGCGACCGAGGCCGATATCGCCGCAGGCCTGCGCGCCTTCTCCCGGACCGAAAATATGAAAGCCGCGTTCGCGCAATGAACGCAGGTTTGATTGGGTTCCGGTATCTGCCCACATGGCCTGATTCATCGCAGGCGCCAGGGCAATTGGGGCGTTGGTCGCAAGCACTAAAGTGGAAAGAATATCGTCTGCCTGTCCGTGCGTTACCCGGGCGATAAAGTCAGCCGTTGCGGGGGCGACTAAAACCAGATCTGCCCAACGCGCCAGCTCTATGTGCCCCATGGCTGCTTCGGCCTCAGTGTCGAGTAAGTCTAATGACACGCGATTACCTGACAGCGCCTGCATGGTTAAAGGTGTAATAAATTCTGTGGCTGCCTGGGTCATGGCCACGCGCACTTCAGCGCCCGCCTTGGCGAAGAGCCTGGTTAGCTCGGCACACTTGTAGGCGGCGATTCCACCAGTAATACCCAGAAGTATGCGTTTGTTAGTGAGGCTTAACATGGAAACCATTGAAAAATAGGGCATGGTAACAAGGAGGGGTAGACTAGCAGCTCACCTGAACGGACGCAATTTGCCCGTAAATTGGGCCATTGCCAGCTTCTCGACTAGGCTGATAAACCATATTGCAAGCGGTGATTTCACTATGACCCTAAGAACCTGGCCGAAAGCAGAAAGGCCAAGGGAAAAGATGCAGGCTTTCGGTGTCGCCTCCCTGTCTGACGCGGAATTGCTGGCGGTAATTCTCACTTCTGGTCATCAGCGCCAATCGGCACTGGACTTGGGGCATGCGTTGTTGCGCCAATTCGGTAATCCGCTCGCCATCGTCACTGCAAAATCCAGCGAACTGGAGCAAATTCCCGGCATGGGGGTAGCCAAGATTTGCAAATTCCATGCGATACATGAACTTGGCTTAAGGCTTAAAATAAGGGAAATTAAAGGTAAGGAAGGGCTTACTAATACGTCCTCGGCCCGGGAGTTTTTGCAGCGTAAATTCTATCGATACGAAATCGAAGTGTTTTGCGGCATATTTCTCAATACCCAAAATCAGGTCTTGGCTTTTGAGGAGCTCTTCAAAGGTACCATTGATGGCGCCGCAGTGTACCCGCGAGAAGTCATCAAACGCTGCTTGCAGCATAATGCAGCGGCCATCATTCTGGCCCACAACCACCCATCCGGAGTTGCCGAACCAAGTCAGGCAGATATCGCCATCACGGCAAAATTGAAGCGCGCATTAGCAGCGATCGATGTGCGGGTTCTGGATCATCTGGTTGTAGGGCAAAATGAAGTCACTTCTATGACCGAACGAGCCTTGCTATGAGGTCTGAAATTACCGTAAACAAAGGGGTGCAGCCCATCTGCCCAACCTGGATGAAGGCTGCGACTGCCTTGCTATTGCAAGGGTGTTCTGGTATAAAACGCAGCTCTTTTTTGGGCCCTGGCAGAAGACGCAAATTCCTCCCCGGGGTCGAGCAAGTCAAAGTATTCAAAAGTACGAGGCAGAACAATGTCTAGGGTTTGTATGGTAACGGGCAAGAAGCCGGTTACAGGAAACAATGTTTCACACGCACACAATAAAACGCGGCGTCGATTCTCGCCAAACATCCACACTCACCGATTCTGGGTAGAGTCTGAGAAACGATTCGTGAAGTTGCGCGTGTCTACCAAAGGAATGAGGATCATCGACAAGTTAGGCATTGACGTCGTACTAGCCGACATTCGCGCAAAGGGCGTCCAGGTCTAATCGACAGAGTAGGGAGCGAATCATGAGAGATAAAATTAAACTGGTTTCAAGTGCAGGCACTGGTCACTACTATACGACAGACAAGAACAAGCGAACCATGCCGGACAAGATGGAGATCAAGAAATTTGATCCCGTTGTTCGCAAACATGTGATCTACAAAGAATCGAAAATTAAGTAATTTTTGCAGTAAAAAAAAGCCGGTGCATTCAATGGGAACGCACCGGCTTTTTTGTGCTTTCGAAATCCTTATTTGCCCCGGCTAAATTGCCTCGCCAATTTTTCAGTTGCGGCCAATACCTTTGGATTTTCGTCAAATTCCTTCTTTAGCTTACCGACGGTAGTTGAAACCGTACCGTAGCGCTTAAGCTTAAACAACTTGGCAATGGCCTGGAGAGTCACCGCCGAGAGCTCTTGGCAAAGATACATGGCGACCCAGCGTGGAACATTTTTTGAACCAGGCCCGCGGGCTGCTTTGTAGATGCTGGCCTCGGACACTTTAAACTGTTTCGCAACCGCTGTAATAATTTGTTTACAGGAAGGACGCCACTTTGCATTTGCTCCTCGCGAAACGCCACGCATAGAGGTGGCGGACCTCTTTCTTTGAGCTGCTTTCTTGAACTTGCTATCACCCATAATGGAAGAAAGATTTTTCTTGCCATAAAAATGGGCAGTTTCCTCATCGACTCCAGCAGCAACATATTTTTTATAGGCGTTGGCACGCTTTGCTGCAGCTACCTTTAACTGTTTCAAGGTGTCATCACGATTAAACCAGATTGGGGGCTTGGACTTACGAGTAAAATAGGTATAACTACAATAGGGGTAGCTATTCAATTCCGAAGATTTAACTTTTGCATGAATATAGCGAGAAAGTGGCAGCAAATAGTTTTCAGCTTGAATAAGAACCGCTTTATACCTGCCTTTAAATAGTGAGCCATCGCTCCTCTTCATACGCTGGTATTGTTGTGTGTATAAGCCATCAACCTGGCGCATGAATCTCGAAAGATTCGCTTCAGGTGTCTTGATAACCAAGTGGTATTGATCGCGCAGCAAACAGAAGGCATGCACTTCTACATTCAGCCGTGCACAGGTTTCACCGAGTCCTTCAAGGAAGGCATCGAAGTACTTTGCGGATGGGAATACGCGTTGATTATCCAAACCATAATTTGAAACATGATATACCGCGTCTGGATATTCAATTCGAAGAGGTCTGGCCATCTTTTATTCTCTATTGTTTTGCATGGATAGAATTAGAGCTGACCCTTTAAGGATCTAATCTTATAACTAGCGCAATTAGGTAAGTGCGTCAACTCAATTAAGGCCGATACAAGTGTTTTTGTTTCAAGTCGCAAAATACAGTGTTTAAAGGTGAATTGTGTCACTGCAATTGCAATTAGTTTGCGCTGAAAATGAAGGAGGCTTGACCCCTTTTGAGTGTTAAGAAGAGGTTGCCAATATAACAACCCTTTTGGGGGCGGGCGATCCTTCTATTGTTTTTGTTGGCTCTGTTTTATCGATAGCATCTTCGAAAGATTCAAAAGGCATCCATGCTGTCTTGCGTTGTTCGTCGGAAGTAGTCATTGATTCGTCGATAACTTCTATATTCGAAAAGCCACAGCGAAATAACCATTGTTCAAGGGTACCGATGCTGGGTATGAACCAGACGTTCGACATGCGAGCATACTTTTTTGCCGGAATTAAAGAGTAACCAGCAGGCCCATCCACATAGAGGGTTTCCAGCACAAGTTGCCCACCTGGAACAAGGCACTGATAGCATTGTTTTAAATGATCGATGGGAGAGCGCCGGTGATAAATAACCCCCATTGAGAAAACCGTGTCAAATCCACGTAGCGGTTCTGTAACTTGCTCCAGTGAGCAAGGCAGCACCGCCAGGGGCAAGTGGGGGACGAACTGTTTTAAGGCCCAAAATTGTGCGACATAGGCGAGGTGGGGGTCGATTCCGATTACCTGCTCAGGTTCGTGTGCAAGCATTCGAAATCCGTAATAACCATTACCGCAGCCTACATCCAGAACCTTCTTACCTGCCAGAGAAGCTATTTGATTATTAACCCGAGCCCATTTCAAATTCGAGCGCCACTCGCTGTCAATGAAAATGCCCAACACCTCAAAAGGGCCTTTGCGCCAGGGCAGCATATCCAATAGCAACTGCTTCAGGATGTCGCTGGTCTCAGCGTCTATGCCATCTGCATGGCCAAATCTGACTGTCTCGCTAAAGTCATAATCAGCAACGTTGATGGCGGGAAATTTAGACAAATGCTGACGCCAGCGAGGAAAGTCACCATGAGTCAGTTGATCAAGGTAGTTAGAGTCACAAAACGCAAGCAGCGCTTCCAGCTTGCTGCCAGCGAGAGAGTCCTGAAGGTCACTATAGTCCATAAGCAGTGACTACTTAAAAGCGATCATAGAGGCGAAATTGAAGCACTGAAACCATACTTCGAAAGAGCCAAAGTTAGCTCCAAGGATTCTCTTTTTATGATCTTCCAATGTTTCAGGAATTAGCACATTTTCCAGGGCAGTACGTTTCTGGCTAATTTCCAACTTACTGTAACCCATGTTCTCTTTAAACTGATGGTAGGAATCAATGAGCAGCTCGTTGAGATGCTCATCAGCAAATATAATTTTCTCCGAGACTATGAGTACGCCCCCGGGTGCCATACCCTCATAGATTTTATCGATCA
Source organism: Gammaproteobacteria bacterium (assembly GCA_028818225.1). Classification (GTDB taxonomy): domain Bacteria; phylum Pseudomonadota; class Gammaproteobacteria; order Pseudomonadales; family Pseudohongiellaceae; genus UBA9145. Next base: position 37,051 of record JAPPOG010000053.1, on the reverse strand, counting down.
ATGCCTCGCGTTCTTCGATCGCAAGAAACTGTAAGGTAAAATTGAGTATTACGACGGAGGCATCGCGAATAACGCTTTCCTGGATACTTTCGCATTGACACAAAATCTGTTCGCCAGCGTCCCCAAATTGCTGCTTCTTCAACTCGAGTCTTTCCATCATAGCTGCAGAATTATCGATGGCTACTATGGTGCAAGGCTTGCCCTTTAAGTGTTGTAAAACCGAAAAGCTTGCGCCGCCGAGGCTACAACCCAGGTCATAGACGACTGTGTTTTCTTGATAATAACGCTCTGCCAGCACGCCGATCATGGCAATAATCGTGCTGTAACCTGGTATAGATCGATTAAGCATGTCTTCAAAAACATTCGCCACTTTTTCATCGAAAACAAAATCACCAGGTAAGCGATGTTCAGTAAACAGCCTATCTTTGCGTTGCAAGGTGTTAGACATGGAATAAAATCAGTGTCATTTTTTACGTTCATTAAGCAGCAACAATTCGATGCGCTAGTGCTTGGAAATTTTTATTTAAAAATTGTTGTACAGAGAAATACTTTCACTTATTTTACGCATTGCTTTGGATGCATTCTTTCAGCGTATTATCCGGTAATTCATGTCACATTCAATCGCCAGCGCTTCTGAGCTTCTGCTGGAAAACATAGCGCTGTTTGATTCTACGATTGGTGACCATGGGGTGCTTGATTTAGCCTGTGGAAATGGCAGAAACGGTTTATTGCTGCTGCAAAATAATATAGCAGTAATATTCGCAGATAATAATCGAGCAGCGCTGGACGAGGTAGAGTGCTCGGCCGAACTACTCAAGCGTGAGAATTCACTGACTGCGAGCTATGAGGCTTGGGAAGTCGATCTAGAGCAAGAGGGTACTAATCCACTCGATGGTAAGCACTATGGTGCAGTTCTGGTTTTTAATTACCTGCACCGGCCATTATTGCCGGCAATAAAACAAGTAATTACTCAAGCTGGGCTGATCTTTTACGAGACATTCACAGTGCATCAGCCAAAATTTGGCAGGCCTTTGAATCCGGACTACCTTCTCAAAGAGAATGAGCTTCTTGATGCCTTTGAAGGCTGGGAAGTGATCGATTATTTCGAAGGGGTAAAACCTGATCCAGAGAGAGCAGTAGCGAGCCTTATTGCAAGGAAACAAAGCCCAGATGGCTAGAACCAAAATTGTACATTTGAATATAGGCGCAGGAAGCAAACAACCCCGTCAGCCTATCCATTGCGAAGTATTACGCAGCAAACGCAAGACCCTTGCGCTCTATATAAAGCAGCAAAAAGTAGTAGTTCGCTGCCCCTGGGGAGCGTCTAATGCCGAAGTTGATGAGTTTATTGAGAATAATCATGCCTGGATCCAGGAGCGCTTGCTGGAAGAGCTGCAGCTGGAGCGAGAGACGCTCAAAATCGAGAAGGGAGGCAAGATTTTTTATCGCGCCAGGGAACTGACTATCGTCTTTAAAGAAGGGCGCAAGCAAAGAATTCTTATAAATGGCGACAAATTCATCATTCAGGGTTACAAGCTCAACGCCGCCAAGGCCAGGGTTCAGGTGGAAGACTACTTAATCGATAAAGCCAGTGAATACATTATTCCCAGAGCACGGGGATTGGCTAAATACCTTGGTGTCGATAGAAAAATCAAAGAAATAAAGCTGCGTAAAACGAAATCCAAATGGGGTCATTGCACTTCCCAGGGAATCCTTCAATACAACTGGCTGATCATGCTCGCTCCTTACAGCATTATCGACTACATGATCACCCATGAAGTTTGCCACATGATACACATGGACCACTCTCGCCAGTACTGGAACCTAGTAGGATCTATTTGTCCTGACTATGTGCATTACATCGACTGGTTAAAGGCTCACGAGCACCGTTTCTGGTTCGACTAACTGTCCGTTTTAACAAACAGCAAGTCCCAAACTCCATGTCCCAGGCGTTTGCCACGAGCTTCGAACTTGGTTGGCGGCCGCTCTGGATTTTCCCAGTAGTTCCACTCGCCTAACTTGTTAGCAAGATTCGGGCTTGCTTCCAGTACTTCCAGCATATGTGTGGCATAGGGTTCCCAGTCCGTAGCCAGGTGGAGAACAGCGCCTGTTTTGAGTTTACTTGACAGCAGCTCGACAAAATCAGATTGAACCAGGCGGCGCTTATGGTGGCGCTTCTTTGGCCAGGGATCGGGAAAAAATATGTTTATGCGATCCAGGCAGCTAGCACCGAGCCCATGCTCAAAAACATCTTTGGCGTCGTGACAAATAAGTTTGAGATTTCTCAGGTCATTAGCCTCGATCTCATGCAGCACTTTGCCCAATCCAGGTTTATGCACTTCAATGCCAAGAAAATTAGTATGCGGATCTTGCTGGGCCATGCTCAGCAGCGATGCGCCCATGCCGAAGCCGATTTCCAGGATTAGCGGTGCCGGAAGGGTAAATAGTGTCTCTAAATCTAAGGGTTGATTGTTAAAATCAATGACATGCCTGTCCCAATGGGCATCGATAGCTTTGCGTTGCGAGTCAGTAAGACGCCCGGACCGAACCACGTAACTGCGAACCGGACGTTTATGTTGAGTAGATTCAGTGGCCACAGCGGCTCAGCTTGAAGTGGGTAACACGCTAGAAGAAAGTACCATCGATGGGTGACGAGGCGCTGGCATAAAGCCGTCGCGGCATTCTCCCAGCGAGAAAGGCTTCCCTGCCGGATTCGACTGCTTTCTTCATTGCTGATGCCATTAGCACTGGCTTTTGTGCTTCCGCAATAGCCGTATTCATTAATACCCCATCACAACCCAGTTCCATGGCAATGGAAGCATCGGATGCCGTGCCTACACCGGCATCGACAATTATCGGCACTGATGCTTTTTCCAGAATTAGCCGGATATTGCAGGGATTGCGAATTCCCAATCCGGAACCGATAGGGGCACCTAATGGCATAACTGCCACGCAACCAATTTCTTCCAGGCGTTTCGCCACAAGTGGATCATCGCTGGTATAAACCATTACATCGAAGTCCTCTTTTACCAGCGTTTCGGCGGCGGCCAGCGTTTCAGTGACATTCGGGTAAAGGGTAGTCTGATCACCCAATACTTCCAGCTTGACGAGCTTATGGCCATCGAGAAGCTCGCGCGCCATACGACAGGTACGAACAGCATCATCAGCCGAATAGCAGCCTGCAGTGTTGGGCAGGATAGTGAATTTAGCGGGAGAAATAACATCCAACAGACTGGGCTCATCGGCATTTTGACCCAGATTAACTCGACGAATTGCGACCGTAATCATTTCGGCGCCACTGGCTTCAAGTGCAGCCAGGTTTTGATCGAAATTCTGGTATTTCCCGCTGCCAATAATCAGGCGTGATTGATATTTCTTGCCCGCAACTTGCAAAGGCTTGTCTGCATGGTGATCCATTACTTCTATTCCTATACCGTTTGGCTAGCCACCGCCAATTGCCTGCACGATTTCGATCTTATCGCCATCTCTGAGTACGTGTCGCTGAAAGGAGCTTTTCGGAACAATCTCGCCATTCAATTCGACAGCGATACGACCGTTGGTCATTTGCAATGATTCTAACAAGTCCTGAAGAGACGATGCGGCCCCAATGACTTGTTGATCACCATTTACTGTGATTTGCATGAGAAAGATTATTCCTGTTTTGCAATATTGATGGCGAACCGAATTAGTGTTGCCCAAGCCGCCAGAAAAAAGAGGCCGCCGATCGGCGTAATTGCGCCTAACCAGCGAATGCCGCTCAAGCTCAAGAGATAGAGGCTGCCAGAAAAAAAGAGTATACCAAGCAGGAAAAGATTTCCGGCTAATCCCAGTAATTTCTCCTCTGGAAACTGAAACGCCAGTGCGGCAGTTCCCAAGGCTGCGAGCGAGTGATACATGTGGTACTCCACGCCTGTGCCGAAAGTTTCCAATAAATCTGCGGCCATAATTGACTCCAGTCCGTGCGCGGCAAACGCACCCAGACCGACGGCAAGAAAGCCATTGGTGGCGGCGAATATCAATAGGCGTATAGGCATTGGCGAGATTGTAGCGTGTAGAGATTTGGCTGGCATAAAAAAGCCGCGACTGATGCGCGGCTTTTTCCCATAAAGGGATCAGGCTTCCATGTGAACCTTGATCTTATTCATGGCATTCTTTTCAAGTTGGCGAATTCTTTCTGCTGACACGCCGTATTTATCCGCCAGATCGTGCAAGGTAGACTTCTCATCACTTAGCCATCGGCTCTTCAAAATATCCTGACTGCGGTCGTCCAGCTCGCCCATGGCTAGTTGCAAACTGGCATTGGTAACTTCTTCCCACTCCGCTTCTTCAATATTCTGCGCCAGATCTGAACTTTGATCTTCGAGGTAGAATGCCGGTGCACGATAAACAGCATCTTCATCGGTGTCTGGTTCAGCGTCAAAAGCCATATCATAGGCAGCCATTCGACCTTCCATCTGCCGAACAACCTTTTCGTCTACGCCCAAATCTGCAGCCATTGCCTGGGCTTCTTCGTTGTTTAACCAGCCAAGGCGTTTTTTAGAACTGCGCAGATTAAAAAATAATTTTCTCTGCGCTTTTGTTGTCGCGATCTTAACGATTCGCCAATTGCGCAAAATGTATTCGTGCATCTCTGCCTTGATCCAGTGAACCGCAAATGAAACGAGACGCACGCCTACTTCAGGATTAAAGCGTTTAACCGCTTTCATCAAGCCAACATTTCCTTCCTGAATTAAATCTGCTTGAGAGAGCCCATAGCCGGAATAGGACTTTGCCATGTGCACAACGAAGCGTAGATGCGCCATAACCAATTGGCGCGCTGCATCGACGTTGGCATCATAGTAATACTGATTTGCAAGTTCTCTCTCCTGCTCGGGCGTCAGCACAGCGATGCTGTTAACCGACGCTATATACGCGGTTAAATCGCGACCCGGCGTGGTTGGATCAATAACTTGTAATTGTTTGCCTGTGCTCATGAATGGTTCTTTGTAAAGCCTCTTTCAATTAAATTGCGCCTGTTTCACGCAACCGATAAGTCCCTATTTTAGCATTTTTTCGTTCAGGTCGCCATTTGCACGCTACTGGCAACGCCCTTATCTACTGGGCTGTAGCGGAATTTTCCTTAATTCCCAGTTTGCCACCGAAACCTGCCAGATTCCTTGATCTGCACCTAACTCATACGTGGGGCTCGCGTTCTCAGTTTTCAAGGCCAAAAAATATCGCGGGAAGCGCATTTTCCAGTATTGGCGGGAGATGTAAAGCCTTATTGCATGCTGGGCCAGCCTGGTCTAAGGATTGATGGCACCGATACGCCGATAAGCGGCAATCATGGCGGCTATCCAGCCCATTAGCCCGCCGGCTAGCGCAAGCGAAATCAGGATTACCGGGGTCAGCAATTGCAGCTGGAAACTACTGTCGTAAAGCCTGGCGATGGTCGCGATGGAATCGCTAAAGGCGAGGAATACTGCGGCCTGCAGCAGACCTGCCAGAATTCCACCAATGATTCCGTAAAAGAAACCGGTATAAAGAAACGGGCGGGCGATATAGCTGTGTGTGCCACCAACTAACTTGATGATGCGGATTTCATCCCGTCGATTCTCAATGTGCAGCCGGACCGTATTTCCAACAATAAAGCACAGGCTCAATACCACGATAAGCCCCAGGATTCGGGCCACCAGCTCAATGAGGTCGGATATGGCGGCGAGCCGGCGTAACCACTGACTATCTACTTGCACCAAATCCACTTCGGGTATGGCTTGCAGAGTTTCAGCCAGCTGATCCAGCCCCTCCATAGCATTGAGATTCGGGGTAATAACAATCGATGATGGCAGGGGGTTTTTGTCGAGCTCAGCCACAATATCAGTAAACCCCGCGGCACTACTAAAATCCTGCAATGCTTCATTGCTTGATATAAATGCCGCGGAATCAATGTCACTTAGAGTAAGTAAGCTTTCACTTACTTCTATTCCACGGCTATCAGTTGTGCTCTCATTCAAATACAGGACAACGCGGGCATTATTCTGAAATTGTGCCAGTAACTGCGAAATGTTGGCGTTCAGGGAAAACAGTAGAGAAGGAAGCAACAGTGCTGCCGCGATCACGACAATCGTCATAGTGCTGGAAAGCGGTGTTCGAGCCATACGTAGCAGGCTGTTTAGCGCATCTTTGCCATGATTTCTTATAGTTTTCGTGAATTTTGACGGATTTTTGCGACTTTTTACTTTGGCGGCCTGGCGCGGCATTAGCTTTCTCCCCGCCCGGTATCACCGATTAATTGCCCCTCTTTCAGGACCAGGGTGCGATAGTCCATTTGATTGATCAGCGAGATGTCGTGGCTGGCGATGAGCAAACTCACTCCCACATTCTTGAATTGCTCAAAAACAGCCATGATTTCCGCCGACAGCTCTGGATCAAGGTTGCCAGTGGGTTCGTCAGCCAGGATTATTGCTGGTCGATTGACTACTGCCCGGGCTATACCTACTCGTTGTTGTTCGCCACTGGATAGGGCTGCCGGGTATTGTTTTTCTTTCCCTGACAAGCCGACTTTATCCAGCGCCGCGCGCACTCGTCGTTGGGCATCTCTTCTATCGAACCCGCTGATGTCTAATGGCAGTGCCACGTTGTCAGCCACAGTTCTGTCCTGCAGCAATTGATGATCCTGAAACACCGAGCCAATGCGGCGGCGTAAAAATGGAACGTCCCTTTTTCTTAATTTGCTGAGATCTGAGCCATTAACAATGACAGAGCCGGCAGTGGATTTCTCGGCAGCGAGAATGAGTTTGAGCAAGCTGCTTTTGCCGGCACCAGAGTGTCCGGTAATAAAAGCCATCTCCCCCTTGGCGATTTCAAACGAAACTGCATTCAGCGCATTCTGGCCACTGACATATTGTTTGGAGACATTGTCAAACCTGATCATGCGTACTGTTGAAAAAAATCAAGACTGTATAAAAAGAGCAGAAATAAATTGTTTGGCATCAAAGGGGCGTAAATCATCCACCTGCTCACCAACGCCAATAAATCGAATTGGCAATCCAAGTTTTTTAGCAATTGCAAACACCACGCCCCCTTTCGCCGTGCCATCGAGTTTAGTCAGAGCGATTCCGGACAAGTTAGTCGCCGCATGAAAACTTTCAGCCTGGCTCAATGCATTCTGGCCAGTAGTTGCATCCAGCACCAGTAATGTCTCGTCTGGTAATCGATCATCTTGTTTCTTTAACACCCGCACAATCTTTTCCAGTTCATTCATGAGATTGTCTTTGTTATGAAGCCGCCCGGCAGTGTCGGCAATAAGCACATCGATCTGCCTGGCTTTAGCGGACTGATAGGCATCGAATATAACGGAGGCGCTATCGGCGCCACTGGCTTGCGCAACCACCGGGACATTATTACGCTGGCCCCAAACTTGTAACTGTTCCACTGCTGCGGCCCGGAAAGTATCACCAGCGGCTAACATCACTTGCAGATTTTGACTCTGTAATTTTTTGGCAAGTTTGCCGATGGTGGTAGTTTTACCGACACCATTTACGCCGACGATCAAAATGACAAAGGGTTTCTCTGCGTTACTAATGTCTAAGGGTGATTCACAGGCTTGTAGAATTAACCCTAATTCGTCCTGTAGTGCTGCCATAAACTGCTCAGGATCAGCGAGCTGTTTGCGGGCAAGCCTGGATTTTAAATTTGAGATAATTTGATCAGTGGCTTCGATCCCCACATCCGCAGAAAGCAATTGTGTTTCCACCTCATCCAATAAGTCGGCATCAATGGATTTTTCACCAAGGATGAGAGTGCTCAATCCGTCACTGAGTTTGCCACGTGTTTTTGTAAGCCCTTGCTTTAATCGGCCTAACAGCCCAGCTTCATCGCCATTAGTAGATTGCGATAGCGAAGCAGTTTTATTATCAGCTTTGTCTTTATTCCCAAATCCAAACATATCTATGTCATTTAACGCTGCTTAATCTAAAGCCCAGCATGCAATACAAAGTAGGTCGTTATGCTATCACTTGCTACGTTGATGTGGTATTGACTAGCGTGAAGCAAGGCCCGGTACTGTAAATTAAACCTGCTTTGCCAGACGCTGATTTATATGCTTCGATACGTATCGATGACGAATCAATCAAACACCATTCGAATAATTGCTGGTACTCATAGAAGCAGGAAAGTTGCCTTTCCTGATAAAGCTCAAATCCGCCCAACTGGAGATCGAATAAGGGAGACCCTGTTCAATTGGATTCAGCAAGAAGTAGCAGGCGCTCTTTGCCTTGACCTTTTTGCAGGCAGCGGAGCGTTGGGAATAGAGGCCTTGTCCCGCAGTGCTGGGCAAGCCATTTTTGTGGAAACAGATCCTATAATAGCAGCAGCCCTTTCAAATAATTTAAAGGAGTTGCAATTAGATAACAGCATGGTCTATCAGCAAGATGCTCAGCAATGGATCGAATCGAATAGTGGCAGCGATAAATTCAACATTGTTTTTCTCGACCCTCCATTTGATTCTGAATTGCTTGGCAAGGTCACTATCGCGCTTGAACGTTCCTCTATACTGGCAAACCAGTGCCTGATTTATGTTGAACAGGCGGCTCCAGTATCATCTGATCAAATACCCTCGACATGGAAGCTGATAAAAGAAAAGAAAGCTGGAAATGTATTTTTCTATCTCTATATAAGGAATGGTTAGTAAAATATGACACATGGCGCCTCAATAGACAGGCTATCACCTCCCTGGTGGCTGCAAGGCGGACATAGCCAAACACTTTTCAGAAAGTTTTCGCCGACCGAGTCAGTTAAGCAAAAAAGAGAACGCATAGAGCTGGATGATAGGGATTTTATTGATCTCGATTGGTCTGCAGATGCGCCAACTGGTCATGAGGCTAGTGAAACAATAGTTTTTATACTCCATGGACTTTGCGGTTGCTCCGGTTCCTCCTATATTCAATCCTTGCAGGCGCTGCTTTCCAAACAAGGAGTCTCAAGTGTGGTAATGAATTTTAGAGGCTGTAGTGGGGAAGTGAATAGAAAGGCAAAAGCTTACCATTCAGGAGCCTCTGAAGATGTTAACGAAGTATTCACGAAGTTCAGTACCAAATACCCAAGTAAAAATTTTGTCTGCATAGGTTTTTCATTGGGTGCAAATGTAATGCTTAAATGGTTAGGTGAAATTGGTGAGCATCGGCGAATTAGTAAAGCCGCAGCAGTTTCAACGCCTTTCTCACTGAAATATTGTTCTCAGGCAATGTTAAGCGGACCCAGTCGCATTTACGGAAAATATTTCGTATGGCGACTGGTAAAGGAATTGCAGACAAAACTAGCGGTTTTCGAAGCCAACCGTTTTGAAGAAGAACTGGAATTACTAAAGAGCCTGGGAGATTTTTCGTCGGTAAAAACCTTATGGGAATTTGATGAGGCAGTAACAGCCCCGCTAAATGGCTTTAAGCATGCTGAAGACTATTACCATCGATGTAGCAGCGACAAATTCTTGTCTGCCATAAACACAGAAACACTGCTAATTCAAAGTAAGAATGATCCTTTCATTCCTCCTGAATCAGTTCCAGCTGCACAATTCCTGCGCAGTAATATTCATTTACACCTGGAAGACACAGGCGGGCATGTTGGATTTTTCGATGGGCAGCGAGAGAAATGGTTGGAAAACCAACTCATGCGTTACCTGCTCGATTGAGCAAGCTTATTCAATTCGCTATTATGCGTTTCAAGCTTGCAAGAGGACGATTAATCAGTGAAAACTGCTGTATACCCGGGAACTTTTAATCCTATTACCAACGGCCATACCGATCTGGTTGAGCGCGCTGCAGGCTTATTCGACAAGATTATAGTCGCCGTGGGTACTAACACACAAAAAGCCAACACATTGCCGACTGAACAACGAGTCGCGCTGGCACAAGAAGTATTAGGTCATTTGGCGAATGTGGAAGTTACTTCATTTCAAGGGCTGTTGACGGAATTCGTAAGCGCACAGGGCGCAAATATAATCTTGCGTGGTTTGCGCACAGTGGCTGACTTCGAATATGAATTTCAGCAAGTAGGCATGAACAGGGTGCTTGCTCCTTCAATCGAAACCATGTTCCTGGCTCCGGCCGAACACCTTTCTTATATATCGTCGACCCTGGTCAGAGAAATCGCTTCGCTCGGCGGCGATATATCCAAGTTTGTTCATCCCGCCGTTGAGGCAGCCATCAAAGGAAAGTAGCAGCGATAGTTAGCGCTGGCATTGAGTGCAGTAAACAGTACTGCGTTGACCCAGGCGAATTTCTTTGAGCACGCGATTACATTTCAGGCAATTCTCTCCACCCCGGCCGTAGACACTTAAAGCTTGTTTAAAATAACCAGGCTCACCGCCACTGTTGGTGAAATCCCGAAGCGTAGTGCCGCCAACAGAAATGGATTTCTGCAATATTTCCTTAATGCAATGCACTAAGCTTACATAAGTTTGTTTAGAAATTTTTCCAGCAGCACGTTTTGGATTTATACCGGCCATAAACAATGCTTCATTCGCATAAATATTGCCAACACCGACCACAACCTTGCTATCCATAATAAAGGTTTTAACTGCTGCTGACCGACCGCGGCTAACTTTAAACAAATGCTTGTAATCGAAATCTTTTGTAAGTGGCTCGGGGCCGAGTTTTATTAATAGCGGATGGGATTCTACAGGAGCTTGCTCCCAAAGCATGCAACCAAATCGTCGTGGGTCGGTATACCTTAATACTTTTCCACCCTGCAGAACGATATCTACATGATCATGTTTGCCTGCTGGTGAATCTTGCGCAACGATACGTAGACTACCACTCATTCCAAGATGAATAATAAGGATACCTTTCTTGCTATGAAGTAATAAGTACTTTCCTCTTCGATCTATATGATTGAAGCTATGGCCAGGCAATTCCGCAGGGAGCGTATCAGGGATCTCCCAGCGCAATTTTTTCTGGCGTACAATTACTTCCTCAACTCGCTTATTTTTAATATGCGGGTAGATTCCATTTCGAGTTGTCTCTACTTCGGGTAACTCAGGCACGTTACTATTACTGTCTACTTGATAGTTGATTCAATGAACAGTAGTTATAATCCTTCCTCTTTCAGAATAAAAGCTCGAACTAACTGGTTCAATGAATTCAAGTGCGGACACAATAACAATTTTGGGTGTTGATGCCGGTGGAACCTTTACCGATTTTGTTTGTATTGATAGCGGCACTGAAAATTCCCTGCGCATTCATAAAACATTATCAACACCTCAGGCACCAGAGGAAGCTATTCTTGCCGGCATACACGCATTGGGCTTAGCCGATAAGCTTGAAAGCGGTGGCCTGTACATCATTCATGGTAGCACCGTGGCAACCAATGCAACCCTTGAAGGAAAAGTTGCCAGGACTGTTTTCGTAACGAATTATGGCTTTAAAGACATGTTACGTCTGGCTCGCCAAACACGCCCGGAACTCTATGCCCTCGAATTCGAACCGATAAACCCTCCGGTGCCGCCAGAACTTTGCCTGGAGACAGGCGGTAGATTGGCGGCAGATGGCTCAATTGTCGAAGACCTGGATGCGGATGAAATTCAGAGGTTGGCCCAATCAATAGTTTCACTTAATCCGGACTCGGTGGCCATAAACTTGCTGTTCTCGTTTTTGGATGACCGTTTTGAGAAACAGATTGAAGCTGCATTAAGAAATGAAAACGCGGATCTTTTTATCAGCCGATCTTCAGCGGTACTGCCGGTGTACAAGGAATACGAACGAGGAATCGCGACCTGGCTTAATGCATCGCTTGCCCCCATCGTCCATGGCTACCTTAATAGATTGAGTGAGCAACTGCACCGCTGCCCATTGCAAATTATGCAATCGAGCGGTGAAACCATCGCCGCGGACAAGGCTGCAGACTCTGCCGTCCATTTATTGCTCTCCGGCCCAGCAGGAGGTCTTACCGCAATCCAGTTTCTGGGTAAGCAGATCGACGTGGATAAAATCATCAGCTTCGATATGGGAGGGACTTCTACGGATGTGGCGCTAATGGATGGTGCCATTAGCACAACGACAGAAGGGCAAATCGATCGCTATCCGGTAGGCGTTCCCATGGTGGATATGCATACCATTGGTGCTGGAGGTGGCTCTATCGCCTTTATTGATAGCGGTGGCATGTTAAGGGTCGGACCGCAGTCAGCGGGGGCCAATCCCGGTCCTGCGAGTTACGGTAAAGGTGGCGAATTTGCAACGGTCACCGATGCCAACCTGATGCTTGGTCGCTTAATGGAAAGCGCGGAGCTCGCCGGTGGTTTGTCACTGGATCAGGACAGAGCCAGAGCCGCCATCGAAAAAATGAGTAAGCCCTTAGGCCTGTCGATCGAGGAAACTGCCCTGGGCATTGTCACTATTGCCAATGAACACATGGCAAAAGCAATTCGCTTGATTTCAGTGAACAGAGGGCACGATCCAAAAGAATTTATGCTGGCGAGTTTTGGCGGTGCCGGTGGGTTGCATGTCTGTGCAATTGCAGAAGCGATGCAAATGAGCAAAGCCATCGTGCCGGCGTACGGGGGTGTGCTTTCAGCCCTGGGAATGTTGGTTGCCGACCGCGGTCGGCAATATACCCGAACCGTTGGCGTCGACGCCGATGCTATTTGTAGCGCTGAACTGGACAAGCATTTTATGGAATTGGCTGCTCAGGGCAGCAAAGAATTGCAGCAGGAAGGATTAACGCCGGATTCCCTGCAAACAATTCGTTCAGCAGATTGTCGGTATCGGGGACAGTCTTACACCTTGAATGTGCCTTGGGAAAACCTGGAGAACTGCTGCGATGCTTTTACTGCGCTGCATGGAAAAAGATACGGCTACGCTTTAAACACTGTAATTGAAATCGTCAACATTCGAGTCAATGTAGTCGCGCCGGCGCAGGAAATCAGCTTACCGAAAAATACTGCCGGGGAACCCTGCAATAATTATGAAACCAGCAGGGTCTATGGTTCTGCGGAGCCAGCGAAAGTGTATAGCCGGCAGGCAATGTCGACAGATTCAGAAATAGAAGGTCCGGCCATAATCATCGAATATTCTGCCACTACCTATGTAGCTGAAGGTTGGCAAGTACGGGTTGATCAATACAGTAATTTGCTGCTTTCAAAAATCAGTGCTTAGCCTGCGAAGTTGATGCAGCCGTGCTGCAACTAGTCTCTTTGCAGTAAGCCAAAAATAGAGAGGTTGTTTACACGCTATTTTCACAGGTGATATAACAGTTAACCCGGTCGTCCCCGCAGAATTACTGAACTTGGTGGCCGCAGGGAGCGTAGTTCCTTAGACATCGTGCAATGCTTCAGGAAGAATATTTGCAAACAAGGGGAATTCCATCACCAGCCCAAGCAAAAGATCATGAGCAGCAATTTTTCTAAAGTATGTTTCAGCCTGGCGGCCTTATTTGCATCCCTCTGCGCCAATCTGTCCCTTGGGCAGGAACAAGAAACTGCTGAAAATGCTCCAGAATCCCCTTCAATGCTGCGCATCCGCTATCTTGAAGTCCCGGTGGCTGTGGAGCCGGGGGTAGACCCGCAAATGCCGGCATTACCTGAGCCTGAGCTTGATCTGGAGCCGGAAGACGATCCTGAATTTATTCGGCGTATGAGCAGTATTCGTGAATACACAGCTACCGTAGAGTCTCTCGAACAAGCGGGTGGAGCGTGGGATGCGGGATTAGTCGAGCAGTTAGCTTCAATTGCCGAGCTTGAACAACAGCAGGGCAATCATCCTGGCGCCATACAGGCTTATGACCGCGCCATACATATCAATCGCATTAGCAACGGCCTGCACACACTGGATCAAATACCCCAGGTGGAAGGCATGATCGATAGCTATCTGGCTATTGGTAATTGGGAGCAGGCAGACCTTTACAACAACTATTTGTTCTTTGTGCAACAGAAAGCTTTTGGCGCAGATGATCCGCGCATAATCCCGGTACTCGATCGTCTGGCCTCCTGGCATATGCGTGCCTTTAATATCGGCTACGGAGAATCACTTGGAGTGCGTCTTAGTTCAGCCCAGATGTTATTTCGTGCGGCGGTGCGGATGGTCGGTAAACATTTCGGGCGCCAGGACGAACGCTTCGAGCGTTACCTGCGTAATCTGGCCATTTCCGGTTACCAGGCTTCACGCTATCCGCACTACTCCCTGGAAGTTGATCGTGCCGAGTTCAGGGCTGATCAGGAGCTACTGCGGGATTTGCTCAACGAACAGGGCTCTGTGGTGCCCCAGGGTTTTGGAATTGGCGAGGCAGCACTTCGGGATATTGTTGCCTACTATCAAGAGAACTCAGAAGAACCATATGATACAGCGGAAGTGATTACTCACTTAGCTGATTGGTATTTACTTTTTGATCGGCGCCGTCTTGCGCAGGAATACTACACCAGGGCCTGGGAAATATTGGCAGCGGAAGAAAATGGGGAAGAATTAATCCAAAAACTATTTGGACAAGTAGTACCTATACCGACTTATGCTAATGAGCCCAAGAATTTGGCGATCAGGTCCAGCCTATCCAGAACGCGTGCATCACTGAACTATGCCTACGCCGATATTTTGGTAGACGTTACTGCCAGTGGTGCCACGCGAAATATTCAAATCCTCACTGAGGAAACAGCAGAGAATGCACAAATGCTTTCCAGTTTGCAGCGGGAAGTAAGGACAACCAAGTTCCGTCCGCTGCTGGAGGAAGGTCAGCTGGTTCGCTCTGGCGGGCACCAGTTTCGATACCGTTACTGGTACTAATTTTGGGACGTAAGTTGTAGCATCGAAGGCTTGGGTGTTCTATTGTTAAGCAACGGTTAAGGGGGCGTGGACTACAAATAAGCTTCGCATTATCAGTGAGTTAGCGACGGAAAAAATTGAATAGAACGGCAGCGAAAATCCGTGAAATTCTCTTAACCGTTGGCAAAAACCGCGAACATAGACAATGTTGAAAAGCGTATTATTAGCCCGGGATTAAACGATGAAAAAGGAAACCATAACCCTGTCCAAGGTCCTGCTATTGGGCGGACTGAGTGTCAGTCTGTTGGCCTGTCAAAGTGCCAGCCAGCAGCAGAGTTCGTCACAAAGCATGCCGATGCCGTCCATGCCGTCGTCATCAAGTTCAAGCTCTCAGAGTTCTCCCTCGATGCCATCGCCATCGAGTCAGAGCTCGTCCTCGTCACAATCCTCGCCGTCGAGCCCTGCGTCGAGTTCGTTTCCTTCGCCGTCGTCCCAGTCTTCTTCGAACAGCTCGAGCAGTTCTTCCCAAAGCTCTGCTCAGGGGGCTCAGTCGAGCGCGCAATCCCAGAACAGTGGCGGAAGCAGTGGCGCTCTACCAACCCTGTCCGGCGCATTTCCCCAGGCTTCCAGTCAAAGCACCAGCCAGGGTACGGCGAATAGCCCGTCCGGCAGCACTGGCCAAAGGGATAACGCTAGCCCATCAGGAACATCCGGAAATGCCGCTTCTCAGCAGGCTTCCTCTCAACAGGGTGGCCAGTCTGGCCAGAATAGTCCGGGTCAGGACGCAGGTGCCCAAACCCGCTTTCCCGGCGATGAGCAGAATGGCGATAGTGGCAGGGATAGTTCAACAGGTGATCTAAATAGTGGCCAAAGTGGGAATACCGGTTCTGGAGGAGGCATTTTGGCAAATCCAGGTGGGGATTATAGTCTGGATACGCTGCCAAACGGCGTATTAAGTGGGAATAGTACCACGCAAAACCAGAATTCGGGGCCTATGACAGCCGCAGAGAGGGCCCAGGTATTGGATGAGGCCTTGCGCCGCGGCTATGAAACCTTCGATGGCTTCATCCTCAGTGAGCGTGAAAGAGCACAGAATGAAAGTAACGCGGCAGGCAGCGCCCAACCCGGTGGAGATGCCGGCGGCGGTGGCAGCGCCCAGGCTCAGCCTCAGATTCTGACGGAAGCAGGCACGCCTTCCGGCGCAGTTGTATCACAGCCGTCAGCTTCATCCCCGCCTCCACCCAGTCAAACCTTTCCGCCACCGGAGGACATTCCCAGCGGTCGCGATGATGATGTGGTTGCACGCCAGTTAAGAGAAGCGGCGATGAGCGAACCAGACCCAGAGTTGCGTGAGGCACTGTGGGATGAATACAGAAACTATACAGGTATTAGTGAAGGTGATGAGCAATGAGATGCTTTGGTAGAAACACAATTGGATTAATAGTGTTTGCGATAGGTTTAACTGCCTGTGCAACCCATACCGTGAAAACCACCTCTTATACGCCGGTGATTCAGGATAGTGAATATGTTCCTGAAGATCTGTTGCTGGATGTGGGTGTCGCCATCTTCGATCCAGGTCTTGATGACATGGATGATGACCAGGAAGCACTTACCAATCCACAAATCCGGGTTGCCGAGTCTCGCTATGCGCCTTACTTGCTTGCTGAAACTTTGCAACGTTCTGCCAACTGGGGAATCGTGCGCTTGATGCCGAATGATTCCAGCCCAATGGATGTGTTCATTAACGGCACGATACTCGAGTCCAATGGTGAATCCATGGCCATGAGAATTCAGGTTGCAGATTCTACCGGTCGTACCTGGTATACCAGGGAGTACGATCAGGAGATTAGCCAGTTTAGTTATGACCCATCTCAACGTCAGCAGGTTGATCCATTCCAGATTTTGTACAACAACATTGCCAATGATCTATTGGCATGGAAAAAGGACAACATTGAAAACGAAGATGTAATGGAAATCCGCACCGTTTCGGAGATGCTGTTTGCTCAGCGATTTTCGCCCGACGTCTTTAACAACTACCTTGGCCAGGGCCGAGATGGTATTTACGAAATTGTAGCCTTACCGGCCGATTCTGACCCGGTGTTAAGCCGTATACGTGATATACGAGAGCGTGATTTCATGTTTATCGATACGGTTCAGGATTATTATGCGACTTATGTAAGACAGATGCGTCTGCCTTACGATTCCTGGCGGGAACAGAGTTACCACGAAACCATCACCCTGCGAGAACTGGAAGCTTCCGCCAGGCGCCGTTTCATCGCTGGGGCTGCAGCTGTAGTTGGTGGATTGGCTGCGGCAACTCAGGGAAGTAACTATGCCACCCAAACCGGGGGAGCATTCGGTGTTGGTGCCGGGGCGTATTTGATCAAGAGTGGTTTCGATAAGCAGGCCGAAGCGCGCATTCACATGGAAGCATTGGAAGAGCTTGGCCAGTCACTTGAAAACGAAGTAGCGCCGCAAGTTATCAATTTGGATGATCGTACAATTACATTGTCAGGTTCAGTCGAAGAACAATACGAACAGTGGCGAGAAATTTTGGCAGATCTTTATGCAGCGGAAGTAGGACAATTTTAACCAAAAGCCCAAAGGTTATTTCCATCCTCAGAAATAGATATGTCAGAAAACGATGCCGACAAGGACAAACAAGAGTCGCAAGAATCTGGTTTTAAGGAAAACCAGATTTATGTCAATTCAACTGCAGCCGTAGAATCCAACAAACCTCCTGTATGGGTGTGGTTCAGTGTCGCTGGTCTTTTGCTGGTGGCGCTGCTAGTCATATTTGTCTTGCCAAACATCGTTACCGAGTATGAATTACCTCTAGAGCGACGTGTCGATGTCGCTGACTTGGTCCCGGCTCAGGAAGAAGCTGAAACAGTTACTTCAATCTCGCCTTTCGAAGAAGCGCAGCGCTCGCGACAGAGAAAAGAGGCGCAAGATGTCCTGGCCGAGCTGTTAGAGCGTCAAGGTGATCTGGAATTACTGGAAGTAGAAAAATGGGCACAGGAAGATTATGCCGCTGCGCTGGAAGTGGCCAGTATCGGCGA
This sequence comes from Gammaproteobacteria bacterium, assembly GCA_028818225.1. GTDB lineage: Bacteria > Pseudomonadota > Gammaproteobacteria > Pseudomonadales > Pseudohongiellaceae > UBA9145. Next base: position 19,266 of record JAPPOG010000053.1, on the reverse strand, counting down.
TGAGTATTACCGCACCCAGGATTTCCCGTTGGCAATAGAATCTTACACCAGTGGGCGAGATGGCCTCTTGGCAATTCTCGAAACAGTGCCAACAGTGCTTCAGCAGACCTTAAGCGAAGGGCAGAATGCCTTGGACAATCGCGAATCAGAATTGGCCCAGGACAAATTCTCATTAGCGTTACTGTTCGACGGTAACAGCGAAACTGCACAGATCGGATTGGAGAGATCCCGGGCGCTGGATGAAGTGCTTCGCCTTATGGCTGAAGCAGAGGAGCTGCAGGAAGACGGCGAACTGGAGGCGGCCCGGAACACTTACCAACAGATTGTTAGCCTCGATAGTTACAATGAAACGGCACAGCAGAGAATTTCAGAAATTTCAGCGTTAATTTTGGAGCGCGAATTTGCAGGAATCATGTCAGCGGGTTATGCCTCATTAGAGAGTGGTGATCCTGAGGCTGCCATTGCTGAATTTGAACGCGCTGCGGCTATGGGAATTAATGCCGAGCAAGCGCTGGCTGCTATCACTCAAACGGAAAATGAAGTAGCTAATGCCCAGATTGCAGTGATGCAGGAAAGAATCAGCGCTGCCGAAGCGCAGGAAGAATGGCACACCGCCGTTGCTGAATATGACAATGTACTGGCGATCGATGCCAACCTGATATTCGCTATAAATGGCCGCGATTATGCAAGCAAACGCGCGCAACTGGATGATCTTCTTGTGGGCTCAATAGAAACACCTGACCGTTTCTATGAAGAGGATGTTTTCCAGCAAACACTGGACATTTATTACACTGGTCGTGCTATTGAAAATCCAGGTCCACGCCTACTGGATCAGCTCGATAACTTGCAAGTGCTCCTCGAAACTTCCCAAGTGCCGCTGGATATTCGAATGGCGTCTGACAATCTTACTGATGTGACGATCTTGCGTATCGGGAATCTGGGTTTGTTCGAAGAAACATCAGTTTCACTTAAGCCTGGTCGTTACGTTGCCGTCGGCAAGCGTATAGGCTACCGGGAAGTTAGAGAAGAATTCGTTGTCGGCTTCGGTCAAACTCCCGATGTTGTAGTAGTGCAATGTGTGGAACGAGTAGTTGCCACCAATAGGTGATGAGTGTGGACAACATTGACGACGACATTAATAAAGTTAATGGGCCTGCTGACCCTATTGTTCCTATCGACTTTACCCCTCATGACGAAAAGGGGCCACGAGTCACTTTTAAGCCCAAGCCTGTTCATTTTGTTGTTGGTATATTCCTGATTATTTCCGGTATTGCTGGATGGTTTGTATTAACCGCCAGATCTGTTTTTGTCGAGGTCAATCCAATTACTGCGCAGATAGAAATTAGTGGTGGATTACATGTTCGCTTGGGGCAGCGATACCTGATTCGTACCGGTTCTTATGCCATCAGGCTTAGTAATGAGGGTTACCACGACACGGTGACGCAACTTCTGGTTAATACTGAACAGTCGCAAACAATTCCCTTTGAAATGCGCAGACTGCCGGGCAAAGTTTCCATTGCAACAATGGACCTAAGTGGTGCCCGAGTGCAAATTGATGGAGTGGATGTTGGCCTGACTCCACTCATAGAAATTCCAGTTGAGCCGGGCGAACATCAGATGACGATTTCGCTGGATCGATATTTGGATTTTGGCCAGACCATTGACATCGAAGGGCGGCAAGTGGAACAGAGTTATCAAGCCAGCCTGGAGCCAGCGTGGGCAGTTGTGGGTCTTTCAACCACACCGCCTGGCGCCGATGTTTTATTAGACGGCGAAGTTATCGGCATAACGCCTGTTAATGCTGAAATTCTGCAAGGGCGGCGGGATTTAACCCTCAAGCTGGCAGGACACAAAGCATGGCAGGAAGACTTCGATATCATTGCCGGCGAGGATTTCAACGTGCCCCTGGTAGAATTGGAACCTGCCGATGGACTGGTTTTTATTCGCAGCAATCCTTCGGCCGCGTCGGTCACTATCGGTGGAGAGTTCAAAGGGCTTACCCCACTGGAAGTCGCCCTGCCTCCTGGTCAGAACCACGAGCTGAGCTTCTTCAAAAGTGGCTATTATTCCAGCAGGACCTCGATTCGCACTGAACCGAACCAGGAAAGAGAGTTAAATGTCAGTTTGGACCCGGAACTGGCAAGCGTGAGTGTGATTGCCCAGCCGGAAGACGCCGAGCTCTATGTAAATGGTGAGTTCCGAGGTCTGGCAAACCAGACTTTGGAATTGATGGCTGCCAGCCAACAGATCGAAATCCGTAAAGACGGCTTTGTCCCCTATACGGCCGAATTTACTTCCCGACCCGGGTTGGATCAGGCGATTCGAGTCACTCTTAAATCTCTTGAGCAGGCTCGTCTGGAGCAAATCAGACCAGTGATAACTACCGCAGCAGGTCAGGAGTTAAAACTTTTCTATCCAGGTGCGTTTACCATGGGTGCGTCCAGGCGGGAGGCAGGCAGGCGGCCCAATGAAAACCTGCGTGACATTCAATTGGAACGAGCCTTCTACATTGGATTCAATGAAGTAAGCAATGCAGAGTTTCGCCAGTTCAGCGCCGATCATTCTTCGGGCACGGTTTCAGGTGTCACGTTAAATAATGAATCGCAGCCGGTAGTCCAGGTTTCCTGGGCACAGGCTGCTGCTTACTGCAATTGGCTAAGCGAGCAGGAAGGCCTGCCGCTTTTTTATGAAATCGACGGTGAAGATATAATTGGGTTTAACCCGGAGGCAACAGGTTATCGCCTGCCTACCGAAGCTGAATGGGCCTGGGTTGCGAGAACTGATGGTACCGGCAATACCCTGAAGTATCCCTGGGGTGACCAGCTTCCTCCACCGGAAAATGCAGGAAATTTTGCTGACATTACGGCACAGAATTATCTGGGCGAAATAATGTTCAACTATAACGATAATTATTTTGCGACAGCGCCAGTTGCTTCGTTTGCTCCAAATCACTATGCCATCTATGACATGGCCGGTAATGTTTCAGAATGGGTGCATGATTACTATGGGGCGGTTGGTACAGTCGGAGTTGAAGTCGATCCACTTGGCCCAGAATTGGGACAATTTCACACCATACGTGGATCCAGTTGGGCTCATGGAGCAGTCACCGAAATGCGCCTATCATTCAGAGATTTTGGTGAAGAACCGCGTGATGACGTGGGTTTTCGAATCGCACGTTATTTGGAATAAGCAGCACGGGGTATTCACAAAGAGAACTACAGTATGAAGAAATTGATTTTATTTTTTGCTCTTGTTTTTACCTACGGTGTTTGGGCACAGGACCAGCAATCCAATGCGCCTGAGCAGGAAGCCCAAAACAACGAACAGGGTTTGGATACAGATCTTACCCCTGAAGAACTAGCCGCCGCTGAAAATGATGAATTAGTCCTTGAGAATAGTGCGGGTGACGAGGAGCAAGAACAATCAAACTCACGGTTTATCCCCACTGAACAAATTTCCCAGGACTTAGGTGTTTCGTTTCCGGTAGATATTTGAAAACCGGTTATTCGAAAAAGGAATAGTTTATGAAGCAAGGCTCGTTGTATGAAGCTCTCTTTCAGGTTGGCGCCCTAATCCTGGTGATAATTATTGTGCATGGCACTTATGTAACCGTGATCCGCCCAAATGCTGATTTGATTCAGGAGCAGCAAGCGTTAATGCAGGAGCAGAATCCAGAGATCGTTCCCGAAAGATCTGTGTTTATTATCCTGCGCAACTATGAGCAGGAGTTCTGCATCATATTTTTCCTCTGGGCGGTAACGATCATTGGTATGAAAACCCAACATACCTTGCGCCAGCGGAATTTACTCGACAGAACCCTGATACAACTGCAAGACGGCATGAGTATATTGCCGGAGGACTCTCGGAATATCGCGCGGCCTGTTCAGGCCCTGTCAGAAAAAGAACAAGAGTATTTGTTGCCGCGCGCACTTCTCGCTGGTTTACATCGATTTCAAAGTACGCAAAACATCCAGGCAGTGTCATCCATAATAAAAGACACCTGTGAAACAGAAGCTGATCGCATGGAAACTGAGCTTACCATCGTCAGGTACATTGCTTGGGCTATACCCTCTATAGGCTTCCTGGGGACAGTGCGTGGTATCGGCACAGCGCTGGGCCAGGCCTATCAAGCAGTCGCAGGTGATATCGCCGGGGTAACCCAAAGCCTGGGTGTTGCATTCAATTCAACCTTTGTTGCGCTGGTAGTCAGCATCTTCTTGATGTTCCTTTTACACCAACTGCAATTACTGCAAGATCGACTGGTACTGGACTGCCAAAATTATTGTGACGAAAGACTGGTTCGTCACTTGCAGGTACCGGAGAAAGGTGAGTAGATGGGAATTAATGAGGCGTTCTAGATGTCGTTGAAAGTCATTGAGCTGAACGATCGAGGCATAAAGGTCGGTGATGAGAGTGGCATCATCGTACAAAGCCCGGGTTTTGCTCTGGTAGTTGGCGACACTCTGGAAGTCGGTGATTCAGCAGAGCAACAAGCACGTTTGCAACCAACTAATAGCTTCAATAAATATTGGCATGAGTTAAGCCTCGAGCCGATCTCTCACAGTAATAAAATTCGCCATTTCGCCGACCTGGCTTATGCGCAACTTTTGCATCTCGCTGAAGCTGGTGCGATAGACAAAGATGTCATTTTTGCTGTTCCAGGTAATTTTTCACGACAACAACTGGCGATCCTCCTTGGCCTGGCTCAACAGAGCCCATTTACGACAGTGGGCGTGGTCGATTCTGCACTGGCGGCAACAGTCTCGGCAGCGCAAGCTGAGCATATCGTTTATGCAGACATACAATTACACCAGGTGGTATTAACCAAGCTGGCTATTGTTGGAGATCATTTGGAAACAGAGGGTGTTGTTCAAATACCTGGTGTTGGTAATCAGAATTTTATGAACCTGATGATGCAGATTGCGACTGATATGTTTATCCAACAGTGTCGTTTTAATCCGCAACACAATGCCGAATCGGAACAACAACTCTATAATGAATTACCTTCCTGGTTACTACAGGATGACAAAGAAAAAACATTACAGTTAGCACTGAAGAGTGCGACTGCGGTTCATACAGCAAAGCTTCCCCGGGAAACTTTGATCACCACGCTGAATGATTACTATAAAAAAATTAACGAACAGATAAGTGCCATCGGCGTCACGAACAACGCACAGCTGTTACTGAGTAAAAATTTGGCGGAGCTTCCGGGCTATCAATCAGCACTAAAGCAGATAAGTGAATTTGTCATTGTCGAAGATCATTCAGTCAATTCTGCCTGTCATCAATATCGTGAACTCATCGCGGGGTCAGATCAGGGTATACACCTGGTTAACAAATTTCCCGCCAGCGCGCTGGGTCGCGGGACTGTTGACAGCAGCCAGCAGGTATCAGCAGCAGAGCGACCAACTCACGTCCTTTTTGCTAATCGTGCGTTTGCCATCGGCACTATTGATATCAAGAATAATGAGACGCTCAATGGCAGTGCCAAAGTTAGCGGTACTATCGTGATGAATATTGCGAATTTACCCGAGTCACTGGGGCGCATTGAAAAATGCGGAGATGAGGTCTATCTCAAATGTGGGAATCAACAAGTATTTGTGAATGGCAGTCTCGTCATGGGAGAGTGTCCCTTAAACCTGGGCGACCGCATTTGCTTTGTTAAAAATGGTGAAGAAATCAGCCTTATTCAGGTGAACAATGGCCAGTAACAGCAAAATTAACAGACGCAAGGTCAATCCTCTTAGCCTGGCATTTCTCGATGTCATGTTTTGTGGTTTTGGCGCTGTGATCTTGATTTTCCTGATCCTGGACCACGCCAGTACGATTTCCCCGGAAGAAACCAGCCCGGAGTTGTTGGCTGAAATCAACCTGTTAAGGGAAGAAGTAGAAGAAGGCCAACTAGGTCTGGTGCGTATTCGCAATACATTGTCTGATGTGGATTTCGAAGTCGTAACAGCGGAAGGCCTCGCTCGACAGATCATGGAGCAGATCGATACCTTTTTGCAGGAGCTGGCGGCGCTTGAGAACAGTAGCATGGCTACAGTAGAGGATCTGGCCCGGCTACGTTCGGATATTGAGGCATTGGAGCAGGAGGTTTTGCGCTTGCAAGCCAGCGCTTTCGAGCAGGAGGGGAACAGTGTGAGGCAGTTCCTCGGGGACGGGAACAGGCAGTACCTGTCCGGACTGTTTCTCGGCGGTCAGCGAATTTTAATTCTGTTGGACAGTTCCGCCAGTATGCTGGACAGCACTATCGTTAACATAATCCGCACCCGTAATATGAGCGATGAGCGCAAACGGAATGCACCCAAATGGCAACGGGTAGTAAGTACGGTAGATTGGATTAGCACCCAGCTTCCCATCACCAGCCAGTATCAGATCTGGAATTTCAATACAGGATACCAATCAGTAATCTCCGGCACCGAGGACAACTGGTTGGAGGTCGCCGACAGAGATCAGCTAAATCAAGCAATCGAAAATGTGCGCGCCATCGTACCTAATAATGGAACCAACATGGAGCAGGTTTTCATTGCGGTCGCGAATATGTCACCACGGCCAGATAATATTTTCTTGATCACCGATGGCTTGCCAACCCTTAATAATCGCGGCTCATCGGAGCCCCTGGTTACGCCGGGGGAACGGGTAGAATTATTTGAAGAAGCGGTGGAAGAATTACCCCAGTCGATTCCGGTCAATATAGTATTGATGCCATTGGAGGGAGATCCCAGTGCTGCCGCGGTATTCTGGCAGTTAGCACAGTACACGCGAGGATCATTTTTAACGCCCTCCAAGGATTGGCCCTGATTGATTGCATAAAATTGATGAATTTTTCGTAAATTCACGAGTTTGAGAAAAACTAAAACTTGGTAGAACAAAGACTACATACATAATTGAGATAACTTTTAAGCACCGATGGCCAGACGCAGAAACAGAGAAACCGATTCCTTTACCGTATCCTTTCTGGATGTGGCCTCCTGTGGATTCGGTGCCATGATCATTCTTCTGATGATCACCAAATCCTCTGCACCAACAACCCTGGAGGTTGTGGAAGATATTGTGCCTGCAGGTGTGGTAGCGGAATTACAGGAGCAACTGTTCGAGATCCGGGGTGAGACAACCATCCTCAATCGCGAGCTAAATGCCAAGCATGAGCAGCTCTCTGCCGAGAAAGAGCGCATCGCGCGCCTGCGCCGGGATCTCGAGGACATTGAAGGCCGTTACAACACCACCAGAGAGCTTTCCGATGAAACTACTGATGAGTTCGGCCGGCTGGCTTTAGCTCAGCAATCCTTGACCGAGGAGATGCAGCGCCTGTTGGCCAATACCAGGGCACCGGAAAACAATGCGATTGGTGGGGTGCCGGTGGACAGCGAATACATCATCTTTGTCATCGATACTTCCGGCAGCATGTTCCAGAATCCCAGCTGGGACAAAATGCTCGGCGTAATCGAGGACACGCTCAACGTCTATCCGGAAGTTAAGGGGATTCAGGTCATGAATGATATGGGGGATTACATGTTCGATTCTTATCGGGGTGATTGGATTCCCGATACACCCGGACGGCGTAATCAGATCATTTCAACCCTGCGTAGCTGGAATCCTTACAGTAATAGCAGTCCGGTAGAGGGTGTCACCCGGGCCATTGATACCTTTTATGAGAATGACAAGAAGATTAGTATTTATGTGCTGGGCGACGATTTTCAGCCCGGTGGATCGATCCAGAATGTGCTGCAGACCATAGACCGCATCAATGTAGAGGATCAAAATGGTGATCGACTGGTGAGAATTCACGGAATCGGATTTCCTACGATTTTCGCGGGTCCCAGGCGATTTCAGCAGAGTGTTTACCGATATTCCACCCTAATGCGGGAGATGACGCAGCGAAATGGTGGTACATTTGTAGGCTTGAACGATTATCAGTGATTTGCCGGTTTAAACTTAGGCGGCATTGAGTGACGAAGGAAATGGCGATGAAAGTACTGAAGACCACGCAGCAAGCTATTCTTGGCAGAATCTCAGTCCTTATATGGGCAAGCCTGCTGACGGCCTGTGGCACCAGTAATGTGGTCATTGAGGGAAGCTTCCCAACCCCAAATATCAACAAGATTCCTCTTGCAGTAGCGGTTTATTACGACGATGCGCTGAAGGAATTTGCTTACATGGAATACAGTGAAACTGGCCGCGAAGAAATCAACATAGAAAGTGGTGAGTCTCATATCCGCCTGTTTGACGCCGTACTGCCGGCCATGTTCGATCGGGTCATCAGTGTCACTAGCCTCGAAGACGCCGCCAGTCAGGATGTAGACGCCGTATTCGCGCCAGCTATCGAAGAATTTCAACTGGCACTTCCGGCAAAGACCAAGCTGGACGTTTATGAAGTTTGGATAAAGTACAATATGCGCTTGCTCACTTCCGAGGGTGACTATATTGCGGATTGGGTACTGACGTCCTATGGAAAGACACCAACAGAAACTTTCCGCTCGGTAGAAGCCGGTATAAATGAAGCCGCCGTTGTTGCATTGCGTGATCTTGCTTCGAGCTTTTCATTAAGCTTCGCGCAAGTTCCTGAGGTGCGTGATTGGTTAAGTAACCTTTAGAGCAAGGGGCTCGATAGAGGTTTGTAATGAATGCAATTAATAGAACAATGCTGAAGTTGAGTGCTTGTGTGTTGCTGATAGGGTTTATCGCTTCCTGCACCAGCACTACTGTGGATGAATTTCGTCAGGGTGAAACGGGTATCGAAAGTGATGAGTCGGTGGTAATTCTTGGTCGTCGCCAGGCCAGCGATTACGAAACCAGATCGGAATTTGTTGAATGCGTCGGCGACCGTATGCAGCGGGGGGACAATGCTATCAGCGTAGTTCCAGAGCAAGTATTTATCGATGCCATGTTCCCCTGGTTCGAGCCTCGCACAGCACCCTTGCGTACGCGCGATTTGGAGCAACTAATGGCGGAAGACGTTGTTGCTCGAAAGATGAATGATTTTGGAATTCGCTATATTGTTTGGGTCGATGGTTTTACCGAAACCTCTGGCCGCTCAGGTTCAATTTCCTGCACCGTTGGTCCAGGCGGTGGCGGGTGTTTTGGATTTGGCACGTGGGAAGATGATGCCAATTTCGATGCGCGCGTTTGGGACGTCGGCTCGTTAAGGAACGTTGGAACAATAAACGCCGATGCCACTGGACAATCCTATCTGCCAGCACTTGTAGTTCCTATTCCGCTAATAGCGCGAGTTGAGGCGAATGCGTGTAGCCGCTTGGCGACTCAACTTAAAGGCTTTGTAAACGGCAGCTAGCTACAAACGCTGCTCAAAAGTGGGACAGGTGGCACCATGATTAAACCAGGCAACCTAACTATGTCGACTATGTCTATTATGAAAACTGATTTCAGGATTTATGTCAGCGCTATAAGCGCAATGATCCTCTTTATGGTTCTCTCCTCATGCGCAGTTAATCCCGCGACGGGGGGCGCAAACTTGGTCTTGATGAGTGAAAACAGAGAGAAAGAGATCGGACTGGAAGAGCATGAAAAAGTCATGTCATCCATGCCTCTGTTTGAAGATGAAGAGCTGGCCGCTTATGTACGCAGGATCGGCCAGAGAATGGCGGACGTTAGTCATCGGCCAGATCTTGAATATAATTTTTACGTCATCGACAGCCCTGAAATAAATGCTTTCGCCTTACCGGGTGGCTATGTTTATGTAAACAGAGGACTGCTCACCTACATGAATTCAGAAGCAGATCTTGCTGCGGTCCTGGCTCATGAAATTGGGCACATAACAGCGCGCCATGCGGTACAGCAGCAGGCCCGCGGCGCTCTGGCCCGCGGTGCTGCCGTTGCGGGTGGCATTGTCGCCGGTATTGCAACTGGCAGTGGCTACGCCGCAAATCAAATCAGTGAAGTTGCTTCTATCTGGGCACAAACTGGCCTGTCCGGTTTTGGGCGTGAACAAGAGCTAGAAGCGGATAGTCTGGCAGCCGAATATCTGGTCAACGCGGGCTATGATCCCGCCGCAATGATTGATGTTATTACCGTATTAAAGAACCAGGAAGATTTCAATCGACGTGTAACCGGTGGTGGCGGTACCTATCATGGCCTGTTCGCAACTCACCCTCGCAATGATCGTCGCCTCCAGCAAGCGATAGCACAGGTTGGCCAGCTAGACGAAAATGCGGCCACTGAAGTTGATAACGAAACATTTAGAGAGTCAATCGACGGTTTAATTGTCGGCCAAAGTAATGCTTCTCAACGAACAGACCAGCGAAATCGTTATTACCAGGATTTACTCGGCTACACATTAGTGTTTCCAGATGACTGGTCAATCAATGAAACCACTACTACCGTTACCGCCAGTGCGCCTAATGTAGGTAGGATGCGAATAGAAGCTCAGCGCCTGCGCGGTAATATAGAGCCACGTGTCTTTATTAGAGACAATATGCGAGTTGAAAATTTACAAAAATCTGAACCTCTGGCTCAATACCGCCTGATTGGACATACCGGTACGGCAATAAATCCCGAAACTGGAAAAATGGAGCGAGTCGCTACACTTTATTTAGGTTCTCGCGCTTTTATCTTTCGCGGAGAAATTACCGACAACGCCAGGGTAGATGAGATAGACGAGATGTTATTGTCTTCAATTCGTTCCTTTCGAGCGATCCAACAGGGAGAAGTCGTAGCAGGTAATGAGATGAAGATTAAGTATGTTCAAGCCAGCGAATTCTTTGATTTTTCCGTTGTTGCCCAGCAGAGCAGAATTGGTAACTTCCCGGAAGAAACACTGCGTTTGCTTAATGGCTACTATCCAACTGGCACGCCAGAAGCCGGCGATTGGATAAAGCTAGTTGAGTAGGCAATATAGCCGATAACTCTTCAAGGGCCCGACTCAAGGCAATTTTTGACTCTCGCACCCTGAAACCCCGGGTTTCCAGGGAAGCAAATAGTTTCGCATAATCAATAAGCATTGTTTGTTTTTACCTGATGCGGAGTTAAACTTAATTTTGGGCCCAGGCTTTAATCATGACCGCGGCACAAGAAAACATTCAGCTTAAGAATACTAAACTCGATCTAAAAATATTTTTGGATGGGTTGCTCGCCGATGGGCGAATTAATCTACAGGATTATGATCGCGCTATTAAGGATCGCCATGCGGCTGATCATCGCGGCAAACATATTCTTCATTATTTAGCCGACATTGATCTAATCGATCAACAAAATTCCGGGCGCATGCTCGATATTGAAAGCCTGACCATGGCTTTGAGCAAACAATGTGGTCAGGATTACTATCGTATAGATCCCTTAAAGATAGATGTTGCTAAAGTGACTCAAGTCATGCAGCACAAGTTTTCACAGCTCCATGAGATTCTGGCAGTTGAAGATAATAATGATGAAGTTGTTATCGCCAGCGCAGAGCCATATATGGACTCCTGGGAATCGGTTATTGAACAGGTAACCGGAAAAAAATTAAGGCGCGTGGTGTCAAACCCAATCGACATCAATCGTTTAACCACAGAATTTTACAGTGTATCCAGATCTATTCAGGGAGCTACAGCTGGCATATCCCAATTGAAAGGGATTGGAAATCTGGAACAAATGTTGGAGCTCGGAAACATTAAAGAGCCCGAGGCCAACGACCAACATATCGTCAACGTTGTCGACTGGTTGTTGCAGTACGCTTTTGAACAAAGAGCCAGTGATATCCACATAGAGCCAAGAAGGGAGAAAGGCAACATACGGTTTCGCATTGACGGTGTCCTTTACAGTGTCTACGCACTGCCCATGGCTGCGATGAATGCAGTTACCAGCCGTTTAAAAATCCTTGGTCGTATGAATGTAGCGGAAAAGCGTAAACCACAAGACGGGCGAATAAAAACCAAGAGTCCGAATGGTGACGAAATCGAGCTTCGACTTTCCACGTTACCAACTGCGTTTGGGGAAAAGCTAGTAATGCGCATCTTCGACCCGGAGGTCTTACTGAAACCATTCGAAGAACTTGGGCTAATCAATGACGATTTGCTGCGCTGGCAAAACATCATACAAAACAATCACGGCATAGTAATTATTACTGGCCCCACTGGAAGCGGTAAAACAACTACGCTCTATTCCACGCTGAAAACTTTGGCCACGGAAGAAGTCAATGTCTGCACCATTGAGGATCCGATTGAGATGGTTGAAGACAGCTTCAACCAGATGCAGGTACAGGAAAATATTAATCTGAATTTTGCTGACGGTGTAAAGGCTTTGCTGAGACAGGATCCTGATATCATTATGATCGGTGAGGTACGAGACCTAGCCACGGCAGAAATGGCGATACAGGCTTCCCTTACCGGTCACCTGGTATTCACCACCCTCCATACTAATGATGTACCTTCCGCGATTACTCGATTATTGGAGTTAGGAGTTCCACCTTACTTGATCAAGGCCACAGTAATCGGCATCGTGGCGCAACGTTTAGTCCGTACCCTCTGTCCGAGCTGTAAACAAGCAGAGGAGATCCAGCCAGATGCCTGGGACACACTAACCAAATCGTGGAAGGTAAAACTGCCGCAGAATGCATTTAGCGCCGGGAGCTGTATCGATTGTCGTGAAACCGGATTTAAAGGAAGACAGGGCATCTATGAAGTAATGCCTTTTACGGAATCTCTCCATGAATATGCCGACGATAAAGGTGACCTGCCTGCATTAAGAAAACAAGCTTATAAGGAAGGCATGTTAAGCTTACGCTTGAGCGGAGCACAAAAAGTAGCTGCGGGATATACGACAGTTAATGAAGTGCTGCGGGTTACTCCTGAAACTGCCAAGTAAGCAAGATCATCGGAATAGTCTAATCCAAAGACAAATAAACCAGGGACTTGATAGCCCCGGGTTTTAGTTATGGTCCAAAAAAACGGAAAAAATATATTAGTCATAGGACCTTCCTGGGTTGGGGACATGGTTATGTCTCAAGCACTTTATAAAAGCTTGAAAGTGTTAGACCCTGATTGCCGAATTACGGTCATGGCTCCAAACTGGACTCTACCCCTCCTGGATCGGATGCCGGAAGTTGATGCCAGCATGGATATGGAATTCGGTCACGGTGAACTCGGACTAAGTGCCAGGCGCAGACTGGGCAAATCTCTTCGGGCCTCAAATTTCACCCATGCCATTGTACTGCCACTGTCATTTAAATCTGCCCTGGTGCCGTTTCACGCAAACATTGGCACACGGACAGGCTGGAGAGGAGAGTGGCGCAATCTACTGCTTAATGATTGTCGCACTCCCAGGGATAAGCAATTTCCATTGATGGTGCAGAGATTTGCTGCCTTAGCCTATCCCGAGAATGAAGCTCCACCGAAAAATATCCCCAACCCCTGCCTGGTGGCGCAAGAACAAGGTATTCAGGATAGCCTTAATAAATTTGGACTGGGAACTGATAGTGAAATCATCGCTATCTGTCCTGGCGCAGAATTCGGTGAAGCCAAACAATGGCCATCTCAGTACTATGCAGAACTGAGTAATGCCATGCTGGAACAGGATAAACAGGTTTGGATCTTTGGTTCTAGCAATGATGAATTGGCGACCGAAGCCATATTGGCTGATATCGATCATGCAATGCTGGATCGCTGCCATAATCTGGTTGGCAGAACCAGCCTGGCAGAGGCAATCGATCTTATGTCAGTGACCACTGCCGTGGTTTCGAATGATTCGGGATTATTGCACGTTGCGGCGGCATTGAGTAAACCGGTAGTAGGGATATATGGTTCCACATCACCTGACTTTACACCGCCTTTGGCAGAACAGGTAAAATTACTGGCTACTGATATAGAATGTCGACCTTGTTTTAAAAGAGAGTGCCCTTTTGGCCATCTTCGTTGTTTAACAGAACTAAAACCATCGTTAGCTATCGAATCAGTAGAGTTATATTCAAATAGCAAATAGTAGGAATAAGAATAATTGCGAGTATTAATTGTAAAGGTTTCTTCGCTGGGCGATATTATTCATACACTGCCTGCAGTTACCGATGCCCGTAAAGCCCATGCCAACTTGACCTTCGATTGGGTAGTAGAAGAGAGTTTTGTCGAAGTTCCTTCCTGGCATCCCGCTGTGGAAAATGTAATTCCCATAGCGATCAGGCGCTGGCGAAGAAATTTGGTGCAAACCTATCTGAATCATGAATACCGTTCATTCAAGCGAGCTCTGCAAGGGGTACACTACGATCTTGTCATCGATGCCCAGGGCCTGATCAAAAGTGGGCTAATTAGTCGATTATCGCGTGGCCTCACTATAGGGCTAAGCAACAGAACAATTCGAGAGCCTCTGGCGACGCTGTTCTATAACAAAGTGTATTCTGTTCCCTGGACTGAGCATGCGGTTGATCGGGTAAGACAGTTATTTTCTCGAGCGCTAAAGTACCGTTATGATAAAGACACTATTGATTATGGAATCGATATAAATCGAATTAAAAATAGTGGTGAAGAAAATTCGGAAAAACAAGTCGTCTTTCTGCATGGCACGACTTGGGGAACTAAACATTGGCCTGAATATTATTGGCGCCACCTCGCACACATTGCTTCGGAATCTGGATTTAATGTATTGCTACCCTGGGGAGATATCAAAGAAAGACAAAGAGCAGAATTTATAGCGCAGAATAATGAGTCAGCTATAGTTCTGGATAAGCAATCACTTTCAGGGCTTGCCCAGCATATCAATAATTCTAAAGGGGTGATTGCAGTGGATACTGGGCTGGGCCACCTGGCGGCAGCACTGGCGAAACCTACGGTTTCGCTTTATGGTCCAACAAACCCGGGACTATCGGGTACCTTTGGTGATAATCAGTTGCACCTGAATTCCAATTTCAATTGTGCCCCCTGTGTTAAAAAGGTCTGCACCTATAATGGGCCTGGCATTACAGACGAATTTGAAGATCAGCCTTTTGCTGTAACTCCACCATGCTTTTCCGCTCAAAAACCAGAACAGGTATGGCAGAGATTTGAAAATCTACTGCAGGAATAGCGCATCCCGTGAAATTAAGCTTTCTGATTTATTCCTATTTTCCTTACGGAGGGCAACAAAGGGACTTTCTTCGAATTGCAAATGAATGCACTAATCGTGGCCATGAAGTAGATGTTTATGCCATGCGCTGGCAAGGGGATGTCCCGGTAGGCTTAAATTTAATTCGTGTGCCGGTCAAGGCAAGAACCCGAACCAAGCTTTACAGGAAATATACCGATTGGGTGGATAATGCACTGCAAGCTTCTGCGGCATCTACAGTAGTTGGATTTAACAAAATGCCTCTACTGGATATATATTTTGCGGCCGATCCTTGTTTCGCGGATAAAGCACAAACCCAAAGAGGCTTTTACTACAAATTCACCTCTCGCTATCGTCATTTCAGTAGCTATGAAAATGCCGTATTTGGCAGAAGTTCCAAGACCCAGTCATTGATACTTTCCCCACAACAGCGACAGGCTTTCGAAAAGCATTATCCAGGGTGTGGGGATCGCTTACACGAATTACCCCCAGGCCTATCTACTGATCGTAAAGTTGAAAAACGTGATATCAAAATCCGCAAACAGTTTCGTGAAGAGTTTGGTATAGCTACAAACGAATTCCTGCTGCTGCAAATTGGTTCTGGATTCAAGGTTAAGGGAGTGGACAGGTCACTGCAGGCCATGGCTTCCTTACCTGAAGAAATTCTGTCACGCACAAAATTCATGCTGGTTGGGCAAGATAAGTCAACTGCAGTGGACCGACTTGCGAGGCGACTGAAAATTGTGGACCGATTGAGTATCTTTCCTGGCCGTGATGATATTCCACGCTTCCTGGCTGGCGCGGATTTATTGATTCATCCCGCCTATATGGAAAGCGCGGGTTACGTGTTGCTGGAGGCGACTATCGCCGGCCTGCCTGTGCTCACGACTGCTTCCTGCGGCTACTCTTTTCATATTGAGAAGGCGAAATCAGGCATAGTCTGCCCACTTCCATTTGAGCAAACGGTTTTGAACAGGAACTTGTTGACCATGTTGAACTCGCTATACCAGGAAGGCTGGTCAGACAATGGCCTGGAGTATGGTCGCAAGGCAGATTTATTCTCAATGCCTTCAGCCGCCGCAGACCTGATTGAAAAATATGCCAAGATAAATTAAGCAACTATGTTTTATTTGAACGAAGAAATTGCGGACAATTTTCAAGGTGAAGATCCCTTCAAATTCTTGCAGTCGATGGAGGGTAAGGTCTATCGCCAGGTCAAAGCACGTAAAACTTTTCAATTCAGTCTCAATGGTAAAAGTTATTTTGCAAAACTGCATTCTGGGGTTGGCTGGCTAGAGATTATTAAAAACCTGATGAGCTTTCGATTGCCGATAATCGGTGCACGTAATGAATGGGAGGCCATTCATCGCTTGCAGGAGCTCGATATTGCCTCAATGAATGCAGTCGCTTATGGTGAGCGAGGGTGGAATCCTGCCAACCGCGAATCGTTTATTGTTACTGAAGAGCTGCTTAATACGATAAGCCTGGAAGAATTCTGCAAACAATGGGAAAGAACTCCTCCTGATCCAGTAATCAAACGCAAGTTGATAGAGAAGGTAGCCCATATAGCACGGGTAATTCATCGCAATGGAATCTGCCATCGTGATTTTTATCTCTGCCATTTTTTATTGCATCAGGGAGAAGACCCCTTTCCAAAACTTTCGGTCATCGACTTGCATCGAGCCCTAGTGCGGAACAATCTGGCTCAACGCTGGGTTGTAAAGGACGTCGCCGGCCTATATTACTCGGCAAAAACGGTTGGGCTAACTCAGCGAGATTTATTCCGGTTCATGCGTCACTACCATGATCTGGGCTTACGTACTGTGCTTACTAAACGCAAGTCATTTTGGTTGGAAGTAGAACAACGAGCAGAAAAGATGTTTACAAAATTGGGGCCGGCAAACTAAGCCAATGAACAATTTAAATTGTGATCATTTACTCGCAATGGGGAGACATATTCCCACACCGTTCTATCTTTCTCTGACAAAAGAACAGCAGGAAGAAGAAATCAAGATAGAAAGTATTCTTCGCATCGTTCCGGGGAGGAGGCTAATCGGGCTGTCCAGGTGGCGAAATCAGTCAGTTATCGTAAAACTATTTTTTGGGCCTGGACACTGGAAACGCAACTTATTGGCAGATATTCGCGGTATAAACCTGCTAAGGCAGCGTCGCATACCCACTCCCGAAATTCTCCATCAAACCACCACCCTGGATGAGCGCGGTGCTGTGCTGCTCATTGATTACCTGAAGCAGGGAATCAGCCTGCAAGAGTTGCTGGATAATCCTGACGAGCAACAAATGACGTTGCCTGTTTTGAAAATGGCTATTGATACTATCGCCCGCTGTCATCGGCAGGGCCTCTGGCAGGATGATATTCATCTGGATAACTTTATGCTAGCAGGAGAGAGCGTTTATGTACTGGATGGAGGTGCTATTGGCGCCGTGGATGGTGCTCTGCAAGTGGAGCAGGCACTTGGTAACCTCGCTTCGTTCTTCGCTCAGTTTTCTGTAGATAAGGATGCAGATATTCCTGCCATGCTCGACTATTATCAGTCTCTGAGTAAAAGCCTGCCGGATATTGAGATTGAAAATTTCCCTGAACGGGTTATCAGTCAACGAAAACGGCGACTCGACAATTTTGAGAAAAAACTTTACCGCTCTACAACGGCGAACCGCAGAATTCAGGCTGTGAATAGATTTGTAGTCTATGATCGCCAGATACATTCCGCTGAACTGGATAAATTCATCCAGAATCCTGAAGCTCAGATTCAGGGCGACAGCATCATCAAAGCTGGTAATGCTTCAACCGTTGCCCGAATTGCATTAGGGCAGCAAAACTATGTCCTGAAGCGCTACAATTTGAAATCCTTATGGCATAGCTTTAAATATTTATTCAGACAGAGCAGGGCCCATCGGAGTTGGCGTAATGCATCGCTTCTTGAAATGTTAGGGCTTGATACCCCGCATCCTTATCTAATCTATGAAGAAAGAGCATGCTGGCTTCTGCGTAGAAGAGCTTTTTTTCTTTGCGAAGACTTGAATACTGCGAATCTATTGGAGCAATTCGAAGCAAATGCTGACTCACTACCCATAGAACAGCTGTTGGCTTCATTTAAGCGATTGTTTGAGGCTATGATTACTTATCAAATCAGTCATGGGGATATGAAAGCCAGTAATTTTGTTTTCAAGGATAGCCGTCTCTATATCCTCGACCTCGATGCAATGAAGCGACACAGCAGTAGAAAGGCTTTCAATAAAGCTATGCAAAAGGACTTGAATCGATTCATGCGAAACTGGCAAGGCAGTCGTTTCGAAGAGCAGTTTAATTCCATGGTGTCAGAAATTAGACTTTCTGTGTAAAAAATACAGCCGATGAGTATTGTTACATTAGGAATATCAGGAGCGATTGGTCATGATCCAGCGGCAGCCTTGTTTGTCGATGGGAACCTTGTAGCGGCTATAGAAGAAGAGCGCCTGATAAGAAGGAAACATGCGAAGGGTGAACTGCCTTACCACGCAGCGAGGCAATGTATGCAGATTGCTGGGCTACGTGGTTCAGATATTACCCACATCGCCATTCCTTATGCGCCAATCTCCTTATTTAGCAAGGCTCGCTGGCATTATGCTTATCGCCATTGGTATGCACCGGACCGAAGTATCGATAGCCTTTTCAATGGCAATCGTCGCTATCGCCGTTACTTAAAGGAACTACGGGAACTTGTGGAGCGCTTGCATATCTCCAACGTGGAAACGGAATTAGTGCCTGTTGAGCATCAGCTGGCCCACGCTAGTAGTTGTTACCATCTCAATGAGAGCGATAAGAAAACCGCGATATTCTGCGTCGATTCTAAAGGTGAATATTCCAATGTGTTTCTGGGGATTGGTCACAAGGGTAAAATTGAAAAAGTAAAAGAGTTTTATAACCCGGATTCACTCTGTGGCATGTATGCAGCGTTAACGGATTACCTGGGCTTCGAGATTCTGGATGGTGAATTTAAAGTCATGGGAATTGCTCCGTTCGGGGATCCAGATAAGTATGACCTGTCACCGCTGGCCCAATTTGATGGCAAAAACTTCAAAGTGAACAACAAGCTTATTAGCACTATAGGACTGCGGCGTTATAAAGCAAAATCGCGAGGGCATTACTTCAGCAAGAGGCTGGTGGAAATGTTGGGCCCACGTCGGGCTGGAAATTTACTGGAAGATCCCTATGTGCATTATGCGGCTGCTATTCAGAAGCTCTATGAAGATATTGCTGCT
>JAPPOG010000027.1 GCA_028818225.1 Gammaproteobacteria bacterium | reverse complement strand
TCATTATTTATTAATCCATGGCTGGATTTGAATTTTTTGCGCTCCATCCTGGCGCCGCAGTTTAATTCGCTTTCACAATGTGAAATGTCATAATTACGACTTATATGTCGGTCATTATTTAACTGATGACAAAGGAGAATTTAACAATGCGCTTTTTTCTCGCATTAATAACGCTATGTTTGTTGCAGACAGCTTTCGCCTCAGAGTCAGGCTACATCCCTCCTAAAACAGAATTCGGCATACCCGATTTGCAAGGTATCTGGTCCATCGCGACTCAAACTAATTTGGAAAGAGCACAACGCTTTGGTGGAGAGTTGGTAATTTCTGAAGAGGAGGCCTTGCGTATCGAAGCCATGTTTCAGGCAGGTATGGCCGCGAGCAATCAACCCAGTGATCCTGATCGCGAAGCACCAACTGCGGGACAGAATGTTGGTGGCTACAACACCTTCTGGATGGATCCTGGTGACCGATTGGCTTTGGTGGATGGCGAGATCAGAACGTCAATTATTGTCGATCCTCCTGACGGAAAATTGCCCTACACAGACATGGGGCGCGCCAATTATGAAGCTGCCATGGATCGGCGAAATACTTATGATGGCCCCGAAGTCAGACCAATCGGAGAGCGCTGTGTAATCGGCTTTGGATCATCGCCGGGACCACCCAAATTGCCTGTGCTCTACAATAATCTTACACAAATCGTGCAGACTAAAGACTACGTAGTATTAATGGCTGAGATGGTTCACGATGCACGAATTGTTCGAATAGGTGGTGAGTTTCAGGATCCACCTTCGAATCCATGGTTAGGCGATTCGATTGGATACTATGAAGAAGACTCTCTGATCGTTGAGACAACAAATTTTCACCCCCAGCAGAGCTTGCGCTCTTCTCTGGACCATCGATTCTACGCATCCAGCGAAATGAAAGTGATCGAGCGTTTTACGCGAGTGGCGGAGGATGTGATTCTCTATCAGTTCACTGTTGAGGATCCAGAAAACTATTCACAGCCCTGGAGTGGTGAGTTGCCAATGAATCTCAGTGAAGAAAACATGTACGAATATGCATGTCACGAAGGCAACTATGCCTTGCCGGGAATATTGGCCGGTGCCCGTCGGGCTGACTTTGAGGGGGTAGATTACGCACCCACTGATCCCGGCCGGCAGTAGGTAACGCGCTGGCTGCGAAAGACGCCAGCTTTGTTGAAATGATTATTCAGGTTTCGCCGCCAGCGCATTGAATTACCGGAGGTCTGGTAATTGATATCCCTCTTCGTCTAGTCGAGCACGAATTGCTTTTTTGTCGATTTTTCCGGTTGAAGTTAAAGGAATAACATCAGTTTCAATAACTTCATCAGGTAATTGCCATTTAGCAAAAATACTGCTGCAGTGCTCCATTACCGCATCCGCATTGAGCTCAGTGCCTTCATTCATGATTACCAATGCAACGGGGCGTTCGTCCCACTTCGGATGGGGTTGCGCTACAACAGCAGCCTGGGCTACATCTGGCATAGCCACTATGTGGTTTTCCAGATCAACCGAAGAAATCCACTCACCACCTGATTTGATCAAGTCTTTCGATCTGTCAGAGATGATAATGTATTGCTCGGGATCAATCTTGGCGACATCTCCGGTGACTAACCAACCCTCATGAAACTTATCAGGTTGTGGATCATTAAAATATTCCGAAGCGATCCAGGGACCTTTAATGCAGAGTTCACCGACAGCCTCGCCGTCATGAGGTAGCCGATTCCACTCCTCGTCGAAAATTTCAATTTCAAGTCCGGCCATAGCAAGACCTGCTTTGGCCACATTTTCAAATTGCTCGTCTTCACTCATGCCAATCTGTGAACGCTTTGAGACTT
This sequence comes from Gammaproteobacteria bacterium, assembly GCA_028818225.1. Classification (GTDB taxonomy): domain Bacteria; phylum Pseudomonadota; class Gammaproteobacteria; order Pseudomonadales; family Pseudohongiellaceae; genus UBA9145. Next base: position 14,965 of record JAPPOG010000027.1, on the reverse strand, counting down.
TGCGAGATAGGGTTCCCAGGGGATTGGTTTCTGTCATTCCCCAGCCTTGAATCATTTCGACTTCGAATTTATCCCAATACCAGCGCATCATCTCCACTGGAGGTGCTGAGCCTCCACAGGTCATTCTGCTCAGCATGCTTAGGTCATACTTATCAGGATTCGCCTCCAGGGTTGCTCGTACTCCCTGCCAGATTGTTGGCACACCAGCAGAAACTGTAACTTGTTCTTCCTCCATTAGTTTCAGGAAAACATCTGGCAACATGAAGCGATGAGGCATGACTTGCTTGCAGCCAAGCATGGAAGCGGCAAAGGGTAATCCCCAGCCCATGGCATGAAACATTGGTACGATACCTAACAAGGAATCCAGTGAAGACAAACCCATTGAGTCAGTAAGTGATTCCGTCAAAGTATGTAAATACGTCGAACGGTTGGTGTACATAACACCCTTGGGTTTGCCGGTGGTTCCTGAGGTGTAGCAAAGACCCATTGGAGAGTTTTCATCTATTTCCGGCCAGTCGAACTCTAATGGCTGGTCCTTGATGAAATCATCATAATCGATTTGATTCTTGAACGAGCTTTCACCACCTTCGCCATGTCGACAAATTACCAGTAGCTCAACACACGGAATTTTGTCCCACAAAGGTTCCAGAAGGGGAAGTAGATCTTCATCAGCGAAAATTACCTTGTCGCCGGCGTGATTAATTATGTATTCCAAATCTGCAGGGGAGAGTCTGATGTTCAAGGTATGCAATACCGCGCCCATAGAGGGGACGCCCTGGTAGAGTTCCAGGTGGTAGTAGTTGTTCCACATAAAGCTGCCAATACGATCACCAACTTCTATCCCATGGGCTTTAAGCGCATGCGCGACCTGGTTCGCCCTGTCCCAGGTCTGTTTCAGGGTCTGTCTGTGGGTGCCTTCAGCTTGCTGAGTGACGATCTCAATATCTGGATCCAGTGTTGCGCCACGTCCTAAAATTCGCGACATCAGAAGTGGTGTTTGTTGCATTGTCATTCCAGTTCTCCCCCGTAATTCTTTTGGCTTCTGGATTAAGTGCGGAATGGGAGAATACTAATAAGTTAGGGCTTGATCAATTGGTTGAACTGATTTGCAGAACAGGAATAAGGCAAGACACTTTTTTTGTAGCAGTCAGCCTGCCCAGCCACCAATCATAGATTGGGGTCGTTCGTCTACACGGAATGCTCGCATTACCCCTGGCCCATCCCATTCCTGTCCCTGGAACTAGCCACTCAACAACGAGTTTTGCCTTACTCTTCGCTGAATTACGGGGAAAGGAGTTAGAGGGTGGACGAGTTGCTTGTAAGCAACTCGCTGCTGGTGTCATGAGCTTTTTAGTACTGATATTAATTCTGACATTGAGAGAGTCCGCATAAGAGGAGAAATTCCAGTGAGCGAATAGCAGCCAGGGATGGAAGGCGGAAGGGGCCGGGGAGGGCCCCTGAGCGAACGTAATTTGTCCTCTTGCAGGGACCTATGTAGATGCAGTTTCTTTAAAATAGATTCAGTGGGCGACATTTGAAAAGCATTGGTTCGCAGTTTATGCTCAGACTCCATTGATCAGAGAGAAACAAGATGATTAGCGCCAAGGAACACCCAAAGAAAACAGTAACTGTAAACGGAAAAACCATGAGCTATGTGGAAATGGGCGAGGGCGACCCCATTATTTTCCAACATGGCAATCCAACCTCTTCTTATTTGTGGCGCAATATCATGCCACATCTTGCAGACCAGGGACGCTGTGTCGCTATCGACCTGATTGGTATGGGGGATTCCGACAAACTGGAAGATTCCGGACCTGATCGTTACACACTGCTGGAGCATCGGGATTATTGGGATGGGGCCCTGGACGCTATCGGTGTGAAAGACAATGTTACGCTGGTAATTCATGATTGGGGCTCGGCGCTTGGGTTCGATTGGGCAAATCGCAATAGGGAATCTGTAATGGGCATCGCCTATATGGAAGGTATAGTGCGACCTGTTAGCTGGGATGACTGGCCGGAAGCGGCGCGCGGCGTGTTCCAGGGATTTCGTTCTCCAGCCGGTGAAGAGATGGTATTGGAAAAAAACGTATTCGTAGAAAGAGTGTTACCTGGCTCTATTATTCGAGAGTTATCAGAACAAGAAATGATGGTTTATCGAAAGCCATTTGCTAACGCTGGCGAAGATCGCAGGCCTACTTTGACTTGGCCTCGCCAGATACCAATTGAAGGAGAGCCGCTAGAAGTTGTCGAGCTTGTTCAGAATTACGCCGACTGGCTGTCACAATCGGATGTGCCCAAGTTATTTATCAACGCCGAGCCCGGCGCAATTCTCATCGGACCTCAGCGAGAGTTTTGTCGTTCCTGGCCCAATCAAAAAGAAGTGACTGTCGCCGGTAATCATTTCTTGCAGGAAGACTCTCCTGAAGAAATTGGACAAGCCATTGCAGAATGGCGCAGAGGAATTAATACTTAATAGTCATGAAAGCTTCTCGTTTAGACCCTGCTGGATGCTTGGCTGCTTTCGTTCAGGCGGCAATAGTCGCCATCGTGGCATTTCCTCTGGCTTTGTTGACAGCACAGGAAGATTTCGGAGCCCAGATGGCAGGCGAGTGGGTGATTAACGACAATTTATCGGATAACACGGACGACCAGGTAGAAGAGGCAATCGAGGCCGGTGGTGGAGATGGTGGTCGCGGCTTATTCAATCGCCGCGAAGATTTTTACCGGGGTGGTCCGCCCGAGCATGAGCTATATGATCGTATGTCTTACGATGATGCACTGACTATTGAGTATTCCGAACCGGAATTTCGATTTACTTACGAAGATAATTACGTCAGAGTTTTTCATACTGACGGAAGGCGGCGGAGGGCCAGCGCTAATGATTTCTTCGAAGGTGGGGGATCAGACTGGTCGGAAGGAAATTTCGAGAACGGTGCCTTGGTAGTTGAGGCTCGACCAAGAGATGGGGGTTTTGCCACCGAGATTTACTCGCTGGAGGATGGTGGCAATCGCCTGCGAATAGAAATGCTAATTCAACCGCTTTCGTTCCGGGAGCCAATTGAATTGGTTAGATACTTCGATCGTGTAGACTAGTTTATTGCTGCGCTAAAATTTCTTCTTCTACGTCCCGTAGTCGATCTTTACCGAAAAATATCTCATCGCCAACATAAAATGTTGGCGAACCAAAACTGCCCCTTTCCACTGTTGCTGTAGTGTTATCGATGAGAATTTGTTTAACGGCTGGGTCCTGCGTAGCTTCTACTATCTCTTCTGCAGGTAAATCATATTCTTTGAGCGCTGCAACAATGACGGCCGGATCACCCATGGCCAGGCCTTTTTCCCACATGCACTGGTACATCGCTTCAATGTAATCTGCTTCCCAGTCTTTTCCTGATGCGTAACAGGCACCACGCATCAGATGCAGGGTATTCACCGGGAAGTTTGGATTGCGAGCGTATTTATCGAGTTTATGTTTCTTGATAAATCTCGCAATCTCCAGGGACTGGTACTCATTCTTATTGGTAACTCCTGCAAATTGTTCCATGGGAGACTTATTGTTAGTGGTTTTGAACACACCGCCTAACAAAATCGGGACATATTTGAACTTAACTCCGGTTCTCTCTTCGATTTCCGGAATGACCCGATGGCAGAAATAGGTATTGGGGCTGCCGAAGTCGTAATGAAACTCTACTGCTACTGTCACTATTGGGGTTTCCTGAACTTCAGGGTCATGCGATCACTCTCACCAATGGCAGTGTACTGATCTCTATTCTCTTCTCCCAGTCGGTAAGTAGGGGGTAAAGTCCAGACTCCCGCGGGGTACTCAGTCAGGTCTTTCGAATTGGCATTGATCTCTGATGAGGCAACAAACACAAATCCTGCTTTCTCGGCGATTTCGATTACATAGTCCTGGGTGACATAGCCAGTGGTTTCCATAACTTCCATACTGGAACCGGGTAATGCCCTGTGCTCGACAACGCCCAATATGCCGCCAGGCTTCAGCGCTGCATAAAAGGTTTCAAAGTACTCGAGTTCCTGTCCAGCCATGATCCAGTTATGGACATTGCGAAAAGTCATTGCAAGGTCAGCGCTTTCCGGCGGAGCAATTCTAACTTCATGAGGTGGGTCGATATGGCGAACGGTAATCTTGCCGTAGATTTCAGGATTATCCGTTATCTTTTTCTCAAATCCTTGCAGGCTACGGGGTGCATAGGGCAGGGCAGAATTTGGCGAGAAGTGCGCGGCATAGAATTTACCTTCCTCTGCAACATACGGCGCGATGATTTCTGTATACCATCCTCCAGCCGGCAGTATCTCGATAACGGTCATATCTTTTTCAAGGCCAAAAAATTCCAGAGTCTCAACTGGGTGCCTTGGGCCATTGCGCGCTATATTTACGTCGCTCCGATGATGGCCGTTGATCAATGCTTCTAGAGTAAGCTCAGCTTCACCATGGTGATCAGCAATTAGCGTTCCTGAAAATGAAATAACAAAAGTCGCGAGAATTAAACTGGAGAAGTTTTTCATATCGATAATCTCTAAAAAATTTCAAAAATAATAATAACAAATCTCGAGTGCTTGGCGAGAGGCTTGAAGGCGAGGCAAAAGTCGTTTGGGCATTACTATTTTAGTAAACTAAATGACGCGTGCATGAGCGACTTTTAACAATGAATTCGAGTCTCGCAGCAAGCACGTCCTAATTCCTGACGTATTTGGTTACCTTCCTGTCTCCAACTGATGCGCCCCATATGACACCATCAGAATCCACCGCAATCCCTTCCGGAAAACTCGTCGCCCCATGTGGTCCGGGATCAGGAATAAAATCAGTAACAACGCCATCCAGAGTGCTTACGTAAATACCCCGGTGCCAACCAGGATTGAAGCCATAGCCTCCCTCTTCGGCGCGAGATTCTGAATCGACCACATAGAGCATATTGTCATGGATGCGCACACCGCTGGGTCGGCCCAGGTGAGTCCATATGGCTCGTAAACTGCCGTCGGGATTCAGAACTTGTAATCGATTATTGGTACGATCTCCAACATAGATGTTGCCGCGCTCATCCACCGCCAGTCCGTGAGGCCCTTCGAATTGCAAGGGTCCGTAACCTTTCTCTCCCCAGGCTTCGATGAATTCGCCTGCTGCGGTCATGTGCACGATGCGGCGATTGGAATCAGGATTTATATGTCCGTCAACGATATAAATAGTGCCATCTGGTCCGATAGCTAAATCTGAAGGTTCGTTAAATTCTCCTGGTCCATCACCACGTATTCCAGGTTCGCCAAGTTCGATCAGGATTTCTCCCTGCTGATTGAATTTAAAGATCTGGTTGCCTTTCTCTCCATCAATTACACCGGCGTCGATAATCCAGAGATTGTCATCATTGTCGATGACGATACCGTGGGGCCAGACGAACATACCCGCTCCAAAGCTGGTCAAGATTTCTCCTTCCGGGTTGAACTTGAGTATGGGATCGACATTATTGTCAGAGCAGGCTCCCTGGTTACCACCACAGCGCTCGAAAACCCAGATATTGCCTTCAGAATCGATATCAAGGGCGTTACCCGATCCCATCTCACGGCCATCAGGCATCTGCACGAGGTTTTCATACATGACGTAGTTGTTAGGATAATCAGGAAGAACAGTGTTTTGCTGAGCCTGTGCTGAAAAAACACAGGCAAAAAAAGTTATAAAAAATCCTGGTTGCCTGAAGCTCATTGTAGTTCCCCAGTTAATATCAAACATAGTTGGATAATGATTAAATCTACTCTGGAAATAAATTACAACTCGATTGAAATGAAGTATCTGTTCAGATTTGGAAGAGGCGATTAATTTTTACGGCCCAGCCGCGATTACGTAACTCAAAACTGTCCGGTCGATCGAATGGATTTGTATCCCGGTCATCACTGTAAACTACAAAGAGTTCACTGCCAGGAGCCCACTCCCAACGAAAACGAAAGTTTGTGCTAAATGAACTCTGGGTTGAGTTGTACTGCATCAAGCCGCTGAAATACATGCGCGGTGAAATGGTATAAGTGACCCTGACCCGACCTAGCTCGGTGCGAAAATCTCCTTCCGGGAGCTTTACTTTGTTAAATGAATAGCTGGGTTCCACCGAGAGCTGCGGCGATAGTTCGATTCTACCAGCGCTGAATCCAAAGGCTTCGTTGGTTCCACTCCAGAAATCACCACCGCGATAGGAAAGTCTGCCGCTAAAGTCCCTTTGTGTTCCCCATAAATATGAAACCTCATAACTGCTAAAGTCATATTTTCCGGGTTGCAACACAACATCCGATGCAATTCGAAATGGCGTGTCGAGCATTTCAAATTCATCATTCAAGCTGATGCGGAATGCATCACCTTGCTCAAATTCTGTAGTGAAATTAAATCCATGTGCGCGGGATTCCAATAAATCTTCATCAGCGGACCAATAGGATTCAGTATGGGCTATAAATACCAAGCGTCGAATGCGATCACTTGATGCAATGCGAGGACTAAAGCGGACGAAGCCATCATATTGTTTGAAATTGTCACGGCGTTTAAAGCCAACCTCAGGATTAAAGTTGTCTTCCACCACAACATAGCCAGAAGTGAATCCGTAGCGGTCTCCATCGTAGCTGAAATTACCCATGTAACTCTTATCTTCACCTGATAAGCCAGGCGTATCGGTTTTGGCGGCGTAAGTGCTAATTTCGAAATCATCAAGAAAATTAAATTGGCCATCAATGCCATAGAGTTGATTTGATCCATTGGCGACCGTTGACTCCGATCGATCGGTAAAAATCATTCCGACTCGACTACGGCTTAAAATATCGCGTTTGATTCGCAGCACCGAGAATTCTGTTGATTCAATACCTTCCAGACCACTGCCATCGGTTCCAATTGTTAATGCACCAATATCAAAATCGCCAACCTTACCGGTTAATCTGCCACCTGCATTAATTGGAACAACCTGTCCGCGCTCCAAACCAATGCGTCGACTAAAAAACATCGTTGGAATATTTAAGGTGCGGGGCGCTGTAAAGTCGAAGTTGCCTTCCCCTTCGAGAAAAAACTCTCGCTTTTCCGGAAAGAACAGATTGAATCTTGTGAGGTTTACCTGGCGCTCGTCTACTTCCACCTGGGCGAAGTCAGTGTTGTAAGTAAAGTCAGCGGTGAGATTATTGGTAAGTCCAAGTTTTACATCCAGACCTGTGTCTCCAGCAAAGTCTCCATTAAAAGCTTGGGAGGCTTGCCGATCAGTGGTTACTGTGCCTAATCCATAAGGTTTTATTTCAAGGTTAAAATTTCGTGGAGGAACTTCCAGTTCGGTTAAGTCTGCCGCCTCAGAAATTCGCCACATGCCGGCAACCAAACTATTACCAAGAGCCGCTGAGATAGGAATTTCAGTTAAGTAGGACGCTTCATTAAGGCGACGAATGATGCGTCGGAACTGTAATCCCCAGATTTGCTCCTCTCCCGGGTCGTATCGTAGAGAACGAAAGGGAATTTCCATCTCCACCGTCCAGCCACCATCGAACCTTCCAACTCGCGAATCCCAAACGATATTCCAATCGAAGTTAACGCCGCGACCACGGTCGCCTTCATTGGCAATCGCGAAATCTGAAAACCCCCCGATTGGAGAAACTAAAAATGCTACGCCATTACGCCGATCCAGAAATGTATCGAGCATGACAGAAAAAGAATCGTTGGTGCGTAACTGAAACGTGTCGCGGCGCATTTCATTGGCGACCCAGTCTTCTTCGGGCACGGATTCATAGTTTTTCGCGGTGACATAGATGGCATCGTCGTTATAGAACACCCAGACTTCCGTTTTCTCACTCGCCTGTGCACCTTCTGTTGGGATATGTTGAATAAAGTCTGAAATCGGCGCGACGGATTCATAGATAGATTCATCCAGTTCTCCGTCAACGTTTATAGGGCCATCGAAACGAACAGCACGAACCGTAACTCGCCCTTCGGCGTTTTCTCCAATAACTACTTCCTGCGCAAAAATTGGAATCGTTGCGCCTGCATAGCAGCAAATCGCAAATATTATGCGAAGTATTAAATTCTCAAGCAGTGGAGCACTGTATTTCAAGATTAAGTTGCTCTGTTAATTAGTCTGAGCAGTTAGCAAGAAGGTTGAAGTCTAGGCAAAAGCTAAACGACAAAGCGGAGTTTATAATTATTAAATGAGCATTTTGCGTTTAGCTTTTAACGAAGAATTGGGCGATCGCAGCAAGCGCGTCAGATAAATGTGCGTCTATAAAGGTTTCCTAAACTTCAACGTCATTCTGTCGGATTCGCCGATGGCTGTGTACTTGGCTCTATCCGTATCACCCAATCGATAGCTCGGAGGAAGAGTCCATACGCCTTGCGCATAATCCTTGGTGTCTCTTGGATTTGCGTTCACTTCGGAAGAACCAACAAACTCGAATCCCGATCGAGCAGCGATTTGCTTAACAAATGCTTCGCTTACATAGCCACTATCGATCATTTCCTGCCGCGTGGCGTTGTCTGGCGCGCGATGTTCCACAACACCGAGAATACCTCCAGGCTTCAGGGAATCGAAAAAAGTGTTGAAGTGGGCTTCGTCTTCATTGCGCGCCATCCAGTTATGTACATTGCGAAAAGTCAGGACCATGTCAGCGCCTTCAACCGGTCCAATAACCAATTCATTGGGTGGCAGCAAATGTCGAACGGTTGCTTTTCCATACAGCTCAGGATTTGCAGCCAATTTTGCTTCGAAATTTTCCAGGCTACGCCGTTGAAATTCATTACCCGAGTTTGGTGAAAAGTGTGCGCCATAGTATCGTCCATGGTCCCTCATATACGGCGCGAGAATTTCCGTGTACCAGGCACCAGAGGGACCAATTTCAATCAGGGTCATATTCGGTTCCAAACCGAAAAACTCCAGGGTCTCAACTGGATTGCGAAATTCATTGCGAGCAATATTCGCTTCACTACGGTGATCACCCACCATAATTTCTTCAATGGAAAGGAGCGACGCGCCACCATGATGGTCAGCAGCCACGGTCCAGCTCAGCAGGGAAATACTGAATAATGAAAATAAACTCTTAACTTTAAGTTTGGTCATGCCATTTCTCTTTGATAATTTGATTCTTTATGCGGCACCTGCACAGCAAGCACAGCCGGTTACCTTGCTGGTTATTACAGACTCTGCTGCTCTTGCGTTTTCTTCTGCGGTTCGTCGAACAGCAGCCACAGTTGCGGCATTGGCAACCGTTAACGGATCAGGTTGAGCAAATGCAGTCTCCTGCCCGAAGTAACCAGTATAAATTTCGTAATTATGATTACCGATCTCTGTCGGCACACGAATCGTGTTTGCGTTAACGACCTGCACATTACTCATGGTAGTACCATCGCGGATGACAACTGCATTGCTTGCGTCAGGTAAGTTTGTTATCTGCCAACTGGTAGTTTGTCCGGCACTATTACGATCGGCAACGTAAGTCCCGATATGCAGAACTCCGCTCTCTTTATCGTTCCAGGCCTTATCCACACCCAGGCTTGGAAAATCTACGCCTTCCAGTGTCGGTGCTGTGTACTTGTCCAGGTGTTTGACCTGGAAAGCCTCTAGCCAACTGCCTTCACCGATTTCACTGATCATTTGCAGAGCAGATTGCTGGCCTCTGGGCCATGGTTCGCCATTGTTAAACCACCAGCCAAACCTATCCATGTCCTCGCCAAACCATCTTGGTTCGGACAGTCGTTCAGCAGCTTCCCCCAGTCGTTCAGCCGCTACATGATCACCAAGCGCTTTGGCCATAGCCATGCCCTGGGCACTGGCCGCTATTTCCCGGGCAGGATCACGCCAACCACTGGCATTGGCAACGCCCTCATAAATCTGCGTGGCCAGTTCTGGTGATTGTGGCAGGAGATAAAATGCAGCACCGGTGCCAGCGCCCACGCCAGGAAAGTTTACTTTGAATTCTTCAAGCGGGTCGTAATAAAGCGTCATCCATTCAATTTGGTTCTGGGCATTTATGCCCATGTAGTTATCGCGCATGAATTGCACCCAATCTTCGAACGCGCCATGGGCATTGGTGACTCCCAGTTGATCGGAAAGGTACATGCCCAGACCGGCGGCGGAATTGCAAATAGGCCAGATTTTGGTGTTTTCGCATTGGGGACCTTCCGGGTGGTCGGTGTATTGCTGGTGCAGGTGCTCCACTATCCTCGGCTGAGTCCACTCAAAGTGTTCATTCTCATAGCCGGCAATCTCCCAGGGTTGTTCCCACTTATCATCACCGGATACGTATTTGTAGATCGATAGCACCAGGTTTAACCAGCCACGAAAGAACAGATTGCCATCAGCGCCAATTGGATCTCGTTGTAAGCCCCAGGGTTCGACACCATTTGCGGTCCAGCCAGGGCGGTCATAGTTGCCGATAACGCGTTCTGGCCAGGCCTGGTAGCCGGGAGCATTTAGCGCCGTATAGCTGTCTCTCTGCGGACTGGGCCCGATAAAGGTATTCCAGTCAATAGCGGCCCAGTAAGCGGTATGCCGGGTTGCCAGCTCGTCCATGATACGGGTGTAGACTTCACGCCAGGCTGGAGTCTGGTCGGCCATGAGCATCACGGCATAACTGGAATCGGCAAGATCGAAGCGGGGATAGCTGAGCATGGGTGCTGACGTGTACTGATCCCACCAGGGATGAGGTCGGTCATCTCTTACGGTGAAGTCGATCTCACCTCGAGGAATCTGGATGCCCCAGGGAAGCTCTGCATCTTCGGAGTAACCCCAGTTGTCCGGTGTCGTTGCCTTCTGCCAGACAAACCGCAACCAGCCTTTAGTGCGTTCATTGTGCCGTGGATAAAGGTTGGCGGAAGAATTTCTATTAGTGCTAGCAGGGGTAGCGCAAGCAGCAAGTCCGGCAGTTCCTCCAACCACAGCAGCCGACGATTTAAGAAAATTGCGTCTGGATTTCTTGAATTCCATGCCCATAGAACTGACGACTCCGATTCTCAAGTTGAGTTGAAAACTACCATCTGGCGCAATATTGCTCCAGAACAATAATGTAAAAAAGGGTTACAGAAGATCTGAGCGTTCAATTAAAACTTATTCAAGTTAGGTAACAACCATGATTGTTGCCGCAGAATTGTTGTGATCTATCAGGATGATTTCGCTTGCTGGACTCCAATTTTGGTGGGAGGGTCGCTTCCGCTGCATAAGTTCTATAAACGGTATCGTGAACCAGGGTACTAAACCAGGGTTTATTCCATGCCGGCCAGCTCTAGGAATCTTGATCATACCCATATTCGCTTAGCTGAAATTTCGGATCAACATCTGCAAACCATCCCGGTAGTTCTAGAGTGCGTGCTGGAACAACTATCCCAGGTTGGGTTTTCCCCTAGCGTCATAACAATCTCTGTTAAAAAGTACTCTCTGTGTTACTTGCTGCTGCTATTTTCAGTATGGGAACAGCTTTGAATATTTGCTAACTATCGAAGGTATAAAATTTAGGATAGGCTTGATTGCAATTTTTCAAAGGCTATTTCCGTGGGTAAATCGTTCCGGTTACAGATGAAGGTGCGCGATTATGAATGCGATATGCAGGGTATTGTTAATAACGCGGTTTATCAAAATTATTTGGAGTTTGCGCGGCATGAATATTTAGAGAGTAGAGGTGTGAGTTTTGCCGAACTGACCAAACTCGGCGTGATAATTGCTATGGTCAGGGCTGAAATTGATTACAAGCGGTCGTTAAAAGCCGGAGACGAGTTTACCGTGAGTGTTATGGCCAGCCGTCCGAGTCGAATTCGTTTACAGTTCGAGCAGGAAATTCGCAGAGCAGCTTCTGATGAACTAATGCTTAAAGCAGTTATTACAACCACGGCAGTCAATGAACGCAACAGACCATATTTTCCGGCCGTCCTGGAAAATATAATGGAATAAAAAAGCTCCCACTAAAGTGAGGGCAATGGGCAACCAAGGCATCACTTACACGGACGAAAAGTGAATCATATAAATAGAGCAGTAAGTGGTGTATTTTATTCCAGAAGATTTTCTTGGGCATGTCGAATAACACATCAAACTTTCAGGTGTGAAGCAGTTTGTCGGTTTCTGGCTCACCGGTAATTGCGCAGACATTGATATCATCGTCATTAGTATGAGTGCATTACAGCACCAGCTTGCCAAGTGTTGGACTGTCAATACAATTAATTTCAGATGCTTCGATTATAAATTTTCTGGGAACTGATCGAATGTTTGCATATGCACCCGAACTTGCGGATAGCAGGTGTAATCGATTTTCCGAATACAGCCAGTATGAGAGTGTTCTTATCTCCACTTCGTACTTGTGGCTGAATACTAGTTTCACACGAAAGAAGGCAATCAGGTTGGTACATTGAGAGATTCATGAAAGATAGCTCTGGCAATAAGTCATTAGAAGAACAGCTCCGTAGTAGCGAATCTGCAAAAGAGGGGGACTACGATAAACGCACTGAGCATTTGCATGAAGATGGCACAGCTGTCTTTATTAATAGGTTAGTTCGTGAAGACTCTCCCTACTTACTACAGCATGCGCATAATCCAGTAAACTGGTTTCCCTGGGGAAAAGAAGCATTCGAAGTTGCAAAAAAAGAAAATAAACCGATTTTCTTATCGATTGGTTACTCAACCTGTCATTGGTGTCATGTTATGGAAGTTGAGAGCTTTGATAACGTGGAAATTGCTAAGGTTCTGAACGAACATTTTATAAGTGTAAAAATGGATCGGGAACAATATCCTGATATAGACGAAGTCTACATGACAGGCGTGCAATTAATGTCTGGTCATGGTGGTTGGCCAATGTCCAATTTCTTGCTCAGCGATGGGCGGCCTTTCTTCGCGGCTACTTATTTTCCTCCTCCTACATTTATGAAGTTATTGCATCAGATTGTCGAAGCCTGGGAAGAAAAATATGCTGAACTTGAAAGCAGTGCTATCAAGATAGGGGAGGCCATCGACAGAATCCTGAGTGAGCGCAAGCAAGCTTCAAGCCTTGATTCAGCGATACACGATCATGTCAGCCAGGCTCTGTTCCAACGAGAAGACAGAGCTCTTGGCGGACTGATGGGTGCTCCCAAGTTTCCCCAGGAGCCACTATTACTTTTTATGCTGGATCGCGCCAGGCGTCAACGGCATGTGCAAGCGATGGAGTTTGCCAGTCGTAGCCTGGACGCGATGGGCCGTGGTGGTATTTATGATCAAGTTGGCGGAGGGTTTCATCGCTACAGTGTGGATGCGGAGTGGCTGGTGCCGCATTTTGAAAAGATGCTTTATAACCAATCTCAGCTTACCCTCGCATACTTGCAAGCATACCAATTGACAGGAAATCCTTTCTTTCAACGAATCTGTTTCCAGACTTTGGAGTATGTTCTGCGTGACATGCAGTTGCCGGAGGGAGGCTTTTATTCTGCCACCGATGCAGATAGTGAGGGCGCCGAAGGCGTGTTTTTCCTCTGGACTATCGATGAAGTGAAAAAGGTATTGGACGAGAACGAAGCTGATCTTGTTCTTAAGATTTTTGGTCTAAGTGAGCTGGGTAATTTCGAAGGGTCGAATATTCTGAACTTATCAAAATCGTTTGCACATCATGCTGAGGAGTATGGAGCTGAATTTACAAAAAATTTGGACAGGGTATTAAATAAGCTCTATTTGGCCAGGGAGCAACGCATTCATCCTATCAGAGATGATAAGTTAATCGTTGCCTGGTCTGCTGCGATGGCAGCTTCGCTTGCTTTGGCCGGAGACTATTTCAAGCAGAAACACTGGATAGCAGCGGCAGAGAAAGCAGTTATATTAATGCTGGGTAAAAACCTGGATGAACAGGGCAATTTACGGCGGATCTATCTAAATGGCACCTCATCGATTGCCGGACAGCTGGAGGACTATGCAAACCTGTCGCAAGCACTAATCACGCTTTTCGATGTGACTACCAATCAGAGCTATCTGGAGAAAGCAAATAGATTAATGTCCGCTTGCCTGGAAAGGTTTTGGGATGAGGAAGAAAAAGGATTCTTCCTAAGCCCGGCCAATCAGCAAGGGCCGCAGTTAACTCGATCTCGAAGTGCCAGTGATGGAGCAACTTTGTCTCCGGTAGCTACCGCACTAAATTGCTTGATTGATTTGCGAGATAGGTCAGCTCTGCTAACTACAGAAGCTCAATCCTTATACAGTGAAAAGGCCGATCAGTGTGCCGCTTCACTTGTTGGCGATATCAATGACAATGCGATGAGTCATACCAGCATGCTGCGCCAATTGAGCAGCATAGATGAAGGAAGTAATGCGCTAACGCAATACCTTGATGGTGGTCTGTTAAGAATAAAGGCTAATCAATCCACTTCAGAGGATGGTCGAAGTAAGGAAGTTACGCTGCTGATTAGTATTAGTGAGGGCTGGCATATCACCGCTCCAGGTGCGCACAAGGAGCAATACAAACCGTTAAGAGTTGAGGTGACGGATAGCGAACAACATTGGTCGATAAAGGCTATAAAGTATCCCGAGTCTCAAAAGACCTTGAGTGATGAAAGCCTATCTGTTTACGAGGGTAGTATCGAATTGATGATTTCGTTACAGCGCACAGCTCAATCTATAGATGAGCTGGGCTTCAGTGTCGCAATAGCATGTGAGTTACAACTCTGTAACGACCGGCATTGTTTATTACCTGGCACTAAAACGTTTCGAGTTTAGTTTAAGAAACTTGCTTCTTCGAAGTCGGCGGCCAGTGATACCTCTAACTGGTCCCTTGCTGCACTGCGAATATCTTCTGTTTCACCAAATACCGATTCAAAGAACGCCAGCTCTGCGATTTCCAGAATCATGCCCTGACGACCCGGATGTGAGGCCTCAAGCGGAGGCAGGCTTGCACAGACTGCAGGCACTGTTGGATCTAGCAAGACACCTTCGGCTGCGGTGCCCATGGAAGCAAATACATCATCCGTGCCATCTTCTAAAACAGCAAGAACCCCCTGGCAGCC
>JAPPOG010000070.1 GCA_028818225.1 Gammaproteobacteria bacterium | reverse complement strand
CAGTAACTTAGCCTTGATTGTCTCAGAATCATTTACAGCGACAATAAGAACAACACATAGTAGAAATAAAGTACTATCAGTTGGACATAACCTTAACCTGCGTGCAAATTATCGCAAGTGACTGGGGTCACAATTTCTAAGCTAATAATTTACTAACGTCGCTTACATTGTTAATGGCAAAATTTCGGGTCTGGAAATATTGGCTGAAGCTACTAGGAGTCCAGAGTTCTGGGCGGTTAAATTAAGTTGGATAAAATTACAGTTAAGCCCGAATTATTAAAAAAGTTCAGTCTTTTTAATAACCTGAGTGATGAAAATATAGAATTCTTGTGTGCTCATGCCAAGGTTGAGCGCTATGCGAGGCGCGCTATTTTAGTTCAGCCTGGTGCGCCCGAAAACAAAGTCTGCCTTGTTTTCGAGGGGAAGTTACAGGGAATTGACTTCACTATCGATGGTAAAGAGGTAGGGCTATATTTTGTTGAAGAAAATGACTATTGCGGAGAACTAGCCGTCTTCGACCCCGGATTCCAGCCAGAATATGTTATTGCGCTGATGCCATCATTGGTCGTTTTAATCAATGCCGAAGCACTTACAGAAGTGGCGGCGCGAAGTCCGCAAATTATGTTACAGCTAGGTAAAAAGCTCGCGGGACGTGTGAAGCAAATGACGGCACAGAGGTCACTTCTAAGTGTTCCAAATGTTAGCCAACGAGTATGTAACCAACTTTTGCAATTGCTTCCAGCTCAGCAAGCAGGAAACATCACTGTTGAAATCACAAATTTACCGACCCACATGGAAATCGCCATAATGCTTAACCTTAGCAGGGAAACGATTACCCGAGTTTTCCAACATTTGCAGCGCAAGCAAATTGTTTCTCGCAATGGCCCAAATAGCCTCGTTATAAATAAAACCAACCTTCTAAAAAAAATCGCGGAAGGATCCGAAAAGTTATAAATAATCTTCAAAAATCTCTCTGATTAAAGGCATTAGCAGGTGGCTTTACGGCTGATTAAATTATGATTTCAGCCGATATTAAGGGTAGGCGACGATTTTCTCTCGCAAGAATAAGAGTTCAGATAATTTAGGGGCGTTCTCGCACCTGGACGATGTTTTGCTACTCTATGGGTTGAAATTGAATATTTAGGCTCAACTAAGTAAAGCTCGAACCAAACTACTGTAAATTGACACCATGGCCATGCTGCGCCCAATTAACCGGGTTGTTTCAAGAAAACGATAGACAGCCACCTTATGCAAAATATGCAAATCACCAACAATGACAAAGACGCAATGTTAAGCGTTTTGAAATCTCTCAAAGGCTATTTTTTATATGCCACATTGTTCAGTGCATCAGTTAACTTTCTGATGCTGACGCCTATTATTTATATGCTTCAGGTTTACGATCGAGTTGTATCAAGCGGCAGTATGAGTACTTTGGCAATGCTTTCGCTCTTGATGGTATTACTACTTATGGCATCTGGAGGTTTTGAATGGGCTAGAAGCAGGATTCTTGTTGCAGCAAATGTTCGTCTTGAAAATCAACTCAGAGACCTTGTCTCGAAAGCGTCTTTTAGGCATTCGTTGCTCTCTGGCAGTCCGGCAGCCTCTCATTTAGCAATGTCTGATCTATTAGGCCTACGACAGTTCATAACTGGCAATGGCGTATTTGCGTTTATGGATGCTCCATGGACACCAATATACATTGTAGTAATGTTCATGTTTCACCCGCTATTCGGTATCGCCGCCATTATCTGTGCAGTAATTTTGATTGCACTAGCCATTATAATGGAAAAGGTTACTGCTCAAAAACTTTTGGAAGCGAACAAATTAACAACTGCGGCGACTCAATCTTTTCAAAGCAACCTCAGAAATGCAGAAGTTATTCATGGAATGGGTATGCAAGCGGCTATCAGACAGAAAGATGGAAAGCTATACCAAGCCGCTGGGAATGAGCAGGCCATTGGAAGCGCTGCTGCTGGCAGACTAACCGCGATAAGTAAGTCTTTTCGGTTGATTGCACAATCGATAGTTTTGGGGTTGGGCGCCTATCTTGCTTTAAACCAACAAATCTCGCCAGGAATGATGATTGCTGGATCTCTTTTGCTTGGCCGAGCACTCGCACCAATTGATATGATGGTAGGCACTTGGAAAAATTTTGTCGACGCGAAAAGCTCATTTAAAAGGCTGAGGCTCATACTATCAAGTTATGTTGAAGAAGCGGATAAAATGGACCTCCCAAAACCGGTTGGCAATCTGTCAGTTGAACAAATAATTGTAATTCCACCTGGCGCCCAAGCTGCTTCAGTGAAAGGTGTAGGCTTTCAATTAGCAGCAGGAGAAGCCCTTGGCATAATAGGTCCAAGTGCGGCTGGAAAAACAAGCCTTGCTAGGGGGATCCTTGGCGTTTGGCCGGCGCGAGCAGGAACCGTTCGACTAGATAATGCTGAAATAGATCAGTGGGTCAGAGAAAAGCTCGGCCCTTACATAGGTTATCTTCCTCAAGATATTGAATTATTTGACGGCACAATAGCAGAAAATATTTGTCGCTTTTCTGAACTAAACTCTGAACTAATAATTGAAGCTGCAAAGACTGCTGGAATACACGAGATGATTCTGCGGTTGCCCCAAGGTTACGACACGATAATCAGTTCGCAGTCAGGTGCATTGTCCGCAGGCCAACGCCAAAGAGTAGCTTTAGCTAGAGCTATATATAATCTCCCCAAGTTGATTATTTTAGATGAACCTAATTCTAATTTGGATGATCAAGGAGAGCGCGATTTGCTCTCAGCATTGCAAAAAATGAAACAAGCTGGGAGCACAGTGATTGTAATTACCCATCGAACATCAATATTGTCTCTGGTAGATAAGCTACTTTTAATGCGCGATGGTTTAGCAACAAATTTCGGTCAAAGAGACGACGTGCTCAAAGCAATCGCGGAATCCAATAATAAAGTGGCAAAACTACAGCAAAAAGTTTGACCAATTATGACCAACCTTATGCAGGCACAAGACAAATCTATTTCAGCGGAGACAGGAAGCATCACGCCGACGACACCCATTTTTAACACTGACTTAAGATCTCATTCTAGAACCGGGATGATTCTCTTCGTTTTGCTATTTGGCGTAGGTGGTATCTGGGCAGTAACAGCACCAATCGACGGTGCTGCACTTGCTACAGGCCAGGTTACTGTTCGGTCGTACAGTAAGACCGCTCAACACCTTGAAGGCGGAATTATACAAAACATATTTGTAGATAATGGCGAAAAAGTTGAGCAGGGTGATCCCATCCTGAAACTGGATGATACTCAATCGCTAGCACAACTAGAAATTGCTAGAAGCCAGCAATTGGCTTTGAGGGCACTGGAAACTCGATTGATTGCGGAGCGGGACGGACAAGAAAACTTGGTCTTCCAAAACGAGTTTATTTCTCTGGGTAACAGAGCACAAGAAGAGATAGCAGCTCAACTTGAAATCTTTAATGCTCGTCGAAATGCCTTGCAAGGAGGCATCGAACTGCTCATGCAACAAGCCGAACAGCTGCAATCCCAAATTGAAGGTCTTGAAGCGCTACGTGCAAGTAAAGAAGCGCTTTCAGAATCTTTTGCTGAGGAGTTACGGGACATAAGGGAGTTACTGTCACAGGGGTTTTCAGACAAAAACAGAGTTAGAGAGCTTGAGAGGAACGTCACGATACTGAATGGAGAATCTGCAGAGCTGACCGCGAGTATCGCATCTACCGAGGTTCAAATAGGAGAGGCTAATTTACAAATTCTACAACAGCAGAGAGAGTTTCATAACCAAGTTGTTGGCGAACTAGGAGAAGTTCAAACAAATCTTAATGATACGGAAGAGAGAATAACAGAA
>JAPPOG010000004.1:131212-202132 GCA_028818225.1 Gammaproteobacteria bacterium | reverse complement strand
AAAGCTGGAATTCAAAGGACTAACTCAAATTCGAGTTAATCTCCCGCGCTAATTGCTTGGCATCCAGCGAAGCATTCCGCCCTTCCCTGACGATACTGTTTTCTAACACGCATTCACTGATAGTTGAGAGAATTCCACGGGACGCTTCCGCCAGCTTTTGATCTTCACTGTCTTCAATTGCGCCAAACACTGACAGGTCGCAGCGGTCTATTCCCAAGCCATTGCTAATCAGCTCACCAGAATCGATCTCCAGCACAACCGCATTAGCGCCCGGCTCACAGAGTGCTGCTTGTAATCCATGGTAACTGGCAAAATTTCCAGGTGACACCATCTCTCCATCGATAAACATTCCTTCTTTAGTAGCCAGGCAAACCCTGGAATGGTTCGATTGCAATTGTTCCGCGATTTTTTGGCCTCTGTTTTTTTCTTTTACTGGATCCAGAACCACTACCGTTACTATCCGCCCTCTATCTTCCTTTACATACCAGTCAGAAAAAATCATTTTTGCTTCATTATTAAGTAATTGCGGTGAAACATTGACTGCGCAAATTGCCGCGCCGACTTCCCAATAAGGTTTGCTGATATCTGAAGAAATCAGATCCAGGCCAACAATATCGAGATCGATAACAGCCGAGGCACGCTCCGCTAACCTCATAGTTACCGGATGTACCAGGCCGGTTACATCTTCCAGTGAAATTCCCTGGTCTGCTTTCACCATTTTATGGGCTGAGCGAAATTTTCCATTTATTACAACTAGTCTATGGGTATCACCGGGAATTAATTTTTCGACTATCACCGGTCCTTGCTCAGCCGCTGCATTAAAAGCCTGGGACAGAGCCTGCACATCTCTTACCTCTGCAGTTACGGTATTACCGAGCTCACTGCGAGAGGATTTTACTACCACCGGGTATCCCAGATTTTGAACCGCTTCAGTTGCTACTTCAATTGAATTGGCAGCAACCTGCCTTGGAACTGGAATGCCCTGGGAACGCAAAATATTTGCTGCAGTGAACTTATCAGAAGCAATTTTCGCCGCGATAAAACTGGTGTCACTGGTATAGTTCTGATGGATCTTTCTTAAATTTGATCCCTGACCAAATGCCAGAATGGCACCATCCGCAGTTAATGGTAACCAGGGGATTCCTGATTCTTCTGCTGCGCGGATGAACGGAATCTGAGTAGCTCTGCCGCCAATAAATACCCGATCGAACTCTGCAACCATGTTTGAGATTCTTTCTTCGGTCACAAATTCAGGATTCATGCAATGCAGACAAACTTCTGCAGCAATCTGCCCGGCCGCAGTCGCCAGATGATCAAGACGGCTTTCAATCACCACATGATCACCCTGGGAGTTGCTCCCACTATCCAATACCCTGGCGAAGTTTACCGGCAAACCGCACCAGCGCTGAAGAGTTAGTGCCAGGTAGCCAAGCACTTCAGAAAATGTATTCGCCGCGAGAGTTTCCGGCAATGGAGGCATAGCATCCGTGTTGGCCTGTGCCGCCTCGGGACGATGCTTATTGAGTACCGATAAGCCAGTTTCGAGGAACTGTGGATCGACAGGCCTGGCACTGACACTGGCATCCAGCTCAGCAACCAGAATTGAATTGCGGGAGTATAAATTCGCGCCTTGTAAAATCTTCTTGGGTTTATAAATAGTTACCGGCTGCTGGCTTGTACTCAAACTCTAAATCCTTTCTTTTTCACGGTTATAAACTTAAAGGTACTAACAATTAACACCAAAAACTGGTTAGTGTTAATCTAGACAGGAATCATACGGAAAGTAGCAGGAGTTTGCACCGTAATGTGCTGCCATTCATTCCGGCATACTGTCAATTATCGAGACTCAATTGATCTGCTCACAGAATTAAATCAAGCAGCGCTTTAAGATTCATAGTAGAATCCGCCGCTGTCTCAGCCATAAACCTGGCCATGCTCCGGGCCAAGTACTTAGTCGAACCACCTTCAACTATATAGCCATGGAATACCTCGCAATAATTGTATTTGTTATTAGCACTTGTGTGACACCTGGCCCTAATAATACATTAATAATGGCTTCAGGATTAAACTATGGCGTGCGCCGTAGCCTGGACCACTTCTTTGGAATCTGCATTGGGTTTTCAGCCATGGTTTTTGCCGTGGGCTTGGGAATAGCAGGACTATTTGATCAATACCCGGTCTTGCACCTCTTTCTGAAAATAGCAGGGGCTGCTTATTTAAGCTATTTGGCCTGGCGCATCGCTTCTGCACCTGTTTCGGAATTCAACGAAACCAGGGGCAAACCTTTTACTTTCCTTCAGGCCGCGGCATTTCAATGGGTTAATCCTAAAGCATGGGTTTTAGCGGTTGGCGCCACTGTCACTTATACCGTGATCTCTGATACCTATGTGATTCAGGTATTTATTATTGCCCTGATGTTCCTTATTTTTGGTTCTCCCTGCACCATGTTATGGCTTTGGTTTGGCGCTTCCCTAAAAACCATTTTGCAGAAGCCTTCCTATGTGAGAATCTTTAACATCAGCATGGCAACGCTGTTAATGGGTTCTCTCTTTCCAGTATTTCTAGAACTCTATGAACAGCTAGTTGTCTAGTTTACTAATTGAGTAATACAGGTAGCCCATGAAAAAGTCACTATGTTGTACCTGGCTTGGGTTAGCAGCGCTGACTGCATGCAGTTCGGAAGAAAACTCCTTGCAGCTCAATTCGCTCGAAAACTCGTCACCGAAAAATATCATTTTCATACTTACCGATGATCATCGTTTCGATTTCATGGGGTTCACTGGCAAGGTGCCCTGGCTGGAAACACCTAACCTTGATCGGTTGGCAAATGAAGGAGCTTATTTCCCCAATGCCTATGTCACAACATCGTTGTGCTCGCCCTCTCGGGCTTCGATACTGACAGGCCTCTACTCCCATACGCATACAGTGGTCGATAACGCAGCGCCAGATCCGGGTAACCTCACCTTCTTTCCCCAATATTTACAACAAGCTGGTTATGAGACCAGCTACTTTGGCAAGTGGCATATGGGTAATCACAGCGATGAACCACAACCCGGATTCGATCACTGGGAAAGCTTTCGCGGGCAGGGGGTTTATTATGCACCGACCTTAAATATAAATGGTGAAAGAACAAGTTACGGAGAAGACGTTTACATAACCGATCTTCTGACTGAACACGCAATCGATTGGCTGCAACAACGTAATGACGATCAACCATTTTTTATGTATCTGTCCCATAAGGCGGTACACAGCGAGTTCGCACCTGCACAAAGGCACCTGGGACGCTATGAAACTGAAGAGGTTGTCTACCCTCCTTCTTATGAAACCCCTTTGTATGATGAAACTGCACTGCCAAGTAGCAGTGACGATGGCGACCCCGCCCGAGGCCGCGAATATTATGGTGACAACCGCCTGCCAGACTGGGTAAAGAACCAGAGGGAATCCTGGCATGGTGTGGATTACATGTACCATGGCCGAATTGATTTTGAAGATTTCTTTCACCGCTACACCGAAACCCTGATGGGAATTGATGACAGCGTTGGGGCGGTACTGGATTTTCTCGATGAAAATGGCATGGCGGAAGACACTCTGGTCATTTACATGGGAGACAATGGCTTTTCTTTTGGTGAACATGGCCTGATCGACAAGCGTCATTTCTATGAAGAGTCGGCCAAGGTACCATTATTGGTGCGTTGGCCAGAAAGACTGGAAGGAGGCTCCCCAATAGAGTCTCTGGTACAAAACATAGACATTGCGCCGACAATTTTAGAAGCCGCCGGATTACAGGCACCGGATCACATGCAGGGCATATCATTCACACCGCTTTTCGCACGAGAAGAAATTCCATGGCGAGATAGAATTTTTTATGAATACTTTTGGGAATTGGATTTTCCCCAAACACCGACGATGTTTGGCGTCAGGACTGATCGTTACAAGTACATCCGTTATCATGGCATATGGGATACTAATGAATTTTACGATTTACAAGATGATCCCAATGAAATGCAGAATTTAATCGATGCGCCAGAGCATCAGGAAAGAATCGAATCATTCGCCTCCGATATCTACCAGTGGCTAGAGGATACCGGCGGGATGAATATTCCGCTGAAAAATGTTGTGCGTCCCAAGTTTGGCGACCATCGAAACCAGAGTGTTTTCTGAAATCCAAGAGTAAATGTTATGCAATTTTTAATCATTGCCTATGATGGTAAAGACGGTGAAGCACAGGACCGCAGAATGGCTGCTCGACCAGCCCATTTAGCCGGCGCTGCGGAACTAAAAGAGTCTGGCAACATTATTGTAGGTGGAGCAATCCTGAATGAGAAAGATGAAATGATCGGCTCTACTCTTTGCGTAGAGTTCCAGAGCCGGGAAGATCTGGACGAATGGCTGGCGAACGATCCGTATGTAACCGAGGGGGTCTGGCAGGATATTACAGTGCAACCGATCAGGCTTGCAGTTAAGCCCTAATCTTGTTGCTCAAAACCTAACTCGAAGCTTCTGAGATCCAATCCTAGTGGATTCCATTGGTCATTGGCATTTTCCATTTCTGAATTAATAACTGCGCAAAAATCTTCATTGTAGTGATCTATACGATCGCGCCAGTAAGCTTTAATTCCAGGGCTCGCCAGTAAGTTTTTTTCTGGAGAGCACTATGGTATGCCAGGAGCTTTCATCCATGCGCCCTTCTTTTTTAAGCACAAAGGCTCTTTCCCATATATTAAAAAGCTGAGCGACTATGCCCCTGAATTGGATAATTTCGATATGATCGAGCTTGATATCCTGTAGATTTCCCCGCAGCCATAGATCGACCATTTCCTTGGTTGAATTGATATGGAAGATCCAGTCTGCCAGCTGATTTTGTATTTCCTGAGTTGCCGCATTGCGCGCAGTCTTATTGCTCTCATGGATTTGCCGCGCGAGGTAGGCAAGAGTGAAGATAACTCCCAAAGCCCCGGCTATTTCGCCTATCGCCCCCAAGGCATCCCAGTTCATTGCTGCTAAATCCCCACCTTATGTAGATCGAGAAAAGCGCGAATAGCAGCGTAAATTTCTGCCATCTGCCCTGGGCTGAATCCGCCGTGACCGCCGCCTTCTATGGTTATTAATTCATTGGGCACTTCGGCTCTGTTTAAAGCCTCATGTAATTGGACACCTTGGGAATAAGGAACGATGCTGTCTTCATCGCCATGAATGGAAATTATTGGAGGTAAGTCCTGGCGCACATGATTTACTGGCGATACGCGCGCAGCAGTAGCAACTCGATTAGGGGAACTGCCTAACCAGGCTTCGGTGAAATTGCCGGAGGTACCGGGACCACTATTCAGCAGAGCAGATACATTGGTTATGCCATACCAATTTACGATTGCTGCCACTGCCAGAGTTTCTGTATTGCGCGGACCAATATTCCAGGTGCTGCGCATGCGATCGCCAGGACACTGGCGCTCCATGCCGACATCGGCAGTGAGCATGCCGGTAGTCAGTGCCAGATGACCGCCTGCTGAATTACCAGTGACTACGATATTTTGTTTATCGAAGCCATACTGTTCTGCGTTGCGATAAATCCAGCGTAAAGCGCAGCGTGTATCTTCAACTGCTGCTGGCGCATGGGCAACATCGGCGAGCCGATAGGCAACATTCACTACAGTCCAGCCCATTTCCAAATAAGGAAGGAAAGTTAAAGCTGAGCCTTCCTTACTTCCATTGGTCCAACCACCTCCATGAATATACATAAGCGTAGGGTTTGGGCCTTCTACATCACGCGGGCGGTACACATCCAGTTTTAAGTCAGCACCACCGGCCCGCTGATAGACTAAATTAGGAATGACGGAGTAGGTGCTAGTAACATCCACGAAACTGCGATTTGCAGACTGCCCACTGACCACACTTGCAAAACTAAACAAGAAGACAAACTGTGCGGTTCTTATGGTAAGTTTTATTTTCATAACTATTCCTATATGGCTACATGAATGATTTTATTTTCATTCCGGCTCTTTGTATGTCCCACTCTACCAAGTTAACCGGGATCACTCCAACTGTAAGATTTTCAGTGCCCAAGTTGAGATTTTCAGGCAAGGTCAGCGCCGGAATCCTGCCCAATAGCGCCCTGCTACCGGGTAGTTTGCCAGCATAGGCGTTACGCTTTGTTTCTTTTTATTTATTGCAGAATAGAGGCGTCTAAGGTACTGTTTTTCGGTTAAATACGAATAAAATATCGCGCACCTGCCGATAATTAAGTTATTGATTTAACAAGCATTAAAGCCGCCGTCACCTGGAGCCTCAATGAAACCAATCAGGAAGAATTGGATTAGATCGGGCCTGGCTGTCCTAGCCCTGGCCCTGGCTGTGGTTGGGCTCTCGAATTCCAGGCAGATTTTCGGCCAACCCGCATCAGCCCAGGAGGCCTTTGGCGCGGATGATATGCAACAGGTCGTCAATCAATATTGCCTGGCCTGCCATAATGATGCCCTGGCTACTTCCGGTCTCTCTCTCCAGTCTGTCAGCTTTTCGGATATCGAGACTCATGCAGAGACCCTGGAAAAGATCGTTAAGAAGCTGCGAGCCCATATGATGCCTCCGGCAGGAATGCCAAGGCCGGATTTCGATACTTATGGCGTAATAACGCAATGGTTAGAAACTGAACTGGACAACGCCTGGGCAGCATCCCCAAATCCGGGGCGAGTAACTCCTCTTCATCGCATGAATCGTTATGAGTACAACAACTCAATCAATGAGTTGTTAGGTCTTGATGTGGACATCATGGATTTATTGCCGGGCGATCCGACTGCCGATGGCAGCTTTGACAATATTGCGGAGTCGCTACCATTTACTACTGCCCACATGGAACGCTACATGTCAGTTGCCCGTCAGGTAACGCGACTTGCCACCGGGCTGCCTCCTTTAAGTCCAAGTGTCTCCACTTATGAAATTCCCTTGTATATGAGCCAGGATTGGCGGCAGACCGAAGACATGCCTTTTGGGTCACGGGGCGGTATTTCGATTACGCATAATTTTCCTGTTGACGGCGAATATACTTTCAAGATCGCGCTGGAAACAAACTATCAGGATTACGTCAAAGGCCTGGGCTGGGCCCAGATTCTAGATGTGCGCTTGGATGGTCGCCTGATCGAACGCTTTACTATCGGTGGCGATGCACCGGGAACACCCACGCCATTGAGTTTTAGTGGAACTGGCGAGCCCGGCAGCATCGATTGGGAACAATATATGTTGTATGAGGAGGCGGAAGGACTGGAAGTCACTATTCCTGTGACTGCGGGTCCTCATGCTGTAACTGCCTCCTACGTGCGCCAGCAATTTGAGGAGGAAGAGATTCCGCAACCCCGTCAGGGTGGCCGACTACCGGCAAACTCCGAAGCTTACCTCGCCTATCAAAAAGTACATGCCATTGAGATAGGGGGTCCCTATACCAATGCCGCTGAATTTGGTGAGTCGCCAAGTCGACAGCTGATTTTTTCCTGTTATCCCGAACAGCTTTCTGAAGAAGCGGCATGTGCCGAAGAAATTTTGTCTCGCATGGCGCGACAGGCTTATCGTCGTTCAATAAATTCTGAAGACAATGAATTACTGTTGGATTTCTTTAATCGCGGACGGGAACAGGGTGGCAGCTTCGATGCCGGCATTCAATTCGCGCTGGAATTTATTCTCAGCGACCCGGATTTCCTGATTCGTTCCTATACCCCACCGGCAAACCTGGCCGCCAATGAAATTTTTGCACTAAGTGATATGGAATTGGCATCACGGCTTTCTTTCTTTTTGTGGAGCAGTGCTCCTGATGAGCAATTGTTGCAGTTAGCTGAGGAAGGACGACTGTCTCAACCGCAAGTTTACGAGCAACAGGTGCGCAGGATGCTTGCGGATGATCGTGGCGTTAACACCCTGGTGGAAGATTTTGCTTCCCAGTGGTTAAACCTGCGACGCCTCGAAGAGGTAAATATCAATACTGTGCTGTTTCCACAGTATGATGTGAGCCTGATCGAAGCTTTCGAAACTGAGACAGAGATGTTCGTCGGTGAAACGATTAAGACCGATGCCAGTGTTACGGAATTACTGAATGCGGATTACACCTTTGTTAACGAGCGACTCGCTCGGCACTACGGCGTCGATGATGTTTACGGAAGCCGATTCCGCAAGGCCTCATTACCTGATACTGAAAAGCGCGGCGGCCTGTTAGCCCATGGTGCTTTGCTGACTGTCACTTCCTACCCCGGACGCACCTCGCCAGTGCTTAGAGGAAAATGGTTACTGGATAATTTGCTTGGCACTCCACCGCCTCCGCCGCCACCCAATGTACCAATCCTGCCTGAAGCTGAAGCCGGTGAAATCCCTGCCTCCATTCGGGAACGACTGGCTCAACACCGGGAAGATCCGGTTTGTGCTTCCTGTCACGTCGTCATCGACCCTCTCGGTTTCGCCCTGGAGAACTTTGATGTGATTGGTGCCTGGAGGGACTTCGATGAAGTAGGAAATCCGGTAGACCCCAATGGCAATTACCCAGGTGGTGTCGAGTTTGCCGGGTTCGCCGACTTGAGAGACTGGATGATGGATCGACCGGATCGCTTCGCCCATACGCTGACAGAAAAATTAATGACCTATGCCCTGGGCAGACGAGTGGAATACTACGATCAGCCAATCGTGCGTCAGATCGTGCGGGATGCGGCGGATAATGATTACAGCTGGTCCGCGATAGTCATGGGCATAGTTAACAGCCCAGCTTTCAAGTCGAGCAAGATACCTGTGCAACTGGCGCAGTTTAACGAGGAATTATCTGATTCCCAGGCCACTGTGGCTGCAGGAAATTAGGCTTAAAATCCTGATATTCAAGGCAGTTCCGGTGTAAGATTTACCCTGCTGTTCCCAAAGAGGAAGCGAGAATGACCGTGAAACCAAACAAGATTGCTCAAGCGGTAAACATTCATACAGGCAAAGCCATATCCCGACGCGCCCTGCTGAAAGGCGCCGGTGCTTCTCTGGCCCTGCCTATGTTGGGTGCGATGACTCCAGCATTTGCCAATAACCCGGCTCCTGTTCATCGATTTCAAACGGTGTATATTCCCAATGGCATGGCCATGGAGTATTGGACACCAGCAACAACCGGGAGTAATTATGAACTCACGCCGGTTTTGCAGCCGCTAGCCAACTACAAAGAAAAGATGCGCCTCATCGGTGGCTTGAAAGCCAACTGGAATATTGCCCATGCTGGCGCTGGCGGTTCATTCCTGACAGGTATTACCCGTGGGGGGCGCACCGAAGTTGAGATCCTCGCCGACATTTCTGTCGATCAGTTACTCGCCAATGAGCTGGGCAAGGAAACACAATTATCTTCTTTAGAATTATCCATGGATGCGCCGGCCCTGGCAGGTGCCTGTACTGTCAATCTGAGCTGCGTTTATACCCACACCCTCTCCTGGCGTGGCAAGAATGAACCACTACCAACGGAACACAATCCTCGCGCCCTTTTTGAGCGCATGTTTGGTGACAGCGGATCAACTGCAAAAGAAGCACGCGAACTCAGACTGCGGCAGCAATCCAGTATTCTCGATGCAGTTATGGACAAGCTTTCTAGCCTGGAACAGGAACTCGGTTACGAAGATCGCCACCTGGTTAACAGCTATACCGAATCGGTGCGTAATATCGAACGCCGTATTCAGAAAGCCGAAGAGCAAATCGACATGGATCTTCCAGAGCTGGATCAACCAGCTGGCGTGCCCCCGGTATTCGAAGATCACATGGAAATCATGCAGGACTTGCAGGTACTTGCACTGCAGACTGATCTTACCCGGGTTATTACCTTCATGATGAGCAAAGAGCAGAGTGCGCGGCCATACCCTCAGATTGGCGTGCCTGACGCACACCACCCACTCTCCCACCACAACAATAATCCTGTGCTGGTTGAGCGGATGTCGAAGATTAATACCTACCACACCACTTTGTTCGCCAACTATCTGGATAAGCTATCTGCAATACCAGATGGTGATGGATCACTGCTGGATAACATGACAATAATTTATGGCGGTGGATTATCGAATAGCACTGTGCATTCCGGTGATAACTTGCCAATTATTCTTGTTGGTGGTGGTGCTGGCTGGCTGAAGGGCGGCGATTACGTCTTCTATGACAACGAACCAACCATGGCCGACCTGCACCTGAGCCTGATGGAGAAATTTGGATTGTCTATCGACCAGATGGGCGGCAGTACCGGTCCACTCATACTGTAAGCGGTTCGACATGTCGTTAAGTTCGCAAAAAATATTCATTGTTGGGCTGATCTTTTGCGCGAGTCATGTTTACGCGCAAAACCTTCCTGTCGTTGTTAGTCTGGCTAAAGAACAGAAATGGAATGAACTCGTTGCCTTATTGGAGGACGGTTTAAATCCAAATGCTGTTTACGGTGATGGCACTACGGCATTGCACTGGGCCAGTTATCACGATCAAACGGAAGCAATGGCAAACTTGCTGGAGGCCGGCGCAGACGTTAATGCGACAACCGATCTTGGCGTAACGCCTCTGTGGCTGGCTGCTGAAAATGGCAGTATCGAAACGGTGAAAGCCCTGTTAGCGGCCGGTGCTGATCCGGGTATTCAACTATTGTCAGGTGAATCAACGGTAATGACTGCCGCACAGGCGGGTAACGGCGCTGTAGTGAGAGCCTTGCTTGAAGCTGGTGCTGACCCGAATATTGCCGTCACCCGCGAGCAGACTGCGTTGATGTGGGCAGCAGGCCGCGGCCATGCGGGTGTCGTGGCGGCATTAATAGACCATGGGGCAAATCTGAATGCCCGCTCCGAAATTCGTGAGCACTATGTTAAATCCGAGAAAGAGCAGGACAGTCACCCCGATTACAAATACTGGACTGAGCTCGGCGGCAACACCCCATTGATTTTTGCAGCACGCGCCGGAGATTTGGATTCGGTAAAACTTTTAGTTGATGCTGGTGCAGATGTAAATCAGTTATCAGCCTTTGGCACCAGCCCAATAATTATGGCGATTCACGGTGGCAACGCGGCGGCGCTCGAGTATCTGCTTGAAAACGGCGCTGACATTGAATCCAATGATAGCGGTCACACCGCGCTTCATGCCGCCGTGCAACGAGGAAATCTCGATGCAGTAAACATATTGATTGAACACGGCGCTAATCTGGAAGCCATTTTGGAAAAACCCACCCCCGTTAGAAGACAATCAACCGATTATAATTTTCATGACGCGTTAATCGGTGCAACTCCACTGTGGTTAGCAGCAAGATTTTCTGAACCATCGATCATGGAGGCGCTACTGGAGGCTGGCGCTGAACCGATGACAGTCAATCACATGAGTTATCCTGCACAACGCATGCTTGAGCATTTTATCCGGGATGAAGGGGAAATTGATCTGTTAATGGCTGCAGTCGGCATGGGCCATCCTCGTCTACGGGTTAGCTGGGGAACACCGGAACGGAGAGCGGGTCAGTTGCAGGATAGGGAATCCCTTGTTCTTGATTCGGTATTAGTAGCCCTCGCTGCGGGCGTCAAAGTCACTGGCAAAAATGCTGATGGTCAGACCGCACTGGCATTTGCCAAACAACGTCGTTACGAATCAGTAGTCAATGTATTGGAAGCCGCTGGCGCTTCTGAATAACAGCAATCTATTTCCATCGAGAGGTAGTGGGCATGTTGAAAAAAATATGCTTTAGCATTCTTGTCTCTGCCGTATTAATCAGTCATACCAATGCGCAAACGCCCGATACGGTTTTCCTGGAAGAATTAACCTGGACCGAAGTGCGCGCTGCAATCGACAGCGGTTCAACCACCGTCATCATTCCAACGGCGGGTACGGAACAAAATGGGCCGCACATGGTGCTTGGCAAGCACAGGTATCGAATCAATGCCGGCGCAGACAGAATTGCCCGGGCGCTCGGTAACGCCCTGGTAGCACCTGCAATGACCTATGTGCCGGAAGGAAACATCGATCCCCCTTCCGGGCACATGCGTTATGCCGGCACCATTTCCATCCCTGCCTATGTTTTTGTATCGGTACTGGAATTCACCGCCCGTAGTCTCAAACAGCATGGCTTTACTGACATTTTATTCATTGGCGATAGTGGACCCAACCAGAGACCACAGGAGGTCGTGGCAGAGAGGCTTTCAAGTGAGTGGAGTGATGAAGGAATCAGGGTTTTTCACATCGGGGATTGGTACAAGGTGGGTGTATTTGATGAGTACCTCATTACTCAGGGAGCAACTTACGATCAGATTGGCACTCATGCCGGTTTGCGGGATACCGCATTGCAGCTCGCCATCGCTCCTGAACATGTAAGAACTGACAATATTTCACCAGGGCGTGGCTCCGATGTTGATGGTGTGTCCGGGGATCCAACGATAGCCACCGCCGAACGAGGCCGGGCAGGTTTCGATTTAATATTTAATGCGGCTATGGATCAGATTAGACAGCTAATGGAGCTGAATTAATAGTTGATAATGATTAAGAAATTACTTCCCAATCTGTCTTTTTTTCTTCTGGTTAGCGTCCATACCTATCATACCTATGCAGCAGAAATTAGTTGGGATATCGGTTTAACAGAAAATCGAGCAGTCATTACCGCTCAAGGTGTGATTAATAATACGCACTCCAAAACCATTCTTTATCTTGATGGACTCGATGGAGATCCTACTTCTACGGCAATCCTTGAAGAGCTGCTACAAGAATTTTCCAGCAAGGCAACACTGCAAGATAACAATCTGATCGTTATAAGCAATGCAAATCCGGATGGTGACGATCTGCAGTTTCCTCCCCAGGGACAAGCTTACTCAGAAAATGCCATATCTCATGTGCTATGGCGATGGATAGGAAGTCACGCACCGGATCTGATAGTTCTAGGTTCAGGTAACGATTTCTCCTTCGCCGAAACTGTTAGTAATACGGGCATCGCCGGGTTCGGGACTATTCCCGTTGTAAATATGTCAGCTGGCAATAGCCGCGTAGAATTCTTGCTCGCAAACGCGGATCTTGAATCATCTCCAGCCAGATCTGAACTGGAGCGCAGAGCTGCACGCGCGCCCCGAGCTTTTGCTGAGGAGCTCGCGGAAATGTATGGCCACGAGTTTTCAACCCCTGTTTATGTGCCTGGCATGAGTGTTATTGGCAGGCTTAGGTTGGGACACCTTGATGCAGTAAATGCGCTGTTGGCGCCCTACCTGGGCGGCCTGGAATTCGAAGTTTCAAATTCATCTGCTTTGGCGGGTCAACTTGTTTTTGCGGAACACGCCATACGTACCGGCAATCAACAATCCATGGCGCTCACTCTAAGGGCAGCGGAACTGGCCTTTACAGAGAATGGCGAACAACTTGAAGTCGTTCCCATGCATTATGAGATGAGTGATGCATTCTTCATGGCTACTCCACTTTTGGCAAAGGCAGGTGTTCTCACTGGTGACAACAAGTATTTTGACATGGCAATCAGACATGTATCTTTTATGCGCAATATGCTGCTGCGAGACAATGGGCTGTATCGCCACTCACCTGATGCGGACGTGGCATGGAGTCGAGGCAATGGATTCCCAGCTTTGGGGTTAGCGTTAACACTAAGTGATTTCCCAAAGGATCATCCAGCCAGAGATGTACTGCTGGGTATGTTGATCCATCATCTTGAGGCTTTGCTCCCATATCAGGATGCCGATGGCATGTGGCATGAGGTAATTGATTTCCCCGGTTCATTTGCAGAAATTACTTCGACGGCGATGATAGGAATCGCCATTAAACGAGGACTAGACCAGGGTTGGTTGCCTGAAGACCGTTACAGCCTGGCGCTGGACAAAGCCTGGGAAGCGGTAAAAATACGAACCAGCTTCGACGGGGTATTCATCAATGCCTGTACTTCAACCGGGAAGATGCCATCACTTGATGCCTATCTTGACCGCCTGGCAATTTTTGATAAGGATGATCGAGCAGGTGGAATGGTAATGAATTTCGCACTGGAAATGGCCAGTTTGTGAATACAAATGACTATGCTTTTCTTAGAGACAAACAAATACTTATGAATAAACAAACGCGCAGGAATTTTATCAAGACGGCAGCACTTACCACGGGTACTGTTGCCATCAGCAAGACCCTTTTTGCCCAGAATCAATTTACCCTTGAAGGCATTGCCCATCCCTACCCCGATGAATGGTTACCCGAAGGCGTTCGTTCTCGGTTTGTTGATAATGTAAACGGCTTGCGCTTTCACGTGCTGGAAGCGGGTTATGAAGCCACAAACCGTCCAGCCTTGTTGTTACTCCATGGATTTCCAGAACTCGCCTATAGCTGGCGCAATGTAATGCGCCCATTAGCAGATGCTGGCTATCACGTGATCGTGCCGGATCTTCGTGGCTATGGACGCACCACAGGCTATGACAGCGATTATGATGCCGATCTCACACCATTCCGCATGTTAAACAAAGTAAGGGATTGTGTTGGCCTGGTCTATGCCTTTGGCTATGAATCAGTTGCGGCTGTGATTGGACATGATTTTGGATCGCCGCTTGCTGCCTGGTGCGCAGTTACTCGCCCCGACATATTCCGAGCCGTAACCATGATGAGTGCTCCATTTGGAGGAACAGGGTCTATTCCTTTTGACACGGCAAACAATCCTCCTCGCCAAAGTGGGAGCACAGGCCCGAGCATTTATGATGATCTGGCGGCACTAGCGCGCCCACGCAAACATTACCAGCGCTACTACCAGACCCGCGAGGCCAATCCCAATATGTGGCATGCCAGACAGGGACTGAGTAATTTTATTCGCGCTTACTACCATCATAAGAGCGCCGACTGGGAAGAGAATCGTCCTCATCGTCTGGCAGGACGTATGGCTGAGGAATGGGCCAAGATGCCAACCTACTACATCATGGATTTGAACATGGGCATGGCAGAGACGGTTGATGTTCACATGCCAAGCCCAGCGGAGGTTTCCGCCAATTCCTGGTTAACCGAAACAGAACTGGCGGTTTATACAGAAGAATTCGGCCGCACCAGTTTTCAGGGAGGATTAAATTCCTATCGCATGGGAGCGTCCGGTATAGGAGCTGCCGAGTCCCAACTCTATGCTGGAAAGACGATTGACCAACCTTCCATGTTCATCAGTGGCGCCAGCGATTGGGGAACGTATCAGAATCCCGGTTCTTTCGAGCGCATGCAGGAATCCGCCTGTACCGATATGCGAGCAGTTCACCTGGTCGAAGGAGCTGGCCATTGGGTGCAGCAGGAACAGGCTGAGCTGACGTCGGAATTACTGTTGGAGTTCCTGCAAGAGCTTTCCTGATTGCTTGCTGAAAATGCTGCTTGTTATAGCTCTTTACTCGCTGGAGAATTCAGTAAGCAAGCACTGGCTGGCGTTGGTTTCTTGTAGGGCAAACCATAGCCCTGATTCATTGCTTTATTGCAGTCTCCAGGCATAACCATAATTCGAAGTCCCGCTTGATGGGACACAATCATCGCGATTGGATTGAGCGGAGTCTCGAATCTTGTTGATCACCCAGGCCAAGGGCTAACACCAGAAAATCTGGATACTGAATTATTCACATAACAAAAAAGTCGATGCTTGTTGCCATAAATGCGACTTCATGGCTTAAGGCTAGCGGCGCCCCCGGCAAAGCAGATGAAACCATCATAATATTGCATAATTATTTTTTCTTACGATCTATCAATGCTTCTAATTCATTCAGCTCCGCTTCTGTAATTCCTCCCTTCTGCATCTCCAGGAGTGAATTGATTGCCAGAAATGATGAGTCCTCAAAAAATGTACTAATAACTCTCTCCATTGCTCGGCGCGCAGCGGTTCTTCTTTTTACCACCGGAGAATAAATGTACTTCAACCCCTGTTCTTTATGTTTAACCTGGTTCTTCTCAACGAGTTTACGTAGCAAGGTTCTGACGGTCGAGTAACTGGAACCATCGCTTAACTCTTCCATAATCTCTTTCGCGCTTGCTTCTTCAAGGCGATAAACGATGCCCATTAATTGGCGCTCTCTTCTGCTCAATACATGCTCACCAACCAAAACAAACTCCTAAACTGCGCTTTATTCCTTACAGGTGTTAATTTATTAACATACCGCTAATAATAAATAGTTACAAGCACAGCTCATTAACTCTGGACAATTTGAAAAAAGCGACAAGAATTACATAGCTGTTAGTGATTAAAAACTAGAAGCTATTTTCATTGATGATTGAGAGAGAAGTTGAGTAGAGAAGTAAACAAATCGTTACCCGGTAGTTGTAGCCGTGTAATAAAAACTCTTTTCTGTTACTGAATTTCTCATTCTCACTTGTAACCAAAACCTCAACATTAATTACATCGATTCTTACTCTGTTGCTTGGGAGTATGTTGAAGAAACCCATTGATATAATAAGTTCCGCCTCAATAATTTATGCAGCATAACATTGCAGGTAGATTGTGGAGTAAGGTTTAGCGTCAAACCGGTCCAGCGCAAAGCAACCCGGCCTGGCACCTGTGGAAACTTAATTAGGGTTTGAAGTTGATTCAGATGGGTTTAACTGGATCCATGGATATTGAACGCAGACTACCCTATCAAAGGGACTGCTTTACAGATGGCTCCCGCGGTTTTTATTCTTTGCTGTCCTGTTTCCGGATCATTTGACTGCATCAAGCCCTTACTCGAGTCTTATAGCTTTTAGCTAGCACGGGATTTATTGACCAGACTCAGTTTCGAACTGTCCAATCAAAAACAGGAACGAAGAATCAACAAAGAAGCCTCGGAGAAGGCGCAAAGCGAAAATGGCAAATTATTTACAACCGGTGTTATAAGCTCAATCACTGCCCTGGAGACAAGTGTTCCACCGTAAGCCTTTCTTCAAATCCTGGCGGAACTGCTGAAATTATTGCGGAGCGATCGATACCTTTCAGGTGAAAGTCGAACCATGCCGTCACGTAATGATCCATAATATTGTTCATTACTACGTTATCCCAATTTTCATCGCGATAGTGTGCTGCCGCATCCTTATTATCCGCATTATTCAGTTCCGCAGGAACGGGAATTGGAGCACCGGCATTATGACCAGCGCCGAGGAAGGTTAATAAGAAACGATCGCTGTTTACTGCCGCTTCATATATTGCCCTGGGCCCGTTTTCATATCCAGCAACAGTATCCTGATCCCCTGCCAAATAAAAAGTTGGAACATTAATACCTGCCAGATCTTCAGCCTGCCAGAAGCCGGCATTCATACCCCAGGGTGCCACAGCAAAACCAGCCCGGATTCTTTCATCCAGATTGCTGCGGTAATCAGGATTCGATGTGGCATGTTCTTGTAGCAAGCGATTGGGAGGCGCCATGAATCCACTAATAATCTCTTCGGTGTATCCACCTCCAAGATTATTAATCAATCCGTAACCGCCCATGGAATAACCAACAATTCCAGTGTAATCGGCATTTATCATCTCACTGAATATTCCATCAGGTTGAGAAGATAGATGGGCAAGTGTATTCAGCACATGACGTTGATCGAGAGGCCGATTATAAAGGGTTGAAGAGAAAGCCTGTTGATCATCATAAGTACTTTCTGCATGATCGATCGATGCCACCACATAGCCTTTACTCGCCAGGTTCTCGCCGGTATGACTCATCAAGTAGCGATTACCGGGGTAACCATGGGAGATAATAATTAGGGGATAAGGACCATCGGCTCTTAATGGTTCTGCATCGCGCACTGCGCGACCGGACAGGGTTGCTGTAATTTCCGGATTACGGGTAATAGCCTGGTATTGGGTGCCGGGCTGCGCTCCTTGCAAATCGGCGGGATACCAAATTTCCAGGGTCAACGTGCGCTCATAAAAGGCTGTCTCCCCACCTCTGGGAGTATTGAGGATATCGATTCGATTGGGGGCAACAACTTCCAGCGTCCTCACACCCACACTATGACCACCGAATTGCGCGAGCTCTGGAGCCGCTTCATCGATTAAATCAATCCGATTTGGTTGAGCGCTGACGATACTGCTGGCCAGACCGAACATGAGGGGAACTACATATCTACGCATAGTCTTCTCAATAAGCACAGCGCTGCAATCCAATGGCTACTGTGTCTCTATTACGCGATAAGGGTAATGTAATTAGTGCTGGTATGCCAGCGCTCTCTCTTCGGCGGAGTCAGTATGCCCGATAAAGTCATGCAGTATCAGATAGAGACTTGGCACCAGAAATAAAGTAATGATCGTCGCAAACAAAACGCCGAAAGCCAGAGAAATTGCCATGGGGATTATGAAAAACGTTGCTGGATTCGCAGTAATTATCAGCGGGATTAACCCGATAAACGTTGTAATCGACGTTAATACGATAGGGCGGAATCGCATCTCTCCAGCTTTCGAAACCGCGCTAACCATGCCCATACCTTCTGCACGCAAGCGATTAATCGAAACCACTAATACCAGGCTAGCATTTACAACCACGCCACTCAGCGCAATGATTCCCAGCATAGAGAAGAATACGAGATCAGCCCCCATGATAAAGTGGCCACAAATTGCACCGATTGCGCCAAAGGGGATTACACTCATGATGACCAGGGGTTGCAGATAGGATTTTAGCGGAATTGCTAACAAGGCAAAGATTACCATCATGGCCACCGGAAAAGTGGCAAACAGATCCGACATGGATTCGAGTTGCTGCTCACCTTCTCCACCGACAACCATCTCCACGTCCAGATCCCTAAGCCATTGATTGCGGAATGTCGTAATCATCTCACGGCGGATTTCATCGGGCTTCACTACGGTTCTATCAACGTCTGCACGTACTGTAATAATGCGACGTCCATCCTGTCGGTTAATACTCGAATAACTGTTACCCAGCGAGAAATCTGCAATACTCAGGAAAGGCACTTCGGCACCACTTGGGGTGCGAATCATCAATTCTTCAAGATTCCCGAGAGACCGTCTCTCTGCTTCCGGATAGCGCACCATGACACGAATATCATCGGTACCCCTTTGTATGCGCTGAGATTCCGCGCCATAAAACGCCTGTCGTACCTGAGTGGCGATATCATTCAGGGTTAAACCAAGGGTCTTACCCCGCTCTAGCAATTCTATTTGCACTTCCTGCTTACCAGCCCGGAAAGAGTCAGTAATATCAAATACTCCAGGATATCGGGCCAGTTCTTCCCGCAATTGCGTTGAGGCAATCTTCAGGTTGTCTTCATCGCGACCTTCAAGCCGAAAATTAACTGCGTCACCGGCAGAAAATACATCGGACACAAAAGTCAGTTCCAGCGCATCTGGAATCGTTCCAACTTTCTCGCGCCAGCGATCTCGAATGATTGCAGAACTGATTTCCCCTCGATCGAAAAATGGGGTCAGGTACAACACTACTTCAGCCTGATTACTCGATCCTGCATTACGGCGTCCCGCTGCACTATCAGGACCGCCCCGTGGTGCTCGGCCGCCTATAATAGTGAGAACCGAATCTACAACTCTTTCGGTCGATTGTGGTGCCTGGCCAGTAGCTTTTAACACGACCAGCTCCGCTTCAAGCTCCTCCACTATCTCCAATGCTTTTGCTTCAATTATGCCAATCGCATCTTCAGTAACCTGGGCGGGCACTCCCGGCGGCATTTGAATCGTACCGTAGACTACATCTCCTTCAACACTGGGCATAAATTGAAAGATAACGCGACCACTCATTAATAGTGCCACAGTAATTATGATGACTCCGGTGGCCATTGCCCAAGCAGCGTAACGGTATTTCAGCACCTTTTTTAGTGCCCGGCGATAGCCATGTTCAGCGAAGTACTCCATGCCATAAGCAATCTTGCCTTGCATGTTTTGCCAGAGTTTTACGATAGGCCAATTTTCTCCTAAATAACCCTCAGTCTTACGGTGAGCGATATGACCAGGAAGAATTAGTTGTGATTCAACCAGACTGGCAAATAGGCAGAACACCACAACTGCACCAATAGCATTAAAGAATGCCCCCATTTGACCATCCAACAGTAGAATGGGCAGGAACGCGGCAATAGTTGTTAACACGCCAAAGATAACTGGCACTGAAACTTCCAATGTACCCTCTATCGCAGCTTCATCTTTGGCATAGCCTTTGCGCTCATAAGCATGTATGCGCTCTCCAACAACAATAGCATCGTCTACCACAATTCCCAGGACCAGGATGAATCCCATGACAGTCAGTGAAGAGATTGTTAGAGCAACTGTTGGAAACAATGCCAGTGCACCGGCGATTGCGATCGGGATTCCTGCAGCTACCCAGATGGCTACCTTGAATCTCAAAAATAGGGCAAGAATTACTAGTACTAACATCAATCCGGTGTAGGCATTCTCCGCTACTGTAGCGATGCGATCCTGGGTGGCAATTGCGGAATCGGTAATTACCTGGAGAGTCATCCCCTCTGGCAGGTCCAGATCAGCAGAGTCCATCCAGGCCCGAACTTCCCGGGCCGCCCTTACAATATCTTCTTCACCTACTCGTAATACGTCGATGACTGCAGCATTGGTGCCATTCAGGCGGGCATCGAGATAGCCTTCCTCGAATCCATCCCGGATAGTTGCTATTTCACCGAGCGTAAGCTGTGTTCCATCCGGATAAGATTGCACCACGATGTTTTCGTATTCATCGCCGGTATAAACCTGCCCCTTGGTGCGCAGCAAGATCTCACCTGAATCAGAACGAATTGTTCCTCCGGGCAAATCCAATGAAGCGCGGTCTATAGCACGGGAAATTTGATCAAGCGTCAGGCCATACTGGCGTAATACAAATTCAGAAACCTCGATGGAAATTTCAAAGGGTCTTATGTATTCGATGTTGACCGAAGAAACTTCGTCGAGATCGATAATGTCATTACGAATTCCTTCAGCTACTTCCTTGAGATAGCGATCATCGGCATCCGACGCCAGTGCCAAGGTCATGACATTGCCCATGCTACTGAAAGCACGCACGATTGGCTTTTCAGTTTCTAATGGGAAAGTCGTTACCGCATCTATCTTTCCCTTGACATCATTAAGCACACGATTCAGATCGGCTCCAGTAGTCAACTGTAGAGTCGCATCACAGCCACCTTCTCTTGCGGTAGTTGTTAATCGCTCTATGTCTTCGGTGCCTTCCAGAGCCTCCTCGATACGCAGACACACACCGAGTTCAGCTTCCTCAGGTGTTGCACCAAGATAGGCAACACTCACCTGGATTAAACCGAAATCAATGTCGGGAAATTCTTCCTGATTAAGATTGAGGTAAGAGATAAAGCCCCCCACCAGGAAGATCATCATCATCAGATTGGTGGCTACCGGATTATGGACAAACCATGTGATGGGGGTACGCACTATCAGCCTTTCCTAAATTATGGATTCTTCGATGGGTTGCACACTCATGCCGTCTACCACGGCCTGGATTGGTGAAGTACAAATATATTCTCCGGGGAGTAGACCGCTGGAGATCAAAACCCGATCCTCTTCCAGACGGTAGATGTCAACATCCCGGAAATACATTTTATTTTCTGCATCAACCACAAGCACCTGGTTATTATTGCGGATCACTGAGCGTGGCAAGGAAATAACATCTTCGACCTGCTTGCCAGTTATCCCCGCTTCAACGAACAATCCGATTGGTAGTGGAATGCCTTGCTTATGTGCTTTGCCATCAACTGCCTGAGGTTGTTTTACCCGTATAATGGTTTGTACAGTGTTACTATTTGGATCGATCTGCGCTTCGATTCTAACCAGTTGTCCGCTCCACATCAGCTCTTCGCCACCATAAAAGCCTGTTAGTGTGACATCTGGCGCCTCATCATCAGACAACTCACCCCTCAGACCAAGAGGAATATCCAGATAACCTAATTGGCGAATGGCGAGTGGTACACGCACTTCCACCTCGTCGGCCCCATATAAAACCGCCACGCTCTGCGCACGATTAACATATTGTCCAAGTTCAACATCCCGAGACTGGATGATGGCATCGAACGGCGCCTTGATTGAGGATCGCTCCAGATCCAGTTCAGCCTGATTGTAATTAGCCTCCGCATCCGCCAACCTGGCTCGCATAACTTCTGCCAGGCGCTGCGCATCCTGGAGTTGGGATTGACTGGCAAGTCTTTCTTTAGCCAGTTCCTGCATCCGCTCAAATTCTCTCGCAGCATGCTCAGATTCGGCTTTGGCCTGCTGCATTGCCGCTTGACTGCGTGCGCGCATGGTCTGGAAATCACTGGTTTCCAGCCGCAACAGTTCTTCACCTGCGGCTACGAAGCCACCTGCCTCCATGGTCGGTGAAATCCAGGCCACCGGCCCAGCCACTGGAGCCGACAGGTTAGCTATCTGGGCTGCCTGCACTTTACCTTGGGATTCCACCGTTAACTGAACCGAACTCAGATCAACTTGTTGCACTCTGACAGCGACAGGGATTACTTCCAGAGCCACTTCCTCGACAGTCGTCGGCGTGCGAACCATAAATATGGCAATCGCAATACAACTTCCCAAAATAAATACTGGAGCTAATATTCGTTTCACTGCAAATCTCCAAAACTAAATTTCACCTTACTAACCCTGAGCATGGTCAAAACTGCTGCTCTTCCTTCTACTTATTGTTCGTGATCTCTCTACACGGCCTGCCGCCGATTTTCCCCTAGACGGCTATGAATCAGCTCGCGAACGGCTCCTCTCACTTCATCAAAGTAGGCCTGCACTGCGGCCTGCGCCTGATTCCCATCCCTGGCTGCCACGGCCTTTTGCAAGTCTGACAGCACTTCGTTTACCGCCGTTTTGCGCAATTTTGGAACGAATCCCAGTTGCAGCATCTGTTCTACAAAATGAGTCTTTAGATCATTACTGATTAAATGAACAACCAGGTTGTCTGCCACGTTTGCCAATTCTTCGAGGAATTCTCGCCAGGGAGGTTGCATCGATTCAAAGTCTTTTGATTGTCTATTAAGGTTTACGACCATTCTGCGCAACCGGATCATGTCTTCATCATTGGCCTGCTTTATTGCTTCACGTGCAGTTAGTGCGGATAAAGCACCAAAAGTCTGTAAAAACTGATCCACCAATGCCGGATCGGGAACTTCGTCCAGAGACATAAGCGGCCCCAGGACCGAGATACTGGCGGCCTCAATCGGTTTTACTCGGGCACCGCCAGGTTGAATATCGATCAATCCTGATTGTTCCAGTTGCGATAGCGCCTCACGCACAGCACCCCGACTGGAGTCGAAGCGCGCTGCGAGATCCCGCTCAGAGGGCAAACGATCGCCACTCTGGAAGCGTTGCCTGAGAATTTCGGTGCGCAGTCTGGTGGCGATCTCGAAACTGATCGAGTTTTCTGTGGTCATGGGATTATTCAAAAACCTGGAATTGGTCGGACCAAATTGGTCTGACCAAATATAGAGGCAAAATCCCAGAAGTCAATTACTGATCGATAGAATTCCTGTAATGGTGGGTAAACCGATTCAAAAATCGCCAAATAGCTGTAACCCCAGTCGCTCCTCATAGCGCAAATCATTGATTTCACTTGAATTAAGCTGATTCTGCAGCAGCCCGCTGACGTCGCTGCTAATCAACTGAATTGCCGCATGCTGCTGATCGGCTCCAACTACCAACTGTAATACGGATCCCCACACACCCAGCATCCGACTATCAATGACTCTGCCCGCATTCTCTTTTGCCCATTCTGCGGCAATCTGTCTCCCAAGCAGAAAAAGCTGCTCTTCCAGCTCCACTTTTCTGTCCGCTGGCGCGGACTCCACTACTGCCAACTGCATTTCATTCCAACCTGTTGGCGCAACAACAGTGCCTGCATAGAAACTCAGTATCCACTGCAGATAGGCTTCACGGGACTGCACTTCCTGGTTAATTTCATCAGCCTCATAGACTGCGACAAAGTATTGTCGAGCAGGCAAATCCCGTGGCCAATTCGCCAGGTCAGCACTGCGACAGGTGAAAAGTGCCAAACAGGTAAAAGAAATGACCACAATTTTCACTATACTGTCCCTCCAAGTCTGGAACTCTAACCAGAGTGAGACCGATTTAGAAATAGGATCCCTGTTCAGGGTCAGGATTCCAGCATAATTATTAATCAAGCGATTTGAGCAACATTAGGACTGGCGATAGATAATTCCTGTTTTCACGGCACCATAACAAGTGTCGCATTGAAATCATTAGAGTTGTTAGGGTGTGGCAACAGTGCTTAAATCTTACCCACTTTTTCCTCATCTAACCGTAGAATGCCCCCCCTGGGACTAATTCATTAGCTCGCAATAAGGCTATAATAGGTGCTCAGGAACATAATCGCTGTACCCATCCTTTCGCAAGGATTTAGATACAATAATGGAAGCATTCAAACAATACCTGATCGAGAATTTTGAAGGCGTTTTTATTCTCGTCATACTGGTTTTCGTAAGCGCCATCGTTTGGTTTGTAGATTCGAAACTTTCGTTTCTCAATTTTTTCTATCTGCCGGTACTTTTAAGCTCCTACTACCTGGGAATTCGCTCTGGTGTCTTGGGAGCCTTCTTTACTTTCCTGGCAGTCGCGCTCTTCGCGAGTCTTTATCCGGAAAGGTTCATCATCGAGCTGGATTTATTCGGACTCTGGGCTGGATTCCTTATTCTAACTGCAGTAATTGTGGGCTTTACCCACCGCGAATTGCAGGAAAAGATGACGGAGGCCTTGCGAGCCAGAGCGGAAGCATCGGGCAATGCGGAATTGCTCGAGCAAACG
Organism: Gammaproteobacteria bacterium; assembly: GCA_028818225.1. Classification (GTDB taxonomy): domain Bacteria; phylum Pseudomonadota; class Gammaproteobacteria; order Pseudomonadales; family Pseudohongiellaceae; genus UBA9145. The sequence goes on along the minus strand of JAPPOG010000004.1, from coordinate 177,453 downwards.
ATGACAACAATATCGTTCAGTCTTTGGCATTACGCGGGAAGAATCGCTTTCAGGCACAGGAAACGCGGCTGAAAAAAGAAGTATAGTTAAAGCTGAAAAAAGAATTGCAATGACATTCGCATCGCACATACCTGTTCCTTTTGAACAGGTAAGTGCTAGCGAGTGAATGGATCAGGCATGCTGATACAAATCAATTAGCGGAAAGATTCTGTCTGACTATGCCCTGCAGACGCTCCGAAGTCATGCCCCAACGGGCACCCTCAGAGATTGAGGCTTCGAGTCCATTTCCTTCGGCGAATTCAGAAACGGAGATCAGTGCACCAACTCGATTACCGGTTGCGCAGTGCACAACCACGCCTTCTCCTTCAAACTCTGCGAGAAGAGCCTGAAGCGACTGCGCATTCTCGCCATTAATCCCTCCATCTCCTACAGAAACAGGAATTCGGGTAAAACTCATTCCCAGTGCCTCCACCATCGCCTCCTCATCGAAGCCTGTATCTTCTGCTTCGGGTCGTAAGCTGATTACATGCCTGACTCCTGAATTTGCCATGACCCGTAACTGTTCTGCAGTAGGCTGACCGGTGGAAAGTACGTCAGCTTCGGGCGCACGAAAATTGTTAATTTCAGCAGCGGATAGCGCATTCATATCCAGCGAGGAAGTGTTTACACAAGCTGCGAGTAGCAGGATTAACGCCGCAGTATTAAAACGAAGCAGAGTTTTCATCGCCATTCCTTCTTATTTTGTACCAACAAGGAAATTGAGCTTACGCTTTTTTAATACCTGGAATCCACTAATTTGTGTGCCAAAGCGTGACATTAAAAATCAAGTGGGAGATCGATATTTATAGACTCCGGTGAACAGTACACCATAAAAAAATACAATGACCGAAGTCATCATGGAAGGAATGAATCCATTGAGTGTGCCAAACGCTTCGATTATCCAGCCAAGAATCAGTGCACCAATTGGCGCACTACCAATAAAGCCCAAACTGTACACAGACATGATACGTGCACGATATTCTTCTGACGCAGATTCTTGCACGATAGTGCGGGCCAGGGTTGTGGTAACACCCATGTTCAGACCCCAGGCTATTGCTGCCAAAGCAAATATCCAGAATTCAGGCTGAATCCACATAATTCCCAGAATGAGCATGCGTGATAGCTGCATTATCAGAAAAATTCTTCCTGGTCGCGCCAGCGGCATGACTCGCATCATGATGAAATTTGATGCCGTTGCACCACCGTAAAAAACTATCATCAGGAAAGACAGTAATAATGCATCGCCCTCATAAATTCGTTTTACGATAAATGGGAAGACAGTCATAAACGCACCAGCGTTAAAAATACTGGAAACAAAATTTATAAGCAGCGTCTGCATGATGACTTTCTGCTGATAAATCGCTTTCAACCCGGCAACGATGCTACTTAAAGCGGATTCCGTATTGGTGTAAGTTGGTGGCTGCGGATTTAAACGCCGAATTGCAAAGGCGCCCAGCGCAACACAGACGGCTTGGAAACTTAAGACCGGGATAAGACCCAATTCATCCATGGTCCCCGCTACACCGAGCCCCAGCATCTGTACCATAAAAGCGATTGCTGTCGCTGCAGACACTGCAATCTGCACATCAGATTTGGCGATTCGATTCAATATGGCCTGCTGGGCAGGACTGGAATAAGAAACACAAAAACTCATCCCCAATCCCCAAAGCAACACGGACCAGATCGTTAACTGATCCAAATTGATAATAATTATTAGAAAAAGCGGCAGTAGTGGCGCATAGGAATAGACTACAATTAGCAGGCTACGTGGATCATGATCGTCTGCCCGTGCTCCACCGAGCAACATCACAAATAATCCGGGTATACCCACCGTCGCCTGGATGACACCTACCTGAGTCGCGGGTAATTCGAGGATACCAATGAGTATCCAGCTTATAAGAAGTTGCTGCATCGCGAACGCAATGCCGGAAAAAGCGGTTGACCCGAGATAGAGTCTGAATTCCTGATGCTGCCAGATGCCGTCCTTTGATGTCATGGCGAGAGCATACTGGGGTCAGGGTAAAAACGACATAGCGATCATGGAAATATTGATACTCCCGCGCGCTTATCTCTGACTTCTAATTAAAACGTCGCGATAGGATTAAGAGGCGAACCCATTCCTTTTTCGATTCGAAGCGGTGACGCCATAAACAGAAATTCATAACGTCCCAGTTCCCGCGCAACTTCTGCAACTTCGGTGAAATCCAGGTTATCGAATATCGAAACTCCCAGAGAAACCAGTGCAAGACTATGTAGTGGCAGGAAAATGTCTCCCACCCCACTCGGCGCAACGTCGTTCCACATATCGTGACCGATCATGGCAACACCACGTTCTTTCAGGAAATAGGCTACGTCAGCGTGATAACCCGCGACACCGTCAGACGTCGGCCATGCACCTAGTGCGTCCCGTCTTTTCCAGCGTCCGGTATGCAACAGTATGACATCTCCGGGCTCAACCCTGACTCCCTGAATTTCTTCCAGGGCCACAAGATCGTCGTAAGTGATTGGTGTGCCCGGCTCCAGCCAGCCATCTTCAGTCGCCTTGCCAGGCAATAGCGTGGCGTCGAATAAGATGCCGCGGGTAATCACACCGTTACGGTGCGCGTAAATGCTTCCCCGCGGACAGCCATCGGCAGCTTCAACTTCTTCAAAACTTACCCCGTTGTAACCCTGCCCCTCATACATGATATGGCAATCGAGGGAATCCAGATGGCTATGTATCGTGCCATGATAACTGCCGGTGTAGGACAGCGTGTCCGAAGCGCCAGTGGGAGACACTCTTACCACTTCACGATTCAAGTAGGCCGAAGTATCTACCGCATCTTCCTGCACCACATCATGGGCAAGGGAAACGGTTATGCCTTCTTGCACCAGGGCTGCAGCCTGTACTCTTTTTTCCGGGGTGATGAAGTTCGCCTGCCCCAGTTCATCATCGGGTCCCCATCGGCCCCAATTGGATAACTCATCCATAGCCCGATGAAAATCCCCCGCAGTTTCCATTGGAGCACGGTCCTGTGCACTGGAAATCGGGCTTAGAATGAGAACCAGCAGTAATGACAAACTCCCGGATTTAATCATGTCTTTCTCCTGTTATTTTTCTTATTCGCAAAAGTCTATTGCAAGAAACTATATAGTACTGCACTCACAATGGCGATTGCGCAGGGAACAAATACCTGAAATTCCATGCGCGGCTCCCAGTACAGAGCGCTCACTGCAATGCTCAGGATTAAAGTCCCCAGAGCCCAGGGTGGCGAGGTGAGTGTTATCAGGATTGCTGCCGCAAAAAGCAAGCCTGTAACGAACAAGCGACTGGTTCTGTTACTGGCCTCGTCCGATTCTTTCTTGAACCAGTGATCCTCATTCCAGAGGTGTTCAATACTCACCAACCCTTTAACAATCATCAAACTATAGGAAGGATTCTGCTCCAGCATTTCGGCAGCTACTTGTCGCGCTTCATTCAGTGAAGCAAATGGTCCGGCCCGGGAATTTGCCAGAATATCTTTCTCAACTTCTTCAGGCCCAAGCATGATTCCACTGCCGCTATCTTCACCTGCGCTTATTTCAGGATTTTTAATCAAGGTTAAACAGGTTTCCGGTACGACGCGGTACTCATCAGCCATACTCATGAATTAATCCTTAGAGTAGCCCGGCTTCCTCCATACGCGCCGCACGCAACATGGAAGGAATAGCATAATTGCCTTCATGGCAGGCATATTCATAAAGCAAGAGACCATCCTCCATGCGCTGTAATGGAATTTCTGCAGTCCACGGCTGGGTATAATTGTTTGGATCGGTAATGGTGAATTGAAATAGTATTTCATTATCACTGGTCCTTGTGAAAACCTCCCTCACTTCAAATGCTTCTGAGGATCGCAAAGGCGCGATAGATTGCTCTGGTCTGAAATTTCGAGTATGGACCACAAGAGAGTTGTTTTCATAATATCCAATCGAATCTCCCATCCATTTATTGCCAGTCTCTGGTCGGAACTCACTGTCGATACGAATTATGCGAACCAGGCTGAAGTATTCAGCCAACATCACCACATAAGCTTTGTTTTGCACGATTTGGATATTGCGCACAGGATTGTCGCCGGCAGGATTCCCCTCTTCATGACCTACACCACCGAAAATATAAATCAGCGGTAGCTGTGCTCCCGGATTCAAGCAGCGATCAAGAGGCGTCAGGCCCTCCGGACCAGCGAATCTGGAATTGCCCTGTTCACGCCAATTCAAATGGATATCGTCGCCTTCAGGTCTCCTGGGAATGCGACCATTTGCCGGATCAATAACCAGTGAAGTTCGAATCTCACCATTGACCTCTGCCAGCTCAGTAGGCATTACTTCGAAATTGCCGTCAGCCTGATTGTTGACTCGACCCCCAGCCTCAGGTGCCGATCGATCAGGATCGAGCGGTGCCTGACGTTCCATATCCATTGCGATTGCCCGCTCAATGAGGGCCTGCGCTTCGGCAACGGTATAACTGCGTTTTTCTCCCAGGAAAACTGGTCTTTCGAGAGGAGTTTGAAAAGGATTGGTCCAATAGCCCTGTAGATCTGGATGACCGTATTCTGTTCGGGCGATAGGAGTATCCTGTGCCTGAAGAACAGTAGTCCCCAACAAAAACAAAGCGATTGCACTCAGCGTATACTGGCAATAACGACCAGAGTCTTTCATAGTTTTTGCTCTACTTACTTATTCCAGCGAACGGAAAAGTTATAAAATTTTTCTTGTTTTTCGATAATTGTCTATTAGGAGCAGATGAAAATTGTAATATGATTTTGACTGTTCGATTAAGTATTGGAAACTAAAAAATCGGAAATCAGTACAGTAATCTACACTTTTCTTAATATCTTCTAAAAAGCCCTCACTATGATTACAAATCTGACTAAAACAAGCACACTCTGGATCAGTTTTATACTGGTGGTACTACTGACTATTTTATTCCAAGTAATTGCTGCTCAGTATAATCTCGTACTGCTCGACGGAATATCCGATCCACAAACTGCCCGGGAAATCATAGCGACCATGACGGCGCAGCAGCGAAGCGTACATGTCTGGGTAACCAGCACTCTGGATGTAGCCTACCCGATTACCTATGGCATCTTCTTCGCAGGAACAGCCCTTAAACTCTATCCTGCTAATGGCAAGTACCTGGCCTGGCCAGCATTAATTTGTGTCCCGATCGATCTTTTAGAAGGTGTGATTCAAGTGTTTGCACTGACAGCCGCTGTTGACTGGATTCAGATGAAAGCAATTCTTACGCCACTGAAATTCCTCCTGGTACTAACAGCACTTTTTATCACCTTGTACGGCTTTACAAAGGTTCGCATACTCAGAAGAGAAATGCTGTGAATCACTGCTGCGCAAACAAATAGCGCAATCTTACATCGCGTGCACGTTGTGCTCGATCCCCTGCATATGCAGGTCGAAACTTGATTTCGCGAACTGCTCGAGATCCTTCTCTACTTATGCGATTGTCCTCAGGAATCGAATCCAGCACGTCAACACTGGAGGCGTTGCCCCGAGTACTTATATTAAACTCCAGATCTACCTGGTACTGCGGTAATCCGATACGTAGCAATGGATCGGTGCTGACAGGTTTTAAAACTGCACGGGCATTTTCATGATAGGCACGAAATGTTCCGAGGTGGACAACATCTTCAGCCTGGTTTTCCACCTCATTGATAATGGCTTGCTGGTAGGCCAGCAAGTCTGCAAACCTTGCATAAAATTGGGGGACAGGCAGCGGCATCGGAACGCTGAAAAAGTTAGCGATGTCTGTTTGGGGAATGCCCGCTGCCAACAATTTTTCCTGAGCTTCATTATATTGCCTTCTGCCAGAGCCGCGCTCCATTAACACGGCGAAATCACCGCGATAGATATGCGCCATGGCTTCCGTTTCGAGGTCACCCTGCTCCTCTGCGATATCTCGAATATCATCTATAAAGCCCATCGCCTGACGCAAGTAGCCTTCACCCAAAATGCCATCTTCATCAAGTACCGCAAGCGGTCGCCGGAGCCCAACAAATGGATTAGTATTAATTACACCGCCACGCCTGCCATGCTCTAAGCGACCGGGCCCATCCGCGCGCACCACGTCTCTTAACATCTCTGTAGAAAAACCATCTTCCGTATTGAGTAATTGAACAAGCAGAGCAAGGCTATAGGCTCGTTTGTAATACCAGGGATATAGAGCGGGATCATCTTCACCATAGATATCTTCAGCCAGTCGATGCATATCACGATAAATGTCCCGAGCATCAAGAAAATTATCCGACTGCCTGCGTTCTTCGCCCAGATAAAAACCGGCTAACAACCACTGCGCCTGGTTTTCCATGGCACGCAGCAATTCTTCAGATTCGGACCCAAAATTAGCTGCAGTCAAAAAGCGTAAATGTTCAAGATGATCGGCAACGGCTTGCCAGTTTCCCTGAACCTGTTGAACTTCGATCATACTGCGCACAAGTGGAATTAAATCCGGATGTTCAAACCCCAATGTGGTTCGCATTATGGAAAGCTGTCGGGTTTGCAACTCCGTTACAGTTTCAAAGTCGCCCAGCTCAACGTAAATATTTATCAGACTGGCCAGTGGTTCCAGCAGTCGATTGTCAAAAGGCCCGAACTCCGACTCGTAGTCTTCCAATTGCAATTGGTATCGCTCTGCATTCTGCAGGTTTTCATTACTTGTGCTGACATTATTGGTTTGGGCAAGAACAGGCGAAGACAGACTTAACAGGGCTGCACTCAAAAGGAATAAGAGCTTTAAGAATGGGCATTTCATAAGTATTAACCCCCCTGTCGGAGGGCAATTCCGACAATAACTTGATCTATTGAGCTTGTCGATACAAACTAGAACCTATCTCATAATTTGACATGGAATAGCCATGAGGCAATTGCCTGTACTTTTACTGATAGGTCTGCTGGCCACAGGCTCAACAGTCACCGCGCAAGAAGACAATCCGGATCTTTATGATATCGCCGGCGAATTTGCCTTTGTGCGGATCCAGTACGACAGCTATTACGATGGCGGCTGGTACGGCGGCCCCTGGGCGACGGATTTCCCGGCCTCCGATGAAAACTTCCTACGAGGAGTTGCCCGACTTACCAACGTGCGGGTCATGAGCAAACCCATCATACTGCGCTTTGATTCCGAGGAAATATTTGACTACCCCTTTCTTTACGCGCTGGAAATGGGGCGTAATGGTGGAATATCCCTATCTCCACAGGAAACTGAGAACCTGCGGGAATACTTGCTGCGGGGTGGCTTTCTGCTAATCGATGACTTTTGGGGGCAGCGGCAGTGGGATGCTTTCTATGCTGATTTCTCTAGAATATTCCCTGATCGCCAGTTGGTAGAACTGCAATCGGACCATGAAATATTCCACACTTTTTATGATATCGATGGGCCCCAAATGATTCCCGGCCGTGGAGGAAGGCAGGGCTTCGGGCAGGCAGGGATGAATGCCGCCAGCAATCATGCCATTCTCGATGACGATGGCAGAGTCATGGTACTAATTAACTGGAACTCTGATATGGGTGACGGCTGGGAACACACTTATGACCGCTGGTATCCGACTGAATATGCCAACTCAGCCTACCAACTGGGAATTAACTACCTGATTTATTCGCTTACGCACTAGCGCTGTGATTTAACCGTTTAGCTTAACCGGAGCAGGTTCGCCTGGCTTCGATAGCATCGGCTCCAGGAATCTTACTCTTTCTGAAATATTGACATTGCTTCCGAATTGGTGGGAAGCGAATGGTGATTCATAAAAAGTTTCGTCTGCCCTGAATCGTGCGAAAGGCCCGCCTCTGACCCGCATGCCTACCTAACACTCAAGATATAAACATAAGCAAACGACTTTCACATGTCCCCCTTATTAAGCTGAAAGCAGTCAATTAACTGTCGAACCAGAACTTCACATAATCCACGTTTTTCTCATAGTTGATATCAATCCGCACTTTTCGCTTAAAAATGGACTAATCAGCCAGGGGATGCGATACACTCTTTCATGAAAATCCTAAAAAAGCGATCAACCATGATTCTCTCCCTGGCCATAAATACTTTGCTTGTTACCGCAGTCGTAATTATTCACTACGAGATGCTCAGGCTACTATCTACGGTTATTCCTAAATTGCAGATAAAACATAGACTGCGGGTCGTCATCGGTGTGTTTGGAACTATTTGTGCCCACATAGTCGAAGTGTGGATTTTTGGTCTCGCCTTTTATTACATGGTGCAATCGGGACAGTTTGGAAGTCTGGGCGGAAATTTCGATGGCAGCCTGATCGACTGCGTATATTTTTCATTTACCAACTATACAACTGTTGGCTATGGAGATATTGAACCTTTCGGCGCGATTCGTTTTCTGGCAGGCCTTGAAGCAATTACAGGCTTATCACTCATTACCTGGTCAGCGTCTTTCATGTTTTGGGAGATGACAAAATTCTGGGAAGAATGATTTGTGACAGCGCCAATCGACCGAGCAAACTTTTTAGCAAAAGGGGTCTTATACAGCTGCTGTTTTTGCCATTTAAAAAGGGGCCAACCGGCCCCTTTTTAGTCTAACTTTCAAGAATTATTAATCATTGGTTCCCGCAGCATCCATTTCCTGCCTGCGATACCCCGCCAATATCCCTGACAATCCATAGTTGCCTTCATGACAGGCATACTCGTATAACTTGGTTTCGGTTGAATTAAAGGAAATCTCTCCACCCCAGTTTTCCGTGTAGTAAACCGGATCACTCACTTCAAACTCATAGAAAATCTGGTCATCCGAATAGCGGGTGAAGCGCTCAATAATTTTACCCTCATCGGAAAGCGCAGCCATCATGCGAGATTTCTGTTGCGGATGGAGATTTACAGTTTCTACCACCAGGGTATCTCCGTCCCACCAACCAATTGAGTCGCCCATCCATTGTTCCAGAGCCTGGGGACGATGCTCGCCGTTGATGGGAATAATTCGCGCATCATGAACCATTTCAATCAAAATCATTACATAGTCGTCAGTCTGAACAATCTGGTACATATTGTTGTACAAAACGCTATTCATAGGTGGCCCGGAGGTGCTTCCAAATCCAATTAGACAACGCTCAGCCAGAGGAGCACCTTCAGGCCCACCATAGCCAGAAAATTGCTCCCGGGCTTCACGACGTAATTGGTTCCCTTCATCGGAGTAAGGAATACGACCGTTTTCTGGAAAAGTAATCCAGGAGGTCCTGTATTCCCCTCTCACACTACCAAATTGCGAGCCAGGGTCTACCCAGAAAGCGTTGTATCCACGGCCCCTTGCCAGGTCTGAACCATCGGGTAGCTGTCCCTGCACCTGGTTGTCATCGGTAGCCTGACGTACATTTTGATGATTACTCGCAGTCAGCTGATTCAATTGGTCATCAGGAATTACCAGACCGATATCACTTAGCTCTCTGGCCCTCTGCATAGTGGTAATGGAAGCATTGGTCCAATAGCCCTGCAGGTCAGGCTTACCAGTAGCCGTGCGCGGCGGCTGGTAATCTTGCGCTAAACTGATACTGCAAAGCAGCAGCGTACAAGTCGTAAAAATGCTTTTACTGATACTCATATTTGCCTCTCTTTTGCGCATATAAGTTGTTGATTACAGTGGCTGAAAAGTAGCTTACATCCGGGGAATTATCAAGACAGTAGCGGCAGGCAGCATTCAGTGACGCAGCAATAGCTGCGGATGAAAAATTTAAGAGTGATACATTGATAACATTAATTAGTTCATGCCCGATGACGACGAGGGATAAACTTGCCAGGGTATAAACCAGGATTCTGGTAAAGAGAATGTTCTAAAGTTATAAAGGAGTTACAGCAACTGCCAAGAGTACATTTTCATCCTTTCCCCAACACCAATGACCCAGAATCACACCTTACTCTAGCGACGACAAATGTTGCGCACAGAACTCACGCATGAACTAAAGCGACTGGAAATGCGCGTCATGCTGGCAGCGGAGACCAGGGTCTAATTACCAGTTTCATACAGCTTGTTTATTGGCGATGGCCCGAATGAAGCCCATGCCCCCTGATGTGTTGCTGCACTTACATCACCTCTTGACCAGTCACAGACTCCCTGGGAAAACACTTGATCCAGTTCTGCATACTGCTCCCGGGTAAAGCCTACCGCGTAGTCCGCAGAGTTAATTGGCCTTAACTGGCAACTCACGATGTTATTTGCCAATGGAGCACCTGCAACATGTCGAGGAGTTGGATAAGCCGGATACAACTCATTACAGCGACTGCTGCCACGAAAAGTTTGCTCTTCTTCAATCTTAATTCTTTCTTCACCGCTATTATCCCAGCAGGCATCGGTGAGGCTCGATGGTTTGTTCGCGATTACTTTTTCCGCTGGCGTCGTATCGCTGCTGTCAGCCTGAATGTTTGTTATCCAGCGATCCATTTGTCTAAACAGCTCACCGAGATCCGGAGCTTCTTCATCAAACCCCCAGAGACCACCTATCTGCATAACGTGATTGGCTGCATGTCCATTCTCATTTAACAATCGTTGTCGAGTCGAAAACTGATGAATCAGCATGTGAATATCACCATTCTCGGCATGATCGAGATAGGTCCGATAATCAATGATGGGCGTATAAGCCAGACCAGCGCCGCCATTTAAAATCCTGCCGGACTCGAGGGCACGTTTTCTGGCCTGGGAATCTGCGCGATGTCTTTCTGCCACATGATTCATATCACGATCGAATCCACCAATATCGCGATTTAAGTCAATAAACTGTTGTGGAGTAATAACACCATTGTTAAGTGCGGCAAGACCGTATTGAACACCAACATTGTCCAGCGGACGCTGGGCCGTAAATAAACCCTCAGCGAGACCATAAACATTCACGGTATGATCATAAACCGTGGCACGAATTCCTTGCGGGGCAGTTGAATCATACAGCTGCGTTTCCAGGGCAGGGATACTTACTTCACCTCCTTGCTCTTCTAAAGGCGTATCAATTTGATAGATTGGATCGAGTCTGGCCGCTCCCCTGGCCAGATTAGCGATAGAAGCGTAGGAGCCATATCCAGCAATCTCTCTTTGCTGTTCGAGAGTAAATGATTCCGGGTTTACTTCAGTAAAGTAATAATTCAATAACCTCGAATCGGCGACTGTGAATATTGTTGCCGATGTAACATCAGGAAAGCTAAGCGCAACGATTATTCCGTCAAACACACCTGGATAATTATCAGCGGTCTGGTGTGACTGGTAGGATCCTCCCGAAGCGCCAGTTGCTATCGTAAACTCAGGTACGCCATAGTGTTCAATAAATCGCTCTTTAACCATGATATGGGTTTCAGAGGCGAGCAGATCATTACAGTTTTGGCCGAACACGTTCAGTGAAGAAGAAACTACTGCATAGCCCTGCGCAAAAAGCCCCTCGCGCATGACGCCTCCGGTGCGATTACCCTGTTGATGCCAGCCACTGCGACAACCTCCACCATGGGTGTAAATCAATTTACCATTCCAGTTTGCACTGCGACTCCATGGATCAATTCGTTCTTGCGGTGATTGATGCAGCATAGCAATTTCATAAATTGCTCGATTTACGGTACCGGTTTCCACCCTCACTATATAAGGAAGGACTTCACTATTATCTAAAGTGATCATCCCCAGATCGTCAGAATTCTCAGCACTAAGTGCGGAGATCGGCTGAAAGGATTCATTTTCAACAGACCAGTATACGTAATCGACGCGGGTTGCTACTGTGCAATCAGTATCCAGGGCTGCGCCCAGAAATTCGCCATTTACTAATTGAAATTCCTCACTCTGACAATAAAAAGGTTGCTCATGAGGACCTGAAATAATCGGCCCACTAATTGGGTAATTGAAAATAGAAAGAGTTTCGGAATCCGCAGTTCCAGGTATTGTTGCCGTAAGAATACTTTCTCCTTCTGGCAACCCAACAAGCAAGGCCTGTTTGCGCTGAGAAGAAACCGCTAAGAACTGTTGTGAGATATCCGCGCCATTTAATTCAAGACGCACGGAATCCATGTTTATGCCGTCTATCGCAGCCACTTCAACCAGCACATCACCGCCAGTTACTAACCAGGATTTTGTAGAAAGAGTCTCCAGAGAGATTGGCGATCGGTCGGCTTCTATCGCGACAGAACCCGCTGTAGCTATTGGCTCATCAGTTGAACAGGCGGAAGCAACAATTGCGATTAGAAAAAGACTCGCGCGAATTTGATTATGCATAGCTCTCTCCGGGAGATTTTGGTTACGATAATTTCGTAATTTTGTCTGCATATTTTTAAAGTTCTGGATCACTATTGTAATACGAGTGGTGTTAGAATGCCTGTCTTTCAAAATGAGCTTCACAGCAGCTTGAAACGGACCGGGACATGAATGCTAAGGAAAAAGTTAATCTTGTTGATGCAATCGATATCAGCAACGTTAAGATAGATAAAAAATGTCGTAAATGTACGCAGTCAATTTGTTGTAATTCTATCAACCAAAAAATCCCTGCTCCCAAATCGAAAGAAGATTTCGATCACCTGTTATGGCAGGTGTCCCATGAAAACATCAATGTCTTTAAAGATGTTGATGGCTGGTTTCTGCACATCCAAACCAATTGCAGTCATTTGCTACCGGGCGGGGTTTGTAGTATTTATGAGACTCGACCCTGGGTATGCCGGGAGTACACCAATGACTATTGCGAATATGATGTGCGGATTAAAGACGCTGTCGAGCTATGGTTCTCAAGCCACAGACAACTGGAAAAGTACTGTCGTAAGCGCTTCAAGAAGTGGGATCAGCGCTTCGAGATTTACGAGTAATTTCCGCATACCAGCCCATGCAATCCTGGGTTCATTGATGGCGATCTCTCTAATTTCAGCAACTGCCTCTGCCCAGGAAACGACCCTCGATTCGCGCATCCAATTTGCCTCTGAAGCGCTGGCCACTCTCGATGAGCAGGCCAGAATTTGTCTGAATCACTTTGAGCAGGGTGCAACAGAGCAGGCAGTCAGTAGCTGTAATTCTTTTCTGCGCTCGGTCGATGGATCATTGCTGGCGGACTACCTGGCGCATTGTGATGCCCTGAAGGCCTGGAGAGAGGACTTTGTGACTGGCGAAATTACTTCCGCTGGGGACGCAGAGACGAATCTGGAATTAATGCGCGGCATTGAACTTGTCTGTGGTGAGGACGCTTTACAAAAGAGAACAGAACATGTCGTTAGTGCATTCAATCTACTGCAGGGAAATCCTTCTCAATCACAGGCCACCAGCACAATAAATAGACGCATTGCCGAGCTTGAATTCGAGCAAACGATGAACGCCGAACGGCGCTTGCTGCAAAATGGAATTCTGCAACAAAGACAACACACTAATTCCTTAATTGAGCAGCAGTGGGACGAGCAACAGGAAGAATTGATTCGGCAGCAGATTAATCGACCCCCATTTCCTGGAAATTAAAAACTAATAAAGCACCAGGAAATTTCCATCTGGAAGGGCTGCCGCCGCCGGGAAACTGTACTGAGTTATTTCAATTTCTTCCTCAAGCACATAGCCAGTATCTTCTCCATTCTTTTCTACTATTCGAATATTTAGACGCCCACCACGGGCATGACTAATCGCCTCACCCCAGGCAATCAATCTCAATCCTTGATCATTAATTGCGAGTGCCGGATTTTTTTGACGGGTTTCGGTAAATGGCTCAGCTATCTTGGCTATATCTGCCTGATTGCGTAAATCCATTTGCACGATTCTGCTCTCGGTTTCGAATACCAACCAGCGTTGATCATCCCCTGCGCGCACGATGTCGTTGGTACTCAATGGGCAAGCAGAAAGCTCCCATTGCTGCAGATCATGCATAGATCCATAACTGGCGCCTGTCAGCTCATTGTCAGTTCCGCTCACGGTTAGTAACTGCATGTGTCTGCCGATACCATCGATTGCAGACCGATAAGCTACTAACAAATTACTCTCATCCAGGTAATCAGTCGCCAGGGAGCAGCAGGCACAGGCGCCCAGATCAGGGTTGCTGAGCATGATCTCCTCGCCGAAGCTCTCTCCCGCATCATGGGAGAAGCGCGCAAACATGGTGCGTTCATCTTCTGCCTGTAAGTCTCCCGCTCCCCATACCAGTGCCACTTGCGAACCTATTGCGGCCAGGTCTCCTCCAGCATCAATGCCCTCACGAAAATTCTCAACCATTGATCGCTGTTGCTCAAAAGCTGTGCGCTCAGGATTGCTGCGGCTATAAATAAATTCCGCAGTCCTTGGGTAGTACCACATCACATGAATACGTCCATCATCGGTGATTGCCATGGCCGCACGGGCAATGGAAAAAGTCTGCATGGCAAAAGCGGAACTGGATACTTTGACGGCAAGCCCAAAACGCCCTGTCTCAACATCGTACTGACGGTAGTAGAGATTCCCCTCGCGCGCGGCGGGGGTATTGAGGCGCTTTTTAAAATACAACAGATGCACGCCGCCATTGGCATCTAGTGTGAGCCGAGGCTGCACACCATTATCCGGAGTCGCCTTAATCAGCACCTCGCCCTGGGCAGCAATTGCCCAGGCACTCAAGAGGAGTACCATGGAAAATAGTCTAAATATCGCTAACATAGGCAGGCTTTCAAACCGTTTGAAACTGTTGAGAAGTGGATAAAACCGGCGATTTCAGGCAGACTCTATTGCCTTTATCGGCCATTGCCTTTGCATCATAGCAGCAGCTGGACAGAAAACTAAAGCCTGCCTCTAGGCAATTGGCCGCAACTAAACGAATTTTTGGATTATCGCTATGAACAAGCAAAATTCAGTAAGCCTGCGCTGGGTATTACTGTTCCTGGTGGCCAGCTTAGTCGCCTGCTCAGCCGAGGAACCAGCCGAAGAAGTTATGACAGAGTCTGCCTATAATACCGAGCTAAATATGCAGGAACTCATGGCTTTAGTGCTGGAACCTGCATCAGACATACTGTGGGATTCTGGCGGTTGGGTAATAGATGCTGCGGGCTATGAAGAGCTCTACCCAACCACGGATGATGGCTGGGAATATGTAAGAGCCCAGGCTGCAATCGTGGTGGAAACTGGCAACATGCTGGCCCTACCCGGACGGGCAGTGGATAACGATGCCTGGATGATCTATTCGGAGGGATTAAGCACAGCCGGATTACTCGCCATGGAAGCTGCGGCAACTCAAAATAAAGAGGATTTTTTCCAGGCCGGGGCACAACTCTATTCGGTGTGTACCGCCTGTCATCAGGCCTACAATCCTGAAATCAATAATCGCTTTGTTGACCCTTCCGCTGATTAATCATGAAACAATTTGATCGAGAACAGCATGTAGTGCTGAAAATACTAGCGACAGGTTTCCTGGCGCTTTTCGCGGTCAGTGCATTTGGTCACACCATCGAAGGTTCTGATGCGAATTTTGTTCAGGCAATCGATGGCCCCGCCGTGGCACCTTTCATGTACCTGGGAGCCAAACACATGGTCACAGGATATGACCATCTCCTGTTTTTAGTCGGGGTAATTTTTTTCCTCTACCGACCAAAACATGTTGTGCAGTACGTTACGCTTTTCGCTATCGGACACAGCATAACCCTGTTGTTTGGCGTTCTGGCTGACCTCCGTGTCAATGCCTACATCATCGATGCCATTATCGGCTTGTCTATTGTCTACAAAGCTTTTGAAAACCTCGACGGCTTTAAGCGACTTTTGGGTTTCGAACCAAACACCAAGATCGCTGTTTTCGTTTTCGGTTTGTTTCATGGGCTGGGTTTGGCGACCAAACTGCAGGAATTCACAATCTCCGACAATGGTCTGGTAACAAACATTATCAGTTTTAATGTGGGTGTTGAGATTGGGCAAATACTGGCACTGTCAGCGGTGCTCATATTACTAAGCATATGGCGCACTAACGAAAGCTACTTGCGGCATGCCTTCGCCACCAACACAGCACTAATGACCGGTGGTTTTTTACTAGCAGGCTATCAGATGAGTGCTTATCTGCTGTTGCCTGCAGTTTAGTCCTGGAGTAGTCATGGCTGAACCTGATACCTCACAAGCACCCTCTCCCAAAACCATCTTAAAAGCCACAGGCGTCGCTTTTGTAGTTGGACTAATCGTTTTATTAGCTGCGATTTTACCTGCGGAGTTTGGTGTAGATCCTCTTGGCACTGGCGAACTCACTGGTGTAATCGCACTCTCCCGCGCAGAAAATCCATTCGAAGAACAGCTCGAGATGCACCGCTCCGACTTTGTGGAATTTGAACTCGGGCCTTTTCAATCCGTGGAATATAAGTACACCATGGATCTCGATGCGCCGATGGTGTTCACCTGGGTGGCAGACGGAGAAGTCTATTTCGACATGCATGCAGAACCAGCTGGAATAGGAGCAGAGGGAGCAGAAAGCTTTGAACAAGGGAATGACGTCAGCCGTACCGGCTCTTTCCATGCCCCGTTTAACGGTATCCACGGCTGGTTCTGGGAAAACAGGGGCCTGAGTACTGTGGTGGTAAGGCTTTACGCCTCCGGGTTTTTCCTGGATTCCACTGTTTTCCGCGATGGTGGTGATTATTCGCGAGTAATCGACCCCGTTGCAGAGTAGTATGCGAAACGCAGCGGCTGCGAACACAATATCCTTCGGTAAAACGATTTTCTGACTCTTTACGTATTTCAATACGCGCCTCGCCCGAAAATCTTTTTGCCTCGGCTTTTGCTCTCTCGCTCGCTGCTCAACTATGAAAGCGATAGAATCCAATCTAAAGCCACTCTCTGATCCTGAGCCCAAAATGATACTTCCAAATTTTTCTGCATTGCGAATACGCTAATCTCCTACCAATTCCTGGACACTTCAAAGCTATCAGCCAGCCTGTATTACGGGCTGTCGCTTTGACTAAACTAATTTATTAAGTGCTAACGACCGTTAAGCACGAAGGAAGAAAAATGCATATTAGAGATTATCAAGAACAAGATTGGGAAATTCTTGTGGACATAACAATGCGCTGCTGGAAACCCGTGTTCGAAGGAATGTCTACTGCCATCAGCCCGGAAATTTACGAAGTGTTTGTGCCAGACTGGCAAGCGGAACAAATGCGAACTTTGACTACCATTCGAGGAGATGACGAAATAGATAAGATTGTTGCAGTTGAAGATGACAATGTCATTGGTTTCGCTGCAGCCTCTTATCACCCGGAAGATTTTCTTGGGCAAGTATATATCGTCGCGGTAGATCCAGATCACCGCCGCAAAGGCATTGCCACCCAACTTACGGAAGAGTGTTTGAAGATGATCAAAGCAAAAGGTCTCGATCTGGCGATGGTGGAAACCGGTGGTGATCCGGGACATACTGCAGCTCGAGCAACCTATGAAAGCATGGGCTTTGAGAATTTTCCGGTTTGCCGGTATCTGAAAAGGCTATAGTTGTAGAAGTTAACGAGAGCCAATAAATGCTCTCTACGGGCCTCATCCCTCCAGGATTCCCTCGCTTCGGAAAGCAGCCTCGCGTATTTACTCGAGTCTTTTTTCTTGGCTCGGTGCTGGCCCTAAATTTTAGCTTCGCTATTTATTAACTCTCGTTTCTCGAAATCCTGCAGAGTTCCAATCGAAGGGATTGCTAATTCGAGCGGTGAGCGAAAGCCTAAAGAGCGAGGAAGCTGATGCTCGGAAAAGCGGAGTGTATAGGCAATACATGAGCAATTTCCGAGTAGCAGGTGACGAAGCTATTGTGGCTTGCAGCCAGCGCGTCCTGTTCAACAGGCGAAAAAAAACCCGGTATCTCTCGATACCGGGTTTTTATTTAGACCTTTAACCCTTAATTTTCAGTAGGATCGGAGCCGTCACGTGGCGCGCCGGTTCCGCTAGACCCCATGAACAACTTACGTCCATCAGGGAACGTAATGTCACGGCCATTGGCACGGCAAGTTGGCTCACATAGACGGTCTTTGCTCTGGTAGCCAGTCACAACGATATCTGTACCTAACACCAGAGAATTGCGGTTGATACCACGACGCAATAGCGTATTCGGCGTACCACCCTCAACCATCCATGGACCAGGATCACGAGTTGATTCTGGGTCATTATTATCCAAGTGAATCCAGGTATGTGGATTGATCCACTCAACTCGAGTAATCGGGCCACCTAGACGAACTGGAAGATTCGCATCAAATTCAGCAGAGAACGCGTGGTGTGCGGTTGCTGGAGGCTTGATCGCAATAACACCTACCGCGGTTACAGCTGCTAAAGCCAATAATTTTATTTTCATCGTGTATTCACCCCATTTTTAGCTTAATTCTCAGCATTCTGACGCTGGTTTAAGTACTCTCCCCTTGTCCAGAACGCTTCAATATTCGGTTAAGCGGACAGCAATCCGCATTTTATACAAGGGCCCGGCGAATTTCCAAGTAGAAATACGTAATTCGGGCCCTTTTGAGCCTATTTTAGGCTAGAAACCGAGTTCAGCCTCGCGGCCCTTCCGGTATCTGCCATACATCAGTTCTTCGACGAATTCTACACACTTGAATTGTGGCAGCTCGTAGCCCTCTTCCAGTCGACGGTAGAGTGGCAAACGGATAGTCCAGGGCTCATCATAGACCTGTGGGTCTTCCATGGTGGCCTCATACATGATGTGGTTCTCACTCATCATGGTCCAGCGTTCAGTCACCTTGAGCTCATAGCTGTGGAAGTTACCGGCACGATCGAACCAGGTTCTGTCATCGAGTCCAGTTACTTCAACTACGAAGGTATCTCCGTCCCAATAGCCATAGGACTGGCCCATCCAGGAGTCCAATGGCGCCGGGCCAGGATCTTCCAGGAAGACGTTGCGCACGGCACCGGCAAAGCTGTAGGCAATAAAGAACGCCGATTCGCTCTGAAATATCTGGAATGGATGAGGCTGATAGTTAGCCCGCGGCACACCTGGCATATAGCACTTGATCTCAGGATCACGCTCCAGCCAGTTATCGCGGTTTTCATCGCGACGGGCAATCATTTCCGGCTTGTAAGGGATGGTGCCACCGACAACCACACCAAAACTTGCGGGTACGGCCGCTGATGCACCCATCGCTACGACTTCAGGCGCAGGCACCGGCACGAAATCGCCGGGAACCAGTTGATAGGCTGCCTTGGGAGGCGCCGCCTCAACATTATCGTTGGCATTCATTAGCGCCTGCCAGATACCGTTAAAATCTGGCCTTCCGCTGGGAGTCCGTGGAATATCGCTACCTGGCGCTTCAGCCGCTGCTGCGACTTGCGAAGGTTGCGCTGGAGATTCGCTCGTTGTGTTTTCGGCGGGTGAACACCCTGCGACGAATACGGCGATTGCTGGGAGCAGCCATTGAATCTTCATAGTTCTACCTTTTGCTTTAATTAGTATTACTCACTGGAACTTCCCCGATTAAACCGTAAATGCTAGGTACTGTCTAGCTTCCAGGCCCTTTAACACCGGGCCTGCAACCATGTTTTTGTGACAATTCGCAACAGCTTTGACCCCGGTCTAAATTTACCGGCGTAGTAAGCTGCCAAATTCAGCTCGAATGGGGCAAGCTCTTGCCGCAAATGCCAGCAATTTAGGGTTTCCAGGCAATACAACGGTAATTCGCTGCCAGGTCAGCAGAGTGCGTTAGTTTTTGCTACTCGAATAAAAATCATGAGGCACAGAGCCGACAATACTGCAGCTAAAAAGACGAAAAATTCGGAAAATAAAATAGCGCGCAAGGGTTAGTAAAAATGGCAAAAAGCAGGATCAGATGCGCTTTTCGCTGGCGATTAGTGATTCACGGTTTTGCGCGACGCATCGAGCCGTCGATACAGGTATTTTCGGATAGGGGTCTCAACCCATTTGTAAACAACATGAGATGCGACCAGTAACACCACCACCAATAGCGGCAAATGCAAGGGAAAAGGAATGGATTGCGGCACTAGATCCCAGAACTGGATCATTTCCATCAATGGCCAGTGAAAACAGTAAAGCACGTAGCTGATACCACCTGCCCACAGACAAAACTTATAAGGCGCTCCCGCAGGATACCAGTGTGATCTCGCCATGGTGAAAACCAAGAGAGTCACTACCGGTACTGCCAGGAAAAACATGCTGTACTGATAGGGCACGTATCGCTCACCAATAACATTTATCGCCAGGTAGGCGACAATCGTAATTAACAAGGGAGCCAGGTTTGGTTTTTCTTTAGTCGTGATTTCTGGCATTAAGGAAAAAGCCTTGTAGAGCAACATGCCGAAAACAAATTCCAGACCACGAATAGCTGGATTTGTATAAACTGGCACATTCAAATTCATAACATCGTAACTTTCTACATCGGGCAGAAAATATTGAATCAATGCGAACTGCAGGATGTATCCAACAACAAAAGCGGCAACAATTCGGCCCATGGTATTAATGGGCTTAAGTAAAAACAGGAAAATTGGAAAGGCGAGATAGAAGTAGATCTCCAACACAAGTGACCAGAGCGGACCATTAAATACCAGTTTTAAAGTTTCAATGCTGCTGATGGATTGAGTGAATGTTAAATGTCGTAGTGTGGCATGAGTCCAGAAGGCATTATCCATTTGCTCGGGAAGGTCATAGGAAATTTCGAATGGCCTTCTTACCTCCGTAAAAAACTGATCACCCATAGTGTTGTAGCCTACAGCTACAAACAGTGCGGAGACTAATACCGACAGGAAATAAACCGGATAAATACGAATAAATCGGTGGGCATAAAATTTTTTGTAGTCAGCCAATGTATCGAGACTCGGATAGTTGTAGGCAATTATGAATCCGCTTAAAACGAAGAACCAGGAGAGCGCCGTCGTTCCCAGGGAACCATAGATAACAAAGCGACCAAAAATTATTTCGTAATGGACGAGAACAACAAAGAGAGCAGCAACCAGCCGAAACATATCCAGCACGGGTATGATTTGCTTATTGCTGCTACTCATAGGCTTAAACTACTTTGTGGCGCTCAGGATCCTTTGCTCAACCAACAATTGAACGCCAGTTATTTGCCAGATGCTCTGCCGTACGCCAGGACAATGCCTGAACAGTAAGAGTCGGATTTCTGGCACCGCTAGTTCCCATAACAGAGGCGCCAAGTATCCCTAAATTAGGTGCTTCATGGGAGAATCCCCATCGATCGACTACATTCGTTTCGCTGTTATTGCCCATTCGGGTACCGCCGTAAGCATGGGTAGTCGCTCCCATCGCATTACCCAGGCCAGTACGCTGGATTTCGATTGCTCCGGCTGCACGATACCACTCTTCCATCTTGTCCTGAGAGAACTCGGCTATACGTAATTCGTTTTCCCGGTAGCGAGCAGTAATGCGAGTTACCGGAAAACCCATAGGATCTTTTACCGTTGGATCAAGATCCAGATAGTTACCTTCATAAGGCAAGGTTGTTTTCTGGATGTAAGCTACGTTTGATCGATCGGCGTTTTCCATGATGAATTTCTTCCACTTGGAACCCCAATTCCGCACTTTGCCGAAGGTGCCCATTTTTGCCGCGCTCATTGGCTTTCGATCAGTATGCACCCAGAGGTTTGCCCCACCGATAAAATCCAGATCACTGTGGTCGAAGTTATCATCCGCCCAATCATCAATGGCCACACCCTGGGCCGGCAATCCATACCAGTTATGCAGATCTCGCGGGAACAGGGCAATTACAGGTGAACCCTGGTGATGACTCAGGTAATGCTTGCCGACTTGCCCGGCATTATTCGATAAGCCATTTGGAAAAGCGCGGGACTTTGAAAGTTGCAATAGTCGTACATTTTCATAGGCATAACTTGCGATCAATACCACATCCGCGGGCTGGAAAAATGTTTCATTACCACGCACATAATCGACACCAGTCACCTTGCCATTATTATCAGTAACAACGTTGGTTACCCGCGCATAAGTCACAATATCCAAGTTTCCTGAATCCACGGATTTGGGAATCGTGGTAAACGCAGTGGAGCTTTTTGCCTGTACGTGACAACCGCCTTTATTACAGAATCCATGATACTGACAAGGTGGCCTGCCATCATAGAGTTCGCTAGTAATTGCCGCAGGTCCCTGAAAAGGATTCCAATCTAAATTACGCGCGGCCTCACTCATCAAATCTGTAAATGGAGAGGCACGTAATGGGCGCATTGGGTATTCGTTCTGACGCTCACCTTCGAAAATATTACCGCTAGTATTGATTCTTCCTTTTACATTGCCTGCCTGTCCGGATATGCCAACGGCATACTCAACCTTTTCATAGTAAGGTTCCAATTCCTCATAACCGACAGGCCAATCTTCGACGGTTGAATCTGCAGGTATTCGATCGGCGCCATAGCGCTCGCGCGTTGCACTGACAACTTCAAAATCCCAGGGATTAAGGCGCCAGCTCTGGGCCCAGTAGTGCATGCTGGTACCACCAACAGCATTCATCATGGGATGCCCGCCCTGTACTGCCTTCTCATCCGAAGTTGCGCGCACAGTTGGCGCTTCGGTAGCCGCTTTCTGCACCGATTGCGGCCAGTTGCGGGCGCCATTGCGCAGCTCATCCGGCGCGAAATCTCTCGGGCTCAACCAACCACCTGCTTCGATGCCGGTAACCTTGAGCCCTGCATTAGTTAAAGGTAGCGCGGCCACCCCGCCGGCCGCTCCCATGCCTACAATTACTACATCAGTCTTGGGCAGGTTCCTAGGCATTGCTGTTACCTCCCCGCCGATTCATCGCCATATTACTGGCCATTTTGGTGTAAGTCTCATGATCGTAAGCTGACTGGTGATTAGGCTCGAGCGCAGCACCCTGGGCAACATCTGTTTCTGAAGCACTCAGCCTGATACCAGGGTAGCGAATCATGTCCCAGCCAACAAAGTTTTGATTACCACCGTAATAGGGATCGCAAAATGTCCCATCAATAGTATGACTGCGAACCATACTAAAGAATCCACTACCACTTGGTGCACAACCTGGCACCTTGTTGGTTTGCACACCAGACAAAATTGAATTCTGGTAATCCTTTATTAATCGATAAAAAGGTTCGCCGCGAGTTTGCTTCGAATAATTATTAATTGCCTCGAGACTCACCATATAATTCTCTCGTACACCTTTGTTGTGACTCGCCAGTGAGCGATCGATGTAATGAACGGCGCGCGCCTCATAGGCACCTGGTCCATTTTCATCAGAAGGAATCAGGCAATCACAAATAGCCTCAAGCGTCTCAGCCTCCTCCGCGGTTAGTACTTCCAGCGCTTCACGAGTAATTGGGCTTGAAGCAGAATTTGCCCGCATAGAATCCTGCGCAATGACATTGCTCGCGGCTCCACTGCCAACGGCAGCTGCGCCAACAATGCCTGCACTTTTTAAAAGATTTCTGCGGGAAGGATCGAGAGGTTGCTCCGACTCTTGCTTCTTATTGTTTTTATTTGGGTTTTTTCCGGCCATTACACGCTCCAGGGGAGATTTGATTCGAGCGTAGCAAATATCGGAATTAGTGTATATCCCGACCGGACAGGGAGAATTTGAAAGAAACTACTGCGGAAAATTAGCTGGTAATGCGGCTTATCTCGAATGTCATTCCGGCATGAGACGAGCCCAAACTTCCGCGCTGTGAACTGAAATACAGTCGCTGATAGGAAGGATCAAATGCAGGACCAGTTACCTCTGACCTCTCGTGTCCCATGACTTGCACGATTGGAAAGATTTTGTTGTCAGGGGTAATAACCACTATTTGCATATCACCACCATCTTCGGCAACGAGCACATCACCGGCAGGTGTAATGACAACATTATCAACCCCACTCAAGATTGGATTACTGCTGGTGGCAAAGTCATAGAGGATTTCAATCTGCTGAGTCGACGTGTCATATCGCCAGACTCGATTATCGTGCTTTGTCGTGAAGTAAGCCTTGCCTGCATGAATTGCTATGCCTTCGCCACCTCTAAACGCAGTCGCTTCAGCAACTTGTAAGCGAGTGGCTTGCTGCGTTGCCAACGGATCTTTGATTTCATGCCAGACTATAAAGTTCTTGCCTTCTTGTTCGATAACCGATGCCACTTCAAGGCGACCTGAAGTGAGATCAGGTAGCCCTTTTTCAGATACAAACCGATAGAAACATCCTGCGGGCACGTCTTCTGTCAGATAAATACAATTGTTAGCCAGATCGACACAGGCGGCTTCGTGTCGGAAGGTACCCAGAGCCGGGCGAACAACTGCGGGTTCAATACCCAATGGATCACATTCATAAACCTGACCATTGGCAAACTCTTCACAAGACAACCATGTGCCCCAGGGAGTAGGACCTCCAGCACAATTGATTGAAGTGTTCTCTAAAATCGAATAGGCATCGACCTTCTCGCCATTGGCATTAAAACGTAACGCCCCGACGCCACCTTCATTACTGCGCATTTCACTATTGGAGACATAAATCCAACCACCATCCTGGGTAGCAAAACAGGCTCCGCCGTCTGGTGCCGGATGCCAGGTGTAACCAGGCAAGCCGACTGGCGCCTCTCCTGTTCTGGCGATGACGCGGGATTGAAATCCCAATGGCAGCATTAGACCATTGTCATCCGGTGGCTGCAGCGGGCCGACGCTATTCAGACTTTCAAACACGCCTCCCAGCTGTTGCGCGCGCACAATTCCACCTGAGAGAAAGCAGGCTGCGCCCACAGTACCCATTTGCAGAAAATTTCTTCTCTTAATCAATTGCGTGCTCATAGTTAAAATTTTACCCGGGCTCTCGTGGCAAAGTTTTGAGACCAATTATTTGCGATACGTTTGTTGTCAATTTTCAACTAATCGACGTTCCAGGTATGTCCACTATTAAGCAGCGCTTCCAGGGAAGCTTGTTTATCGCGAGCCTGTTGCAGTTGCGATTGAGTATCGCTGACAAAAGATGATTTTTCTTCTTGGTAGAGCACACCAACTGCAACAGGAAAATCCTCTCCACCCATTGCGGCAAGCATTTGTGCCTGAATTTTATTAGTCTCATTATGAATCAGAATCGAATCTTCGTTACCTGCAACTGCAATAACTTCCAGTTCCAGTTTTTCACGATTTAATGCAATTCCCTTTTCTTTTTCCTTACCAAATATTATTGGCTCACCGTGTTCTACTTCGACCCGAAAATCCGCGGCGATCTTCTTGTCTTTAACCTGCTCAAAAATTCCATCGTTATAAATAGGACAGTTTTGCAGGATCTCGATAAAGGCTGCGCCATCGTGAGCATGGCCACGCTTTACCACGCTGGTTAGATGCTTGGCTTCAGTATCGATGGATCGAGCTATAAAAGTACCACCGGATCCCATTGCTACCTGGCAGGGTGACAGGGGCGAATCGATAGATCCTGTGGGAGAAGATGGTGAACGGGTACCAACCTGGGAAGTTGGTGAATATTGTCCTTTGGTTAGCCCATAGATTTCATTGTTAAATAAAAGTATCTGTAAATTAACGTTACGGCGTAACACATGCATCATGTGGTTACCACCGATGCTAAACCCATCGCCGTCACCAGTAATTACCCACACATCCAATTCCGGATTGGCAAGCTTTACGCCCGTTGCTATCGCCGGAGCGCGTCCATGAATCGTATGGAACCCAAAGGTATTCATGTAATAAGGAAAACGAGACGAACAGCCGATGCCGGATACAAAGACCTGGTTCTCTTTGGGTGTTTCCAGGTCCGGCATGAGCTTCTGGATAGTCTTGAGAATGGCATAGTCGCCACAGCCGGGACACCAACGCACTTCCTGGTCCGATGCAAAATCTTTTAGAGTAAGAGTCGGCAGCGCCTGGTTCATGACTTGCCGCCCCTATCACCCAACTCGTTATACTTCTCATGGATGGCAGCCAGAATTTCACCGATCTTGAAGGGTTGGCCAGCAACCTTATTGATACCATCAGCATCGATTAAGAATTCGGAGCGAATCATGCGAATAAACTGGCCAGTATTCATTTCTGGAATGATCACTGCATCAAAATTTGAGAGTAGCTCACCCAGGTTTCGTGGCATCGGCGCCAGATATCGCACCTGAATGTGCGAAACATCCAGACCTTCAGATACAGCGCGTTTAACCGCCTGATGAATCGCGCCAAAAGTAGAACCCCAACCAACTACAGCCAGTTTCCCGCTGTTGTTTCCGTAACAAACTTCCTGCAGGGGAATATCGTTGGCAATACCATCGACTTTGGCCTTGCGCAGGTCAGTCATCTTTTGATGATTAGCAGGGTCATAAGAAATATCACCGGTATCGTAGCTGCGCTCAATACCTCCAATGCGATGTTCCATACCAGGCGTGCCGGGTTTTGCCCAAACGCGCGCCAGAGTCTCTTCACTGCGAATGGAAGGTTTGAAATCTGTTGGATCATCGTAGTGCGTCACTGAGAATGTCGGCAAGGAATCGACTGCGGGAATCTTCCAGGGTTCTGCAGCATTCGCCAGGTAACCGTCAGATAACAGCATCACGGGCGTCATATATTTAGTCGACAGGCGCACTGCTTCCATAGCAACATCGAAACAATCGATTGAGGTGGAAGCCGCTATTACAGGAATTGGCGTATCTCCATGGCGACCAAAAAGCGCCATATTAAAATCAGATTGCTCAGTCTTGGTTGGTAATCCAGTGGAAGGCCCACCACGCTGCGTGTTAACCACCACCAACGGCAATTCTGATGCGGCAGCCAAAGCAATTCCTTCCGCCTTTAAAGCAATTCCCGGTCCTGCACTGGAAGTTATGCCCAGGGATCCGGCAAAGGAGGCACCAACAGCAGCACAAACCGCTGCGATCTCATCTTCCGCCTGAAATGTGTTTACCCGAAATTCCTTTCGGTTTGCTAACTCATGCAAGAGGTTCGAAGCAGGAGTAATTGGATAAGAGGCAAACAGCAAATCAATATCTGCCATTTCAGATCCTGCAATCAACCCCCATGCCAGGGCCTGGGTTCCAGTTATATTTCGATAGGTGCCAGGTGCAACTTTTGCCTTTGGCACTTTATATACATGAATGCCTGCTGGCAGCTCCGCAGTTTCACCATAAGCATGCCCCGCATTTAATGCCGCGATATTGGAATTGGCAATTTCCGGCTTATTGGCAAACTTTGTTTTCAGGTTGTCGATTGTGGTAGAGCGATCACGATCAAATAGCCACATGACCAATCCAAGCGTCCACATGTTTTTGCAGCGCAAAGCGTCTTTATGACTCAGGCCGAATGACTCAACTGCTGCCAGTACTTGCTTATGGATATCGATACTGAACACTCGGTAGCCATCGAGCGAACCATCTTCCAATGGATTACTTTCATACTTGGCTTTCGCCAGGTTCTTTGCTGTAAAAGCACCGCTATCGACAATGATTAGCCCGCCATCGATTAAATTACCCAGATTAGTGACCAGTGCGGCTGGATTCATTGCTACCAGCACATCGATGGCATCACCGGCAGTGGTAACGTCTTCGGCGCCGAAATAAATCTGGAATGCACTAACACCAAAAGTAGCACCCACGGGCGCGCGAATCTCTGCCGGAAAATCAGGAAAAGTGGAAAGATCATTCCCGTACAAGGCAGTGGCCTGGGTGAAGTTGGTTCCTGTAAGTTGCATACCGTCACCAGAGTCACCGGCGAAGCGCACCACCACATCGATAACTTCTTTTTCATCGAGATGATGTTCGTCTAATTTTTCTTCAGCTAATTCCATAATCAATCAGGAATACAAAGAAGCCACCGCTTCTGATTACTTTCAATTTATAGGGATAATCGTCAAAACAAAGGGTTTCTACCCTGTAGACTGCGTTCGACTGCATGGCCATTAAAAAGAGGCAGGATTCTACCAGATTAATGAAAGTGGGTCCCTTCAATTTCATCGAATCGAAGGGACCCAAATTTTGGCTTACTGCTTGATAAATTTGCGTATGATGCTGCCATCGCCACCTTCACCGCCGGTTACTTCGCCGGTATAAACATTGCCTTCAGCATCAACGACGATTCCTTCCGGTTCAGAGCCTTGGATAAATCCCATGACTGTTCCATCTTCCGCGCTGCCATAAGTAACGCCGCGAAGTTCCTGGTAATCAGCCACATAGAGCATGTCATTTCCATCGATGAACATACCGCTGGGGCGACCAAACTGACCCCATTCCGTAATATATTCACCTTCCTGGGTGAATATTTGAATTCTTAAATTAGCGCGATCCCCAACCAATACCCTTCCTCGTTGATCGATGACTATTGTATGCGGCAGGTTGAATTCTCCCGGCCCTGACCCTTTTTTTCCCCACTCCATTAAATAACGACCATCTTTGTCGTATTTAACAATGCGGTTGTTCCAGTGCCCGTCCGCAACAAAAAACGAACCATCTTCTGCCTGCGCGACATCAGCGGGACCGTTAAAGGTATTAGGGCCGACCCCTGAAAAACCCCGGGCACCGAAGCGTTGCAACACTCTTCCGCCGGTATCGATCTTGGTGATCGTATGGCCGCGTTGCATATTAAAGTCTGTTGCCCAAATAGTATTTCCATCGGGAGTTACCCTGAACCCATGGGGGGTTGTCACCCATAGGTCACTGCCGAATGAATCCACCAGGTTTCCTTCCGGATCAAATTTAAGCACCGGCGGATCCGCACGATGAAAGGCATAGATAAATCCGTCTGCGTCGATTGTGACGTTAGGCACCTGACCCCACTCGATACCCTCCGGGAGTGGTTTCGGCCAATCCGGATCCAATACGTACTCCTGGGCAGTAACGAAACTCATACTGACCAGGCAGACTGATGCCAGAAAGATTTTTAGTCGACTCATCGTTTGCTCCTTCTTCTTTTTTATATGGGTCTTCTTTATTCTGAGTACGGCAAATAGCGGACTCTCAAGCTTACACCCAAGAGATCACTGCAACCAGCGCGATAAATGAGAATAACTGCGACGGGTATCGGCGTCCCCTTCGTATAGATAGATGACGAACTTGGTATTGAAGGAGTATTAGCATGGAAAAGTCAAAACTGGTCGCTGGGCTGGTGTTTGCGGGATTCACAGTTGCCTTAAGCAATGCGAGCATGGCCGCAGATGGCGGCGGGCCTGGGCGTCCAACAATCGAAAGCCTGGACAGCAATGGCGATGGAGTAATCAGTTTCGTCGAGTTTCAGGAAAGTGGCAGTAACGCCCTGGCTCGTCTCGATGCGGATCAAAATGACGTCTTGACCCTGGATGAGTTTCTAAATTCGCGACCGATGCGTGGCCCTCGATTTGACAATCGAAATGGTAATGCTAGTGGAGACAACGAGGAATTCACCGAAAGACGTGAACAAATGCGCGAACGCATGGCTGCAAGAATGACGGAGCAGTTTCATGCGATGGACACAGATGGTGATGAGATGGTAACCCTGGCTGAATTTCAGGAAGCTAATTTCGAGCGCATGGATCGTAATGGCGATGGCGTGCTGAGCGCTGAAGAACTTGAACCACCCCGCCGCGGCGGACGTCGTGGTCGCGGTGGACCTGGGGGACAGAACGGAGGACAATCGCCACCTAACAGATAGGAAGCTTTAATATCTCTCGACCTAATGACTGATGAAGAACTGATGCGTGCAGTTTGCGATGGTGATCAATCCGCCTATCAAACTATTGTAAAGCAGCATCTAAACTCCATCAGTCATTTCGCATTTGGAATTATAGGAAATCAAAATGATACTGAAGATATTTCTCAGGAAACATTTTTAAAACTTTGGATTAAAGCTGAGAAGTGGCAACCAGAAAAAGCAAAATTATCAACCTGGTTGCACCGTATAACACATAATTTGTGCGTAGATTATTTGAGAAAGCATGGAAACACTGAAGCGCAGGAGCATGTGGATGTAGAAAAAGAAGTTCAGGCTGATTGGCAAGACGGTTACGGTGTGAGCGAAGATCGCGAGAAACAAGGAAAGTTATTAAGAAAAGTGATCAACAACTTACCGGAGAACCAGAGGAGCGCACTCGTATTGTGCCACTACTCCGGATTCTCCAATAAAGAAGCCGCCGTAATCTTGGATGTATCAGTCAAAGCGCTGGAATCAACAATCGCCAGAGCGAAACGAACATTGCGCAAACAACTGAGCGGCGCCCTGCGCGCCCCAAGCGAGGAGACAAGCGCATCATCGGATGTAGTTAATCACTGATGGGCAAGCACTGATATGAAAACCCTTGAAGAATTTATCCACCTACTGGAAATTCATGGCGCGGATAGAAATAAGTGGCCGGACGAGCTGCGACAAGACATCGAGTCGCTTCTTGCTGAGGATGAATCCGCCTTTTCTATCTTTAACGAGTATGCATTGCTGGAACATCGCCTGGACGAGATCGTTGTGCCAGAATTCCCGAATCTGGAACAACGTGTTCTAAACCAGGAGTTGCCAGCCAGGGCACAGTCCATCACCGACCAGCTTTTGAACTGGCTGATTCCCACTGAGAATTTAACAATGAGATTATGGCGCCCTGCCATGGCCGCCTGTCTGCCCCTGGTATTTGGAATTGTGCTGGGAAATTTTTACAGCTTTGGAGTAAATTCAGAAATTGACGAACTGGACTACTGGGATGACGAACTCGCCTTGCTTGCGATGTCTGCTATTCCGGAGAGCGAAGCACCATGAACAAGAGCAAACTCATACTAATCGTACTTATCGCATCTATCGCTTTAAACCTGGTTTTCGTTGGCGGCATAAGTTACCGCGCGTCTGCTTTCCAGGAGCCACAATTGCGCCCTTTCCCTCCCAATATTAGCTGGGTAGTGCGTGACTTGAGCGCTGACAGGCAAACTGAGCTGCAACCAATACTGGAAGCAAGCAATGACGCCAGCAGACCTTTTAGAGGTGAAATGTTTCAGGCGATGCGCCGTGTAAATGAATTAATGCGCGCAGAAGAATTTGATGCCGACAAGTTACGCCAGGCATTCCGGGAATTACGCAGTGCCAGTAATCGCTACCAGGAACTGTCACATGAGCAGTCTATTGCACTGCTTTCAGAGTTAACCGAAGAAGAAAGACAGGCTGCACAGGAATTTATGCAGAGACGTGGCCCACGTGGCGACCGTGATGGTCGACGTGGTCGCATTGGATCGGGTTTTGGCCCACGCCCCGGTGACCGGCTGCCTCCTCAATTTTTTTAACATGAATAGAGAAAAGTATGCCGACATACCGCGTGGCAAATATCGACACTACAAGAACAAGGAATACGAGTTGATCGATATCGTCCATCACAGCGAAACCCAGGAGCCCCTGGTATTGTATCGCGCCCTGTATGGCGACTTTGGACTCTGGGTTAGACCCTTGGACATGTTCTTTGAAACAATTGAAATTGATGGCAAGCTTGTGAACCGCTTTCAGCACATCGACGACATTAATTTGTAAAATTACTCGACCTCATTTCTTCCTGGTCATGCACTACCAGAAAAGCAAGGAACAACTGGCAGATGCTCATTCTCACTCTGGACTAGCTCGCGAGTTCCCGTATATCCTCGCTTTTTCCTGATACTTAATTGGTTTGCTATTGATTTTCGAGGTTGTTGAAGATGGGCAAAATTCTTCTTATTCAAGTGTGCTGCATAGTCTTAGTTAGTTGCGGCGAATCTCCCAGTAATGAAACTGACGACGCCAATTCGGATTCCACTGGTAATTCTACTACCAGTATCGATCAGGTTCTGCATGAGCATGTTGCCATTCTCGCTTCAGATGAATTTGAAGGCCGCGCTCCAGCAACCCAAGGCGAAGAACTAACCATTAATTATTTGCGGGAACATTTTGAGCAATTAGGCGTCGGACCAGGCAATGGCGATTCCTATTTTCAGCCAGTTGCGGTTACCGAATTAACCACTGCCAGTGATGCCGTTCTCTACATGCAGGGTAGCGATTATGAGGCATCGTTTAACTATGGCGAAGAGATGATGGTGGGGACCCAACAGCAGTTACCCTATGTAACCGTTCAGGGCAGTGAAGTTGTATTTGTTGGTTATGGCATCGTTGCCCCAGAACGAAACTGGGACGATTATGCCGCAGTAGACGTTACCGACAAAACCGTAATCATCCTGGTCAATGATCCGGGTTATGCCACCCAGGACGACAACCTGTTCAATGGAAACAGCATGACCTATTACGGTCGCTGGACCTACAAGTATGAGGAAGCCGCGAGGCAAGGTGCCGCCGCTGCGCTCATTGTGCACGAGACTGGCCCCGCCGGTTATGGCTGGGAAGTTGTAAGTAGCAGTTGGTCAGGACCTCAGATAGGACTGGAAGCGGCAGACTTAAATGGCGATCGCGCCGAAATAGAAGGTTGGTTAACACTGGATTCTGCCGAAGCAATTTTTGATGGCGCTGGATTAAATTACCAGGAATTAAAAACTGCTGCCGCGCAACCAGGATTTGAAGCGGTTCCGCTTGGTGACATTCAGGCGAGCGTGAGCATTGAAAACAGTGTGCGTACCTCTACTTCACAAAATGTAATCGCTGCAATTCCAGGAACTGAACGTCCGGCTGAGTCAATAATTTATACTGCCCATTGGGATCATCTCGGCGTAAATCCGGAAGTTGAAGGTGACAATATTTATAACGGTGCCGCCGACAATGCGACCGGAACCGCCGCACTTCTTGTATTGGCAGATATGCATATGCAACAGGATCCGCCAGAGAGAACTATCGTTTTCCTGGCAGTAACTGCGGAAGAGTCTGGCTTGCTGGGCTCACAATGGTATGCAGAAAACCCCTCTTATCCAATTGAAACAACTGTTGCCAATATCAACATGGATAACCTGAATACATTTGGCCGTATGCGCGATGTGGTAGTGGTTGGTGCAAGCAGCAGTGAGCTGGAAAATTATCTGGAAGACGCTGCCAGCGTTCAGGACAGGTATGTCACCGCCGAACCGAATCCCGAACG
Source organism: Gammaproteobacteria bacterium (assembly GCA_028818225.1). Classification (GTDB taxonomy): domain Bacteria; phylum Pseudomonadota; class Gammaproteobacteria; order Pseudomonadales; family Pseudohongiellaceae; genus UBA9145. The sequence goes on along the minus strand of JAPPOG010000004.1, from coordinate 144,579 downwards.
CGGTTATTATTATCGCTCCGATCATTTTAATTTTGCCAAGGTAGGCATTCCTGCCCTCTATGCTGAATCCGGCGAAGATAGCATTGAGTATGGCAGAGAATGGGGAGCAGCCCAGGCTCAGGATTACACCGATAATCGCTACCATGCACCCGGCGATGAATACGATCCAGAGTGGGATTTAAGTGGTGCGGCTGAAGATATTCGCCTCTACTTTGAGATTGCTACGCGGCTCGCGAATTCCACGGATTTTCCTGAGTGGTTCGAAGGCAACGAATTCAAGGCCATTAGAGACTCTTCCAGCAGTGCTCGCCCATAGCGCCGAGTTCGTCAGATGTCACTGCACATGGGGGGGGTCAACGGTTAGTATTAGCAGCGATTTTGCCTTTATAGGAATATCGTTGGTTAAAACAGTATTAACTGCATGTTGTAGACAGGAACTCGGCCCAATGCAGGCTATTTAATACAGTAATCCCGCGATAGCACCCGTCATACAGGTTGCCAGGGTTCCCGACAGAATTGATTTAGGCGCCAGGGCAACAATTTCCCTCGCTCGCTCTGAACACATCCCGCTCAGCCCGGCAATCATAATCCCCAAACTTCCAAAATTTGCAAAACCACAGATTGCATAAGTCATAATGATTCGAGATTTCTCAGAAAGTGCATTTTCCGGTAGTTCTGTCATTGCCAGGAAAGCTATTAATTCATTTAACGCAGTTTTTATTCCCATCAGTGAGCCAGCATCGAGCGCTTCGCTCCAGGGCACGCCCATAAACCAGACGAGTGGCGCAAATAAGTAACCTAACAATCTTTGTAAAGAAATCGGATCGCCACTGGTAAAAGGAATAAGGCTCAAAGCACTATTCAGTAATGCCACCAGCGCCACTAATACCAGTAACATGGCACCAACGTTAACCATCAGGGCAACACCATCGCTAGTTCCCCTGGCAATTGCATCCATGATGTTGTGATATTTCGGCCCGAAATCATTATTGTCACCAGCAATATCGTCGGCTGATTCCGTGCTGCTGGCTGGTACCATGATGAGTGCCAGCATAATCGCTGCCGGCGCACTAATAACGGAAGCAGTGAGAATATGCCCCAGTGCATTTCCAATAATCGGCTCAAGAATTACTGAATAAAGCACCATAACAGTACCAGCAATGGTCGCCATACCAACTGACATGACAATAAATAATTCACTGCGGGTTAATGCTTTAATATAGGGTCTTATCAGGGCTGGCGATTCAACCATACCGATAAAAATATTTGCTGCCGCGCTAAGCCCTACTGCTCCTCCTACACCCAACCCCCTCCTCAATACGTAGGCAAAGCCTTTGACCACTATTGGCAATACCCGGTAGTGCCAGAGAATGGCGGACAGTACGCTAAAAATTAGAATCAAAGGCAGGATGCGAAATGCCAGAACCACGGTAGCGCCGGGATCACCCACCTCAAACGGGTAAGCTACATTGGCAGGATCGCCACCCAGGTAGCCAAACACAAACAGGCTGCCTGCCTCCGTTGCATCAACAACCGCTGATACACCCCGGTTAATGCCACTTAATACTTGCTGCAGAAGATTTAATCGAAAAACCAAGAAAGCAAATACAAATTGCAGACCCAATCCGGCTGCAATGAGCTTCCAATGTGGCAGTTTGCGCTGCTCGCTAAACAACACTGCCAACGCAATAAATACGCCTATACCGATGATTGCTTGAAGATATAACAATGCCGCGACCCTTTATTATTTTGCTGGGATAATTTCATGATCCAATTATGAATTGCAAGAAAGCTTTTTGCATACCTCTCAAGCAATCGGTGATACTCTTGCCAATTTTTTCGGAGCCGAGCCATTTCTACCCTCGAATCAGAAGCGGAAACACCTTCCCAAAATGCCTTTGATTTGTTCTCACTCGTTCAATTTCGCTGGTTATTCTTTGGCAACGTAGCTTTCTTTTTCTCGATGCAAGGACAAATGCTTACCCGCTCCTTGCTGGCCTGGGAGTTAACTGGCGAAGCGACAGCTTTGGCCTACATTAATCTCGTGGTAGCCATACCCCTTGTAATCGCTTCCCTGTTTGGCGGAGCAATCACCGACCGCGTAGAACGTCGGCGCTTAATTATATTCGGACAGAGTCTCATTGTTGCCAACGAAGTGTTCATTCTCGTGCTACTACTGTCAGGCCAACTGGAATTTTGGCACATGCTCTGTACGGCCTTTATCGCTGGCTGCGCGTTTCCTTTCATCATGCCCGCCCGAATGGCAATCACAATACATGTCGTGGGTCCGCAACGCTTGCAGCGTGCCCTGGCTTTTCAAGCCGGTGCCATGAATCTCAATAGAGTGCTCGGTCCGGCGGTAATGGGTATCGTCATTGCTCAATTCAGTTTTACCGCCGCCTACATTTTGTCTATTTCACTTTATGCCTGCGCCATAAGCTGCATGTTCGGCATCGAGCCCAGCTATTCCAATGATCCAAATTCTGAAAAGAAACCCCTGCTCGCAGATATTGCTTATGGTTTTAAATATATTCTCGATCATCGACCTGTACTGATCTGCCTGTTGTTTGGGTTGGTGCCCATGTTCCTGGTTATGCCGTTTCAGAACATCCTTGTGGTCCTGGCAGAAGAAGCCTGGCAAGCAGAAGAAACTGGTGTTGGTATGTTAATGGCAACTATGGGAATTGGCGGTGTACTGGGTGCAATCTGGATTGCACGCAGGGATGATCACGCCGGCCGACTGAAGATCATGATTGGCAGTACTTTTTGTTTCGGGATTTTCCTCGCCATCTTCACCCAGACAGGAAACTTCTACCTCGCACTGATTCCTCTATTGCTAGGCAACATCTGCGCCAGTGCCAGCCAGACGGTAAACAATGCCGCCGTTCAATTGCTGGTAGATGATAGTGTAAGGGGTCGAATGAGTAGTTTTATGATGCTGTCATTCGGACTAACACCCATTGGAGTATTTCCTCTGGCGGTAGCCGCTGACAATATAGGTGCTGCAAACGCCATACTGGGTGCGTGTATTCTCTTAATGGCGACCGTTATAGGATTTTTTATGATCAGCAAGACTCTGCGCAGTCTCGATCAATCAATTAGTACAAAGATGACTGGAGCAAACTAACTGTTCGCTTTTTCCTGTATCGGAGGTCAGGGGATGGAACCGAAGGTACAAAATACACAACAGTCACCTGCTTTTGGTTCCAGCATCGACTCACAAAAGCTGCATTGGTAGAACCACATGCAGGAATCCGTTGGCATAACTTCTAATTTGGACTGATTGCAGTAAGGACAACTTATCGTCGACTCAAGAATCGTTTTCATGTCTTTGCCCCACTCTAAACCGATGGCCATCTGGATCAGTTATGTGAATTTCTTTAGCCCAGGGTTGCTCGATAAGCTTGGTGCCAAATTCCCTGGCAAGCTCATCGATATTGCTTACCCAGAAATATAAGAGTGAATCTGGTCGAGCATCTCCCTTATGCTCTGACAAATGTATTTCGTCGTTTCCTCTTCTTAAAAACAGATAAAGAGGCATGCCAGGGGCGAATCGATGTTCGCCCTCGATTTCGAAACCCAGACGGGAATACCAGGCAGCGGCAGCAAGGCCATCTTTGGTGTGCAAGATCGGAATCAGTTTTTCAGCCATCGATTCAAGCTCAAAAGCAGCTAATTGCTTGATTGCTCGACAGAAACATATTCCTCATAACTTTGTTCCAGAGCTTCAATTGCTCTGATAAAGCCGGCGGGATCTACGAATGTATCAGCATCATAAGCCTGCCCGGGGCGATATTTTTCATGCATGTTGTATTGACTGTTGTGAGCCGCTACCCACACATCCACATCCATGGCTTTCTGGCGTCGATAAGTATTAAGAAAATCTTCCGCCACACCCGGATAGGTTGGCTCAATCGTTAACTGTTTGCCTGCATTGATTGTTCCCATGTTAGCGATCAAGACCTTGTATTCACGACCGTCCTCATTAACCACCATAGCGTAACTGGAACTACCTTCAGTATGGCCAGGATGGTGATACACGGTTAACTCAAGCTCTCCCAATCGAATAATTTCGCCGTCACGGATAATTTTATCTACATCAATTGGTCGAAAAGTTTCCTCACCACCAAAATGGGGGTCACTGAAACCCCCGTCTTCTAGAACCCGTGCATCGCCAACAGTAGCCCACATTTCCGCTCCGGTTAATTCCTTAATCTCAGCCAAAGCAGCCGTATGATCCCAATGGGCTTGTTGGGTGAGCAAAATTCGAATGTCTTCCAGACGAAAGCCAAGCGACTCGATGTTGTCACGAATCATTTGCGTCGAGTCTTCCAGGCCGGTATTGATGAGAATGTGCCCTTCATTTGTCGTGATCAGAAAGACACTCAGATCGTAACTGCCCACGCCATAAAGATTGCCAATTATCTGAAATCCTTCAAAGGGTCGACTCCAGTTCTCTCTTTGGGCGAATGCTTGCTCTGCAATAAGACTGCAAAGTAATCCACAAAAACAAACTTGCATTAGATTCTTTTTCATCACTAAATTCTCTTCATGTTATTCATTTGTTAACAAAAATTTTGGCTGTCTTCTGGCCAAACTTCGCTGTTCATAATCATAGGCAATAGCAATTAGCAGTGGCTCGTCGAAGGCACCTGCGAAGAAGAGTAATCCAATCGGCAGCTCATCGATAAAACCAGCCGGGACCGTAATACTCGGATAACCGGATATTGCAGCCAGGGAGGATGAAGCGATATAGGAACCAAGATTATCTCCATTTTCGTAATCAATCGACCAGGCGACGTCATTACCCGGCGCAACCAGTGCATCGAGATCATACTCCGCCATTACCGCATCGATTCCATCCGCCTGGGATAATCTTTTAGCGGTACTCAATGCATTTATATAGGCCTCATCGGAAAGATCACCAAGCGCTTGCGCCTGTTCAAAAGTTTCCTGCCCAAAATAAGGCATTTCCAGTTCTTCATTTTCAATGTTGAATGCTATAAGAGAAGCAAGCGATTGATAGTCGCCACCACGATTCTCCAGGTAAGCATTCAGATCAGCCTTGAATTCATAGGTCAATACCTGATACTCGGCATCGCTCATGACTTCCATATTATCGAACTCGACATCCACTAGCGTTGCGCCGCCCTGCTCCAGTATCGCTAGTTGGTTCTCTAACAAATTGTTTAATGCCGCGCTGTCATTAAATAGTTGACGCACTACACCTATGCGTTTACCTCGCAATCCATTCCTACTGAGAAAACGGGTGTAGTCCAGGATTACGCGACTGCCAGCCGCTACACTGGCAAGATCAGAGGCGTCGATACCAACCATGGCATTAAGTAAAATTGCTGCATCGGTGACGCTGCGAGCCATTGGACCAGCAGTATCCTGCGAGTGAGCAATAGGAATAATGCCACTACGGGAAACCACACCCAAAGTTGGTTTTATCCCGACAATGCCATTGATAGAAGAAGGACAAACAACCGAACCGTCCGTTTCAGTGCCAATCGCTACCATGACAAGATTGGCTGACACGGATACTCCTGAACCGGAGCTGGATCCGCAGGGAGACTTGTCCAGGATATAGGGATTCCGCGTCTGCCCTCCTCTGGCTGACCAACCACTAGCCGAAGAACTGGAACGGAAGTTGGCCCATTCGCTCAAATTTGCCTTGCCGAGAATGATGGCACCAGCAGCTCTTAATCTTTGCACCAGGTGAGCATCTTCTGCCGGAGTTGGAGCATTCACCAGCGCGAGACTTCCTGCCGTGGTATGCATTCGATCAGCCGTATCGATATTGTCTTTTAACAAAACCGGCACACCATGCATGGAAGAACGGACCTGTCCGGCCTGTCGTTCCTCATCTAACTCTGCAGCAATTGTTAATGCATCAGGATTGAGTTCAATTACTGAATTGAGTTGCGGATCTAACTCTGCGATTCTAGCCTGATAAAACTCAACCAGCTTGACCGCACTAATCAATTCTTCAGCATAAGCAACCTGTAATTCATTTATCGAAATTTCCAGAAGATTGTCTTCAAGTACGGAAGTGGTATTGGTCGCACAAGCTGCAAGCCCAGAAGACAAGGCAAGACATTTTAGTAGGTGTACCAATTTTTTCGGTAAAGTCATAATAGCCTTTAATCAAACAGCTCTTTTGTTTACTTCTGCGAGTTTTTCCGGCGTTCGGATATCACTTATCAATAACAATGCAAAATTGTTGAGGCCAACAATTATCTGCCAGGTTACTCCTACCAAAAACATCGCACCTGAATCAATCTCGGTGAAAACGGAAAGAAGAACGGCAGCCAATATCACTGGCCCGACAAGAAACATCAGACGCTGTATTAAAGAAGCGTAATTACCGCCAGAATCCCTTAAGAACAAGAACAGATTGGTCGCCATTACTACAGCAAATAGCGCCGCCGAAATTCTCCAGGTTAAATTTTCATCCCCAATGAATTGAAATAGTAAATATGGCACGAAAGCCAGCAGGCTTGCAGAAATACTGGCACGCAACAAGGTGCTGAACTGCGCAATGGTTTGTACAGACCATTCGCTAACATCAATTTTGATTGCAGCGACGATTCCCATAAACCCAGTCAGGGTAATGGCAACTTCAGATATGGTGCGTAAGTACTCTTGATGCTCCACTTCTTAACCCTAGTTTTAATTATTATTCTGCAACAAAACCTTTCCAGCTATTCATATACTCAATGAAATTTTCTGACAAGCCCTCGTTGGCAAGATACTCGCGCGTAACTGGCAGCTCGGCTGGAATGAAGTCAGCTTCGCTGTGCATCCTGTTCGGAAAGTCATGGTGCAGGATGGCCGCCCTACCGAGCATGATCCAGTCGACGCCGCTGGCGAATGCCCTTTCTGCTTCTTCAGGAGTCCGAATTTTTCCAGCAATACCTAGCCGAACATCTTTTCGGTCTATCTCGGTGAAATACGACAATAGGCTTTTGCCCTGCTTGTCTTCTTCTACCGGATCTTTGAAAACATCCCAGAGAGACATATCGAGAAAATCAATCTTGCCTTCATTACATAGTCGTTGGGCAATGGCGACACTGTCATCCAGCCTCATACTAAAGCGCTCAGCTGAAAGCCGCACCCCAAGCATAAAGTCTTCTCTGCACTGCTCCCGCACACCATCGACAATTTCGAAGAGAATTCTCGATCTGTTTTCTAAATTGCCACCATATTCATCATCCCGATGATTAATATCGCTGGAAAAAAACTGGCAAAGTAAATAACCATGAGCCCCATGCAGTTCGACTCCATCGAAGCCAGCTTTTTCAGCCCGAACCGCTGCAGCCACAAAATCATTTACAACCTGCTTTACTTCCCCGGTGCTAAGTGCCCGCGCACCGGTTTCTTCGTTATCTGAAGGGCACACTGGCGTAAATCCTGTTACCTCCGCTGGAGCCCGCATACCGCCGTGATAAAGCTGACAATTGGAAACAGATCCTTCTTCCTTTATCGTTTCTGCCAATCGAGATAAGCCTGCTATATGTTTATCCGAAAAAATTCCTAATTGACCCTTAAAGCCCTGACCGATTTCCTGCACGTGAGCAGCACAGGTCATAGTTAACCCAAAGCCGCCTTTAGCGCGCATGGTTAACCAATGGAACTCTTCATCGGACAAAACGCCGTCTTCATGACTTTGCAAATTGGTTAATGGCGCCAGCATGAAGCGATTCTTCATGCTTGGACCACGTTTAAAATCAAGCGGAGAAAATAAAGAACTCATAACTACTCTTTACGCGACTAAACACTAAAACAGAAAAAACGGGCGGAGTCTGAAGACAACGCCCGTTTTTAATACTGACTGACGGACAAACTTGGCGATTAAGGAATCAATACCGGCACGAATCGCGTCATACCGGAGACAACGCCTACTTCGCCGGCGTAAATATTACCCGCGGCATCAGCCGTTACGCCCTCGCCCATCGCGCCCAATCCACCCATGCCGGTGTTTCCTGGGTGCATATGATTTGGAATGAAATACAACACCTCACCATTGCGCGCGTTTCCAACCCTGAGACCTTTACGCCATCCGCCTGGATTGTAGTTTTCATCAGATTCGGAATCGATGGCATACAACATGTCGTTTGTTGGATCGATATAGAGCCCGGAGATTCGGCTGAACTGATACCAGGTATCCAACCACTCACCATCCTGGGTAAATATCTGGATTCGGTTGTTACCGCGATCAGCAACGAATAAGCGGCCCTGTGAATCCATGGCCAGGCTGTGAGGCGAACGGAACTGGCCATCGTCCCAGCCATATTCACCAAAATGACCTATATAGGTGCCATCCGGCTCCCACATGGTAATGCGACTCTTGGTTTCTGGCCCCGGATCACCTTGAAACTGCGCGCCATGAGTCTCAGCGATGAAAATTCTGCCATTAGGGGCTATCAGTACATCGTTGGGATCGGTCAGGTGTGTTGGTGGATCACCTACTTCTCCCGGAGTACCAATGGTCAATAGTAGCTCACCATCCGGGCTGAACTTCATTACGCTGCTGCCGATATTGGCGGCAGCAGGGTTCTGGGCAATTTCGTTGTCGTTAGCGATGCGAGCGTCAGCGATCCAGACATTTCCTTGACGATCTATATCCATACCATGTGGCCAGAGAATTTGGCCTGCGCCGAATTGTGTGACTACGCGCCCGTTCGGATCTAGCTTAACGATCGGGTTAATGTCTGGGGTGGTCGCGCACTGGTTGGTACCACAACGATCACCAGCCCAGATATGCACGCCATCGATATCGACGTTTACTGCGCTCACCGAACCCCAGCTGCGACCATCCGGCAAGGTGCCAAAGTTTCGCTCGGTTAAATAGGGGTTTGGCAGATTATTAATTGGCTGCTGGCCGGCATGTGCTGCTGGTTTGCCTGTTTCTGCCATCGATCCCGCCGTAAACTGTGCCATTGCACTTGCAGCGAAAACGGAACAGACGATTCCCACTAAGCCGGTTTTAAATAAGAGCCCTGACCCGTATTTTTTTGTTGTAATCATTGTGACCTCGCTTTACTTCTATTTGTCTAGTTTTGAATTTCTAACTAGTCTTTAACGGAACCTGTTAAAATGAACCCTAGTCAGTAACTTGTCAAGAAGACGAAATTTCCTTCTGGCTCGCTAGACTCCTAGCCTTTGGCTGTTTATGCTCTGCCATTCTGTTGCTGCTGATACATTTTGTAGAAGCCAATGAAAACTAATTCCAATGAGGGGGAAGAAATGAGTCCATCAGTAGAAAATAAGAAGCTACAACTTTGGATAATCGGACTATTCACATTATTACTTGCTGCCTGCGGCCAGGAGGATTCCAGCCCACAACAGACAGCACAGACTGCGCCGCCTGCGGCTGAAGCTGATTCGAGAGAGGGCGAGGTACCTGTAGATATTCAGGAACCGGGCGAAGGGCTCGTTATAACTCAAACTCACTGGATAAATGAAGATGCGATCGGCGAAGGGCTTGGTGACGCAACAATAGATTTGTTGTCGCAACCGATTAGTGCCAATCCTGATATGTGGTTGCAATATGGCGGCGATTATTCCAATGCTCGCCACAGCCCAATAGCAGAATTATCGCCAGAAAATGTTGATGACTTGCGCTTTGCCTGGGGTTTTCCAACCGGAACTATGGGACAGTTTGCTGTTTCTCCCGTCGTTTATGACGGCATTATGTATGTCACTTCTTCCTTTAACAGGTTGTTCGCACTGGATGCAAGCAGCGGCGAACTGTACTGGCGCTATGATCATCCTCAACCCGCCGATCTAAGACTATGCTGCGGCCCGGCCAATCGTGGCGTGGCCATCGTCGACGATAAAGTTCTTATGGCGACATTGGATGCGCGCATTCTTGCCTTCGACCGTCTCTCCGGAGAAATCCTCTGGAATTCTGAAATTGTCGAGTACTACCGTGGATTTAGTGCAACTTCTGCACCACTCATTGTCAAAGACATGGCGATCATTGGAATAGGTGGTGGCGAATACGGCGTGCGCGGTTTCTTTGATGCCTATAACGTGAACACAGGCGAACGAGTGTGGAGGCACTACACGGTTCCAGCAGCGGGTGAACCCGGATCTGAAACCTGGTCAGGAACATCTTATGAAACTGGAGGCGCACCAGCCTGGACCATCGGTGCTTACGATGCCGAGTTAGACATACTCTATTGGACAACCGGTAATCCTTCGCCCGATTGGAATGGTGATGCCAGGCTAGGTGACAACCTCTATTCTGACAGCGTCCTGGCAATCGACCCAGACACTGGAGAGAGACTATGGCACTACCAGTTCACTCCTCATGATGTCTGGGACTACGACGGCAATACACATCTTTTCCTGGTCGATATGGATGTCGAAGATGAAACTGTCAAAGCATTGGTTCAAGCAAACAGAAACGGATTTTTCTACGCTATCAATCGTGAAAACGGGGAATTTATTCGTGCTACCAGCTATATGGAACAGCTTAACTGGGCCACTTCCATGGAGCCCGGCGGCAGACCAGTAATCAATCCCGAGGCACTGCCAGTGGAAGAGCCCACTTATCGCGTCTGTCCCGGAGTAATGGGCGGTATGAATGGCTCGACTGCCGGATCACTGAACCCCGAATTAGGCCTGGCTTTTATCCCCGTAATAGAAAGCTGCCAGCTCATGCAGAAAGGAATTGGTGTGCATATCGAGGGCCTGCAGTTCACTGGCGGCATGCCAATCTCAGTTGATGCTGCCGAGGAAGTTGCCTACGGCCATATCACGGCCGTGGATTATCAAACTGGTGAAGTAGCCTGGCGCTACCTGGATCCGCAACCCGTTATGGGCGGAACTCTGAGCACAGCTGGCGGACTGGTTTTTGCAGGCAGCCTCACCGGCCATGCCTTAGCTCTCAATGCTGAAACTGGTGAGGAAGTATGGCGAGCCAAACTCGGCGGCGGCGTGCGCAGCCAGCCAGTGGCCTACCAGGTTGATGGAGAAGTCTATGTTGCGATTGGCTCCAGTAACTTCCAGACGCTTTCCGGTTTCGTTGGTGGTGATATCGCGATCCCTGAAGGGGGTCACTTGTATGTGTTTAAGCTAAACAATTAGCCGAACACTTTCCTGGCACAAGAAATACAAAATGCGAAGTAAGTTGATTTATATAATCTTCGCAGTCGGTGTCCTCATGGCTGCGATTCTTCTCGCCATTATTCTGGCAGAGAATGTGCCCAATTCAGGCGGTGTGGCTCACCCGGATCTGCCGGGACTACAAATAGGTGGCGATGGAGCCGCCCGCATGGAGAATATCGGGACGCTGGGACTTGCCTTCCACTTTTTGTTGCTGGTGCAAATCGTTCTTCTTTCTGTATTAGGTATATCTGAACGCTACCGCTCCATCGAGCTGCTGGCTTGCATGGGGGGCAGCCTGGCACTTATGTTGTTGGTTGCTTGGCAAATGTATTCTGGGCATCAACAATTCCTTGAAACCGGCGAGACTGATTATTTTCTTGGATTTCCAACAGCGACAGCCTGGGCAACCTATGGCACCTGGCTAGCTGCAATTCCACATGTAGTGATTTATACCTGGGGATTCAGGAAATACATTTACACCCCAGAAGACCAGCAAAAGTACGAAGCCCTCTTGAAAGAGAAATCTAAGCGCTCGGAGCAGTAATTACATGGAAGCGTTTAGACAAGAGATAATCGTTGGCGCTGTCGTCGTCTATATGGTCTTCTGCGTCGTGACTGGTCTGTGGGCCATGCGCCGCACCCATAACAGCAGCGACTTCTTTATTGCCGGCCGCGGACTTGGCCCAATCGTTGTCGCCCTGGCTCTCTTTTCCAGCACCTTGAGTGGATTTGGTTTTGTAGGTGGACCCGGCCTGGTCTATTCCATCGGCGTCAGTTCTTTCTGGATGGTAGTAATTTCCTCCACAGGCTATGCCATTGGCTTTTTCCTGGTAGCAAAACGTATACGTATGATTGCCGAGTTAAGGGATTGTATTTCTTTACCTGATGTTGTCGCGGCCCGCTATGGCAGTCAGGCAGTAAGGTTTATGATTGCCATCACAATTGTTCTTGGGGTAATGGGTTACCTGGCAACACAAATTCTTGCCATGGCAGTTGTAATGCAAGCCATTCTTTCTGGCACCGAGATGTTTGCCAATATTGGCCTGGTAACCTGTGTTGTTATTTCTTCAGCCGTGCTCATTTTTTACTGTGTAACCGGCGGCATTATAGCGTCGGTTTATACCGATGTTGTGCAGGGGGCAATCATGATTGTTGCCGGCACGCTGATTCTGTTTACCGCCATGAATGTATTCGATGGCGGAATGCAGGAAGCCACTTCCATTATTCTCGCTGATGACGGTGAAGCGGCAATGCCTTATGGTGCCGCCGGTATCATGGCATCCCTGGGCTGGTTCTTTGTATTTGGTCTCGGCTTGGCAGGACAACCCCACTTGATAACCAAGATGATGATGAACAAGAACATGAGTGACAACCGTACTATTCTACCTATGTCCTTGTTCGGCTATGTAATGGCCGCCCTGCTCTGGATTTCCATTGGTATTGTCATGCGGGCAGCAGTTATTGATGGAGTAGTTCCACCGTTGGCACTGCCCGATGACGCCGCTTCAGTCTTTTTATCAGTGTTTGCCAATCCCTTATTGGCAGGGGTCGTATTCGCTGGCTTATTTGCCGCTATCATGTCCACATCGGATGCCTTTCTCAACATAGGCACGGCAGCAATTATTCATGACATACCGAAAGCGATTCGCGGCAAGAGTGTGGAGAATGAATTATTCTGGGCACGGGTAGTTACAGTAATACTCGCAATCGTTGCCGCCAGCTTCGCCCTTTATTCTCATTTCCAGGATGCGACATTGGTGGCAATTCTTGGCGCCTTTGGCTGGGGAACCTTTGCCGCCAGTATCTTCCCGGTTGTTGCGGTAGGACTGAATTGGAAAGGGGCCACTGTTGCCGGCGCGGTGACAGCAATTTCTGCGGCGTTATTGATTAATTTTGTTTCTCAATTAGCTGGCTTTACCTTTCCCTACGGTGTGAGTGGACAGCTCGTCGCTTTTGTTGCTTCGATGGTGTTGTTTATCGGTGTTTCACTAGTCACCAAGAAACCTGTTTTGGATAGTGATATAGATCGCATGATGGATATCTAGCTCTGTTTCCTTTTTATAGCTTCTTTGTTATTCGCTCATACTTCGCACTTTTTTGGCGCAAATTTACGCGCAATCCATGAATTTGACTCAAATCGAGTCAAAAAAATTGCTATTCCTGCCACTGCCCTCGAATTAAAAACCTCTATCTAATTGATTTTCCGCAACATAGTGCAGTTGGCACAATCCTTGGATTATCAGGCA